>JBEKBI010000004.1:0-116934 GCA_050015475.1 Acidimicrobiales bacterium | reverse complement strand
ATCGACACCGGCAAGCTGGCGAGCCTGTCGAAAGAGCGCCGCCGAATCCCAGCGCGACTCGACCCCGCGGACAAGCGATCCGGCCTGCTCGACAAGAAGTGGAACCTCCTCGTCAACGCGGATATAGAGCCGGATCTGTGATCCCGCAGGCGAACATCGTCGAGTGGTCGAACAAAGTACCGTGGCCCACGATTGAACAGGTGGAACAGGACCTCCTCTTGTCACGCCTCATCGTCGAGATCGCGGAAGACCCCTATTTGAGCAAGGAGCTCGCCTTCCGGGGCGGGACCTGCCTGCACAAGCTCCACATCGTGCCAGGACTGCGCTACAGCGAGGACCTTGATTACGTCCGTCGCACGGCCGACGGCATCGGTGACGTCTTCGATGCCCTGCGGGCCATCGGAGATCGGCTCGGCATGGACGGCCACACGGCGCGCGGCGCGCACCCGAAGGTCTACCTGCGCGCGCCGTTCGAGTCCGGATCCGGCACCATGCGGATCAAGATCGAGGTGAACACGCACGAGCGCTCGCCAGCGCGAGAGCTGATCCGCCACCCGTTCACCGTCAAATCAGCGTGGTACGAGGGCGCCGCGGACGTACTGACCTTCTCTCGCGAGGAGCTCGTCGCCACCAAGCTGCGAGCGCTCTACCAGCGACTCAAGGGTCGCGACCTTTTTGATCTCTGGCTCGCCCTCGACCGTCTCCGCCTCGATCCCTCCGAGATCGTGGCGAGTTTCGCCCCGTACCGCCCGGAGACATACTCCGCCGTGCTCGCCGAAAGGAACCTCAGGGAGAAGCTTGGACGCCCGGCGTTTCGCGACGACCTCACGCCTTTGGTCCGTGCGATCCCTAAGGACTACGACATGATGATGGCCGGTGAGCTCGTCATCGCTGAGCTGTTCTCGAAGCTCGACGGGTAGGCCCGAGCAGCTCGATCCTCGTGATCATGAGGAAGATGGTTGTCGTGAGGATGAGAACCAGTTCGACGGGATCGCGTCCCCGAAGGACCTTGCAGTCGGCACTCCACGAGAGCTGTTCGGCACCTCGCGTCATATCGTGGGACGAATGGGTATCCGAGGAGCGTGCCGCGGATCACCTTCATGCCTCTGTTGCAACGTTGAGAAGAATGCGGGCGCTCGGAAAGCTGCCCTTCACAACGATGGCCGGGCATGTCTACTACCACCCCGGCGATCTTGCGCGACTCCTCGCGAACTCCCACGGACGCACTGGTTGACGCATCGCACGGATGTTCGCAAGCCGATTGTCTCCATGCGGCCTATCGCTCGGCCCGCGAACGCAACTCCAACGAACACGATCAAGGTCCACGCGCCCGCTGGCAAAGTTGAGCACCCGTCTTTTGAGGGCCACTAGAGAGCCACTTCGTTTTGTTCTCTGGGCGCGCATGCGCGTGCATGAATACATATGTCCAGGTCAAGAACTTATAGGCCGGAAGCAGAGCAGGTCAGAACGCTTATTCTCCAGCCTTCCAAGGTGGTCATGCCGGTTCGATCCCGGTCGCCCGCTCCAGATCCTCTCCTCGGTCGGTGAGATGGCCGCCGACGGTGTGTGCTGTCCGAAATAGCGACCGCATAGGGCGCGGCGACATACTCTGGGTGCCCTGACAGGGAAAAGGCGCACCGTGAACCTCACCGTGGAGGACGGCGGCCCAGTTTGTCGGCCGCGCTTGGGTGGATCACCTTGACGGTCGATATATCTAGCGTGGAGCCGGCAGGCGCTGATACGGGCGCGTTCGACCTGACGCCGGAAGAACATGTGTCGCCCGGACGGCGGTCAACACCCCGGTGCGGTTCCAGGAGCCGCCCAGCCAGCCCCGCCACGCGGCTTCGGCGCCCGCCCTCGAGCACGTCTCCCCTCCGGGCCAGCAAAGCAACGGCCCTCAGTTGCCGGTCCTTTGCGGGCAAGCTCGCTGCTCAAAGTCTCGTGCCGAAGCCATGCCGGCGCGCCGGGGGCACGCGGTGACTCCCAAACACGTCATCCCCACCTCCAGCCTGCCCACAGACTTCTCGGTGGATCAGCTCGTAGCTGCCGTCATCGACTCGAGTGAAGACGCGATCATCATGCATCCGCTGAACGGTCTCATCGTGAGCTGGAACTTCGCCGCCGAGCGCCTCTACGGCTGGACCGCGGCCGAGGCGATCGGCCGGAGCGTAGAGATGATCTCGCCCGCGAGCCGCAAGGACGAGATAGCGGCAATTCGAACGAGGGTCTTCATGGGCGAACGCGTCAACCACCTCGAAACCGTTCGCCGGCACAAGGAGGGTCACGAGATACCGGTGTCGGTTACGGTCCTTCCGATCCACGACTCCGAGGGCTCGGTGATCGGCGTGCTGAGCATGACCCACGACGTTTCTGAGCGGAAGCGCCACGAACGTGAGCTTGCCGAAAGCCAGGCTCTCCTCGAACAGACCCAGCGCGTAGGGCACATCGGCGGCTGGACGAGTGGGACGGCTCCGGACGCGCCCCTTACGTGTACGAGCGAGACATTCAGAATCTTCGGCACTGTCGAACGCACCGGATTGACGATGGCGGACTTTTTCCAGCGCGTGCATCCCGACGACCGTTCGCGAGTCCGCATGGCCGCGCTCTCCGCTTTCGCGCACGAAGGTCACTTCGAACTCGAACACCGGATCGTGCGGCCGGACGGCTCGCAGCGGTGGGTGCTGGAGGCAATCGAGGTCAGCGCCGGTGCCGACGGCGTCCCTGCGCAGGTGACGGGCGTAGTTCAGGACATCACTGAGCATCGCGAAGCAGAAGAGAAAGCCCGCGGGATCGAAAGCCACCTGCGCCTCTTGGCGGAGAATTCACGGGACCTCATCTTCCGGTATCGGATCTTCCCCGTGCCCGGGTTCGAATTCGTAAGCCCGGCCGCGTTGGCGATAACGGGATACGCGCCGGACGAGTTCTACGCAGACCCGGAGCTCATCTACCTGCTCGTGGACCCGACTGAGCGCGACTCCTGGCTGGAACGGATGGCCTCAAGCCGGGTCAGGACGACCGAGGACGTCGAGATAGTCCGCAAGGACAGGTCGAAGCTCTGGGTCAACCAGAGCCTGTTCACCGTGCGCGATGTGAAAGGGGCGGCCACCGGCGTCGACGGCATCACCCGTGACATCAGTGACCGGAAAGCGGCCGAGCTCGAGCTCGCCCACCAAGTCCTGCACGACCCGCTTACGGGTTTGGCCAACCGAGTGCTGGCGATGGACCGGATCGAGCACGGGCTGGCACGCGCCTCTCGTGAGCGTGAGCTGCTTGCCGTGCTTTTCATCGACCTCGATCGGTTCAAGGCCTTCAACGACACCCGGGGCCACGACTTCGGCGACGCCGTGCTCAAGTCAGTAGCGGACCGACTCTTGGACAGTTCGCGGACCGAGGACACGGTCGGCCGTTTGAGCGGAGACGAGTTCGTCGTCGTCTGCGAGAAAGTTCTCGCCACCCCGGACGCGGTCAAGATCGCCCACCACGCCCTGGCCGCATTCACCATGCCGTTCGAAATTGAAGGTGAACAGGTGCGAGTGTCCGCTTCAATCGGGGTCGCCACGGGAGAGCCGGGTGACAGCGTCAAGAAGCTCCTGCACGAGGCAGACCTCGCGATGTACCACGCCAAGCAGGCCGGGGGCGCCCGCTATGAGGTGTTCAGTGATGCCCTTGAGGCTCGGGGCCCACAGGACACCGGCGCGGGCCCGAACGGACAGGTCGCCTTGACGGACCGAAGCTGAACCGCGACGAGATCGGGAACCGGATCCTGAGCGACTGTCGCCTCACGAGTCTCAGCGCCACCACAGCCGCGTGACTCCGGGCACGAATGCTCCGGACGCGTTGCCAACGAGAACTGCAGGCAAGCGAGAGAGCGCTCCAGTAGTGACTGCGGCCGTGGCCAAATCAGTAGTGTGGGAACAAAGCGGCACCCGTCGACAATCTGGCAAGGGAGGTCGGATGTCCAAGTTCCTCGTTCAGGTGGGTTATACAGCGCAAGCATGGGCTGCGATGAGCCGCGGACCGCAAAGCGTCATCGAACGCGTGAGGCCGTCGGCAGAGGCGCTCGGAGGTTCCATCGAGTGTCTGTACTTCTGCTTTGGTGACTATGACCTAGTGGGCGTCGTCGATTTCCCGGACAGCAACACCATCGCGGCCTGGTCCATGGCCGCCAGCAGCGGAGGCGACGTCCGTGCCTTCAAGACCACGACGCTGCTGTCCATCGACGATGGTCTACGTGCGCTGGGGCGGTTGTCCGCGCCCGAGACCACGCCGCCGCCGGGAGCTCCGGCCTGAGTTCGGTTCTCCCGAATGGAGGATCCCCGTCGCCTCCACATCCGCCTTGGAATCATTCCGCTGAGATAGCTTGAGGGGCTGGCGCGCCCTCCCATGACAACTTGTGGGGATGGAAGCGTTGCCCAAGAGGCACGCGCCTGAAGTCTCGACGATTCGGGAGATGAAGTGTCCCTTCTTGCTGTCACAGTCACCTTGCCTGTGTCCTCTTTTCCGCCGCTGGCGCTCGGATTCATGGGCCTCGGCACTGGATACCTGATTTACGGGACACAGGAGCTGTTCGGCTACCCCAAGCGAAGCGACAGCGTTGATCACGCGAGCGGGGTCTGGGGCATTTGGATGCCCGGCTTCATGCAGTTCCTCGCCGGTATGTACTTGTTTGCCGGGCTGACGCTCTTCGGGACGTTCACTGCGAAGCCTTTGTACATGGCTGCTTTGGCATTCACCTCGTTCGGAGTTCACTGGTTCGCTCTCGGTTGGAATCGCATAAAGGGCGGCGACGCCCGCGTGAACGTCGGGATGTCTGTGGCGTTCGCTCTCATCTCGTTGCTCGGAATAATTGTCTTCTTCGGTGCTCACGACGCGCCTGTCGGCGGCATATTCATCGGTCTGGCCTGCGTCTACGTCACCGAATTCTGCGTGAGCCTGAAGCCCGACTTCGCCACCCTCGGCGCCTATGCGGAGCGCGCTCTCGGTTTCTTCCGCCTGGGGACCGGATTCTGGCTCATCTACATGGTGTTCGGAGTGACGCTCGACTTCGTGCTGGGGTACAAGCTCCCTATCTGATCGGCCGCCCTAGCGCGCTGCAGCGACGCTCCCTCCCAATTCTCAACTGCGACAGCCGAGGCAGCGATGACCGGAGACGTCGGTCTCGCCGGAGCGAACGTGTACACAATCTGACCGCCGCGTCAGGCATGCTGATGGCGTGAAACCCTCCGGCACGGCCCGGCAACCCTTTCAAGCGCGTGGCGGCTTCGGGACGCTCCCCTTTCTCGAAGATGTGGTCGCTCGCGCCCGGCGGCCTCGCCCCCAGCGACGCCGAACGCGCATAGTTGCCACGATCGGACCGGCATCCAGCAACCCGCGCACGCTGGCGGCCCTGGTCGACGCCGGAATGGACGTTGCCCGGGTCTCATTCGCCCACAGCACGACAGCCGAGGCGATCGCCCTCATGCGCCAGGTTCGGAGCATTGCCCCTCACGTCGGCATCCTCCCTGATCTACCTGGCCCAAAGATCCGCAGCTGTCCGTTCCCTAAGAGCGGCGCGGTCCTCGAGACAGGTGCCGAGGTTGTCCTCGCACCCGGCTCGACAACGCCCGCGAGCACAGCGACCACCATCGGAGTGAGTGCCGATCAGGTCCTCGAGAGCCTTACTGAGGGCGACGTCGTGGCGGTGGGCGATGGGGGCATATCACTCGTCGTACTTGGGCGCACCCGAGGCAGGCTTACCGCCCGCGTCCAATCCGGTGGAAGGGTCATCGGGCGGCCGGGGGTGACCGTCCCGTCGAGCCGATTGGAGCTCGCGACCCCGACGCCAGAGGACCTCGAGAGACTCAAGTCGCTTGCGGCCGAGGAGGTGGAGGCGGTCGCCATCTCCTTCGTGCGGAGCGCCGAAGACGTCGCGGCAGTCCGCGATGCCATCGGCTCGTCGGGCGCCATGCTCGTGGCAAAGATCGAGACCGGCGAAGCGATCGAGAACCTCGATGCGATCGTCCGGGGCGCGGACGCCGTGATGGTCGCCCGGGGCGATCTGGGGATACGCCTCCCTCTCGAGGATGTCCCCTTCCATCAAAAGCGGATCATCCGCACGGCGGTGCGCTTCGGCCGACCCGTCATCACCGCCACCCAAATGCTCGAGTCGATGATCTCCTCGACGGTGCCGACCCGGGCCGAGGTGACCGACGTCGCCAATGCCGTCTTGGACGGCACTAGCGCGGTCATGCTCTCAGGGGAGACGGCTATCGGCGTAGACCCGGTCAACGTCGTCGTGACGATGTCACGGATCATCGAACGCGCCGAGCGCGACTTCGACTACCTCGGCTGGGGTGCGGGCTTGGGTGTGCAGGAGGTGTCAGGCGACGCGCCGCTGCGAAGGATCACGGCTGCGATAACCGGCGCCGCCTGGCACGCGGCACTCGAGGAAGACGTGGCCGCGATCATCGCCTGCACTAGGTCAGGGGCTACCGCCCGAGCCATCTCGCGCTTTCGCCCCAGCATGCCGATCGTCGCCGTGACGCCGAATGAGCGAACGGCCCGCCAGCTCTCGATGAGCTGGGGCGTCCAAACGCTTCTCTCGGAACAGTCGGGGAATTCCGACGCCGGCATCTGGCGCGCCATCGAGGAGGCTGTGGAAGCAGGGTTCGCGTCCCCAGGTGACGTCGTCGTGGTGCTCGCCGGCTCACCGTACGAGCACGAGCCGGTGGCCGACACGCTAAGAATCGTGAGGATCCCCCGCCACCAGCCTGACGCCTAGGTCCCGCTCCGGCGGCAGGCGGCCGGGCTCTCAAGCCTGGCGGCGGCGAGTCGGGCTGACGACAGCGAGACCCGGTCCCGTCAGCTGAGCCCCACGATCTCGCCGTTCTCGTCGATATCGATGATCTCCGCGGCTGGATGGGTGGACAGCCCCGGCATCGTGCTCATGTCCCCGCAGATGAGGTACACGAATCCCGCCCCGACCGAGGCGCGAGCCTCTCGCACCGGCATTCGCCAGCCCGTCGGCGCGCCCTTGAGCGACGGGTCCGATGAAAGTGACAGATGTGTCTTGGCGATGATCACGGGCAGGTTCCCGAATCCGTTCTTCTCATAGGAGTCGATCTGGGTCTTGGCGGCGGGCAGATAGTCGACCCCGTCCGCGCCGTAGACCTTCGTCGCGACTGTCTCGATCTTCTCCCGAAGAGACGCGTCGCTCGGGTAGAGCAGGTGGAAGTCGCTCGGCTCGTCGGCAGCCTCGACCACGGCTTGGGCGAGCTCGGTCGCTCCCTTGCCCCCCTCCGCGAAGTTCGTGCACACTGCCGCCCGCACGCCCATGGAGGCGGCGATTTCTCTGATGGCCGCGTGCTCGGAGGGGAAGTCTCCGGGGAAGGCGTTGATGGCAACCACCGGCGACACGCCGAAGATCTTGATGTTCTCGATCTGCTTGCGCAGGTTGGCGCCTCCGAGATGGACCTCCTCCGGGTTCTCCTCGAGGATGGCGGGCGGCAATGGCCGTCCGGCGACCACCTTGTGCTTGCCGGAGTGGACCTTTAGCGCGCGGACCGTGGCGACTATCACCGCCGCGTCGGGCGTCAGTCCCGAGGCACGGCACTTGATGTCGAAGAAGCGCTCCGCCCCCATGTCAGCACCGAAGCCTGCTTCGGTGATGAGGAAGTCGCCGGCGTGGATCCCGATCAAGTCGGCAACGATCGATGAGTTCCCATGGGCGATGTTGCCGAAGGGCCCGGAGTGCACCAACACAGGCGTGTTCTCGATCGTCTGGATCAGGTTCGGCTTGATGGCGTCGCGCATGATCACGGTCATGGCTCCGGCGCCCTTCAAGTCCTCGGAGGTCACGGGCTTACCCTCGTCGGTGTACCCGACGACGACGCGACCCAGGCGTTCGCGCATGTCCCTGAGCGAGGTCGACAGGGCCAGGATGGCCATCACCTCGGAGGCGGCCGTTATGTCGAAGCCGGACTGGCGCGGTACGCCATCCAACTTGCTCCCGAGCCCGATGACGATGTTGCGAAGCGCTCGGTCGTTTACGTCGAGCACGCGCCGCCAGGTGATGTTGTGCAGGTCGATCTTCAGCTCGTTGCCCTTTTGGAGGTGGTTGTCGAGCATCGCCGAGAGCATGTTGTGGGCGGCCGTCACGGCGTGCATGTCACCGGTCAGGTGGAGATTGAAGGCCTCCATCGGCACGGCCTGGCTGTAGCCGCCACCGGCCGCTCCCCCCTTGATCCCGAACGTCGGGCCCATCGACGGCTGGCGAATCGCGATCGTCGCGCTCTTACCGATGTGGTGCATTGCCTGCCCGAGGCCGACGATCGTGGTGGTCTTGCCCTCGCCTAGGGGCGTCGGGGTGATCGCAGAGACCACTACATACTTGGCCTTCGGCCTGTCGGCCAACTCGGCTATGGCTTCCAGCTTGATCTTCGCGACGCTCTCTCCATATTGCTCGAGCAGTCTCGAGTCGATCCCCATGCCCGCCGCAATCTCGGCAATCGGCTTGAGGTGTGCCTGTCGCGCGATCTCAAGGTCGCTGGGGAACGCCATGTCAGATCTCCTTTTCCGGACAACCACCATCTGCGATGACCAACCGGGCCCCAGTATCGGACTGGGGACCCAATCGATATCTCCCCTCACGGCCTGTCGCTGCGGAGCATCTGAGAACGACGAGGTCGTTAGAGACGACGTCAGATTCACTCTACCGCTGAGGCTACGGGCGTCGGCGGCGACATATACCGGCGTCAAGGGTCCCTCCGACCGCCCGGAGCTGGCAGCGCCAATGCCATGGGCCGCGCGCGCTCCGGGTCGCGAAGCCTCGCCCCTTGCCGAACAGCAGGAAAAGGTGCTGTGCTTCACAGGCAAGCCGTGGCTCGGAGGGAGCCTCCCGCCCAGTCGCACGCTTGGTCCGCACAGGAAGTGAGTTAATGCCCTCTAGAAGCGCCTTCCTTTCGAGGTGGTCACCGCGGATCGGGCGTAGGGCGGCGCGTCTCCACTTGCTCATCGGTCCGGCTACGACCGTGGGCTTCTGGTCGGCCCCGGTCTGGCTGGTCCTCTTCCTCGTCGGGCAGGGCTGGTCCAGAGACTGCGCCTATGCGGTGGCGGGATTCGGATTCGCCTGTCTCGTGCTCGCCTCGTATTGCATGCATCTAATGCACGAGGCGCTGACCAAGCGATTCGGCTTCAGGATCACTTGGCGCAATGCGCCCCCGTATCGCTATCGGGCCTTCGGGGAATGGTGCCGACGCAACGGCGTGGACGCGGCCGACGAGCGGTCTGCAGCGATCGAGCGACCGAGAAACCCAGCGGCGCATCTGGCGCCCAGCCGCGCCCACAGCGCCCGTTCCCGGTCTCGTCGCGTCAGCTGCGCTGCCTCGCCGGAAGACGGCATCTGAGCGCTCGCTCGTCCAGCACATCACAAGCAACGCCGATGCCGCTGCGCTGTTGACGGCCCTTTGGAGGCCTCTATCGGGACTCCGCAGTACCTTGGCGGTACCAGCGACGACGAGCGCGGCCGGGTGCCTTCCCGGCATTTGTCCACCTCAAGACATAAGGCTGAGGCCGGGTGCCACTCGCGTGGCGCCCGGCACGAAAGCCGTCTAACTCACACCTCGTACGGGACTGGGTCGAAGGCGATGTTCAGCCCGGTCGTAACTTCCTCCGGCTCGTCCACGCGGAGCCCAATCGTGGCCTTGATGATGATGCCGAGAACGTAGGTCACCGCCATGCACAAGGCGATTACCGAGAGCACTGCTATCACCTGGTGCCCGAGCAAAGCGGCATTTCCAAATATCAGGCCCTTGATGTGCCCTCCGGTGCTGCCGGTGAGCCCACTCGGGTTGCT
The DNA here is from genome assembly GCA_050015475.1 of Acidimicrobiales bacterium. Taxonomy (GTDB): domain Bacteria; phylum Actinomycetota; class Acidimicrobiia; order Acidimicrobiales; family Bog-793; genus Fen-455. Next base: position 107,102 of record JBEKBI010000004.1, on the reverse strand, counting down.
CGCGTAGTCCGCGAACACACCGAGGAGCAGGATCCCCAAGAACCCGCCGATCCCGTGACAAGACACAACGTCGAAGGAGTCGTCGAAGCGGGGGAACTTCTTTGCCACCCGCGTCGCCATGTAGCAGACAACGCCTGCGATAGCACCGACGGCCAGTGCGGGCATCGGTCCGATGAAGCCTGATGCAGGAGTGACCGTCGCCAATCCGACGACACCTCCGGTCGCCAGCCCGACCACCGTCATCTTCCCGGTAAAGGCCTGCTCCATGAGCACCCAGACGATGGACGCCGACGCGGCCGCGAGCTGTGTGGCCGTGAACGCGTTTGCGGCGAGCTGGTCCGCGCCGAGCGCAGAACCGGCGTTGAAGCCGAACCAACCGAACCAGAGGATCCCAGCCCCGAGCAGGACCAGCGGCACATTGTGAGGCATGTAGGCGTCAGCGGCTCTCTTGGCGCGCGGGCCTAGGAGGAGCACCATGACGATCGCCGAGAAACCGGCGCTGGCGTGGACCACGGCTCCACCAGCGAAGTCGCGAGCGCCCATGACGTAGAGCCAACCGGAAGGGTCGAACAGCCAGTGGGCGATGAGCGGATACGCGATCAGGCTCCACCCGATACAGAACGCGATCCAGGCCTGGAACTTGAGTCGCCCGGCCAACGCGCCGCTCACGAGCGCCGGGGTGATGATCGCGAACATCATCTGGTACGCCATGAACACGAGCTTGGGTATGTGCGTCCCGGGCCAGACTCCGTTCATGTTCGTGAGCGCTGCGTAGTGAAGGTTCCCGATGAAGCCGCCGCCGACATCGGGCCCAAAGGCCAATGTGAACCCGATCAACGACCACACAACCGTCACGATCGAGATCGTGAAGAAGTTCATCATCAGCATGTGCAGCACGTTGCGCCTGGGCTCAAGGCCACCGTAGAAGAAGGCCAAGCCCACGGTCATGAACAGCACCAGGGCCGCGCTTGTTAACAGCCAAGCCGTGTCTCCGGAGTTCAAGTTATCTCCTTCGTCTCGCCGCGGCCCCTCTCAGGCCGCGGATCCGAGCCAGCGCGAGCACTCCCTCTCCAGAGGCTCGCCGGAGTCACACTAGTCCCGTCGACCCGAGGTCATCGAGCTGCTCGTCCGGGGCTCGCCCGTCGCTTGGGCTGTGGCAAGACGTGACCGCTGACGCGCGACCACGAGCCCGCCCCTAGGCAAGCCGGCGACCACGATCGAGAGCCCCGGAGTCTCTTCGCAGGCCCACCCACAGGAGCCTCCACACTGGAGCGGAGTTCCGAGCGGTGGACTTGTTAAGAGGCGGCGATTTTTCGCGCGCGCTTGTGGCCCCGCACCGGCGGCGGCGACACGTAACCGGACAACTGGCCTCCATCGCCTGTGAGATCGGCCTTGTACTGGTCCTCTCCAACCTCGACGACGCTGAAGCCGGTCCGCTCGCCGTCGCCGTTCACCACATTTGGCCCTCTTGCCCCAGGCGTGTAGCTCACCACGACGGCCACGTGCTGTGCCTCCATCGTCTGCAGGTCGAGTCCGTAGACGGCAATGTCCCCCGCCCGGGGAACGTACCCGGACCCAACCGGGTGCCACGTATGGTGCGCGACTGCCCACAGATAGAAGCTCACGGAGGCCGCGTTGATCTCTCCGGTACCTAGGCCGTAGTCGAAACTGACACCCGCCTTGCGCCACACCCAAGCCGCAAAGTCCGCACACCACTGCTCCTCGCGGTTCGAGTTCGGGCAGTCGGCCGCACCCGCACCCCAGAATGCGCTGAACCGGTTGCAGTAGGAGTCAGGCGGGTCGGTCCTATACCCGAGTTGGCCGTTCGCGAGCGAGACGATCCGCGCTTGGAGTGGGGTGAGCCTGGGACCCGAACTGCCATGTGAGCCGAGCGTCGCGCCGAGGGTGGCCGCAATGGCGATCGACGCGAAAGCGAGACACACAACAAGCCGCCTCCGCCTTCGGGCCGCGGTGCGCCGCGCTCGGCACCGGCGCGCGATCACCGCCGCGCGGTCAGCTTGCTGGCCCACCGGCACCCCTACCCGGGTGCCCTGCCGCCCGCGGGGTGGCGTGGGCCACGGCGCGTCGGATGGTGTCGGCATTCTTCAACTCTGCCGCAGCCAGCTCCGGAAGTCGCGTCACCGCAGCCTTCCGCGATCGCGCGAACAGACCGGCCAAGAAAGCTGAAAGGAGCGCCTCAGAACCAGTGGAAATACGGCCGGCCAAATCGCCAGACGATGACCACTACCTTGCCGACGATGTAAGACGCCGGCAGAGTACCCCAGGCTCTGCTGTCCTCTGAGTCACCGCGGCAATCGCCCATCACAAAATAACTGTCGGGCGGGATCTTGGTCGGCCTGATGTCGTAGGCGGGCTCAGCGCAAGGCCCGGTCAAGGGCGGCAGCCACGGCTCCGCTATCGGCCGACCGTTTATGAGAACCGTGTCCCCGCGCGAGGAGATCGTCTCTCCAGGCATCCCGATGACCCGCTTCACCAGATCGGCGTCCGGAGTGTAGACGTCAGCCGGCGTCCGTCGGAACACGACGATGTCGCCGCGATGAATCGTGTAACCGACCTTGACGACGATGATGCGATCCCCTATCTGGAGCGTCGGCACCATCGACCCCGTGGGCACAAAAAAGGCCTGGACCACGAACGCCCTGAGGCCCGCCGCGATGAGCATCGCGAGGACGACGACGACCGCCCATTCCACCACCTGTCGCGTCCGGCTTCGATTGCTCCCGGTCGCGGTGGTCCCCGAGGCCTCGACAACCGTAGCGGGTGCTTCCCCGTCACGACTCGCGGGAGCGAGGTCTTCGACCTGAACGTCGGGCGAGGACGGCTCCTGGGAGTGGTCGAGGTCCGCGGAGGTCGGAGGCGGCGTGGCGTCCGTGGCTGACGCGGCTCTCGGGAGGTCGGTCGCGTCGGTCACAGTCTGCGCAGCTTAAGCCCAAATGACAAGCGGAATGCCTGCAGGTGTCGTGGTGCGTTCAGGCACGCCGCGCTCGCGGTCGGCTAGACGAGGACGCGACCGGCCCGAACCACGGCGGCAACCAGATCGACGCCGGGACGGTAGGCGAGATGCGCAGGCGTGAGAGCGTTCAGCACCACCAAGTCACCACGGGCACCAGTTGAGAGGTGGCCTACGTCATCTCGTCGAAGAGCACGGGCGCCTCCCGCCGTGGCCGCAAACACCGCCTCGTCCGGCGTCATATGCATCTCCCGAACCGCCAGAGCAACGATGAACGGCATGCTCGAGGTGTAGCTGCTCCCTGGATTGCAGTCGGTCGCGAGCGCCACCACCACGCCGCTGTCGAGTAAGCGACGCGCATCCGGGTACGACGACCGCGTCGAGAACTCAGCACCTGGCAGCAGAGTCGCCACCGTGTTGGAGCCCGCCAGCGCGGCGACGTCAGCCTCGTCGAGGTGTGTGCAATGGTCCGCGGAGGCAGCGTCCATCTCCACGGCGAGCTGCACTCCCGGACCGCGGGACAGCTGGTTGGCGTGGACCCTGAGGCCAAGCCCGTGGGCGACTCCTGCGCGGAGGATCTTCCGCGCCGCATCGACGCCGAAAGCGCCCTCTTCGCAAAAGACGTCACACCAGCGAGCCTTCGGAGCGCAGGCATCCATCATCGACCCGGCAACGAGCTCAACGTACTCCTCATCCCTGCCGCGAAACTCAGGTGGGACGACATGCGCGCCGAGATAGGTGACCTCCTCGGCGACCGAGTCCGCCACATCAAGGCACCGTGCCTCGTCCGTCACCGTCAAGCCGTAGCCCGACTTCGTCTCGAGCGTCGTCGTCCCCTGGACCTCAGCCTCTCGCGCCAATCTCGCTGCTGATTGCCTGAGCGCAGACTCGGAAGCAGACCGCGTCGCCGCGACAGTGGTGACTATCCCACCGGCTTCGTAATGGGTTCCCGCCATCCGGGCGGTGAACTCCTCGACGCGATCGCCCGCGAACACGAGGTGCGTGTGCGAGTCCACGAACCCGGGAATCACGCAACGCCCGTCTGCATCCAGCATCTCGTCAGCGGCCGGCGACACGCCGTGGGCCCCGATCCAAACAACGGTGCCGTTCTCGACGACCAAGTCAACGCCACGCATGGCGCCGAGGGCGCCCTCTCCGATCTCGGGCCGATTCGTGACGAGAAGACCAATGTCGCTGACCAGCAGCGACCCGAGAATTGGTTTCACCGGCCTGCCTCCTTCCGTGGGCCCGACGTCATGACTCGGCCAACAAACCCAACAAACTCTCGTGAATGAGCCCGTTCGAGGCCAGGCCTGAGCCACCGTCGTGCCTTGGCGCTCCACTCAGGTCCGTCATGCGCCCACCCGCCTCCGAAATGATCACCGGCATCGCGGCGAGATCCCATGTGGCGGCGTGCATGTCGACCATCGCCTCGGCTCTCCCTGTCGCGACGAGCGCGTAACCATAGCCATCCCCCCAGGTGCGAAGCTGGAGACCGGCTCTCTTCGCCCTCAACAGGGCCTTATCACCCCAGTCGTTCAAGCTCGTCGCGGCGACGAAGCTCCCGTCCAGTTCCCCGCGCTCGCTCACCCTGGCTGGCGCTCCGTTGACGTAGCAACCCAGGCCGCGCGCGGCGTAGATCGTCTCACCGAGCGCGGGTAGGTTGATCACGCCCACAGCGATGCCGTGCTCGTCCTCGAGAGCGAGCAGATTCGAATAGAGGCTCACCCCGTGAGTGAAAGCCACGGTCCCGTCGATCGGGTCGACGATCCACCTGCGGCCGGTCGTGCCCGTCCGCTCGACCTCCTCCTCCCCGAGGATCCCGTCGCCGGGATGCCGCGACTCGAGCTCCTCTCGTATCAGACGCTCAGCCTCCCGGTCGGCCTGTGTCACCGGCGTGCCGTCGGCCTTTTGCTCGATGACCAGTCCGGCGGATCGGAAATGTCGAAGCGTGAGCTCACCCGCCTGTCGGGCCAGCTGCACCGCCTCGTCGAGGACGCGGGCGAGAGGATGATCCGTGGGTCGGCCCCGGTTCTCCATGGCGTGCGTCACTGCCTCCGTCCTCCAGGGCGACCGTAGGCCCACGATCGGTCCGTCGCAAGGAAGGACGCCGCCTCTAGCGTCCGCCTCTCCCATCGTCAACGCCTAGCGGAGAGCTCCACTCCGCTCCCGGCGCACGGCCAAGAAACGGTGAATGACGAAAACGACGATCGCGCCGACTGCGACAGCCGCGAGCACGTAGCCGGCCGCGCTGAAGCCCCTCGTGAGCTTCGTCCACTCTCCGCCCAGCTCGTAAGCAACAAGGCCGATGGCTGTGCACCACACGGCGCTCCCAGCAAAAGTGGCCGCGCCGAAGCGCACCAAGCCCATCTCGGCGACCCCGGCCGGGATCGAGATGAACGTTCGGATCACGGGCAAGATGCGCCCGAAGAACACGGCCGGCTCACCCCGCTTGCGGAACCAGCGTTCAGCCCTGTCCAGATCGGAGTTGGTGAGCAGAACGTAGCGGCCGAACCTGGACACGAGGGATCGACCGCCGAAACGACCAATTGACCAGCCGACGAACGAACCGAGCAGCTCGCCGAAGATCGAAATCACTATCACGGCCGCGAGGTCAAGCCTGCCCGTGGAGGCCAAATATCCGGCGTAACCGAGTGTCACCTCGGACGGTATCGGCACGCAGGCCGCCTCCGAAAACGTCAGCAGGGCGAGCGCGAGGTATCCCCAGGAAGAAAGGAGGTGTTGCATGGCACGATCTTTCTAGTCTGCCAGCGCCCCCTGGCGCCATCAGGCCACCAACACCGCGGCGCCGACTTAGGCCGCCGCGCCTTGCGGTGGCGCGGATCAAGCCGGCGGGTCCGAGTCAGGCGGACTCGGGCGCTGATTGGGCTAGTCGCGGCTAGTGACAAGCGCTCGACGGAACTGATGCCACTGTTGGGCCCCGCTTTCGGCTCGCCCGTCCGTACCGGCGTCCTGCGTTCCAGACCGCGGTCCGGGCCTAAGTCGGTCGTTCGACGTCGCGCACCACTGGCGACGCCTCCTGAGTGATTTCCCTCAACGGCTGGCCGTTCGAGAGCATCATGAAAAGCGCAGCTCCGACCAGACCGAGCACAAGCATGGTTGCGAAGGCCCCGCGCCCACCGATCGAACCGATGAGACACCCACCAATCAGCGGACCCATGGACGCGCCGCCGTTCCACATCACCGTCCACGCTCCCATATAGCGCCCGCGAATCGCCTCAGGGGCCATGTCGGAGACAATCGAGGAAGCGATGGGCGAGAAGAAGATCTCACCAATGCTGAGGACGACCACGAGGATTACGAGCGTGCGGAGCGAATGCGCGAATGCCACGCCGCCAACCCCGATCGCGATAAGAAGGCTCGCGAGCGCCATGAGCTTCATCGGGTCGCGCCCACGCGACAGCGCTATGGCAACGAACTGCAAGGCAGCCACGATGCCCGCGTTGAGTGCCAGCAGCAACGGCCAGGTGCTGTATTTCACGCCCATCTCAGTCGTCACATAGGTCGCGTAGATGGCTCCGAACTGGCCGAAGGGGATCAACGTGAAGAGCGCCACCGTGGCGAACTTCAGGAACTGTCGATCGCGCATCACGACGCTGTAGCCGAGTGGTTTGGCTGCGCTCTTCTGGCTGGCCGTAGCTGGCTTCGTCTCCGCCACCCAAACCAGGATCAACACGAGAAAGCAAGCGCAGCCAAGTGCGGCGCTAAGGAATATGTCGCGAAAGCTCATCCCCAGGCCAAGTGCAATGCCGCCCGCCGCCGGACCAATGACGACACCCACGTTCATCGCTGTGCGAATCAAGCTGTATGCGTTCGCACGCTGTTCCTGCGGCAGAACGTCGGCGATCATGGCGTTGCTCGACGTCAAGAACAGGGGCCAACCAAGAGCAGTCTCTGCGACGACCAGCACACCGACCTGCCAGGCCTGGGTGGCGTAGGCAAAGCCGACGAACCAGACAATGCCGCTGATGGCTGAGGTCATCATCGTTACGCGTCGGCCAATCCGGTCGGTAACGGCGCCGCCGAGAATCTGGGATGGCGAGGCCAGCACGCTCAGAAGTCCGAAGAGGATGGCAATCATGAACCAGGACGCGTGCAAGTGAGTGCGTAAGTAGATCCCCTCGAGCGGGAAGGCCAACCCAGAACCGGCGCAGTACACGAAGGTGCCTATGAAAAGGACCCAGAGAGAGCGAGGGTAAGCACGCAAATCCCGCAGCGAGCTCGCAAGGACGCCCGGCATGTCGAGGCCATCTTAGTTCTGAAACCTCTTTGGGCTCCTGGGGCCGCAAGCCGTTGACTGCCCTCCGCGCCGTGCCGCGACACTCGATCGCTCCTGCTCACCGTTGGATCCGCCGAACGCACCACAGGTAAGTCCTAAGCGGCCAACTCGCTCTGGTGTCCCAGCGGCGACCCAACTTCGGCGCGCTTTCGGCCCATGACCAAGCGCGTCCTGCAGTCTCTTGCCCGGCCGAAGGCTCGAGTGAGCGCTTGGCGGGTCGCCTGCGGTTCAGACGACGTTCGTCAGCAATCGAGGGGGACTGGCGCGCTGGGGTTGAGACTGCAGCGAACACTGCTTTCGGGCCGACTCCGGCCTGCCGGGAGCGAACGAGAACTCGTCGTCGCGGCTCTGAACGAAGCCAACTCCGCATCCACCTGGACCACGAGCGCTCTGCTCGTCCGACGTATCCCTGGTGCCCTCGACGGCACCGTCGAAGCCGATAACCTGCTCGGGCAGTGTCATCGACCATAGCCACAACGCCTGACGGAGTAAGCCTGGCCCTGCACGACCTCGGAGGTGCGGGCTCGCCTGCCCTCCTGGTCCATGGCACTAGCTTCCACGGTCGCTCGCTCGGCCCTCTCGCGCGCAACCTCGCCCGGCGCCTCCACTGCCTGGCGCCCGATCTTCGGGGACACGGCGAGTCGGGCATGCCCGCCAACGCCCGCTTTGACTGGGTGGAGTTCGGTACTGACGTTCTCACCTCGGTCGAAGCGCTCGGTCTGGAGCGCCCAGTCGGAGTAGGCCATTCAGCGGGCGCGGCTGCCCTGCTACTCGCTGAGGAGGCCCGGCCCGGCACGTTTTCGGCCCTCTATTGCTTCGAGCCCGCGATGTTCGACCCCGATGGGCCCCATAAGCAGGATCTCTCGCGCCCGCTCGCCCGAGGAGCGCGACAGCGGCGAGAGATCTTCGCCTCACGCGAGGAGGCCTACGACAATTACGCCTCAAAGCCGCCGCTCGACGTGCTCGACCCGGAAGCCCTCGCCGCATACGTCGAATTTGGATTCGTCGACCTGTCCGACGGCACGGTCCTACTCCGCTGCCGAGGTGAGACCGAGGCACGAATCTACGAAAGCGGCATCCGAAATCCCGCTTTCCCGGGACTCGCCAAGATCGAGTGCCCGGTCGTGCTCGCATGTGGCAGTGAGAGCGAAGACTTTAACCAGGTGACTCTCGGCCGGCTGGCGGCACGCCTTGCGAAATCTCGCCTCGAAGTGCTGCCCAGCATGGGTCACTTCGGACCCCTCCAAGACCCAAAGGCTGTCGCAGAGTCGGTGATCCGGGCTCTGGACACAGCCCCGGCGTAGCCTGACGACGATGGTTTCCTCGATCGTCGCCCTGCCGCTGCCGACCACCTTATCGCCGTCGAAGATCACGTCATTCACGAATTGCCCGCTCGCGTTCCGGTTCTCCGTCATTGAGAAGCTGCCGGAACCTCCCGCGCCCGCAGCCATGAAGGGCACCCTGGTCCACCGGGCACTCGAGCTGCTATTTGCCGACTACCCGATTGGCTCGAGATCGAGAGCGGCGGCAAAAGCAGGTCTGGACGCCGCCTGGGAAGAGATGCGCAACGGCACTGAGCTGGACGGACTCGGGCTCGACGAGGTTGGGAGGTCCGCCTTCCTGGCAGACGCGCTCACCCTTGTCGAGCACTACTTCGATCTCGAGGATCCGAACAGTGTCCATGTAGTCGGGCTCGAGCAGCACATGAGTACGAACCTCGAGGGCGTGATCGTCCGGGGCATCATCGACCGCCTCGATGAGCAGGACGATGGCACCCTGGCCGTCGTCGACTACAAGACGGGCAGGGCACCCCGCTCCGAGCAGTCTGGTTCCCGGCTCGGAGGGGTCCAGATGTACGCCCTCATGTGCGAGGCAGAACTGAGCAGAAGACCTGCAGTCGTCCGCCTCATGTATCTCCGGGACAGGGTGGTGATCTCCGCTGTGCCAACAGACCAAGCGATGCGCGGTACTCGACAACGTGCCCTCGGCGTGTGGGCCGCGATCGAACGGGCATGTCGCCTGGACGCCTTCCAGCCCAACCCGTCGAAGCTCTGCGACTACTGCTCGTTCAAGCCCTACTGTCCGTCATTCGGAGGTGACCCCGCCCTCGCCGCAGCGACCCTGGGCTCCCCCATCGTCGCTGCCCCGGAACAGTCAACGGCAACTCCGGGGTTAGGCGAAGGCGGCACCGGCCCAACAAGCCCCCTTCAGTGATGAGCCCACTCGCCGACTTCGACGCGCCCGTCCGACATCCACGGACAAAGGCCCTCGACACAATGGTCGACGGTTTGTTCGCTCGCCTGCGAGGGAACAGGGCTGCCGACCGTGTCTTCTACACCGCCTCGGCACTCGGCGACTTCGGGCTCGTCTGGTTCGCACTCGGCTTGGTGAGAATCCTGCGCGGCCGCCCCGGGGACACGAAGTCCGGTCTCCGCGCCATCATCGCCACCGGCGTCGAGTCGGTTGTCGTCAACATCGGCCTCAAGTCCTTGTTCAAGCGGAGGCGACCAAGACCGATGGCGACTCACCCGCTGCCGTTCCGTCAGCCTCTGACGTCGAGCTTCCCGAGTGGACACGCCACGGCTGCGTTTTGTGCCGCGACATTGCTTTCCGAAAAGGAGCGACGGGCGCCCCTCTACTACGCGCTGGCGATCGTGGTGGCCCTCAGCCGCGTGCACACGAAGATCCACCACGCATCCGACGTAATTGGCGGGATAGTGATCGGGCTGGTTCTCGGCCGAATAGGGAGACGCATCGTCCCTCTTGACCGAGACCGCGGCTGAGCAGGAGTCGAGCGGACTAATCGCGAACTGCTCGACGCGCGCTCAGATCAGGAGTTGGGCTCCGCCGGGGAGTCCGTTTCCGAAGTCTTGGTGCCTATCGCGGTGGAGCCAGAGGGCGGCACGGCGAACGGCACGACGTCATCAGCCGAGGCTGGGCGCCTGAAATATTCGAGCAGCTCGATCGGTATCGGGAAGATCAGAGTGGAGTTGTGCTCCGTAGCGACCTCCGCGAGGGTCTGCAACGCTCGCAACTGCATCGATCCGGGCTCCGAAGCCAACATTGCCGCAGCCTCGGAGAGTTCCCGCGACGCTTCCAACTCACCAGTTGCGGCGATCACCTTGGCTCGGCGTTCCCGTTCCGCCTCGGCCTGACGAGCCATCGCCCTCATCAGTTCGGCGGGAAGAGTGATGTCGCGGATCTGGACTTCATGCACTTCGACGCCGAAGCCCTGCGTCGACAGTGCGATCTGTGCCTTCAACTCGTTGTTGATGTCGTCCCGGTGTGCAAGGAGATTGTCGAGCTCGTGGCGCCCGATGATCGAGCGCAGGCTGGTCATGGCGATCCGCTGACTCGCGAGCCGGAAATTGTCCACACCGACGACCGCTTTCACTGGGTCAAGCACCCGGAAATAAACGACGGCGTCCACCTGCAAAGTGACGTTGTCGGCCGTGATGGCGGATTGAGGCGGGATGTCAACCACCTCAACCCGGAGGTTCACCTTGACGACGCGGTCAACTCCCGGGATCCGGAAGATCAGCCCCGGTCCTTTGGCAGCGTCCTTGATGCGCCCGAAACGGAAGAACACTGCCCTTTGGTATTCGGTCACGACCGTCAAGAGGGACCGGAGCACGATCGTCGCGACGACCGCGAGCACCACTACGCCTCCAATGATCCCGCCGACAACGTCACCCGAGGCCAAAATTCCTGATATCACCATGACGCCAGTGTGCCACTTTCCGATTCGGGCGCATAGGCGGCCAACCGTGTTTGGCGACGTGCGGCCGTCGAGCGCGATCTATGGTCGCTCGCCTCACGCAGTCCGACTACCGTCGGTCTCGTGAAGACACTCGTTGAGCGACTCGGGGGCAACCCCGAAGACCGCGTGCTCGTGCTGAGCTGCGCCGAGCTCGGAGTATTCCAGGCCGGGAACGCCGCGATCTACCAGGCGCTACGCAGCGGGGCGGCCACGACAGCGACCTTGCTCGTGCCTGCGCCCTGGGCGCGCGATGCCGCGGCTCAGTACCGAGGCGAGGACATCGGCGTCGGTCTCACTCTCAATGCCGAGCACGACCTGTACCGATGGGGGCCAATCACCCAGGCCCCGTCCCTGCTCGACGGAGACGGCGGCTTCCCTCGAACGGCCGTCGACCTGTGGGACCACGCGGACCTCGACGAAGTGCGTCGAGAGTGCCGAGCCCAGCTTGAGAGGGCAATCTACTGGGGCTTTGACGTGAGCCATCTCGACGCGCATCTTGACGCCATCCAGCTCAAGCCTGAGTTCTTCGACGCCTTCCTGGACCTGGCCGAGGAGTTCTCCTTACCCCTTCGACTCCCCGACGCGTCCGCCGAGCTCCTGGCCGGCTTCCCGTTCCGCGCTCTCGCTGCCGATAGGGGTGTGGTTTCACCGGACCACGTGCTTTTGGCCGGCAGCGCGGCCGGTGGTGACGGGTCGACTGCGAAGTCAAAAGCCATCCAGGTGCTCTCCGGTCTCGAGCCCGGAGTAACCGAACTCCGACTGCGCCCCGCGCTCGACACACCTGAACTGCGCGCGGCCGCCCCCGACTGGAAAGCGCGCACTGCTGACCACGGCTTGCTCAGCGATCCGGCCGCGCTGACCGAAGCGGCGCGTACCGCCCACGTGACCCTCGTCGGCTACCGCGCCCTCCGGGCGCTCATGCGCGCTTGCTGACGGGTCTCGACTATTCGTTGCGGGCCGCGACTGGCCCGCGGCGGCGATTGTCGCAGCCGGTCAGAATTCGGTGATAGCGAGGGTGTCGACTTCGAGCTGCTTGTACTCCGCCGAACTCGTGATCGGCAGCATCGCCATGAGCTTGGCCATGTTTCCCGCGATTTTCACGCGCCCTTGCATGAAGGCGGCGTTGGCGTCGAGCTCCCCCTTCTGGATGCGCATGGCGTCCTCGTAGGTCTCCGTCAACGTCACTTCGGCGTCGGGAAGGTCACCAAGCTTCGATTCGAGGAGCTTCCCGTTCTCGAGCACCCAGTAGTAGCGGATGTCGCCAGCTGGGCCGTCAGTAATGACGTACTGCAGCTTGGCGGACGCGCCCGGGCGTTCCGGCTGGCCCGCAGCCAGCTTCCTGCCCTCGTCGAGCCACTCCTGGGTCAGCCACTTGGCCATGTCTTGCCTCCTCAGTGTGCCGGTGGTGTCTCCCCCGGTGCCGCTTGTTCATCCTCGCCGCGGGCGGATCTTATCCACTCGGAGGTCAGTCGACCCCGGCGAACAGATCTTCTTCAGGAACTTCGGTGTCGACCAGACTGCGCGCCAGTATGTAGTCGTCGTAGGGGTGGATTGTCCGCATTATCTCGGGGGGCAGTCCGAACCAGTACTTCGACTTCGGATCAACCTGCGTCGCGTGCGCGAGCAGCGCCAGCCGACTGACGTCCTCGAAGCCAGCCAAGTCGATTGAGGTCGTGATCTTGTCGTCTTCCGCCGGGCGCTCAAGCCAGTCCTCGTCGAACGGGGACTCGAGTCCGAGCTCGAGGTACTTCTTGTGGGTGGCCACGATCCGACGATGCGACCATACCGAGTAGTACATCTTCAAGGGTTGATACGGCTCTCCTGCACCCGGGAAGGCTCCCGCGTCGCCTGCGGCGTCGAAGGCCTCCACCGAGATGTCATGCACGCGTATGTGGTCGGGATGGGGGTAGTGCTCACGACCATCGCTGTAGGTGATGACCACCTGTGGCCTCACGCGGCGGATCTCGGCTACGAGACGCTCCACTGTCTCGGCGAGGGGGCGGGCTGCGAACGCACGCGGATCTGAGTTCGCCTCAGAGCCGGGCATGCCCGAGTCGCGATATCCGAGCAGCACGACCTCTGAGTAGCCAATGATGCCCGCTGCCTGATCCAGCTCGCGGCGGCGTACTGCGGCTATATCGGCACGCACTTCGGCGGTGTCCATCACGGGATTGAGGATGTCGCCCTCCTCACCGCCGGTGCAGGTGACCAAGACCGTGTGTACGCCCGCGGCGCGATACCTGGCGATGGTCCCCGCTCCCTTGGACGCCTCGTCGTCGGGATGGGCGTGAAGGGCCAGTATGCAGAGCCTGTCTTCCATGCCCCGTCACCCTATCGGCGCGGTGATCCTCGCGGCGCTCGCCCGCCTATGCTGGGTACGAGACGGCAAGGGAGCTCAAATGGGTGTGATGAAGCGCCTGACGAACATCGTCCAGGCAAAGGCGAACAAAGTCCTCGACAAGGCGGAGGACCCCCGCGAAACGCTCGATCTTTCCTATGAGAAGCAGATCGAGCAGCTTCAACAGGTCAAGCGGGGACTCGCCGACGTCGCTACCGCCAAGAAGCGCATAGAACTGCAGGCACAGCAGCTACAGCAGGCCGCGGCCAAATTGCAGGACCAGGCGCGCCAGGCGCTCGCGCAAAACCGCGAGGACTTGGCCACCGAGGCTTTGACTCGGCGATCCGGGATAGCGACGCAGCTCGAGGGACTGAAGACTCAGCACGATCAGCTGGCCCAGCAGCAGGAGCGACTCGAGGCGACTACGCAACAGCTCCAGGCGCGCGTCGAGGCCTTCCGTACGCAGAAGGAGACCTTGAAGGCCTCCTACACCGCCGCCCAGGCGCAGACACGCATCGGCGAGGCAGTCTCGGGCATATCTGAGTCGATGAGCGACACAGGCCTCGCCATGCAGAGGGCTCAGGACAAGATCGCCCAAATGCAGGCCCGGGCGGGCGCGGTCGACGAGCTGCTCGCGTCGGGGACTCTCACAGACCTGTCGGGGTCGTCCGATCCTCTTCAAGCAGAACTCGACAAGGGAGCGTCCTCCGGGCAGGTCGAGCTCCAGCTAGCTGCGCTCAAGAGCGAGCTCGGCCAGCAGGCGGCCACGCCGAGTGGTGAGCTCGGCGCCGGCAACGCCGGTGCCGCAGGTGCGACCGAGGAACCAGCTGAAGGCGAGGTTGTGGCGGGCGCGGCGCCAGCCAAATCAGCGCCAACCGCCCCGGCTGACCCATTCTCGCTTGACGAGCCCGGGAGCGCGTCATGATCGTTCGCATCCTTGGAGAAGGGCAGTTCGAGCTACAAGACAGTCAGATTGCGACACTCGAGGAGCTCGACAAGCGACTGGTCGCGGCCCTTGATTCCGGAGATGAGCCGGTCTTCCGTGACGTGCTCGCGCGCCTCGTTCAAGAGGTGAGGTTCAAGGGAACGCCGGTCGCTACGGACCGCTTCGTACCGTCGGACCTGACACTCCCTCATGAGAGCGCGTCCCTGGACGAGCTGCGCGAGCTCCTCGCGTCAGAAGATGTGACGGAGTCCTGAGCCAGTTGTCGACGCGCACCCGCTTTCCCGCGGACCGTGGACTCACGGCCCGCATGATGACAACGGTCTTCCTCTTGGGGCTTCTTTACGCCGCCTTCGTCACGGTGCTCTTCATCGTCGGCGTCAAGCTCGTCTTCATCCTCGTCATCGCGATCGTCCTGTTGTTCGTGCAGTACTTCTACTCGGACCGTATAGCGCTGTATTCGATGGGTGGGAAGATAGTGACGCGCGAGCAGGCACCGGAGCTCCACGGCGTGGTCGACAGGCTCTGCGCCATGGCCGACATGCCCAAGCCACAAGTGGCCATCGCCAACGTCGACATGCCGAACGCGTTCGCCACTGGCCGTGACCAAAAGCACGCCGTCGTGTGCGTCACGAGCGGCATCTTGCGCCGCCTGGACGAGCCTGAGCTGGAGGCGGTGCTGGCGCATGAGCTGTCGCACGTCGCCCACCGCGATGTCGCCGTCATGACCATTGCCAGCTTCCTCGGCATACTGGCCGGACTTCTTACCCGTGTGCTCGCCTACGCCGGGCTGTTCGGTGGATTCGGCGCAGGCGGTGGCGGACGGGGAGGCGGTCGCGGCGGTGGCGGTGGCGGTGGCCAACTGGCCATCCTCGAGCTCGGCATGCTCCTGGTCTCGGCTCTCGTCTACGCGATCAGCTTCCTTCTGATCCGGACGCTTTCCCGCTATCGGGAGCTCGCCGCGGATCGGTCCGGGGCGATCCTGATCGGCCAGCCACGACTGCTCGCGCAGGCGCTCGTGAAGGTGAGCGGTGAGATGGCACGGATCCCCACGCGTGACCTCCGGGCGGCGGAGCATTTCAACGCCTTCTTCTTCGCCCCCGCCTTCGCGAAGGGCGTCAGCCTCTCGACGTTGTTCTCCACCCACCCCACGCTCGAGCGCCGCCTCAAGCAATTGACAGAGCTTGAAGCCCAGATGGGTAAGGCAGCGTGAAACTGTTCGACGTTCTCCTGGGAAGGACCAAGCCTGCGCAGCCTGATCTTGACCATCTCTTCGGGCTCCCCGGTGCCGAGATAACTCTCGAAGCGTCCTTAGGACTGCGGCCGACAGGGCAGGCCGGAGTGTGTTTCAAGCCGGCCACAGGGCAACCGTTCGCCGAGACTGCCACCGAGGTCGAGCAACTGCTCGACTTGGGAGACGAGGCCAAGATCCAGGAGCAATCCGACTCGTACGGATACCGGTGGGTCGTCATCGCGGATGACGACTTCGGGGACCTCGTGAATCACGTTCACGTCGTCAACACCACCCTCGAGGAGCACGGCTGGGGACCGCAATTGCTGTGCTCAGTCTTCGGTTTCGCCCCCGTTCCAGGCGGGGCGGCTGACCCCACCGCCGCCACCGGTGCCTCGACGGTGGCGGGCACCTATCTCGTTTACCTGTACAAGCGAGGAACCTTCTACCCCTTCGTGCCCCTACCCACAAAGGAAAGGCGCGATTCTGATCGCGAGCGGTTGTTGAGCGTGACACTCACTACGGACCTGGCGATGGAGCCCGACCTCGAGCGCTGGTTTCCCCTCTGGGGCCTGCCCGTCCACTGACCGCGGCGGGAGAGCCGCGGCGACACGGGGTCCTATTTCACCTGGGTACAGGATCCTGTCGCATAAGCGTTCTGAGTGCCGCAAACGACAGTGCTCGTCAGATCCCAGATGGATGAGATCGCGCCGAGGAAGAACGGCGGAGTGATATAACCGAGCCGCGTGTCATAGCTGAGCTCCTTCTCGTACCCAGTTACGGTCGCGGTGTTGTTGAACGTACCGAATGGTCCACGGAAGAAGCTGATGTCCGTGCCGTTCAGATAAAAGCCACCCCCCGAGGTGGACCCGTTGCTATAGAACGCATCCGTCTGGTCGTAGCTTTCGACTCCGACCGAACCTCCGAGTGCAACTGCGGCCATGTCCGCAATCGGGTTCTGCATGTCGCAGGTCGGCGCGACATAGGAGTTGAGCGTCGCCGCCGACGCACCGGATGAAATCGCTGCCGTAAGGGTCGTACCGTCCTGCGTGCCGCAGGAAATCGGCGCGGACGACACCCAGCCCGGTGACCCGTTGCCGCTCTGGTCCGTCGGGTGGCTAACTACGATGTCGTCGTTCGCGGCGACACCAAGAATGTTGTCCGAAGACTGAGTGGTGCTGCTGCACGCCGCGGGGATCGTCTCAGAAGCACCCCCGGTCCCATCGGCGCACGCGTAAGTGACATCCCTGCTGATCAGCACGTTCGCGTCGCTCGCGAGAGTGATCTGCCCGCTCAGCTCACCTTCGATGATGGCGTCTCCCTCACCGATGTTCCCGGCCGGGCACTGACTCGCGGCAGGCGTCGCCAACCAGGTTGAGGACCACAGCGGCGTATACGGATCCAGGCACTCGTTGGCTACGGGCGGCGTGCCTTGGATCACGTCATAGTCGGCACACGGCAAGAGGAAGGGATTGGCGGCAGTCCAGCCAGAGGTGGTCGTTGGGCAAGATGACGAGAGCGACCCGCTGGGAGCCGCACTCGACGCGTAATTGGCGTCCTGCGTGTTCGAGGGGACGCTCTGGACGTAGATGACCCCGTCGGGCGGGAGCGCCACTCCCGTCTGCCAAGGCGACGAAGGGCTGTAGGTCCCGCAGTTAGCGGTCGACGTGTACGTTGTCGAGTTCACGTAGGCGCTATTGGACTGGGTTAGAGGACTCCAAACGTTCATCGTGGACGGGCCTCCAGCCGCGGCTGGTTTGACGAACTCGATCATCGTCGGTCCGGTGAACAGGCAGCCGTTGCCATCTTCTCCGTCGGCGTACGCCTTGAGGGAGCTATCGAACTGCGGCAAAGTTTGCAGGCCGCCGGTCACTGATGCATACGTCAAGTCCGTGGGGTCACCACCGGCGGTATCGATCCAACCCTTCGGGTAGTACTCGGTGACTCCGTTGACGACCTTGCTCGCAGACCCGGGCCAGTTCCACGCGTAGGTCAAATTGGGATTGTTCCTCGCACCGGAGTCCAATGGCGGCACGCCCAGGAAGGTTGGGTCTCCGTCGCTCTCGGTGTCGGTATATAGCTGATCGTTCGTGTAGACCGTTGCGCTGAAGTTCTCGCCTCCCTTGAAGTTGAACGGCTCAGTGCATGGGTCCGTGAACTTCAACGCCTGGTCCTGGTTGGAACCCCCTATTGCGGGGAGGCTGTCCGTCGGGTTGTAGCTGGTGCCGGCCGGCAACGTAAAACTGCCTGCCGTGATCGGGGTAGCGCCGTAGAACGGCCCGTAATAAGGAGTTGTCCCGTTGTAGGTCGGACCGTTAGGGTCGCTGATAGAGCCCGCTCCATCCGTGGCCCCGTTGGAGATGTAGCCATTCTCCTGGTACGACTCGTAGCCGCACAACTCCATGAAGAGCGAATCGTCCATGCTCGCTACCGGTATGTTCATCGTGCTGTAGTCGTCCGCGGCTGGAACCAGTATCTGGGTCTCGGACACCGTCACTGTGGTGGAGGCCGTGCATTTACCGGAACCCCAGGCCGTACAGTCCGTATAGGTGGCAGTGGGATACTCGTTCGGCACCAGCGGGTCGAGCAGCTCGTAGTCGGAGTAGTACGAGTCGTTCAGTAAGCCCGACAGGTTGAACGTCGCGACAACAGAATAATACGAGTAGTAGCCGGTAGTTCCCGCCCTGCCAGTGACTGTCAGCACCATATCGCCACTGTCGGAACTGCCGGCGCAGTCCGTGGTCAGGATGCAGTTCGTGTTCGGAATGTAGTGGTACGACTCATCCGAATTGCTGGCTACGGAATTCCAACCGTTCGCGGCCAGAGCGGTATCGGTTTCATTCGAGGGCGGCAGGTTTGTGCTCGAGTATTGCCAGTAGTTCGGAATGTTGTCGAGGAGGTTGCGATAGTGCTGCACTCCCGCCTCCGCCGCGACTTGCGCCTGCTGGAAGTGGAGTTCGCTCGTAAGCAGCGGGTACTCGGTGTCCACATCATGGGCTATCACGAAAGGCACAATGGTCAGCACTGCCACGAGGATCAGAACCATGACCATCGCCTGGCCGCTCTCGCCCTCCGAACGGCCCAACCGAGCCCATTTGCGGCCGGACCTTCCGGCCCCGCGCCCTTTTCGCGTGGCGATTTCAGTCGCTAACGGTCGGACCAACATCCTGAACACCTTTCTCACTCCGGACACGTGGTCGACGTCGTCGTAGATGACGAGTTAACGGGATTACTGATGTAGATCATGGTATGGAGCGTCGACGGCGCGTCCGCGGCGAACCCTTCGGTGCCCCGTTTCGGCCCGACGAGGAATTCGATGTCGACCTCGACCGCGGAGATCTCGCCGAGCGCGCACGTCGGCACTGTCGGGCTCGCGACCGAGTTCAAGGCCGTCAGCCCTCCCGAGCCGTTGTCCTTGTAGTAAGTGAACCCAAGCGTGTTCGAGTTCGAGATCACGTAATACTCGCCCAGCACGTTCCCGTTCACGGACACTTGAATGGTGGAGTCCTTTGTGCCAGAAGTGACCGTAGCGGTCAGCGCGTCACTGTTCGTAGTCCCGGTGGACGTGTTAAAGCCGATGTCGCTGGTCGCCGCAAACGAAGTACTCGTGGCCGAAGAAAAAGAGGTCACTCCGCGAAGGTAGGGAATCAAAGATTGATCGGCCTGGCCCACCTGTTGGATGCCCGAGACGGTATCGGTTATGGCGTTCACCTGGCTGAGCATCTGTCCGACCACGACAAAGGTGACTGACGCGATGATGGAAAAAATGAACAGCGCTATCAACGTCTCAATGAAGGTGAACCCATCGTCCCTCGATGCGACAGACCGACGATCGCCGGCTTGGGTCGGAGCCGGACGGAAAGGCCTCATATCGTCACCGGCACGCCGGACGACCCGGCGAGCGTTCCCGATGTGGGCGTCGACATCCCGGTCGTCGAATAGTAGACACCGGCGTAAGCCACCCAAACGTAAATCTTCGTGGCATCGCCCAGCGTGTCCCCCACCACGTACTCCCCTAAAGGCATGCCCGTAGCGTCCGCTGTGCCCGATGGGGCGTTGAGCCTATACACGGTGCCGGGGGAACTGGTGTCGGTGGCGGTGAGCTGATCGCCAGTAGGCATTGTCGTGGAAAGCTTCAGCACCAGGTCGTAAACGGGGAGCGTCACCGACGAGGCGGCTGAGCTCGACGCTGAGATGCTGGCTGTCGCCGAGGCGGGCGCCGTCGGATAACAGAGGGCCGAAGCGCAGTCCGAGGCACCGGGGTTGCTGTTCGGCATGTCACCTGCCCAGGCCGTATAGGTCGCCGAGAAGGGGAAGAGGTACATGGTGCCCGAAGGGAAGGTCGGGAAGACGTAGTCGTCGGCTCCGGCAGAGGTCCCGAGTCCGGGGTCGTTCGCGACGGTGACGGGCATCGGGCTTGCCGCCGCCACAGTCGGTTTCCCGACGGTGGCGAAGCTGACCGTAACTGGGGCCGCCACGCCGACGGTGAACGGCGAGGTCAATGTCGGCTCACCGATCTGGGCGGTGATGCCCGTTTGGGCCGCGATCTGCGCAGGGTTGTCGTAAGAATGCTCGAGCGTGTCAATTATCTCTGTGCCGTTGGCACCGCCTGCACTGTTGGCCGAGTTGTTGACGGACACGGTGTAGGTCAGCGAAGAGCTCGGGTCGACATCCAGAAAGACGGCACATCCGGTCTGGGTAGTTTCGGTCCCGGAGGTGACGTCCCCGGTTGGCACAGACGACGGGGTCGAACTCGGCGACAGCGTCACCGTCACTGGGCTCGACGTATAGGCCGCGCCGCTTGCGTTCACGATCGGTACTGCGATCTCACCCGCGGACTCGCTGAGGGCCCCAGCTACGCCCGCTGCCAACTCGGTAGTCTCGGTAAACGGAGGCGCGCCTTGCATCCTGGGCCAGCCGTTGTTCACCTCGGGTCCCCAATACACGGTCGCTTTCGCAACCCACATGTCGGGCAGGGCTCCGTTCGACGCGGTCGAACAGACCGTGCTCGATGCCCCCGCCGTGGTGATCGTGAAGTCCAGGTTGACCGTCAAGCGGTCGGTCCCAGCCATCACAACCTGAGTCGAGTGCCCGAAGGGAATGGTGCCTTGTTGCACCTCCGCCTCGAGGTTCTCCAAAGCCTGTGTTGCGGCTGCCGCGGCCTCGCCTTGGATGCGTTCGGAGTTCGTCGCCTGCTGCGCGTAGATCACGGTGCGAATGGTCGGGACCAGCACGATTGCCAGCACCGCGATGGCCGCCACGCACTCGACGATGCTGAACCCGGAGTCATCGCGGGGTTGCGTCAACCGCCCACTCCGGCGCGGCTGTCCCACACCGGAGCGCCGGTGGCGCTGCCATTCCCTCCGACCGTGAAATGACAAGTACCCACCCCCAACCATGGTCGTCCCGCTCCTCACAGTCTACCGTCTTCGGTTTTCGCGCGCAACGTCACCGTGTGACTACCTTGAGCGCTCGAACACCTCTTTGAGATAATAGGACGTCAGCAGGGATAATTGACGTCAATGACCACCGGCGCGTGGTCAGACGGCTGCTGGCCCTTGCGGGCGTTCCGGTCGACAAGGGCGGAGCCCACGGCCGCGGCCAGTATCCGCGTCGCCAGGATGAGGTCGATCCTCATGCCACGTCCCGCGTGGAAGTCCCCGGCCCGGTAGTCCCACCAGCTGAAAAGCCCCGGCGTGTCGGGGTAGGCCGCGCGGAGCACATCGACGAGCCCGAAGCCCAGCACGTTCGCGAGCGCCTCGCGCTCCTCGGCGGTCACGTGGGTGGAACCCTCGAAGTGAGCCGGGTCGAAGACGTCCATATCGGTCGGGGCGACGTTGAAGTCTCCGCAGAGCACGGCCGCGCCCTCCGGGTTGCAGCTGTCATCGAGGTGCTCGCGCAACCGGCGGAGGAAGGCCAGCTTGGCGGCGAAGTGCTCGCTCTCTATCGACCGCCCGTTCGGCACGTAGACGCTCATGACCCGCACGCCGCCGCAGGTGGCGCTGATCAGGCGAGGCTCGGCGCCCTCGACCCCGGCGTCTCCGCAAAAGCCGCGGACGACATCAGCGAGTCCGACTCGCGATGCTATGGCGACTCCGTTCCAGCGGCCGTCGCCGTGATGGGCGACCTCATAACCTCGCTCCACGAACCGCTCCGCTGGAAAGGCGGCATCGGCGACCTTGGTCTCCTGGAAACAGCAAACATCCGGTTGCATCCCCTCGAGCCATTCGTCGACCCGGTCGAGCCGCGCCCTGATCGAGTTCACGTTCCAGGTGGCAATCCTCACCGGTCCCCCTCTCAGCCTGTGCGAGGCGCGAGAACGAACAGCAAGTCCGCTTCGCACGCGACCTGGCCGTCAACGCTAGCGACGCCCTGCCCGCTCCCAGCTCGTGCCGAAAGACGACGGATCGAGATTTCGAGATCCAAGGTCTCGCCGGGCAGGACCTGACGGCGGAAGCGCGCCCTGTCGATGCCCCCGAAAAGCGGAAGCCGGTCCCGATAGCGCTCGTCGGCGAGAACGGCCGCGGCGGCGAGCTGGGCCAACGACTCGACCATGAGCACGCCGGGCAGGACCGGGTTCGACGGGAAGTGGCCGGCGAAGAACTCCTCGGAGCCGGTAAGACGCCAACAGCCGCGTGCCGATGTGGCCGGCACCAGTTCGAAGATCTCGGAGACGAGAAGAAAAGGCGGCCTGTGCGGAATGAGATCCTCGATCGGGATCATCGCGTGCTCGCCTTGGTCCGCGGGGACCGTCGAGCCTGAGGCTGGACCTTGGCCGGCTCGAGCTGATCAGCTGATTTGGCGGCAGGCGCCTGCGGCTTCGCCGTCCGGCGCGCGCTTGCAGCCTGCCGAACGCGCGGGATCGTCGGCTCTGGAGGCGCCGCCTTCTTCCTAGGCTTCGGCTCTGGCGTCTTGTTGCCGGCCGCCTCGTCTCCAGCGGCCCTTTTTCGAGCTGCGACTTTCTTGGCCGGTGCAGCCTTCTTGCTAACTCTGGGCGTCTCCGACCCCACCGCCTTGGTTGCGGCTGTCCTTTTCGCGGGCGCCTTTCGGGCAACAGCCTTCGCCGCGGCGGTCGCCTTCTTCGCCGGGCTCAGCGCCAAAGCTCCCGCTCGCGCCCCGGTTGCCCGCGGCGGACGGGCGAGGCGGACTTCCGCCGCCACGGTCTCCTCGCGGGGGTGCCCTGAGACGCGCGCCATCCCCGGGAGGGCCAATTCGGCTCCACGCCGCTGCGGGTCCAATGCGGTGAGCACGAACTCACCCTGCTGCTTCCTCTTCAGCACCTCCCTCGCACTGCGCGGAGCCGGGTCACCCAGATTGGCTAGCGGGATGTAGCAGCGCATCTCGCCGACGCGGACGACGGCTCCGTGCGACGTGTACTCCTCAACCTCGCCCTCCAACTGCTCGCCGAGCCGGTGCTCGGCGATGAACGAGATGAAGGCGAGAGGATCGTTGACCGCGAGCGGCGTCGGCTTTGCCTCACCGCGTGTCGCTTCCACATCCTTGGCGACCTGCGCCCCCTCTTCGGTCGCAGCCTTCCTCGACCCGCGTCTTGGCCTCACCGCACCGCGCATCTGGCCGGCGGGCTTGACGACTTCTTTCGTAGCCACGGCAATGGCTTTGGTCACACGCTTCTTCGCCAATTCCGTTTCTCTCACGGCCTGGTGGCTCCGCGGCCCGCGCACTGGTTGCCGAGGACTGAAGATCCACCCGATGCCGGGCACTGGAGTGGCACCAAGGAGACGACCCCTCTCGAAAAGCCAGGGATGCTCTCCGTGGAACTCCTGGAAGGAGTCGTTCGAGAGCACCGTCGCGTCCACCTTCTCGGCGACCCGCAACAAGAAGGCGTCTCCCCGGCCTATGGCGCCGGCGGGCGGATGCACGTACTCGCCTTTGAGGGCAGCCTCTTCAAAGCGTGGCAGCTCCGACGGATCGATCCGATGGGCGAAAGTGGCGTCAACTATGACAGTGATCTCCGCATTCGGATGATCGCGCCGCAACTCCCCAACCGCCTGTTCCAACTGAGCGAGGCTCGGCAAAGATCGGCCTTCCGTCGCGATGTTGGAACCGTCGACAACTATGTGTTCAATGGGCATGTCCCTCGTAGTCAAGCACCTATGACCACGGTGAACCCGTCATGTGGCGGGTTCTGGCTGGCAACCACCAACGTCGTCTCCGCGGGCTAGACGACCCGCGCGGCACTAGCGTGTGGGTGTGAGCATCGCTTTGCGACCGCGGGCCGCACAAAGACCATGGGATACCACCGGAGCGCGCAGGTGAGCGAGACTCGGGCGGTACTGCGCGGCGTCGAACCCGGGAGCGACGTTCGCTGCGTCCGCTGTGGCAAACAGATCAAATTCGCGGCCCGCACTCATCCCCGCCAGGTGATTGCGAACATCTACATCGATGGAGCCTGGAACCGCGTAGACCACTTCCACGAAGAGTGCTACATCGAAGCGGACGAGCCTTACGGACCCATCGACACCCTGGGCGGGCCGTTCGCGGGGTGAGAATCCTCGTCACAGGCGCGGGCGGTTTCATAGGCAAGGCTTTAGCCCGAACGCTCCGCGATAGAGGCGACCAGGTCCACCCGGTCGTGCGTCACCAGCCATCGGCGGGCGAGATCGGGCTGGAACTCTCGAGAGGGTGTCTCGACACTTCCCGGCTCACTGGCGACACTCTGGAGGGGATCGACGCCGCCGTGCATCTGTCCGGCGCACCGATCACAGTCCGCTGGAACGCGCGCCGCCTGGAGGAGATCCGCTCGAGCCGCATCGCGGTCGGGGACCTTCTCGCCCGGTCGCTCGCTCGCCTCGAGCGACCTCCCAAAGTGCTCGTGGGCGGATCGGCGACCGGCTACTACGGGCATCGCGGGGAGGAGCTGATCGACGAATCGAGCGCGCAGGGAACCGGCGTCCTCGCTGAGTTGTGCGGTTCTTGGGAGCGCAGCACCGCCCCAGCACTGGAGCGGGGAATTCGCGTCGTCGCCGTCCGGACGGGGATCGTACTCGGAGGCGCAGGCGGTGCAGCGGGTGGGATGCTCGCGGCCGAGTTGCCCCTCTTCAAGCTGGGGCTCGGCGCTCGACTCGGTGACGGACGTCAGTGGACGAGCTGGATCTCCCTCGAGGACGAGGTCCGCGTCCTGTTGAGGGCCATTGACGACGCAGGGGTCACCGGCCCCGTGAACGCGACGGCTCCGAACCCGGTCCGCAATTCGGAGCTGACGCGGATGGTCGCCGACGCTCTGGGTCGGCCCAGCAGGCTCATCGCCCCGTCCCCGCTCCTCCGGCTCGCCCTCGGCCGCGGCGCTGCCGACGAACTGCTGCTGGCCAGCCAGCGGGTCATGCCAACGAAGCTGTTGGCGGCCGGCTTTGTCCATCTCCACCCGACCCTCCCGGCTGCCCTCGCAGTAGCCCTTGGTCCGGGGCCGGAGTCGCGCCGCTAGTCGAGGTTGGCGCCGTAGCGGCGGACGTAGTCGTTCACGGCGTAGTACGCCTCGATGGATTCGCCGGCGTCGCCCCAGAATCCCTGTTGGACGTCATATCCGATCGCGTGCTCGGAGACGTAGTGGTTGTTCACGTCGGTTATCTCGAGCTCACCGCGCCCGGAGGGCTTGAGAGTCTGGATGACGTCGAAAACGCTCGAGTCGTAGAGGTACACACCCGTGACGCAGTAGGCACTCGGCGGGTCCTTCGGCTTCTCGACGATGCGCACGATCTGACCTGACTCGTCGAGCTCGGGCACCCCCAAATGGCTGAGGTGTGCAGGGTCCGCTACCTCGGCGAGCACGAGGCGTGCTCCCTTGGGTTCGGCGGCGAAACGATCGACCGAAGTCGCGAAGGAACGACCGAATATGTTGTCGGCCAGCATCACGACCACGGGGTCGTCACCGACGAACTGCGCCGCGAGCCCGAGCGCCTCGGCGATGCCGCCCGCGCGCTCCTGGTATGCGTAAAGGAGGCGCTCGACCCCGAACTCCTGCCCGTTGGACAACAGGCGCAGGAACTCCCCCGCGTGCGTGCCCCCTGTCACGACCATGATCTCGGTGACACCGGCTTTCACGAGCGCTTCGATCCCGTAGCTGATCATGGGCCGGTCGCCGATCGGCAAGAGGTGCTTGTTCGTGATCCGAGTAAGGGGGTGGAGCCGGCTGCCCGTGCCCCCGGCGAGTATGACGCCCCTCACGGCCGCACCCAGCCCGGGCCGGAGCAAGTCAGGGGCGCCTGTTCGGAGCGCATTGTGACGGTTCCGCCGTCGCAGTCCCGGGCGAAGACTCTCGTCGCCATGAATACCGTCTCTAAGTGGATGATCCTTAGCATCGGTTTCTCCCTCGTTCTCCTCGCGACGGACGGCCTGCGAGTTGCAAACGACTCCGCGCACGGCGCGGCCCCACAGGGACCGCTCAGGTGTCGCCAAAAGCGTAGTGGCGGTCCCAGCGCAACGGAGGGCCGGCCCGACCCCACGACATCCACCGCCTCGGGACCATGCAGGGCCTTGGTACCGAAGCGGGTTCAGACCTCGAGGAAGCGCCGGAGCGCTACGGCCGAGCCGACGGCACCGATGAGCGCTCCCATGATGAGAACAAGCACCTCGGTGATGATCACGTCGTGACCGGGCACGATAGCCGAGGAAAACTCGCTGAAGTGCCTGATCAGCGCGCGGATGCCAAGGTCTCCTAGCAGCACTATCCCGATGGCCAGTACGGCCCCGATCAACCCCTGCACCAGGCCCTCGACCATGAACGGCAGGCGAATGAACCAGCTCGTCGCACCGACGAGCCGCATGACGCCGATCTCCCTCCGCCGCGAGAAGATCGCCATCCGGATGGCGTTCAAGATCAGCACCAACGCCGATATCAGCAGCACGACGGCTATCGCGAACAAGATCCATTGCAGGACGTTGCTCAGCGCCGTCAGATCCCGCGCCGCGGTGGACGGATAGGTGACGTTGCGAACGCCAGTCAAGTGCTGGAAAACGGTCGCCACGGTCGCGGCCGTGCCGGGGTTCGCGAGTGTGCATCGGAACACGGGCGGAGTGGTCGCGGGCGTGAGCACGCTGCAAACTGTCGGACCGTCTATGCGACACGCCAAGGCGTACGACTGCTGATGATCGAGATAGACGAACGTCCGCACCTGCGGCGTCTGGGTGATGGTCGAGCGGAGCGCAGCCACCTGGGCCGAGGAGGCCGTCGGTTGTACGAAGATCTGAAGGTCCACGTTCTGGTTCAACTGCGTGAGCTCGTTGTTGACGGCCTGACGCATCAACAGCGCCGTGCCGACGAGGGACAACGAGACAGCGACGGTGAGAACGGCCGCGATCGTCATCATCCGGTTCCGCCAGAGATTCGTCGTGGTCTCCCTCGCCACGTAGCCCGCGGAGATCGGCATCAGCGCCGCCCCCTCCGCGCCCGGACCGCTTCCTGACGGCTCGTGATCGGCTCGTCGCCGTCATCGTGCAGCCCGAGCTCGGCAAGCCCTGCGGTCACAGTTGGAGCCGTGACGACGGGGACTCCGCGCGTGCTCGAGACCGTCGGGTCGAGTCCGTAGATGCCGCGTGCCTGGTCCCGGATGACCGAGCCATGGTCGATCTCGATCACTCGTCGACGCATCGTGTCGACGATGCCGGCGTCGTGAGTGGCCATCAAGATCGTCGTGCCGGTGCGGTTGATCCTGTCGAGCAGGGACATGATGCCCTGACTGGTTGTCGGGTCGACGTTGCCGGTGGGTTCGTCCGCGAGGATTATCAGGGGACGGTTGACGAAAGCCCGTGCGATCGCCACCCGCTGCTGCTCGCCACCCGACAACTCGTTCGGCAGGCGGTCACCCTTCTGGCCAAGGCCGACCAGCTCGAGTACCTGCGGCACTTGAGTGGTGATGACGTGGCGAGGCCGGCCTATTACCTCGAGCGCAAACGCCACGTTCTCAAACACCGTCTTGTTCGGCAGCAGGCGGAAATCCTGGAACACACAACCGAGATTGCGCCTCAAATACGGCACCCTCCAGTTGGAGAGATGCCCAACTTCCTTGCCCGCCACCCAGATCTCGCCAGTGTCTGCAACCTCTTCACGAAGCAGGAGCTTGAGCATCGTGGTCTTGCCCGACCCCGAGGCCCCGACGAGGAAGACGAACTCGCCCTTTAAGATCTCGAGGGAGACGTCACGCAGGGCGACGATGGAGCCCTTATACGACTTCGTGACGTTGTCAAAGCGGATCATCGGTGACCTCCTCCCCCGCGTTCCAGTACGACAAAACCCTTTCGCAGGCTACCAGCCGTGGTTATTACGACCCGGTGACAGCCGCGCTGCGCCTCAAGAACCCTCATGTTCCCTGCGAAATCTCAAGTATGCGATCATGAAATCGTACAAATCCCCGTCGAGGACCGCCTCCACGTTCCCGGTTTCGTACCCGCTGCGCAGGTCCTTTACGAGCTGGTACGGAGCGAGCACATAGGAGCGGATCTGGCTTCCCCAGGCGACGTCGCTGAGCGGGCCTGACAAGTTCTCCAGCTCCTTGCGACGCTCGGCCCGCTGGCGGTCCGCGAGCTTGGCGCCGAGGATCTGCAGCGCCTTCTCCTTGTTCTGGTGCTGGCTGCGCTCGTTCTGGCAAGAAGTGACGATGCCGGTCGGGATGTGCGTAATCCGCACGGCGGAGTCGGTCACGTTCACGTGCTGACCACCTGCACCTGATGACCGGTAAGTGTCTATGCGAAGGTCCTTCTCATCGATCTCGACCTCGTCGGAGACGTCGTCCAAGAACGGGGCGACGTCGAGCGAGGCGAAGCTCGTCTGGCGTCGGTGCTGGGAGTCGAACGGCGACATCCTGACCAGGCGGTGAACACCCCGCTCGGCAGCCAAGAGCCCGTAGGCGAAGCGCCCGCGGATGATGAACGTCGCCGACAAGATGCCCGCCTCGCCTCCTTCGGAGACCTCGTCGACCTCGACCTCGAATCCCCGGCGCTCGGCCCAGCGCAGGTACATGCGCAGCATCATTTCCGCCCAGTCCTGGGCATCGGTACCGCCGGCGCCGGCGTGGATCTCCGCCACTGCGTCCCGCTCGTCGTGCTCGCCGGAGAACAGGCTCCGCAACTCGAGCTCGTCGAGTGCCCCCCCGACTGTCTCCGCGACCTCGCCGAGCTCGGCCTCGAGCCCGACCAGCTCGTCGCCACCTTCCTCGAGCGCCATCGCGTGCAGGGCCTCGGCGTCGCTGAGCTGAGTCTCGAGGCTCCGCAAACCCTCGATGTCTCCTCGTATACGGCCGTATTCGGACGTCACCTTTCGGGCGTTGTCGGCGTCGGACCACAGGTCGGGCTCCGCGATGACCGTTTCGAGCTCAAGCAGGCGACTCGCCAGGTCGTCCAGCCTCAAGTAGATCTTGGCCGCGTCGAGCCGGACGCGGAGGGACGCCAGTTCCTCGCCGAGGTCTGGGCGCGCGTTCTCGGGGCTGGAATCGGATGTCCGCGTCATGATCGTTCAGCTAGCGCCGTGGCAGACCTTGAACTTCCGCCCGCTGCCGCACCAGCAGGGCTCGTTACGCCCCACCTTCGGGGGTGGTCCAGTCGTCACCCGGAATCCGGTGGGGGAACCCGGGCCGCCGCGTCGGAGTCCCTCGGCCTGTTGCGGGCCCTGCCCAGGTCGGGCCGCCGGCTGGGGTCCGGTCTGACCGGCCGCCGGGGCAGCAGCCGGCTGAACGGCCCCGTCGGAGGAGGCCGCCGCGGCCGGGACCTGGGCAAGTCCTCCCAGGTCCGAAACCGGGTCGTCAGCGGCCACGAAGGCAGCCTGTGCATAGTCGGGGCCCTCGGCGGGCTCCTCGATCACCTGCACGTGCATGACATAGCGCAGGTAGTCGTCGTCGATCGAGTCCATCAGCTTGCCGAACATCTCGAATCCCTCTCGCTGCCACGCCACGAGCGGATCGGTCTGCGCGATGCCTCGGAGGTGGATGCCCTCGTTCAGATAGTCCATCTCGACGAGGTGCTCGCGCCAACGCTGGTCGATGATCT
The DNA here is from genome assembly GCA_050015475.1 of Acidimicrobiales bacterium. Classification (GTDB taxonomy): domain Bacteria; phylum Actinomycetota; class Acidimicrobiia; order Acidimicrobiales; family Bog-793; genus Fen-455. Next base: position 77,564 of record JBEKBI010000004.1, on the reverse strand, counting down.
GGATCATGACGTTCCGTTCGATCTCCCGCGCGGTCTCTGCACCGCCGGGGAACGTCTCGTCCCGCTCGTCATAGAGTTCGAGCGCTTCGGTGAGGACACTCTCGGTGAGCTGCGCACGGCTTGTCGCGGCCTCGAGGTCCGCGACGGTGAACTTCGTCGGGTAGTACTGCGTCAACTCGACCACGAGGGCTTCAAGGTCCCACTCCTCCGGGAACTCGCTCGGGCAATGGCTCGCCACCACGTCGTCGACCATGGCGGTGAGCAGCTCGACGGTGTGGGGCTTCAAGTCCTCGCCGTCGATGATCTGGAGCCGGCGCTTGTAGATCACCTTGCGTTGCTCGTTGCGCACCTCGTCGTACTTGAGCAGCTCTTTTCGCACCTCGGCGTTGCGTCCCTCGACTGTGTGCTGGGCGCGTTCGATTGCCCTCGTCATCATGCGCAACTCGATCGCCACGTCATCGGGCAGGCCGCGCTCCATGACCCAGCTCACGGCACCGGTCGCGAACAGTCGCATCAGTTCGTCCTCGAGCGAGAGATAGAACCGGCTGAGCCCGGGGTCCCCCTGGCGACCGGACCGGCCCCGAAGCTGGTTGTCGATGCGCCGGCTCTCGTGGCGCTCACTACCGAGAACGTACAGACCACCCAGCGCTCGGACCTCGTCGGCCTCCGCGTCGCACTGCTCCTTGAACTTCGGCAGCAGTGACTGGAAGAGCTCGCGCCCCTCGTCGGAGTCGAGCTCCACGCCCCGGGCACGAACCTCGTCCCGGGCGAGGCCTTCCGGATTGCCGCCGAGCACGATGTCGACACCACGTCCCGCCATGTTCGTGGCCACCGTGATGGCGTGCAGGCGTCCCGCCTGGGCGACGATCACTGCCTCTTGGGCGTGGTGCTTGGCGTTCAGGACGTGGTGCGGAATGCCCTGTTTGTCCAAAAGGGCTGACAATTCCTCTGATTTGGCCACGGACGCCGTGCCGACGAGCACCGGCTGGCCGCGGTCGTAGCACTCCATCAGGTCTTCGACGACGTTCTGGAATTTGCCGGCCTCGGTCTTGAAGATCAGGTCAGGCTCATCGACCCTGATCATGGGCCGGTCCGTCGGTATCGGCACGACGTGCAGCTTGTAGGTCGACGCGAACTCGGCCGCCTCGGTATCGGCGGTGCCGGTCATGCCGGCGAGCTTCTCGTACATTCGGAAGTAGTTCTGGAGGGTGATCGTCGCCCAGGTGTGGTTCTCCTCCATGATCCGGACGCGCTCTTTGGCCTCCACTGCCTGGTGCAGTCCGTCGGACCAGCGCCTGCCCTCCATGATCCGGCCCGTGAACTCGTCGACGATCTTCACCTCGCCGTCGGCCACCAGGTAGTCCTTGTCCCGGTGGTAAAGCTCCTTGGCCTGGAGCGCCTTTTCCAGCTGATGGACGTAGTTCACCGCCACCGAGTCGTAAAGGTTCTCGACCCCGAGTTGCTTCTCGACCTTGGCGATGCCCGCCTCGGTCGGCACGGCGGTGCGCTTCTCCTCGTCGACCTCGTAGTCGACATCGCGGTGGAGGGTCCGCACGACGCTGGCGAACTGGTAGTACAGCTTGGTCGACTCGTTCGACGGGCCCGAGATGATGAGCGGCGTGCGCGCCTCGTCGATGAGGATCGAGTCGACCTCGTCGACTATGGCGTACACGCGCTCGCGCTGGACCATCTGGTCGCGACGCTGAGCCATGTTGTCGCGCAAATAGTCGAAGCCCATCTCGGTGTTCGTGCCGTAGGTGACATCCGAGCGGTAGGCGGCCTGCTTGGCTGCGAAGTCGTTGATCTCGGGGGTGACGAGACCGACCGACAAGCCGAGGAAGTGGTAGATCTGGCCCATCCACTCCGCGTCGCGCCTGGCCAGGTAGTCGTTGACCGTGATCACGTGCACGCCCCGACCGTTGAGGGCGTTCAGGTAGACCGGGAGCGTTGAGACAAGGGTCTTCCCCTCGCCAGTCTTCATCTCCGCGATCCACCCGAAGTGAAGAGCCATGCCGCCCATCAACTGGACGTCGAAATGGCGCTGGCCGATGGTCCGGATGCCCGCCTCGCGCACGACCGCGTAGGCCTCCACTAGGAGGTCGTTCATGTCCTCCCCGTGGTCGAGCCGCTCTTTGAACTCGACCGTCTTACGGGCGAGCTCCTCGTCCGACAGGGCGTGGATCTCGGGTTCGAGCTCGTTGATCGAGGGCACGATCGCTTCGAGGCTGCGGACCTTCTTGCTTTCGCCCGCGCGAAGTACCTTCCCGAACACACTCACGACTGGCCATTGTACGCTGCCGAGGTTTGCCCTCCGGACCGGGCCACGGGCCGAGCCGGACCCGATAGTGGCGCTTCAGCCGGTCACGACCGGGATGGACGGCCTTGTTCGGGCGCTTTCGTCGTCCCCCGGAGCGAGGAGAACTCCCCCGAGATGGTGCGGTCCGGCGCTCTCGATACGCACGCGCACGAACGAACCCGGAACCAGCACCTCCCCCACGCGCGGCGAGAAATGGACGAGCTTGCCCTGGCGGGTGCGACCCGAGAGCACCTGCGGGTCTTTGCGCGAGGATCCCTCCACGATGGCCTCCTCGACCCTCCCGACGCGCCTCGAGTTGCGGGCGAGCGCCGAACGCTCGGTGACGACTTTCAGTCTCGCGAAACGCTCGGCGATGTCCTCGGGCGGCACGAAGAGTTCCCTGAGCGCAGCCGCCCGGGTGCCAGGTCTCGGGGAGAAGACGAACGTGTAGGCGCTGTCGTACTCGACCTGTGAGGCGACCTCGAGGGTCTGGGCGAAGTCCTCCTCCGTCTCGCCGGGAAACCCGACGATGACGTCGGTCGTCAAAGCAAGGTCCGCGATGGAGTCCCGGGCCTGTTGGACGAGAAAGAGGTAGCGCTCCCGGGTGTATCCGCGCCGCATCTGTTTGAGGACGCGATCGCTGCCTGACTGCAGCGGCAGGTGGAGCTGTTCGCAGACCGCTTCCGTCTCGGCCATGGCGGCGATGGTGTCGGGGCTCAAGTCCTTCGGGTGCGGGCTCGTGAACCGGACGCGGCGAATCCCTGGCACCGCGCCTACCTCCCTCAGCAAGTCGGCGAAAAGCGGCCGCGGCCTGGCGGCGGCTTCATTCACCCATCGTCCGCCTACGAGGAGGGCGAGATCTGAGTCGTCGCCGCTGCTCCTCGCCTTGATCGTCAGGTCACGGCCATAGGAGTTGACATTCTGGCCCAGCAGCGTGATCTCCACGGCGCCTCGGGAGGCAAGGCTCTCGACCTCCCCGACAAGCTCGCCGAAGGGGCGACTGACCTCGGGTCCGCGTACCGAGGGCACGATGCAATACGCGCAGGAGTTGTCGCAACCCACCTGGATGGTGACCCAGGCCGCATGGGGCCGGTCGGCCTTCACCGCCATCGCGGCGGGGAAATCTGTCGCCTCGTCGTCGCCTGGCGCATCGGGCACATCGACGACGGGCTCGCCGGTTGAACGCGCTAGCTCGAGCAGCGCGGCAACCCTGGCCACGTTGTGGGTGCCGAACACGACGTTCACCTGTGGTGCCCGCTCGATGAGGAGGTCGCGGTCCTTTTGGGCGAGGCAGCCGCCGACGGCTATCTGCATGCCTGGCCGCCGAGCCTGGACGGACTTGAGCTGCCCTAGATGTCCGTAGAGCTTGTCGTCGGCGTTCTGCCTGATACAACACGTGTTGAGCACGACGACATCGGCATCCTCGACGTCCTCGGTGCGTGCCATCCCGTCGGCCGCGAGTACCGAGGCGATGCGCTCCGAGTCGTGCTCGTTCATCTGGCAGCCGAAGGTTCGAACGACAAACTTGCGCGCCTCGGCCACTGAAGAAGGTTAGGCCGCTGAGTGGCAGGGAAAAAGCGGCTCGGAGCTGTCCAGGCGCGGACCGGGGCCGTGCCCGCCTGCCTCCTCAGTCGTCGAGAGGTGCGAAGCCCTGCCTGAGGGTGTTCTCGGTGATGACCCGCGCCGTGACGAACTGCGACAGATAGTCCGAGCCTCCCGCTTTGGACTCGACCCCGGACATGCCGTGGCAACCGAAGGGCTGCCGGCCTGGGGTCGCACCTGTGATGGCCCGGTTCACGTAGACGTCGCCACCTTTGAGCCGCGCCGCGCCAAGCTCGATGTGCGACGGATACCGGGACATGATGCCGGCCGTGAGGGGGCGATCGACTTGGTTCGCGAGCTCAAGGCCCTCGGCGAAGTCCCTGGCACGTATCACGGCCACGATCGGGCCGAAGATCTCATCGGTCGCGAGTGGCGAACCGGGCGTCGCGTCGTCGACGACCGTCGGTCCCACGAAGTAACCGGTGTCGGGAACCTCGTCGCGCCGCAACACGACATTCCCGAATTCAGCCGCACGGTCCTGCCAACCCCGGACGCGGTTCAAAGAGGCCTCGTCGATCAAGGGGCCAAACTCGATGCCCTCGGTGACAGGTGGGCCGATCGCCAAGGAGCGGGTGGCCTCGACGAACCTCTCGAGGAACAAGTCGTGGACGGGGCCGACCGTGATGATGAGCGACGCCGCGGAACAGCGCTGGCCTGCGAAACCGAAGGCCGACCGGACCGCCGCAGGCACGGCCTGGTCGAGATCAGCATCGGAGTCGACGATGATCGCGTTCTTGCCTCCGAGCTCGGTGACGACGCGACGCGGCCCGCGCCGGGCCCTCTCGTTGCGGGTGGCCGCCTCCAAGATCCCGAGCCCGACGGGCTTGGAGCCCGTGAAGGCGACCACGTCCACTCGGGGATGCGTCACGAGATGGCTGCCGATGTCTCCCCCGAGACCCGGAACGAACGAGATCACTCCGTCGGGAAGCCCGCCCTCGCGAAGGGCGCTGACGAGCATGCCGGCTAGGGCGGGTGCCTGTTCGGCGGGCTTGAACACGACGGCGTTGCCGGCGACGAGAGCAGCGCTCAACATTCCACTGGGAATCGCTAGCGGCGAGCTCCACGGCGAGATGACCGCCACCACCCCACGGCCCAGACAGCCAAGGCGAAGCACCTCACCTGGAGCCGAGCGAACCTCACCGCCGCCGAGCCGCAATCCCTGTCGCCCGTAGTACTCGAGAAAGTCGATCGCCTCGGCAACGTCCGCGTCGGCGTCATCCCAGCACTTCCCGACCTCGAACACTTCGAGCGCAGCAAGGTCGAACCTGCGCTGCCGCAGCCAGTCCGCCGCCTTGAACAACACGCCGGCCCGCGTTGTTGCTGCCGCCTGGCTCCATCGGTCGAAAGCCAGCTCTGCGAGCGCCACCGCCGTGTCGGCCTCTTTCGGGCCGCAGCAATCCGCGACGGCAACGACCGTCGCTGGATCCGCCGGGTCCACCGAAATGATCGTCCTTCCCGTGCGCGGCTCCGAGCCCCCGATCACAGCACGGACCTCGCCTCCGAGCGAGGCTCTCACCTTCTCCATAGCGGCACCCATGAGGCGCGGCGCCTCGGGCGCGAACCACCTGACGAGTGGTTCGGGTGCATAGGCGGCGGGCTCGGTCGGCTTGGTGGCCGGCCGCACAGGTGCGGCCCTCTTGAGCTCGGCGGCATCGACAGCGTCCAAGCTGGCTCTCGGCGCGGCGACAAGAGTGGTCAGGTCCTTGTGCTCCGCAAAACGCAGGCGCACGAAGCCCTCGTTGGAGGTGTTCTCGAGCAGGCGGCGCACGAGATAGGCCATGCCGGACATGAGCTCTCCCATCGGGGCGTAGACGCGCACCCTGAAGCCGAGCTGGTGGAATGCCTCGTGCACAGGCTCGGCCATGCCCCAGAGGAGCTGAACCTCGTAGCCGTTGTCAGGGATGCCTGCAGCCCGACCGGCGGCGATGGCATAGGCGAGGGACCTCAGGTTGTGCGACCCGAAGGCGGCTCGCACCCGGCCGTGGTAGGAGTGCAAGAAACGTACGCAACGCTCGAAGTTCGCGTCGGTCTCGGCCTTCCTCCCGTAGACCGGCACGGGCCAGCCCGCGGCGTCTGCGGCGATGGTCTCGGTGTCCCAGTATGCGCCTTTTACCAGGCGGATCCCGACGGGCTCCTCGCGCCCGTCCGCCCACTCGCACAGCGACACGAGGTCCTCATAGCTGTCCTTCAAGTAGGTCTGCACCACGATCCCGGCTTGGAGCCCGACAAGCTCCGGCCGGTCGAGCAACTGCCGCACGAGCCGATGCGTGACGTGCTTGACCTCGTACCGCTCGAGATCGAACCAGACTTGTGCGCCTTGCGAGGCTGCAGCCTCGAGGATCGGCACGAGCCGCTTGGTCGCCGACGAGATGCCGGCCTCAGCGGTGAGCGGCGCGAAGTCCGGCGCGAGGGCGGTCGGTTTGATAGCCACGGCCACCCTGCCAATCGCGCCTAGGTCGTCCCTCTCGAGGACGTCGTTCGAAGGCCAGGCCCTACTCGCCGGGACGAGCACCGAAACTAGATCGGCCAGCCGGGCCGCGTACCGGTCAGCCTCGGCATTCGAATGGGTGTGCTCACCCAGCAGGTCGACCGTCGCGGCGCGGCCTCGGCGCCAAAGGCCATCGAGCTTCTCTGCGGCGCCTGCGGCGTCTGTGGCGACGATGAACTGAGTCGCCATCCGCGCCACCTCGTGGCGCGCGATAGCAGCGACGACCCGCCCGCCCGCTGGAACCTGAGCGGAGGACCTGACCGCCCGTGAGAGCAGGCCGGGCACCAGCTCGCCACCGAAGTACTCCCTCACGTGCCGGTACAGGTCGGCATCGTCGATCATGGCCGGCAAGACATCGACGAACCGGAACATCTGGGTGCGCAGCGAGGCGTTGCCCATGGCCCACCTCATCATCCATTCGGTCCCCGGATAGATGTGGGACGCGTGCGCCTCGTTGCCACCCTCGAGCTCCGCGATCCGGTTCACCAGGGCTCTCACCTCGGCCTCCGGCGGCGCGATGCCAGGTCCTTCGACGTTCTTGCGACGCTTCAGCACATGGGCTGACGCTAGTCGTGCCTCCGGCTTAAGTTCGGCCTTTGTCGCGAAACCTCCCATTTCACAACGGTTCGCGCGATAACCCAGGTAGGCCCAAGGCTGAGGGCGCCCGCCGCAGCGCGAGTTGCCGTGTCAGTTCGGACGCTACCGAGATTGCCTTCAACGCGGCCGTCACCTTAACGTCGCCCCCGTGGGTGCCGGCAGGTCTCATCGCGGCGAGGCCAGCCTGCTTGAAAGGACCACCGCCTCTCCACACGGGAAGGCCGGGCGAGGCGAATAATGGTGTCACCGGCAACGTCCATGAGGCCGTCCGGCCGCAGGCGAGTGAAATGAGGAGAGCATGTTGAGCGCGGATCGGTCTTCTCAAGGCGGCCGGCGGGTCGAAGTCGTGGCGGGCCGGAACCGCGAGCTGCTCGACAACGCCTCTATCAACAAGGACACCGCTTTCACGGAGGACGAACGGGCGACCTTCGGGCTCCGGGGCCTATTGCCGTGGCGCTCCATGACCATGCAAGAACAGGTCGACCTCGAGCTCGAGCACCTGCGCCGGAAGAGTGACGACCTCGAGCAGTACATCGGTCTCGCCGCGCTCCAGAACCGCAACGAGACGCTGTTTTACCGGATGCTGGTCGACCACCTCGAGGAGCTGGCCCCAATCATCTACACGCCGACGGTCGGGCGAGCCTGCCGGGAGTACAGCCACGTCTTGCGCTGCACCAGGGGGGTGTGGATCACCCCGGACGACATAGACCGGATACCGGAACTGCTGCGCAACGCGGGGCAACCTGGCGTGCAGCTGATCGTGGTCACGGACAACGAACGCATCCTCGGCTTGGGCGACCAGGGCGCGGGCGGCATGGGGATCCCGATCGGCAAGCTGGCCTTGTACGTGGCCGGGGCCGGATTCCACCCGCGCCTCACGCTCCCGGTCTCACTCGACTGCGGCACCGACAACGAGGAGCTTCTGAACGATCCGCTCTACCTGGGCTATCCGAAGCGCCGCTTGAGAGGTGAGCCCTACGAGCTCTTCGTCGAGGCCTTCGTCGCGGCCGTCAAAGAGGTCTACCCCGACGCCTTGATGCAGTGGGAGGACTTCAAGCAGCACAACGCGATCCGGTTGCTGGACCACTACCGCCACCGGACGCCGTGCTTCAACGACGACATCCAGGGCACCGCGGCGGTGGTTACCGCCGGCATCCTCGCGGCTCTGAGACACCGGGGCGAGAAGGTCGCGGCACAGCGGTGCGTCCTGTTGGGGGCGGGAGCGGCCGGCATCGGGATCGCCAGGCTCATCCAAGCGATCATCCGCCTGGAAGGCGCAACCGAGGCCGAGGCGCGCCGGGCAGTTACGATGCTCGACTCGCAGGGTCTGCTCTTCGAAGGTCGCGACGGGATACAGGACGACAAGCGCCCCTTCGCCTTGAGCCGGGAGGAGCTCAGTGAGTTCGGCTTCGAGCCAAGCGAGCACTACGACCTCGAGACCGTGGTCCGCCACGTCGCCCCAACGATCCTGATCGGCACGAGTGGAAAGCCGGGGGCTTTCACGGAGACTGCCGTACGGGAGATGGCTGCACGAACCCCGATCCCGATCGTGCTCCCACTCTCCAACCCCACCGCGAACTGCGAAGCCACCCCAGCCGACGTGCTCACCTGGAGCGAGGGCCGGGCCGTCGTCGCCACCGGCAGTCCCTTCGACCCAGTCGAATTCAACGGGCGCACCCATGTAGTCGGCCAGGCGAACAACGTCTTCATTTTCCCGGGCGTGGGCCTCGGCGCCGTCGCGTGCAAGGCCTGGGAGGTGACCGACCGCATGTTCCTCGTCGCCGCCACGACGCTCGCCGGACTGGTTCCAGTCGACCGGCTCGAGAACGGGGCGCTTTATCCGCGCCTTACGGACCTGCGAACGATTACACGGGAGATCGCGATCGCGGTCGCCCGCGAGGCCCGTACCGGGAACGTGGCCCCCGCCGCAACCGATGCGGAACTTGAGGCTGCCGTGGACGCTTGTGTCTGGGAGCCGGAGTACCCGATGCTCGAGCCTCCTCGGCCCAAGGCTCGTCCCAGCGCTAACTCCGCACCCATTTGACCCAGTCGGGCGGCGGCTGAGGCCTCACGCAGATCCGGGGCCGAAGCCGATCAGGCACCATGGTGCGGGCCAGCTCCGCGGTTTCAGGTCCCGCGGTCGCCCGATGCGCTCCGAGCCGTGCCCCTCGGGATCGGTGCTTGCTGAGACCTGCCGTCGCGCCTTCGCCCCGACATGGACTGTTGCCCGGCTGCCCACTTCACTTCCTGCCGTGGTCAAGTACCGCCCGCGGCCGTCGGACCTGGCGTCAGGCGCGACCTTCCTGCCTCTCAGCGGCCGGAGCTAGCGACTGCGATCCATCCCGCCCAACGGTTCGCCTCCGGCCCGGTGTGCGCGTCGTCCATACCCATGCCGGTGAGCCACACGTCCGGCACCTCGAAGCCGAACATGGCGATCTTCGTCTCGATCGGAGGGTTCTTCCGTTTCTTCACGAGCACTATTCGCTCGACATCTTGGGCGCCGTAGCCGTACAGATGCCGCTCGGCGCAATCGCCCGTGCCACCGCCATCGACGAGATCGTCCAGCAAGACGATGTGACGGCCGGTCAGCTCCCGATAGTTGGGCGGGAGGTCAGTGATGATACGAGGTTGCCCCGGCTCGCGGTTCGGGCCGTAGCGGCTGACGATCATGCACTGGACGTTCGGATGGAAATACTGGTCATGGCTCTGTATGGCTTGCATCAGCTTGGCGGCAAATGGCAGCGCCCCATTCAGAAGACTCACGAAAACAGTGTCGGTGCCCCTGTACATCGTCGTGATATCAGCCGCCATCACCGCGATCCGAGCGTCCACCTCGGACTCGGTGTAGAGGATCTCTTTGTACAAGGGTGGCCTTGTGTCGGCTGGCCCCTCGACCTCGGTCAGATCATTACCCACGTCCCCACCTTTGCTCCCGAAAATGCGGCCCTGCGCTCAGTTTGACCTTTCCCGGTCGCTCGCAAGCCAGTGCCACCCGACGCCCCTCTTCGCAGATCCTACGTGGCGGCCCAGGGGACCCCGTGCGAGTGGCGTAGTGCTGTGCCGTCCCGCTCCGCCCCGTGTCGAGCAATCGGACCTGGCAGATCCGTTGCCAACCACGCCGAGGCAACCAGCGCCGGCCATGAGGCGGCAAGACGGGCGCGATGAGCTCGAGATCGATAGCTCCGATCACCGCCTGTCATGCCGGTGTCGCAAGGGGCGACACCTTCGTGGCGCCTTATCCGTGTGACGCCGAGAACTGATCCCAGGACCCGATGGCTGAGTAATCGACCCGCGTTTCCCCACCGCCGCAGCGCGGCTTCGACGATACGTGCGACCCGGTCTTGCCGTGCCCGCTATGCGGGAGGCGTCTCGCTCAGCTCGCGGACCGCCGTGTCGAGGTCACCGATATCTGCCCCCCGTTCGCGCAGGTCGACGAGATTGATGACGACATTCTCCAGCGCGCCTTCCAGCGCCGCCTTCAACATGGCAAGCGCAGTGCTCCAGTCACTCTTCATCACCGGGCGGACTTTGTCACCCAGCTCGCGGAGCTCCTTCGAACACTTGGACGCGAGCTGCGCGGTCTCGAGCGGCACCTCCGCGGCATAGCGAATCGCATCGGTCCACGCCTGCTCCGTCTCCGGGCCCGGCTGCGCCTTGTTCGCTCGTCGGGCGACCACGGTGTCCGCGTACGACTGAGCGTCCAAATCAACCAACTCCAAGAAGCGGATTCGAGCGGCGGTCAACCTGCTCCGAGCGGCTTCCGGAGCTGGGTCCTCCGCGCTCGCCGAGTAGGCGGCGACCATCTCTCCGAGGGCCGCCCCGAGCGCTCCCGCGGTCGCGGCGGCACTCCCGCCTCCCGGCGTAGGCGTGCGCGCCGCCAACCGGCCAGTGAAGTCAGATAGCGATTCCACTGCCGGTTGGGTGTCGCGCACCTTCCGCTCCATGACCGTGCCACGGTCGAAGCTGTTGAGCTGCAGGTAGTACTCCGCCGCATCGAACAGAGCGTCCTCGGGCACGAGCCCCACGATCTCGGTTTCCTCCACCCCGACGCCAAAGCGCGCCGCCTCCCGCCGCACCGCCTCGACAGCGCGATGAATGGGGGTCCGGCGGTAGTCGGTCAGGTTCATCGAGACCTGGGCGCGCTGCCGCTCGCGAATGTCGAAGCCCAGAGCCTTGACTTCGACGAGTCCCCCGTCGCGGCCCCGGACTGCCTTGGCAACCTTCTTGGCGACGGCGACGTCGGGCGTGCTCAGGTAGGCGTTGTACGCGATGAGCACCGGACGGGCGCCAACCGCCACGACGCCTGCAGTGGGATGCACGCGCGCCTCACCGATGTCCGGACGCCGGGCCGGATCGGTCCCGATCGCATCCCGAATGCCTTCGAACTGCCCTGTCCTCACTTTCGCGAGGTCTTGCCGTTCGGGAACCCGCGCGGCCAGTCCATAGAGGTACACGGGAATCTGCAGCTCGTCCCACACCCGAGTTCCCAGCTCCACGGCCAGCTCGATCGCCTGCTCGGTCGTGGACTCGCCGAGCGGCACGAAGGGAACCACGTCCGTGGCACCCATCCGCGGATGCTCTCCCTCGTGGCCCGTGAGATCGATGAGATTCGTCGCGACACGCATCATGCGCAACACGGTCTCAACGAGCGCCGGACCCTCGCCGGCGAGGCTGACCACGCACCGGTTGTGGTCCGCGTTCTGCTCAGAGTCCAGCAATGCAACACCCTGCTTGTCCTGCGCCTCGGCAAGGATGCGATCGATCTTGGTCTGGTCGCGGCCCTCCGAGAAATTGGGGACACATTCGAACCAGTTCACGTGAAACCTCCAGAAAGTAGTGCTGCTCCGACAGCGGCGAGACTAGCCGGGCCGCCTGGGAAAGTCCCAAGGGTGCCGAGACCGTAAGAATGCCTGGCCAGCCCAGTCCCGGACCATGAACAGCTGCCCGGGGTCATCGGCTGCGCGACCTGCTTGTGCGGTTGCTATAGCGCATTTTCCTCGAGGAAGACGCCCCGGGGCCGGTCTGGAACGGGGAACCACCCGAGCCCACCCAGCTTGGACTCAATCATGGGTCTTCCGGATCGGGGCGTCGTTAGCGGCAAACGGCGAGCTGAGCACACGGAGTTGTCAGCAACGAACATGCCCCGACCGGACGTTAGAGTCCTTGGGGATGAACGCCACACGACGCCGCCTGGTTCCGGGGACATCCGTCGGTTGCAACCGTGGCGGCCGGGCACATCGTTGCGCACCACGTCTCGCGGAAGGTGCGGCGTCGTGAAGATCGTCGATAACGCCGCCGAACTCCGTTTCGAGGCCGAGACCGAAGCGGGACTTGCGTACCTCGATTACAAACGCCGCGGCCGTCAGCTCATCTTGGTCCACACGCACGTGCCTGACGCCCTGCGGGGCATGGGAATCGGCGGCGAGCTGGTCCGGGCCTCCATCGACGCTGCTCAGTCCGGCGACCTCAGTGTCCTGCCCCAGTGCTCATTCGCCCGATCCTGGCTGGCCACGCATCCCGACGCTGCCGCAACAATCCAGGTCGACTGGCAAGGCGAGTAGCGGCACCTGACGAGGCGGTCTTGAGTCTCGCGACTCAAACCCTGCCCGTCACTTTCGGACGGTCCCACCGGACCGCTCGCCGCCTGGCTTCGCTTTGGAAGTAGGCGCTTTTTTGGAGGCGTTAAGCCGGCATTTTCGGTGACTTCTTGTCCGCGTCGCAGCCAATTCCTTTGCCCAGTTCACAGGCTATTTCCCGCGCTTTCGGCAGACGCGAAAGAGGGATTCGCGCTCAAGTCTGTACACGTGCTGCCGATACAGACATTCACCTAGCCCATCACACGAAAGGCAACTTCATGTCCGCCATACGCCGCATTCGCGGTAACACCAGAGGACTAGTCGCCTCCCTAGCGGCCGTGGCTGCGCTGGTGGCCACAGCGACATTCACCCTCGGTGGTTTCAGTGCTGGAATCGCCAACAGCACCAGCACATTCAGTTCCGCCACAATCCAGCTCGAAGAGAGCAACGGCGGCACGACCTGCTATTCGACCGGAACAGGCAGTGGTGGCTCCGTGACTGCTTCGAACTCGAACAGCACCTGCACCATCAACGCCTTGGTCGGTACTCTCGACCAGGTGCCAGCAGGCACCGCGCTCACGACTACGCTCACCTTCACCAATGCCGGCAACCACGCTGCCACGGTCGCCTCCATGGTGACGGGAGCGTGTTCAGCAGCGTCTGCGTCTGACAACAATGGCTACACCGGCTCTGACACCTCCGGCTTTTGCGGCAAGGTCGACATAATCGTCGCCAACACCACGACCGGCGCGACCGACAAGTGCGTCTATCCCACTCAGACGGGGACGTGCCCGGCACTGAGCAACACCTACACCTTGGCCTCGATGGCGAGCACGACATTCAACGCCGTCCCATTGAGCACGCTCGCGGCTGGGGCGTCCGCCACCTACGTGGTCACGGTCCAGCTCGACAGCACAGCCACGAATGCAGACCAGGGCCTGACCGCTACCGAACCGATTACCTGGAGCATCAGCCAGTAGCAATCCCGGTATCGCTGAGGTAGAACGCGATTTCAGGGCCCGGCGCTGCCGGGCCCTGAGCACGCTCTACAGGACGGAGCCATGCACTCAGTACCACTTGCGACAGCGCGGCGGGCAGCACTCGGGGGGCTCGGCTCCCTGGGCCTGCTCACCGCGCTCTTGCTCGTGTTCACGACTGCAGCCAGCGCAACAGGATTCAGCGCGACGGTGATCCCGAGCAACAGCTCGTTCTCGTCGGCCACGTTGCAGCTGGAGGGCACGGCGAGTTCCAACAACTGCTACTCCACCGGAACCGGCTCAGGCGGAACGGTGAGCACAAATTCCTCAAACTGCACGAGCGGCTCCCCGGTGCCGACCGGATCCCTGTCGGCCTCTTCTTCTTCCTCGGCGACGACCAAACTTCAGGCAGTTGGAACATCGAACGGGTCCTCAGCTGAGCTGGCTTCCGCGTCGTGTGGCGTGGCCGGACTTGCGGACTCGTCGTCGGCCACCGATTGGAGCGGGACGGCTCCGGACACGGCGCTGCCTCTCAACGGTGTGACATATCAGGCGGCAGGTCCGCTCGGCTCGCAGGCAATTACTACCGACGGCTCCACCGGCTGGGCAGAGACCACGGTGAAGTACACGGACCCCACCCCGCTCACGATCCTGGCGTGGTTCAAGACCTCTTCGGACCAGGGGGCCATCGTGGGCTTTGGCAACAACCAGACCACACCCACCTCAGACACCGACTCGGACCGGATGATCTGGGTCGATTCGACCGGCCACCTCGTATGGGCCGTGTACAGCAGCGCCGTCAAGGAGGTCACGAGCACATCCACTTATGCCAATGGGTCGTGGAACTTCGTCGCCGCCTCGATCGGCAGCGCCGGCATGCAGCTGTACGTCAATGGATCGCTTCAGGCGTCGGCGTCCACACCGACCGCAGCCATGAACTTCAGCGGATGGTGGAGCTTCGGCTATGCGGGGTCAGCTTCCAAGTCCTGGACCGACGCGCCGGCCAGCTACTACTTCAACGGCTCCATCGCCCAGGTGGCAGTCATCCCATCTCAGCTCACCTCTGCCCAGGTGACCACGCTCGAAGGGGACAACACCCTTTCCAGCTACAGCGCCGGGGTGAAGGCATTGAGTCCCGCCAACTACTGGCAGTTCAATGACTCCGGGTCTGTCCCATACGACGGGACCGTCCCAGGGGGCACGGCGTCTACGAAGCTTGCCGATGCTTCAGGGAATGCCAACTCAGGCACGGCAGAGTCTGGAACGACTCTCGGGGTGGGCGGACCTACGTCCCTCGGTGGAAGCGCCATCTCCCTCAACGGCTCGACCGGCTATGTGGAGACGACAAAGTCCTACGTCAACCCGTCGGGCATTTCCGAGATGGCGTGGTTCGAGACCAGCAGCTCGTCGGGTGGGAGCGTCATGGGCCTGACCGACGCCAAGACCGACACAGCCACGAGCGACTGGGACCGGACGATCTGGGTGGACAACAGCGGCCACGTCGTATACGAGGTGTGGAACGGCGCAGCTCAGGAGCTGACATCCGCCAACACCTACAACAATGGCCAATGGCATTTTGTCGTCGCTGAGATCGGCGCGGCGGGCGAACAGCTATGGGTGGACGGTGCAGAAGTCGGAGTGAACACGGCTATCACCTCGACGAACAGTTATACCGGCTACTGGCACTTGGGTTGGGGCGACACCGTCAACTACACAGACCCACCGACCGACGACTTCTTCACTGGCCTGCTCGCCCAGGCGGCCATCGTTCCCACCCAATTGAGCGCGTCGCAAATCTCGACGCTCTACAGCGCAGGCAACGCGGCGGCGTTCGAGTTGGACATGGCCCAACTGACCCCAACGTCCTACTGGCCACTCAACGACTCGGCCTCCGGCATCTGCGGCACAACTGAGATCACCGTGCAACAGACTGTGGGCAGTACGAATACCTGCATCTATCCTTCAGCCGCAGGGACATGCGCGGTCCCGAGCTCGACATACCTGTTGACCTTGCTCGGCGCACATACGATGACGGCCCCGACGGCCGCCAGCCCGGTAACGATCACAATCACTATGGAGCTGACTGCAACCCCACCCGCCGGGGAATTGGGGCTCCACGAAATTGCGAATTTCAGCTTCGGGACGGCGCTTTCGTCCATGTCCTGGTCGGCTCAGATCGCCTACCCCTACGCTTGGTCGGTCCTTTGATAGGCAGGCGGTGGTGACCGCGACGCGGGTCGTCCGAGTTGGTCGGGACGCATTCGGAGAGCTGCCGGGTGTCATGACTCGCGCGCCCTCTACGAAGACTCCTCGGCGGAGGGCCGACGGCGAGCTCTCATTGAGTGTGCTCGGTTTGGTGGCTCTCTTGGCCGCAGCGGTACTGGGCTGGAACTTATCCGGTGGGCGCCTGTATGTCATGGAGACACCCTCGATGTGCCCCGTCGTGTGTGTCGGGTCGCTGGTCGTCGATCGCCCGTTGCAGGGCCCTGTGCATGTCGGAGAGCTGGTCACGTTCCATCCACCAGACACCCCGAATGAGACGTACACCCATGAGATCTCTCACATCTTCTCGAACGGGATGATCCAGACCCGTGGTGTCGCGAATCCTTCCCATGACCCGTGGCTGATCACCCGATCGGACATCGTCGGACGGGCCGTGTTCCACGTGCGTGGCTTGGGATGGCTGCTGAAAGCCCTCCCGCTACTGGCTGTCGGCGTCCTTGCCTGGGTGCTAGCACGCCAATGGGTGACGCGGCGTCTGCGACGAGCGTGGGACAGGTTGTGGCTGACCGCGTTGGTCGTCCTCCCAATCTGGGCGTTTCACCCATTGGTCAGGGCGACCGTGATGTCGATCTCACTTCTCCCGAACCACTTGGTGCGTACAACCGTGGTGAACACCGGGTCTCTCTCGGTTTCGTTCCATACAGCGACCGGCCAGGCCGCGAAGGTGGTCAGACCTGGGGCAATCGTGCACCTTACGGGCCCAGCCTCCCAAAGCGGCTACTTGGTGCTTCGCGAGTCTGTCTCGCTTTGCTGGTGGGGATGGGTGATCGTCGGGCTGATCGTCATATCCCCGCTTGCGGGATACTTGTGGCACAACTGGCGCAATAACGAGCATGTGCCCGACGCCGCTGCAGCTGAAGTCGAGGCACAGCAAGCGCCAGGGGCACACGTGATGGAAGCCTCTCCGACTCCCCGCTCGTCTTCGGGAGGCGCTGAGTCGATGCCGCTCACTCCGCCGACTCCGGTGCGAAAGCTCGCGTCACCGAGAGCTACTGGCCCCGAACGCGTCTCGGCACCGCCGCGCCGACTCGCTCGCCGGCGCCCTGCGTACGAGGGAGCGGGTGCCGTTCCACAGACACGCTGACGCAGGCAACTCGAGGGTAGATCCAACGAGCGTTCTAGAGGTCTGCTGCGGCCGTAAGTCCTCGCGTCCGTCGCGTAGCTCGAGAGGTGAGGTGATCGTCTTGAGCGCGTCGCCGCGCCATTAGCGCCGTGACCTCCGCGTTCCTCGACGAGATCTCCGCTACGGCGGAGACCTTTGACCTTGACGGCGGCGTCACCACTACGAGTGTCCCTGCTGCCGGCCCGCGCAGTCTCGAGTCGCTGGCACCCCGGTACTGGCGCCAACCGTGCACTTGCGCGACCGCTCAACTCCAGTGAAGCGAATGGCCCTGTGTTCCCTAATACCGGAGGCCGATGCTCGATAACAGCGCTGAGAGAACCGCGTCGGTCTGCGCCCTGATCGTGTCCCCTGGGCGCCACGTCGCGCCGATGTCGAGCGCAGCGAGAGGCCTCTTTCCCACGAGCTTCCCCAGGGCGTCAGCCACCTGTCGCAGAGTCGGTCCGTCAGGCGACGGAAAGCGAAGACCTGCCAGCTCGGATGGATCCACCGTGTCGACGTCGACGTGCACGACCATCGGGCCCTCCGGCAAGCGCGTGGCGTCAAGCTCCCCGACCGCAACGCGCCTCACCCGCGAGGCAGCGAGCGCCGCAGCTTCGGCGGGGTCGAGGTCCCTGCCGTCGACGAGCGTCACCGACTCGTCACTTAGCGAGGTGAGCCCGAGGGCGGCAGGCAATGTCAGGTTCCCCCGACCGACTGCCTTGGCCAGAGGCAAGCCTCCCAGGTACCCCGAGGTCGTCGACGCCTCGGTGTGAAAATCCCCGTGCGCGTCGAACCAGACGAGGCTCGGCTGGACACCACGGCGCTGGACGCCCGCCAAGACTGCCAACGAGGCCATGCAGTCGCCGCTTATCACGACCGTCGGCCTTGCCTCATCTTGCGCGACCGCGTCCGCCAGCGGCGCGTACACACCAATCAAGTCACGCCACGGATCACCGGTGGTGTCAGGCTCCCCCCCAAGCTGGATCGTTCTCGGAGGAAGCGCGACGTTCAGCCCGGCGGACAGGGAATCCGACAGGTGCCAGGGCAAGAAGAACATGAAAACCAACTTACGGCCTTTCGGGAAGGGAAGCGACCCTCGAGCCGGGTGCGTCGAAGATCGCGTTCGGCGTGGTCTGGGGGCGTCCACTCTCAGGCGCCGTCTGAGCCCGCCGTCCGGGGACCTGGGCCGTACGCCGGAAACTCCGCTTGCTCCGGGCCCACATCGCCTGGGGACTGACCGCTTCGCCGGGTGCTGGTTTCAAGCCGTCCGCCTCGCCAGGCGCCAGCACGAACCCTTGCCGGAGGGCGCCGATGCCCACCTCCAAAACGGCCGTCGGTGCCGCCAGCAATATCGCGCCGTCGCTGCTGGACGGAGACGTCGCCTGGTAGCTTTGTCCCGTGCCCGACACCAGTCGCGGTGCTCCTGAGCCGGCCGTGATTGGACAAGCGCCCAGGCGCAGGCGCCACCTCTGGCCCCTTCTCGCCGAAGGATGTGCCGTCGCGGTCGCGCCGGCCGTGGCCTTTTTTGTACTCAGGATCCGAGCGATGTCTCCGGTCTGGCTGCCTGATCCGAGCATGCACACGGTTTACATCGTCGACCCAAGTCAGATGTTCACGCGTTACGCGACCGCTTTCGCCTCGACGGCACGAATGCGCGAGGGAGCCCAGGCGGGGTTCCTCGTCCTCGCCCGTCTCGCCTATCTTGCCTTTGGGGCCGTCCCTGGCTTCTTCGTCACCCGCTATCTGTTCGCCCTGATAGCGATCGTGCCCGCCTACTTGCTGCTGCGGCGCCTCTACGGCATCCCCGCGGGCGCAGTGGCGATCGTCATCCTGCTGAGCTCGCCCGTGATCATCACAGCCTGGGGAACCGACTATCCGGACTCCGCCGTCGTCTCGTATGTCGTCGGCGCGGTCGCGTGCCTGGCAATGCCGTGTCGGACGCGTTGGCGCGTAGCTTGGCTCGCGGCAGCGGGCGTTCTGATGACGCTTGCGGCCTGGTCGCATGGCATGGGCATTGTCCTCGTTGTCACCACAGCTGTGGTCTACGCGGGCGTGCGCTACGCGCGCGAGCGGCAAAGCCTTCTTCGAGACGGCGCGTTCATGGTCGGCGTCTTTGTCTCGACGACTGCAATTCTGATGGGTGCCTCGGCTGCCGTCCTCGGCCAACTCGACTTCATCAGACCGACGTTTGCCGCCGCGGCCTTCTTGAACCAACCCAGCCAAACTGCTCTCTGGCACACCAACGACAGGCGATGGGTGCTGCACGTGCCGTATCTCTTGGTCCCGCCGTCGGTGGTCGTCACGTTCGCGGCGACGCTCGGGCGAAGGCTCCGTGCCATCGCAACGCCCCTGCTCTTCGTCGGTGTAACGTGCGCCGCCCAGTTCGCTGTCTTCGTTTACTTGCAGTTTTTCAACCACGTCGAGACGCTCGAGATGCACTACTTCTCGTCGACACTCTGGGGAGTGGTCTGCCTGGCTCTCGCCATCACTCTCGCCGAGATCAGCCGACCGCTCGAGGCTCGCCGAATCGCGCGGTGGCTCCCCGCCGCGGTCCTCCTCGTCGTCCCACTCGCGTATGAGGCCGACCCGCACGTTCCTTCCTTCCAGTGGCTCCCGGTGGGTGCGCTCTTGGCCCTCGTTCCCGTCGCGCTTGCCACCATCGTGAACGGAGTGAACCGTAGGCGGGCCGCGCATTCGGCCAGCCGCGCCGTGCCTGTGTTAAGTGTCGCCATCGCTCTTATCGGGATCATGGGGTCTCTGCTCGTCCTCACAGTCTCTCCATGGGTGAACACCCTTACGCTCGATCCCACTCCCCAGTACGCGGGCGCCCTGGGTGGCAGTGCCACCTACCTGATCGATGAGTATCGGGTAAGTGCCGCCATCCCGTCGTTCGTTGGCAACCCCACCTACCAAGGTGAACAGCTACTGATGTGGTGTCCTGCGGGCGAGATCGGACCGCTCATGGAAGAGATCGGCATGTTTCACGCCGGCTTCAATCTTCTCCCCACCGGGCTCCCGGCCTTCAGCGCGGTGGACGCAGCCGTGCTCTCGACCAGGCGCCCCGCCGAGTTGCTACTCCTCGGCACGGAGAGCACCGGCTTCGCACAGGCTCTCACGGCTCTCGGGCCTTATCGTCCGACCCTTGTTCGCACAACTGTGTTGCGCCAGGGTCCGGTGACAGTCCATCTCTGGTTGATCTTCTTGAAGGTGTTCGCCGAACGAACGGCGCAGCCGTAGGTGACCTGGGGACAGCGGATGCTTGCCGGAGCCCAAGGACTCATCGCCGTGACCCGGGCCGGTCACCTGACCGGCGAGCTTCCGCCGTGGCCGCGAGCACGCCACACCCTGGCAGCTCGGTCCGTGCCGCGTTCGGCCGCTGTCCGGCCACACAGAGACAAAACGTAGGCTCAGGCAATGGACGGCTTGCTGGAGCTCGAAGGTCTGACGCGCCGCTACGGGACTATCACCGCTCTCGACAACCTCTCGTTCGCCGTTCGGGCCGGACAGGTCGCGGGCTTCCTTGGTCCAAACGGCGCGGGAAAGACAACCACGATGCGAGCGATCTTCGGTCTGGTCGACCTCGATGCCGGGAAGGTTGCCTGGAATGCCGCCGAGGTGGGTCAGGCGGAACGACGTCGTTTCGGATACATGCCGGAAGAGAGAGGCCTTTATCCCGGCATGCTCGTCGGAGAACAGCTCGAGTATCTCGGGAAGCTGCACGCGATGACCGCCCGCGACGCCGCGACCGCCACCAAGACGTGGCTGGAGAGGCTCGGGGTCGCCGACAGGGCTACCAGCAAAGTCGAAGCGCTCTCGCATGGGAACCAACAACGGGTGCAACTGGCGGCGGCGTTGCTCCACGATCCGGAGCTTCTGGTTCTCGACGAACCCCTGGCAGGTTTGGACCCGAGCGGGATAGACGCCATCGGCGATGTACTCGTCGAACGGGCTCGATCAGGATGCTGTGTGCTTTTCTCGAGCCACCAGCTCGACCAGGTCGAGGACCTCTGCGAGACGGTCACGATCATCGACCACGGTCGTCTCGTCGTCTCCGGAAGGGTGGATGATCTGGCGACGAGCGGCGCGCGACGCCTCGTCGTGCGGGTATCAGGTGACCGGGACGCGGCGTGGGCTCACCACATCACCGGGGTGACTGTCTCCGAGATCGATGGTGGTGCGGCAAGACTTGTGCTCGACCAGTCGGTCGACAGCGATGACGTCCTGCGGGCCGCGATGGCAGTCGGGCGAGTGACAGAGTTCGCCTTCGCACGCAGGCGCCTGTCCGAGGTCTTCCGGGAGGCGCTGGCGTGAACTGGATTCTCGGCCTGGCCGGACTTGCGATAGTCGTGGCGTTGAGGGTGTGGCGAGGGCGTCGGAACCGCTCCACTCGCGGCGAACGACGGATCCCGTCGCGCGCCACAATCTTCAAGAGCGATGTCGGGCTCGTCGCGGCCCGGGAGGTCCGAGAGCGAGTCCGGGGCAGGGTGTTTCGTGTCGGGACGCTGCTGGTCTTGGCGGTGGTGGCGGGGGCCATCGTCATCCCGGTCGTGACGAGGAGCCAGCCGCAGACTCAACAAGTGGGCATCGTCGGTGAACTCCCCGCACCGCTGCGGGCGACGATCGTCGCGTCCGCCTCAAGCATCGGCGTCAAAGTCCACCTCGACCCCGAGGCGAGCTTGGACGCCGCCAAGGCTGGTCTGCGCTCCGGCAGGCTCGAGGCCGCGATCGTCAACAGTTCCAAGATATTTGTGAACAAGCCGATCGGATCGGACGACACGTCGACGACTGCTCAGCTCGTCGGCGTGGTCTCACAGAACCTCGGATTGGCCGAAGCTGCCCAAGCAGCCGGCATCACGGCCGCTCAGTTGTCGGAGTTGGCCGGCGCCAAGCCTCTTGCTGTTAGGAGCCTCCAAGGCGGTGCAGCGAAAGGAGCTCAGCAGACCACGTCGATAGTCGGTCTGATCCTCATATTCATGATGCTCACTCAGTACAACACCTGGATCTTGGTCGGAGTCATGGAGGAGAAATCCAGCCGTGTCGTGGAGGTGCTCCTCGCCGCGATGCGCCCGATCCAGCTCCTCACCGGCAAGGTCCTCGGAATCGGAATGGTCGCCTTCGCCCAGGCGGCCCTCGTGGTCGCGTTCGCCCTAGGCCTGGCGGAGGCCGTGGGCTCGGATCTCCTGCATGGCACGGCACCCTTAGTGCTCGCGAGCACGCTCGCGTGGCTGGTGCTCGGATACGCCTTCTACTGCTGGGTTTACGCCGCCGCGGGCTCGATGGTCGAGCGTCAAGACCAGGTGCAGAGCCTCGCGATCCCGCTCAGCCTCCCGATCGTCTTCGGGTATGTGATGGCGCTGATCCAAGCAAGCTCGGCAAGCCCGTCGACGTTCTTCAAGGTGCTGGCGTACTTGCCGCCAACGGCCCCGTTCGCCATGCCGGTCCTGGTGGGCCTCCGCGCCGTCACCTGGTGGGAATTCGCCGCCTCAGTGGTCATCAGCCTCGTTTGCACTGTCGGCGTCGCGCGTGTCGCGTCGAATGTCTATCGGAGAGCCATCCTACGCACCGGCCGGCGAGTTCAGCTCCGGGAGATCTTCTCTCGGGCAACTGGCTAGACCTCTTGAACGGGGCAATTCGCTGCACTGCCGGCGAGCGCCCCAGAGCCTGCGATCCGAACTGGATTGCCGCTCGGCTCGCTTTTTCCAGCAGGCCAAACGGACCGGCTTCCAAGGAACTATGGTGCCCAAAATCGGGAAGTGACTCAGTCGAGGGTACAAGCCCCCGCGCTGCGCCGGGTTAAGGGCCGCGGAGCGCGACGAGAGAGGGTGATATGACTTCGAGCGTCACCACATCTGCAGGTCGAGCACCAGAAGAGGGGCTCAAATCAGGTGCTCTCGGCCTGATCTCGAGCGTCGTCATCGGTGTGGCCTCGACGGCGCCCGCGTACAGCATGGCGGCGACTCTCGGATTCGTGGTGGCGGCCATCGGCGTACAGGCGCCGATCGTCACGGTCCTTGCCTTCTTCCCGATGTGGTTCATCTCGATGGGCTACCAGCAGATGAACAATGTCGACCCAGACTGCGGGACAACGTTCACCTGGGCGACGAGGGCGTTCACTCCTCGCGTGGGGTGGATGGGCGGCTGGGGCATCATCGCCGCGGACGTAATCGTGATGGCGAGCCTCGCCCAGATTGCCGGGCAGTACCTCTTCGACCTGTTCAACGCGACCCGCATCGGGGATAACGCCGCCAGTCCTTGGGTGCTACTCGTCGGCATCCTCTGGATCGTGTTCATGAGCTGGATCTGTTACGTCGGCATCGAGATGTCCGCCAACTTTCAGAAGGCGTTGCTCGGGATCGAGCTCACGATGCTGGCGGTGATGTCGATCTGGGCTCTCATAAGAGTCGGCGACGGCACTGCTCCAGCCGGGCACCTCGCAGTCACGGGCTCTTGGTTCGACCCCTTCGCTGTTAAGCACTTCAGCGACTTCGTGGTCGGCCTGACAGACATGCTGTTCATTTACTGGGGTTGGGACACGGCCGTGTCGGTGAACGAGGAAACCGCCGACTCCGAAACCGTGCCCGGGAAGGCCGCTGTTCTCTCAACGTTCGTGTTGCTTGCCACTTATACGCTCGTCATCCTTTCTGTCCAGTCGTTCGCCGGTATCGGGACTACCGGCATAGGCCTTGGCAATCCCAGCCACACGAACGACGTCTTGTCGATCCTCGGTCCGGCGATCTTCGGCCATTCGACGTTCGCCTCGGTGTTAGATCACCTCCTGCTGTTGATGGTGCTGTCTTCGGCGGCCGCCTCAACGCAAACCACGATCTTGCCGAATGCGCGGACGACGCTCTCGATGGCCGTCTACAAGTCCATTCCGAGCGCGTTCGCCAAGATTCACAAGCGCCACCTAACCCCTACGGTTTCGACTGTGGCCATGGGAGCGTCGTCGATCGCTCTCTATGTCGTCATGAACTTCCTCTCCGCCGGCCACGTAATCAGCGACTCAGTCGACTCGCTGGGTGTGATGATCGCCTTTTACTACGGGCTCACTGGGTTCGCATGCGCCTGGTACTACCGCAAGACCCTGACAAGCAACGTGCGGAACTTCTTCTTGCAGGGCGTCTTCCCCACCCTCGGCGGCCTCATCATGTACGTCATCCTCGGGTGGTCCTTCTGGTACTACTGGCAGCCAGCCAACAGCTCCACGCACTGGGGCGTGCTCCATCGCCAGATCGGCGGCACTTTCATCCTCGACGTAGGCACGCTTCTGCTCGGAGTCGTGCTGATGTTCGCGATGGAGGCCTTCCGGCCGGCGTTCTTCCGCGGGGAGACGCTCAGCCGGAACTCCGCGACCCTCGTAAGTGAAGAGTTCCCAGCCAAGCAGGAAAGCGCACTACGGACTGAGTGATCGCAAGAGCGCGTGGGCTGAGCGTTTGGTCCTGGTGGCAACAACGGAGCCGCAGCACGTCGAGTCGGAAGTCTCCGGCTGGGCGGTGCGCAATTGATCGCGGGAAGCCAGGCCCAAGATCGGACCAGGCCCGACTCCCCTGGAAGGTGACCGAGGGGCGCCAGCGTCCTACAAGTCCCACACAGCGGGACTTCCGCCGTGGTCGGCGCTGGGCAGAAAGTCCACCTGGGCGGCCTTGACGACCGTGGGAAGCTCGAATGCGACGCAACCGGTGACCGAGGCGTCTCCCGGCAGCGCGACCAAGCCCGCATTGAAATTCGTGCATCCGGCGACGGGATCGAGAGTAGCCGTGTAGGTCTTGCCATCCGACCCGATCATTGTCACGTCGGTGTCCAAGTCGTCACTGAAGGTTCCCGGGGCATTGTTCGTCACGACGATCTTGACTGCCATAAAGCGGTGGCCGGCATCCGGTGTTGCAAATTCGCTGGCGCCATGGGCCGGGTCGATCACCGCCACAAGCCCGACCGTGACGTTGTCACCAGAATCATCGGTGATGGTCCACGACTGGCCGACGTGGCCGACCTGCCATGGGGTCGTCGTCGTGCCCGCCAGCGTTGAACTCGAGGTGGTGGCCGCCCCTTGTGCAGCTGTCCTCGTAGTTGAATTGCCCATGGTCGTTTTCGCAGTGCATCCGCCGATCGCAAGCGCGCCGAGCAGAGCCGCTATGGACATTGCTGCTCGCCGTGCTGTGCCCACTCACCACTCCCTGCTCGGTGTGCGCAGCTTCGCGCGCCCGAGCTGCGACTGCGTCGGTCTCCCGGACACGAATACGGCGGAGGACCTCCACAATGTCGCTTTGCGGAGATGGGAAGTTGTTTGACGACCATACGAGTCCAGCAACACCCTGCCAGAAGTCGGTCCCGTCACTCTAAAGATTTCCGCTCGAAGGGTCGATGGTTACTGGAGTTGGCTTCATTGTGTGGTCAGTTGCAACGACGTCGCCGGGTTCGGGAGGCCCGGCGATGTCCGCGTCCGGGGTTCGACACGAACCGGAGCTGGCCGGAGTCCTCGAGGCAGCGCCAGGACGCCCCCCGGTCGAGCCGGCGCCGAGTCTCGCCGAGACAGGCGGCCGAACTGGAGGTCAATGCCTCAACGCCTTCCCGGGAGACGCGGGCATGACTCTGATGCGGACGTTCGGGCCACCCCAGATCCTCCCAACCGGCGAATAGGGAACCGAATGCAATCGACAGGCGATCCCGAGCTGCCCCGTGCATGAGCGATGGGCGGCCACTTTGTCGAACGAGACGGCGCGGCCTGGCGCACTTGGGCTGATGCACTGCTTCATGACGAGCAAAGGGGAATGCTCACCAGTAGCTCTGGTCATGGGGGAGCTTGGCCGCAGCCGGATAGACAGGTGCCCTCGTTAGAGTGCGTGAAGTGTCAAGTTCATTTGGAAGGAGTTTCCCGTGGCGTCTGTCCGTGTCCACTGCTTGTCGGTCTCCCTGGACGGCTACGCGTCGGGCGAGGGACAGGGCAGGGACGCACCCTTCGGGCATGCCGGGGGACGGCTCTTGGCCTGGTTCGATGCCACCCGGTCGTTCCGCGAACTCCACGGCTTGACGGGAGGAGCGACCAACGCTGACGACGGCTTTGCCAGCCGATGGACCCCCCGCGTCGGAGCAGACATCATGGGCCGCAACATGTTTGGACCCGAGCGCGGCCCGTGGGGCGAATCAGACTGGAAGGGTTGGTGGGGCGATAACCCGCCGTACCACAACCCCGTCTTCGTGCTCACACATCACCCCCATCCTTCCATCGAGATGGAGGGCGGCACGACCTTCCACTTCATCGACGCCAGCCCTGCCGATGCCTTGGCGGTCGCACGGGAGGCCGCCGGCGAGTTGGACGTCCGAGTCGGCGGCGGACCGAGCACAGTCCGCCAGTTTCTGAGCGCCGACCTCGTTGACTATCTGCACGTCGCCGTCGTTCCCATCGTCCTCGGACGTGGTGAGCCACTGTGGGAAGGGTTGGAGGGCCTCGAGGACCGGTTCACCATCGAGTCGGTGACCACTCCAAGCGGCGTGACGCACCTCGTCTGCAATCGTCGATAGGACGATGGTCCCCCGGTAGGGCGATCGAGCCGCTGCCGGAGGTAGGCCAAGGCGCGACCTTGGGTCGGGCGAAGCTGCACCATCGCCGGTGCGCGGTAAGACCGCGCCGCGGCGCAACCAACGTTCGAAGCCGTCAGCGTCACCACGCAACTTCAAGCAGGCGAGACAGATCAGCACACCGCGCTGAGCGGAACATTCCTCGGTAGTCAAGTGATCCACAAGGACTTTCCGGTGGAGGTAACGCGACTATGTTCGAACCCCCTCGACGCCCCTGTTGATCAGGCAGAACTCAGACACGAAATGCCCACTCGAACAAGGAAGATGCCTAAGAGCCGTCTCCAGAGCCTGTCACTCGAGCTCCTGGGTCGGGCGTCCGCCAGCTGCCGATGGATCATCCTTCCACCTGGCTCGCCCGGATGAGCTCCCCCATAGCCCTCACTTCCAAGCGAGAAAGGGAATGGACACAGTGCCTTCGGCAACTCGCGAACCGCTGGGCGGGCTTCCTGCACGGGGTGCTCGAGCACGACTGCCGCTACGACGAGGCCACCGCCTGGAGAGTGGCAACAGACCTCGGCGCTTAACGGCTGCGGCCTGGGGATGTCCAGCTGGCCTTGACGCTGGCTTGTCTGCTGTTGCTCGCTACGTCCGAACGGCGAGCCGGGGGCACCGCCAGTACCCAGGTCATCAGGATCCCGAGTACCAAAAACGCGGCACAGATTGGCAGCTCTCCCCAGCTCACCACGGCGGGGCTGGGAATGCGGCAGGTCGGGTACTGATAACTCATGCAATTCTGTTCTGGGTACTCCGCCCACCTACTGGACAGCACATACAGAACGACGATCGCACACCACGCGCCCGCCCACGCGGCTGCGCGGAGCCAATGGCCGCGCCGCCAGCCGCGAAGCCTGATGTACCCGGCAAACGGCACGGAAATAAGCGCCGCAAGCAATGTGATCAAGACTAGAGCCAACGCAATCTCGAGCGGCAACGGAAGTTGCACGCTGAGGGGCGCGACCCAGCCAGTAAACGGCTTGGTGGTGAGCCAAAAGTCGTAGCCAGCTCCGACGGCTCCCGCTCCCACCCACAGCATCGACAGCAACCAGACCCAGCCTCGGACCCGCAGGCCCCGGTAACCAGGGTTCGCGCGTCCCGGAAGGTAGGCCATTTCCGACCGGGCGGGCTGGCCTCCAGCAACGTGCCCAGCATCTCCCCGGACCGCTCACGCCGGTACCAAGCGGGATAGGCGCGCAGCAGCCACCGGCAGCGCCGCTCCAGCGCGGTCATGCGCGGCGTGTCTTCCAGGCAGCGCCGCCCCTCCGCATCAGGCCGGGCCTTTGGGCACGAGGCCCGAGGCGGCACCGTCAGCCCCGCGCATCGCCGCCGGTGGCGGAGGCTTGACTGTCGCCAGATCCGCGAACACGCCGATGCTTCCGGCGTCGGTGCGTAACAAGCGGTACGGGGTGTTCGGGACCGCGCGGCCATCCCAGCCGCGCAGGTAGACGTTCGGGGAAGTCTGTGCATACTTGGTAATCAGACCGGCGAGTTTGACCGCAAAGTCATAGAGCCGCGCGTCGTGGTTCTCGGAATAGAGCGCCAACAGCCCGCGGATCAGCACCGAGTCGTACTGCGGTCCGTCGGCGAATGGCGCGAGCCACTCAATGTCGTCGCGGGCACGTTGATCGGCTTCGGTGCACCACGACTGCTTGCCGGTCGCCTCACACAGAGCGGTCATGGCGGCGACCATGGCGCCCTCGCCGTCATGCGGCATCGCGACCTGCCCGGGGCCAGCGTTGGCCTTGTTGGCGGAAGCGCGTTGGCTGGCTGTAGCCACGCCGCTGCCAGGCACAGTCGAGTTGAAGCTCGCGCCGCCCGGCGTCGGCTGACTCGGCTTGCAGTTCTCCGCGCCGTTGTCGCAGTTTCCGCGGGCACTTACCCTGGTGGCGATGGTGCTGCCCAGCTCACAGCCCTTGACTCCGACCGGACATTTCACGATCACGAGCGTGCCCGGCTTGCAGGTCTTGGAGCCGGTCTTACACGGCGTAACTTCGATCGCGTCGGGCTTACAGGTGCCTCTGCCTGCTATACAAATATCGGTCCACTTCCCACCCGTTCGACCGCGATTGACATATGAGTCCGGCTCGATCAGGTACGGATATGGCGTGCTCGCCACGGGGAGGTAGACGCCCTGCGGCGTGAGCAGGTGCTTGTTGGCCCAGCCGATGTAGATCTCAGCGTCGGTCAGGTATTCGGCCTGCCTGGTGGTTTGATAGAGCCGCGCGGCCAGGTCTGACGCAGCCCCAAGCGCCTCCCCGGAGAGCCATTGGTGCTCGGTGCTCCACCACATCCCGCCGCCATGTTCGGCGTCCCAACCGCCTGCGGCGATGAACGCGAACGCGCGCTCGGCGTCAGCAACGTAGGCGTGGTCGCCGGTGGCGCGGTACGCGTCCAGGAACGCGAGCCCGATCCAGGCGTTGTCGTCGTACCAGGTCGGCTGTGAGGAGCTCTGCTCACCAAGCTGTGGTGAGTATCCGGGGACTGGCTTCAGGTTCGGGTTCCAGTAGCGCTGCTCGCCGCGTGCGAATGTCTCAACCGCCGCCCTGGTCTTGGCTGTCGGGTCGGCGATGGCGATCTCATCAAGCGCTTCGAACATCCCGTCGCTTCCCCACAATGTCACTTGCGCACGGTTAGGGTTCGACCCGAGCTGCTCATAAAACCAGTCGGCCGAACCGCTCCACCACTCCGAAGTCCTCTCGATCCCGGCCTCGGCCAGCTCGAGGTACGACGGCGATGCGACAGCTCGACCGCCGGAAGTTTCGGAGGAGTCGGCGGCGACGCGGGCTGTGGAGCTCCCGGGCGCCTCTGTACTGCCGAGCGACGAAAACGGGAACTTGGTTGTCGAACCACCCGCGGTCACAACCAACACGGCCACAACAACAACGACCACTGCGGCGAGGGCGGCGACTCGGGCGTAGATGCGGTTCGGTATCTGACGCTTGAGACGAAGCAAGCGCGCAGCCATGCGGCGCGATTCTAGATGAGAAACGCTCCATTTAACCGGCGACCGCCGCCGTGAGACGAAGCGAGCCGCTCAGGCTGGGATCACGACTCGTGACTAGAACGTAAGGTGATCTTCGGTCATCGCAGTCACAGTTACCGAGCGTCACCATCCAGGGAAATTCGTTCACGGTAACGACTAGAGGTGCGGTTTCCGCAGTCACCCCCATGGGCGAATGGTCCGACGACAAACCGCTGACACCAGCACCGCGGCACCTTTTGGATCTGCTGCCGTAGCGCGTCTACCAGGACTTTCGGTGGAGGCTTCCCTATCTGCTTCGCCTGAGGCGCCAAACGCCCACGAGGAGGACGACGAGCCCGGTGGTGGTCAGGAACGCCCCCTCGCTCTCGAATCTGTTGGTAGCCAGCAGGGCTGCTCCTAACGCCGCGGCGATGAGACCCGCGAGAAGGACTCGAACCGCCAACTATTTGGCATAGTTCCGAGGATCCATACCATGAAACTTCTGCCACCACCGCGAACCACGCCACACGTCTTGCAGATCCGCCTCAGGGGCGCTGTCCAACTTCAAGAGTCCGGATTGCCAGATATCTCGGGCAATCGCCGCGGCGACTGGCCGGACCAGCGGGACACATTCGCCCTTTCCTGAACGGGACGCATCCGATCGCGAGCGTCACACCCCGATCGTTCCCGAAGCGCCCGTGAAATCTGTGAGGCGACGGGTCGCTTGGGACGCTCAACGCTCCGCTAGCGAGATCGTGCGTCACGATGACAAATGGATGACACAGGCTCCCGTTGCACTACGTCAATCTGCTTCTGCAACCGTCCTACCAGGCCATTCGAGTGGAGGCGAAGGGACTCGAACCCTCGAACCTCCTGACTGCCAGTCAGGCGCTCTACCAACTGAGCTACGCCCCCGAACGACGAGAGCACTCTATCCGACCCAGGCTCGAGGCCGCCTCCGGAGAGCTGTCCCGACTGGCACCGCGCCAGCAGCGGGCTGCGGCAATCTCCCCAGTCCTCGTCCAAAAGCCCGGTCGACGCGCGGGCGGCTAGGGGCCTGGTCCGCAGAGGAAAGGGGTCGACGGTAGCCCCGGGCGGCCTCAACCGCCCGCCTCCTCGGTCAAGAGGCGCCACCGCAGGCCCACTAACGTGTTCCCGTGGTGGAATACGACTTTCGCGAGGTCGAAGAACGCTGGCAAAGACGGTGGGAGAAGGACGGCACCTACCAGGTTGATCCCGATGACCCCCGACCTCCGTATTACGTGCTGTGCATGTACCCATATCCGAGCGGACCTGCCCACCAGGGTCACATCCGCAACTACACCTTCGGCGACGTCCTGGTCCGGCATCGCACGATGCAGGGGTACGCCGTGCTCAGCCCCTTCGGCTTCGACTCATTCGGTCTGCCGGCGGAGAACGCCGCCATCAAGGGTGGAGACGCTCCCCGCGTGTATACCGAGGCGCGGATCGCCGAACTCAAAGCCTCGGTAAAGCGCTTGGGCGCTGTTTACGACTGGCGGCGCGAGCTGCGCAGCCACGACCCCGACTACATGAGGTGGAACCAGGTCATTTTCTTGGAGCTGCTCCGGGCTGGGCTCGCGTACCGGGCCGAGGCCCCGGTCAACTGGTGCCCCGGGTGCCACACCGTGCTGGCGAACGAACAGGTCCTAGAAGACGGCACTTGCGAGAGGTCGGGGGACCTGGTCGAGCGCCGCAACCTCGAGCAGTGGTTCTTGCGGATCACGAAGTACGCCGAGGAGCTACTGGATGCCCTTGAAGTCCTTGACTGGCCTGAGCGCGTCAAGACGATGCAGCGAAACTGGATCGGCAAGTCAGAAGGGGCACAGTTCCGGATGGCCGTCGTCGACCGGCCGGGGGTCGAGGTCGAGGTCTTCACGACACGGCCCGACACCAGCTTCGGAATGACCTACGCGGTGCTCGCGCCAGATCACCCGCTCGTGGAACTTCTCGTGACCGACGACCACAAGCAGGAAGTCGCCGACCTTTGCGCCAGGATCCAACACGAAACAGACGTCGAGCGCCAATCCTCAGAAGGTCCTCTCGACAAGCGGGGCGCGTTCACCGGCAGCTACTGCGTGAATCCCTTCAACGACAAGCCAATGCCTATATACGTCGCCGACTATGTGCTCATGGGTTACGGCACCGGGGCGATCATGGCTGTTCCCGCCGAAGATGAGCGTGACTTCGCCTTCGCAACTGCGTATGACCTGCCGATCGTGCGTACCGTCGAGCCTCCCCAAGACTTCGAGGGGGGTGCGTACGCGGGCGACGGGCTCAAGATCAACAGTGGCTTCCTCGACGGGCTCGATGTGCCGACCGCGAAGCGAGTGGCTATCGAGTTCCTGGAAAAGCAAGGCATCGGCTCCAGCAAGACCAGCTACCGCCTACGTGACTGGCTGATCAGTCGACAACGGTATTGGGGCTGCCCCATCCCCGTCGTGTACTGCGCCACCGACGGGATAGTGCCAGTTCCCTCGCGAGAGCTGCCCGTACTACTCCCCGACGACGTCGCGTTCCGGCCAACGGGTGAGTCCCCGCTCCGCTTCGACGAGGAGTTCCTCAACACGACCTGCCCCAGCTGCGGCGGCCCAGCCGTGCGGGAGACCGACACGATGGACACTTTCGTCGACTCGTCCTGGTACTTCCTGCGTTTCTGTAATCCGCGCTACGAGGCAGGACCCGTGGACCTGGGGGCGGCCCATCATTTCATGCCCGTTGACCAATACATCGGCGGGATAACCCACGCCATCTTGCACCTGCTCTACGCGCGCTTTTTCACTCGAGCTCTGGCTGACACCGGGCTGGGCCCGACCCAGGTTCGCGAGCCGTTCGCGCAACTGTTTTGCCAGGGAATGATTCGCCTTGGCGGCAAGGCGATGTCGAAGTCCAAAGGAAACGTCGTAGCACCAGACGCGTACTTCACGAAGGTGGGTGCCGACGCGCTGCGGCTCTTGCACCTGTTCATCGGGCCTCCCGTAGATGACGTCGACTGGAACGAGCAGACGGAGGAGATCCTCGATGGTTGCTCCCGCTACCTGGGCAGGGTCTGGCATCTTGCGACCGACGAGGCCGGCGGTGCGCAGTCCGCGATCGCGGCACCCGGCGCCGACGCACAGGCTCTGAGACGCGTCGTCCATCGCACGATCGCGCGTGTGACCGCTGACATCGAGCGCTACGCGTTCAACACGGCCGTCGCGGCATGCATGGAGCTGACAAACACGATTGCACGCCACGCGCGCTCAGGCACCGACCCGGCCGTGGTCCAAGAGTCGATCGACACCCTGCTCGAGCTTCTGGCGCCGTTTGCCCCGCATCTGGCCGCCGAGGCCTACGACCGCCGACACGGCGAGGTCGTGCACACGCGCCCTTGGCCAATAGCAGACCCTCGCCTCCTCGCCGAGGAGAAGGTGACAATGGTCGTGCAGGTGGCCGGCAAGGTGAGGGATCGGCTCGAGGTCGACCACGACATCACGGAACAGGCCGCGACCGAAATGGCCCTCGCTTCGCCGAAGATCCAGGAGATATTGGGAGCCGCGACGCCGGCGCGTGTGGTAGCGCGACCTCCACGACTGGTCAACATCGTTCCCTGACGCAGTCCGCGGCCTTGGACGGAAAACACGGCGCTCACTGGCCGCGCAAGTACCGCTCCAGTTCCGCAGCAATCTCGTCCCCCGAAGGGACGACTTGGTCATCGATCCGGGCTGACGGGGCCTCGACCTCGTCGATCTGTTGCTCGAGCTGATGGACCATCTCCCGATGCTCGCTGCTCTCGGCAATCAGCTCGTCGATTTTCGTGCGCGCCTCCTCCGCGGCCGCGGCAAGAACACCGGAATCGATCACGAGCCCGGAAAGGCTGGCAAGGCCGTCGAGCAGGGCGACGGACGCCGCGGGAAAAGCCATGGCGGTGACGTAGTGCGGCACTCGCGCCCACAATCCAACCGAGGGAATTCCCACCTTGGCACAGGCGTTTTCGACGGCCGACTGAATACCTGCCGGGACCTCGATGGATCCTCCGAACAGGCCTATCCGACTGACCAAGGATGCTTGCGCGCCCGTGGCCACGAGCTTGACGGGTCTCGTGTGGGGAACGCCGGCAGGGAATCCTCCGAGGCCAACCATGAGCCGAACCCCGAGAGCAGTCGCGAGGTCGGCGACGGCAGCTGAGAACGACTGCCAGCGCATGTCAGGCTCGGGGCCGGTGAGCAGCGCTACGCCCGAGCCGAGGCGGTCGGTGCCCACGCTAAGGGTCACCTGTGGCCAGTCAAGGTCCTCGCTGATCCCGTCCACGACCTTGAGCTTGGGCCGGCGGGCTCGCTGATCGAGCAATTCCTCGGAGTCGAACACCGCGTAGGGCACCGTATCCACGGCTTCGAGCAGTCTTGCCATCGCAGTCCCACCCGCGAGGCCCGCATCCACCCATCCTTCGAGCACGACGACGAGGACCGGCGAGGACGGCGGCGCCTCACCGGTGAGCCTGTAAAGAGACGACGGGTCAGTCATGGCGGCGTCTTTCGCTCATCGGGTCCTCCATTGACGCAGGCTACCGTCCCCATCTATACGTCCGGATGGGAAGGGTGTCACAACGCCAGTGAGTCTCCGCCGTCGACGACGACCCTCGCTCCGTTGACGTTCCCCGCTGCCTGCGAGCAGAGGAACGCCACTACCTTCCCGAAGTCGGCCGGGTCACCCATCGGGCGCACACCACCGGAGCGCCCGAGCTCGAGCATGCGATCGGTGGCAT
Source organism: Acidimicrobiales bacterium (assembly GCA_050015475.1). Taxonomy (GTDB): domain Bacteria; phylum Actinomycetota; class Acidimicrobiia; order Acidimicrobiales; family Bog-793; genus Fen-455. The sequence continues at coordinate 43,346 of JBEKBI010000004.1, read as the reverse complement.
GGAAGCCGGGACAGGCGAGGTTGAGCGTTACGCCGGTGTCGCGCAGGTCCGCGGCGGCTGTCTTCGCCCAGGCCCATAACCCGGTCCGCGCGGTGTTGGACAGCGCCAGGGTCGGCATCGCCTGCACGATCGACGCAGAGGCTATGCAGCAGATGCGACCCCATCCCGCGGCCTTGAGGTGGGGCAACGCAGCCCTCACGAAACGAACGCTCGTAAGCAGGTTCGCCTGCACCGCTGCCAAGATGGCCTCGTCGCTGAGCTCGAGCGCACCGGCTGGCGGTGGTCCGCCTGCGTTAGGCACGACTATGTCGAGGCGATCGAAGTTGTCGAGCGCGGTGGCGACGAGCAGCTCGGGCGTCGCCGGGTCGGTCACGTCCGCCTGGACTGCGACGACGTCCGCGCCGCGCGACGAAAGGGTCTTCTCGGCGCTCGCCAGCGCTTCGGCCCCGCGGGCGGAGACGACGAGACGCGCGCCCTCAGCCGCGAGCGCTTCGGCTGCAGCTCTGCCCAGGCCCTTGGACGACGCAGCCACAATCGCCACCCGTCCTTTGAGACCGAGGTCCATAACACCATCCTCTCTCTGTATCCCTGCCTAGCCGAGTGGCGCGCGGCTGAGACCGCCTTTCGCCTACTGCGAAGAAGCCACGGCCCCGTCCGACGCCACGATCGCACGTTTCGCGTGGTAGCTCGACCGCGTGAGCGGCGACGCCTCGACGTGCTTCATCCCCATCGACCTCGCAGCCGCGGCCAGAGTCTCGAACTCGGCTGGCTTCCACCAGCGTGCCACGGGCAGATGCGCCGCCGTCGGACGCAGATACTGGCCCAGCGTGAGGATCTCGACTCCCACCTCACAAAGGTCAGCGATCGCCGCCAGAACCTCGGTCTCAGTCTCGCCCATGCCGAGGATGATGCCTGACTTCGCTGTGCAACCGGCCATGACCGCCCGCGCCAGCACCGACAGGCTCCGCGCATAGCTGGCCGAAGGCCTGACGGCACGCTGGAGCCGGTTAACGGTCTCCAGATTGTGGTTCAGCACGTCGGGACGAGCGTCGAAGATCGCACCCAAAGCGACTTCGTCTCCCTTGCAGTCCGGAATGAGGACCTCGACCGTCGTCCCAGGACTCAAACCACGGATGGCGGCGATCGTCTCGACGAAGGCCAGCGCGCCGCCATCGTCGAGATCGTCGCGTGCTACCGCCGTGACGACGGCGTGCGACAAACCCATGCGCACGACGGCCTCCGCCACACGGTGAGGCTCGCCCGGGTCGAGAGGGAGCGGGCGGCGCGTGTCGATCAGGCAGTAGCCGCAAGCCCTCGTGCAACGCTCACCGTTGATCATGAACGTCGCGGTGCCATCCGCCCAGCACTCGAAGATGTTCGGGCATCCTGCGGCCTCGCAAACGGTAGCGAGCTTGAGCTCGCGCATCGTCGCGCGAAGCCGCACGAGCTCCGGGCCGATCCGGACCTGGGCCCGGGCCCAATCGGGCTTAGGGCTCCCAAGCCCCAAGCCTTGCGCGGGGTCGACACCAGCTGCGACAAGCCGGCGGTCGAGCGATCTCTCGGGGCGCGCGTCACCATCGGGAGTGGCGATCGGCGTCGAGAACGCAGCCGGATCCGGCCACCATGACGCGTCCTGGCGCTCGATGAGAGCCCCCTTTGCGAGGGTGTCAGGCGCCCGGCGCACGATTGCCTCGACGACGTCACGCATCGACGCGCCCACTCCCTCGGCGGCAAGGGACGTCACACCTTTGTCCTTTAGTCCGCATGGGATGATCCGCTCGAACATGGCGAGGTCCGGGTCGACGTTCAGTGCAAACCCGTGCATCGAACGACCCCGGTTGATTCTCACGCCGACGGCACAGATCTTCCGTGGTCGCGCACCCGTGGGATCGATCCAAACGCCGGGCAAGCCCCGAATCCGGCCTGCACCGTCCAGCCCAAGTTCGGAAAGTGCGTCGATGACGAGCTGTTCGATCGCGTTGACGTGCGCGGGCACGGCGCCGATACCCATAGGCACGTTCAGGATCGGGTAGCCGACCAACTGGCCCGGGCCGTGGTAGGTGACGTCTCCCCCACGGTCGGTGTGCACGAGCTCGGCGCCGACGGACCCGGGGTCGACGAGGACGTGCTCCGCCTTGGCACGCACGCCGAGGGTGTATACGGGCGGGTGCTCGAGAAGGAGGAGGTACTCAGCGCCACCCGGCCTGAAGAGCGCTTGCTGGAGGGCGTGGGCGTCCCTGTACCGGACGCGCCCCAACCAGCGAACGCGAAGCTCCCGACCCGCTGCGGTCAAAATTCAGCTTCCCAGTCACGAGTCTCGATCTCACGAGCGAGCTCGTGGAGGAAGGCGGACGCGTAAGCCCCGTCGACGGCGCGGTGGTCGAAGGAGAGTGCGAGCATGCCCACCGCATGGATCCCCACCGCCTCGGTGCCGTCCGGGGCAGTGATCACGACGGGCCGCCGCTTGATCCCGTCGGTCGACAGGATCGCCACCTGCGGTTGATTGATGATCGGCGCCGTCAGAAACGTCCCGAACGGGCCTGGGTTCGTGATGGTGAACGTCCCGCCGACCACCTCATCGGCTGACAGCTTGCGGTTGCGGGCCCGTTCGGCGAGATCGGCGATCGCCCGGGCGAGCCCCCGCAACGACTGAGCCTCAGCGTTGCGGACCACAGGCACGATCAGCCCTCGCTGGTCGAGATCGACGGCGATTCCCAGGTGGACGTCACGATGGACGATGAGAGCGTCGTCGCCCACGGACGCGTTCAGCTGTGGGTAGGCGCGCAGCGCGTCGACAAGGGCACGGGCGATGAAGGAGAGGTAAGTGAGCCCGATGCCCTCCTCCTCCAAGAACTTCGCCTTGTGCGCCTTGCGAACCCGGTCGATCCCCTCGTAGTCAGCCTCGATCACTGCAAGGGTGTGGGCCGAGGTCGCCTTCGAGCGGACCATGTGCTCGGCCGTGAGGCGGCGGATATTGGTGAACGGGACGACCTCGTCACGCGTTCCGGCGACGGGTGGGGGCGCGGAAAGCGCCACTGGGGCCTGCGGCTTTGCGGGCGAATCCTCGGAGTGCTGGTCGATGTACGACAACACGTCCGCCCGCGTGATCCGACCACCCCGGCCAGTGCCGGTGACCGAATGCGGGTCTATCCCGTGCTCGGCGACCAGCTGGCGGACAACCGGAGAAAGTACCAATCCCTTCCGGCCCGTCTCGGCCTCGGCCGGTTCGGAGACCCGGTCGGGCGCAGGGGCCGAAGGCGGTGGCGAAGCCTTTGCGTCGGTCACTGCGTCGAGCGGGCCGGCTTTCGCCTCGGAGCGGGCCTCAACAGTCGGGACGCTCGCCTCTGCGGCGGTTGGGGCGGCGGAAGGCGCCGCGTCCGTGATCACCGCCAGCTTGGTTCCAACATCAACGGTCGCTCCTTCGGGCACGAGGATCTCGGCCACGTAACCGGACGCGGGCGAGGGAACCTCGGAGTCGACCTTGTCGGTCGACACCTCGAACAGTGGCTCATCCTGGACGATCTCGTCGCCCACCTTCTTCAGCCAGCGGAGAATGGTCCCCTCTGTGACGGTCTCGCCCAGCTGCGGCATCGTGATGTCAGGCAATGTGAAGACCCCTTCCCGTAAGGGCCAGTACGGTCTCGCCGAAGGTTTCGGACAGCGACGGATGCGGCTGCAGGAAGGGCGCAATCTCCTCCGGCGTGGCTTCCCAGTTCACTGACAAATAGGCCTGGCCCAGCTGCTCGGTGACCCAAGGGCCGGCCATGTGGACGCCGAGCAGCCGCCCTGCGTGACCGTCCGGCTTCTTCTCGCAGATCACCTTGACGAGACCGTCGGTCTCTCCGACGATGCGGGCGCGGCTGTTGCCGCCGAACGGGTCCCGTTTCGTGACGGTCGCAATGCCCGCCGCGACCGCGTCCTGTTCGGTCATGCCGACGAAGGCAACCTCCGGGCGGCAGTAGATGGCCCACGGCACCTTCCCATAGTCGACCGGCACGGCGCTCTCGCCAAGGATCTGCTTCACGGCCAGAATCGCCTCGGCAAAGGCGACATGGGCCAGCTGCGGCGTCGCCACGAGATCGCCGATGGCGAAAACACCGTTCTCTCCCGTCTTCATCCATTCGTCCACGCGCACATAACCGCGTTCGTCGACCTCGACACCAGTGCCCTCGGCCAACAGTCCCTCCGAAAGCGGGCGCCGCCCGATCGACATGAGGATCGTGTCGACCTCCAGCTTCTCCCCGTCCGCGAACACCACCGATGTGTGGTCCTCCTCAGGCTCGTGACCTGTCACCGTGATCCCGGTCCGGACGGCGACGCCGCGCTTGGAAAAGGAGCGGACGACAACGTTGGCCACGTCCTCGTCGCAACCAGGCAGGATCTTCGGAAGCGCCTCGAGCAGCGTGACCCTCACTTTGAGGTCGGAGAGCATCGACGCGAACTCGCACCCAATCGCTCCCCCGCCGATGACCGCCACCGACCTCGGCAGGTCCCGCAGCGACAAGAGGTGATCCGACGTGAGCACATAGCTGCCGTCCACCTCGAAACCGGACAAAGTCCTCGGGACCGAGCCCGAGGCGAGCACGACGTTGCGCCCCGAGAGCAGCTTGAGCGTCCCGTCAGATCCGGTGACCTCGACAATCCTGCCGGCACGCAGGCGCCCCACTCCCTCGACCACGGTGACCTTGCGTTGCTTGAGCAGGCCCGAGAGGCCTTTGAACAGCTCTTCGACGATGCGGCCCTTCCTGTCCTGGCTCACGCTGAAGTCGACGGCGGGACCGGCGGCGTTGATGCCGAATTCCGCCGCGCCCTCTACGTGGCGCAACACGGCCGCGGTCTCCAGGAACTCTTTCGCGGGCACACATCCCCGGTGAAGGCACGTCCCCCCGACCTTGTCCTTCTCCACCACTGCCACCGACAGCCCGGCGGCGCCGGCGTAAAGCGCAGTCGCATAGCCTCCGGGCCCGCCACCGATGACGACGATGTCGTACTGCGCCGGCTCGGCTTGATTGGCTGCCAGACGGACCACCCCCTGGGTTCAGTTGCTAATCGACCACTTGATCGCTTGCCCGCTCGCCGGACACGTCGAGAGCCCGGGCAGACGGGCGATCCACTGGGCTCAGCCTAAAGCCTTGCGGAGTTCCCGTCGGCCGTGGCCGAGCCTGTTTCCAGCCGCTCCCCGTACTCGGGCAGCCCGCCGATGAGAGCCCCGTTTGGCCTGTCGACAGTGAGAGCGTCGCGCGCCGACCCGGCCGTGGGCGCCCGGCTTTGCCCCGCTACCGCCTTCGCTCGCGCGCCGCGGCCCAGCTCCGCATGAGCGGAGGCACCGCTTCCAGACCGCTGACCGGCTGATAGGCCCGGGCGGCGTCCTCCAGCTGCCGCTTCTCGTCGTCCGTGAGGTCGAGATCGGCGGCTTCCGCGTTGCGCTCGAGCTGCTCGACCGAACTGGCGCCGGGAATGGCGACGACGTTCGGATGGCTGATCACCCAGGCGAGAGCCACCTGGGCCGGCGTGGCTTCATGGCTGCTCGCGACCTCACGCAGAGCCTCGAGCAGGATCTGGGCTCGAGAGAGATTCTCGGGCAGGAATGCTGCCGTGTTGGCCCGCATTGCAGTCGGGCGGTGGTCCACGTCGTATCGGGCCGACAACAGGCCCTGGGCGAGCGGGCTGTAGGCGATCACAACGCGGTCGTTCGCGGCCGCCCAGGCCGTCATCCCCTCGAGCGGACGGCGGGAGACGAGGTTGAAGCGGACCTGGTTGGACCAGACCGGGCCACCGAGGGCGGCTTCCGCGACCTGCCAGCGGTCGAGGGAGTAGTTGGAGATCCCGATCAGGCGGATCAATCCCTCGCGCTGGAGCTCCCGCATCGCACCCATTTGCTCTGTGAGCGACACCAACCGGTTGGGCCAGTGCAACTGGTAAAGGTCGATCTTGCCGGTGCCCAGGCGACGCGCGCTCCCGGCCGCCCGGCGGGCGACTATCGACCGCAACGGGAGAATGGGGAGGACTTTCGTGGCAAGAAACACCTCGTCCCACCGACCTGCGATCGCGTGACCGACAATCCGCTCCGAGCGACCAAAGCCGTACATCTCGGCCGTGTCGACCAGGTTGATACCCAGCTCGAGCGCGCGATTGAGAATGTCGGCCGAGTCCTTGTCGGCATAGCGGGAGCCGTAGCCCCACTCCCTGGACCCGAACTGCCAGGTGCCAAGGCCTATGGCCGACACCTTTTCACCACCCACCTCTACATATCTCATCGAGATGGACAATACCTAGATTTCGTGTTCCTGACCCGCCGCATCAACCCGCGCGGGCGTCGCGCTGCAAACGGGCGGCCTCGACCGCCAGACGGTCGACCAGCTCGTTCATCGGGTGGCCGGAATGTCCCTTCACCCAGGTGAGCTCGATATCGCCCCTTCTCCGATCGACGATCTCATCGATGAGCGGACGCCACAGGTCCTGATTCGCGACCTGCTCACCACGCGAATTCTTCCAGCCCCTGCGACGCCAGCCCTCCCACCATCTCTGCTTGAAACAGTTGACGACGTACGTCGAGTCGCTCACCACATGCACTCGCCCGCTGATGGCGCCGAGCGCCTGAAGAACCGCAGTGACCTCCATGCGTTGATTGGTCGTCCGCTCCGCATGTCCGCTCTCGTAGATCTCCTCGGAGATCGCCCACGCCCATCCCCCAGGGCCAGGGTTGCCCACGCAGGCGCCATCGGTGAACACGACTGTGGACGGTGTCGGGTCTTCGAAGAGGGTCACGCAGCCATTCTGCCCGCCGCGCGCCGATCCGTCCGGCAAACTGAGCCTTTACCTAACTCGGGGCCAGTACTGCGCCAATCCAATCAGCTGACCCGACGGGTCCAGATCCTTCGCGGCCGGGAAATTTTCTGAAGGCGCGAAACTGGATGCGTGATCATCGATGGCTTCTCATACCAGGTACCCGACATCGATCCCGAGGAGACCGCCGAGTGGATGGACTCCTTCGACGACGTCGTCGAGCAAGGAGGGCGAGCGCGCGCCCAGTTCTTGCTCATGAAATTGCTCGAGCGCGCCCACGGCAGCCAGGTTGGCTTCCCGGCCACGATCTCCACGCCGTACATCAACTCGATTCCGGCCAGCGCGGAACCCTGGTTCCCCGGCGACGAGGACCTCGAACGCCGTGTCCGGCGCTACATACGGTGGAACGCGGCCGTCATGGTCACGCGGGCGAACATGCGCGATCCGGGCATTGGCGGCCACCTTTCGACCTTCGCGAGCTCGGCTTCCCTCTACGAGGTCGGCTTCAACCACTTCTTCCGCGGCAAGGACGACGGCACTCCCGGCGACCAGGTGTTCTTCCAGGGGCATGCCTCACCAGGTGTCTACGCCCGCGCCTATGTGGAGGGGCGCCTCGACGAGGCCCAGCTCGACAACTTCCGCTTCGAGGTCGGCGGTCACGGGCTATCCAGCTACCCCCATCCGCGGCTCATGCCCGATTGGTGGGAGTTTCCCACGGTTTCCATGGGACTCGGCCCGCTGGCAGCGATCTACCAGGCGCGCTTCAACCGCTACCTTCTCAATCGGGAAATCGCGGATACGACAGGATCGCGGGTGTGGTGCTTCGTCGGCGACGGCGAGTTCGACGAGCCCGAGACTCGCGCCGCGCTCAGCCTCGCGGCCCGCGAACGTCTGGACAACCTCACCTTCGTCGTCAACTGCAACCTGCAGCGTCTCGACGGCCCGGTGCGCGGCAACGGGAAGATCATCCAAGAGCTGGAAGCCTTGCTCAGAGGATGCGGGTGGAACGTGATCAAGGTCATCTGGGGCAGGCGTTGGGACGAACTCCTGGCCCGCGACATCGACGGCGTACTGCTCAACAAGATGAACACGACACCGGACGGCGAATTCCAGACACTCGCCACCGAGTCCGGCGCCTACATCCGCGAGACCTTCTTCGGCCCGGACCCACGCCTCCGCGAACTGGTGGAGCACCTGTCGGACGCTGAGCTGCAGACACTCCCGCGGGGCGGACACGACTACCGGAAGCTTTATGCCGCCTACAAGACGGCGACCGAACAGGTCGGGGTGCCGACGGCGATCCTCGCGAAGACCATAAAGGGCTGGACACTCGGGCCCGAGATCGAATCGCGGAACGCCACCCACCAGATCAAGAAGATGACGAAGAAGCAACTGAGGGCCTTGCGCGACCGGTTGCACCTGAATGAGGAGATCCCGGACGAGTCCCTCAACGCAGATGAGCCTCCCTACTACCGTCCGCCGGAGGGATCTGCGGTCCACAAGTATTTGCTCGATCGCAGCAAGGCGTTGGGAGGCCACCTGCCCAACCGCGTGGTCAGGGGCCGCGGGCTCACCGGTCTCCCGGCTCCGGCTCCAGAGACCTTCGCCGAGTTCGCGCTCGGTTCCCGAGGCCAGCCTGTGTCGACGACGATGGCGTTCGCGAAGCTCTTGCGCAACCTGCTCCGCGATCCAGGGGTCGGCAAGTACGTCGTCCCGATCGTGCCGGACGAAGGGCGAACCTTCGGCCTCGACGCGCTGTTCTCGGAGGTGAAGATCTACGCCCCCGACGGCCAGCTCTACACCCCGGTCGACGCCGGCCTCCTGTTGTCCTACGCGGAGGACCGTTCCGGCCAGATTCTGGAGGAGGGGATCACCGAAGCAGGCAGCATGGCGAGCTTCCAGGCAGCCGGCACCTCCTACGCAACATGGTCCACGCCCATGCTGCCGATCTACCTCTTCTACTCGATGTTCGGGTTCCAGAGGACCGGCGACCTGATCTGGCAAGCGGCTGACGCCAGGGCGCGCGGCTTCCTCATCGGATGCACGGCCGGGCGGACGACTATGAGCGGTGAGGGCCTCCAGCACGAGGACGGCCACTCCCAGTTGTTGGCTTCGGTCGTGCCGACGATCCACGCCTACGACCCGGCCTTCGCCTACGAGATGGCAACGATCGTTGAGCACGGTATCGACCGCATGTTCGGCCCGAGTGCCGAAGACTGCACGTACTACCTGACCCTTTACAACGAGAACTACCCGATGCCCGCACTCCCCGTGCCCGAAGGCGACGACGCCGCGCGGCAAGCGGCTGTGAACAGCCTGAAAGAAGGGATACTGCGCGGCATCTACCGGTACGCCGGGCCGGCCGACGCACACGGTGCCAATGGTGCACAGCGCGCAGCAACGATCCTGTTCTCAGGTACGGCCTGGCAAGCCGCCATGCAGGCCCGCGAAATGCTGGGTTCGGACTGGCACGTGACGGCGGAGGCGTGGTCCGTCACGAGCTACAAGTCGCTGAGAGAGGACGGCCTCGAAGTCGATCGGTGGAATCGGCTCCATCCGCTGAGCGCCCCCCGGGTCCCCTACGTCACGAATGCTCTCGCCGATGCCCCGGGCCCGATAGTCGCTGTCACCGACTTTCTGAAGGCGGTTCCGGACCAGATCGCCCGCTTTGTCGACCAGCCGTTCGCGGTCCTCGGCACCGACGGCTTCGGTCGATCCGACACGCGCGCGGCCCTGAGAAGGCACTTCGAAGTCGATGCTGCGCACATCGTTGTGGCGGTTTTGGCGGCGCTCGCGACCACGGGCGCAGCCACGTCGACCGACGTCGCCGACGCCATCAAGGCCTATGGGCTCGACGCCGAAGCGGTCGATCCCCGCCTCGCCTGAGGAACTTGGCACTGCCGCGAACTATGTGAGTCCCGTGGACCTCACCTATCGTCACGGCTAGGAGCGCGCCGTTATGCAACACAAGTGCGCCTCCTCGAGCACGGGCCGGCCCGCCAAGATGGCACGGCTCGTCACCACGGGCGAAAGGTGTCCAACTCGCCTGGTCTCTGCCCTTTCCTTCCGCCCGGGGAGGCGAATGACGCTTGCCTCTGAGCTGCGCAAACCGATCGCGATCGCGGATTCTGGTCAGGGTTTCCCGCCATGTGCCACCCGGATCCATCCGGCGACGCAGGCAAAGGTTGGCGCCGAACCGGATACGGGCTGAGCTCGCCGTCATTCGCCACAGCCCACGCCTCGTCCACGTCTTGACATTGACGCGAGAAGATGCAAGCCTTTTCACTGCGAGGGAAGCAGTGATCCCAGTTTCGTCACTGGTTTTGCGGATCTGGGAGCACGCGTTGCTAGCCCCCGCTCAGTGGTCAAGGTAATTCAACGCCTATGAACGAAGTGGGTGGAAGCGACGGGTATTCCTCAGTCCGGTTGTGGAGCTGATCTGGTGAAGCGGGCTTTCTGCGTCCGCTCCAAGAACGCGCTGGCCGGGACCGGTGACTCGCGCATACGCGAAGCCGGTCGCAGCTGGGCCCGGTTCACACTTACCAAGCGCTGCCTTGCTTCCACAGGACGGGCCGTCGACAGACTTGCGGCGATGAATCCCGCATGATGCGACGTCCTGAAGGGTTTTTCGATGAGACAGGAGCGGGATGAGATGAAAGTGACCAAAGTGCTACTCGCGGGAGTGATAAGTCTCGTGGGCTTTGGCCTGATCGGTGCTGGTGTGCACACCCACCTCACGACCGCCTCGCACCACGCGGTCGTCAGCCAGCCCCAGCGCAAGAGAACTGGGGCCGCGGTGGCCACGCCTCAGCGCAAGAGGACCGAGGCCGCGATAGCCGCTCCCCAGCGCAAGAGGGCTGAGGCGTTGTCGTCGACCCCATCCCGCAAGCGCGCCGAGACGCTGGCGGCGGTTCCATCCCGGAAGCGCGTCGAACTCGCATCAACGTCCCCTATGCGCAAGCGAGTCGAGCTCGTGTCCGTGGTTCCGCTGCGTAGGCGGGTAGAGGTCATACTCGCCTGACAGGGCGCGAAGCCGCGGTCGCTGGCGATCTGGCGTCGAGGCGCGGGCCCAACCCGCACCGATGCCCCCGTGAACACCACGTACACATCCCAGACAGAGTTGTGAGTGGACGCCGGCCGAACAAGGCGTGAAACCCCTCGCTCCTCGCAGCTTTGCCCAGGGCGGTGCCCCGGTTCGACATCGTTGAGCGGGACGCGGCCCGGATCGCCCGGCAAGCAGGCAACAATCCGGGGAAGAGCACAGCGGGCCGGCTCAGCCACGCTGGCGGATCCAGCTCCCCGGGGCGACAACAACAAACGCAGAGCGGTGGGACCGACGCGGAACGGCACCACCCCTCACAGGCGGTGCCGTTCGAGATTCCTACATGGGCACCCGCTTCAGGCACCCCGGTGTGACGTCCACCGCGTCGACACCGGCACGTCCGATGCGGCTTGGTGCGCGCCGTTCCCGGAGCCGGCCAGGTGCAGTTTGACCCCGACGGCGTCGAGAGACGCCGTCGTTGCCGATTCCGGCGTTTAGCGCCCGATCAGGCCAGTACGACCGCCAGCCGCTTGCGCAACGGAACCACGGACACGAGTTGGGCTCTCTTACGCAACGGCGTGGCTGATGCGACTAGGGCCCGCTTGCGCAGAGGAGTCGCTATCGCGGCTCCGGTTCTCTTGCGAAGAGGCGTGGCAATCGCGGCCGCGGTCCTCTTGCGCAAGGGCGTTGCGATCGCGGCATCGGTCCTCTTGCGCTGAGGCGTGGCCACCGCGGCCCCGGTCCTCTTACGCAGGGGCTGGCCGATGACAGCGTGGTGTGACGCCGTTGTGAAGTGGGCATTTACGCCGGCACCGATCAGGCCAAGGCCCGCCAGAGCTACCACTCCTGCAAGTATCACTTTTGGTGCTTTCATCTCCTCCTGCTCCTGTCTCTTCCCCAAATCGTCGAAATTTGTTGGCCTTTCGCGCCTTACGAGGGAACCAAGGCCGGGTACACCCGCCAGACCGCTCGTCCCGCCCGGCGACGATGGCCGCTGTTTGCGCGGGGTATCGCGTGAGCTCGGGCCGAAGCGAGGTCGCACTGGCAGCACTCGCACAGTCGGCCGTAGGCATGGCCGATATCGAGGAGCCGGCGCTCGGCATGGGTCACCCGGGAGACCTCTCGCCGCCAGCCACACCGGTGACAGGTGCCCGGCCGCATCCTCGCGGACACGCCGACGCGCGGCGCCGGGGCGGGGGGCACATCTAGGAACCGGATGTCCTGTGTGGCGATCACAGAAGGAATATCGGCACGTCCGACCAGGAACTCAAGGTTTTTTTCGCCGCGATCCGAGCCTGGCGACGTATCCGAAGACTCCCCCCGCCACGAGACAGCCGGCCCGGCCCCGCCCTGGTTCGCCAATGGGCCCGCGGAGCGCCGATTGGCGAGCGGAGCGGTGGCAATGGGGGCGGTCTGCGCGGTCCCCTGCCGTGCCCGTCACGGCAGATAGTTATCGAGCACAACACTCTGACCTGCTATTACGCGATCGAGGGGCCGGAGGAGGCGCCCGGGGTCGGCTCCAATGCGGCAGAGGCCTTCCGCTGGGACTTGCAGGGACCCACCGCGGGAGCCGACACGCGCTCGAGGGGCGCCAAGGCGCCCCTCGAGTCGGCTGCGGGAACTCCCGCAACCATGATCAGCTGCTGAAAAAGGCTCGGCTTCCGGACTGCATCGAGCGGGACCGGCTCTCGACCGAAGTCACCGAGGGTGCCTGGATGGGTATCACCAGGTGGTCTCCAGCGTGCCGCCTAGCGGCCAGCCACCTCCAGGGTCCCAAAACGTTGACTACTCATGAATTGGACCACCTCCTTTCTCTGGTGGCACCAATGTATCGAGACTGACGCCTCCATATGGGCACCCCATCAGCCGAACGGCCACCAGCTGCGTTTCCGGGTTGATGGCGAGGCGCCGGAACCGAACCTTCGCGAGAGCTTCGGCCCGGGATGAGGCAGGTCGCTCGTCAGCTCGTACAGCTCGACGAGCGTCGCGGCCGCGTAGACGAGGTCGAGGCGGCGTTGCAGCTCCTCGAGGCTGAAACGTCCCTCGGCGAAGTGCTCGTGAAGTTCAGCTGCGAACCGTTCCCGGTCCTCGTCCGATGCTCGGGGCCCTGAATCTGCACCGCTGTCGGCGTGCGTGCCGCCACCGTCGCCGTCGTGCTCGTCACCAGTCACTGAGAACCAATTCCGACACACATAGCTTTCTCTCCCCGGTCCGGGTTGCAAGCTCGGGGTGGCAGTCGGGCACAGCCTCAACAGCCCGCCCAACCCTTTGTGAACTCTACTCTGTCTCCAGATCAGTCCTTGTGCGGAGCGGGCCTCTGCCCGTCGGCTGGGGAAGGTGCCGAGGAGGTCAAAGTGGAGTACGAAGACCCGAGCGTCGAGATCCACAAGGTGGTCGTCGGGCCCTATGACAACAACGTCTACGTGGTCCGTTGCCGGCAGAGCGGTGAAGCAGTGCTCGTCGACGCCGCGAACGAGCACGAGCGACTTCTCGAACTCTGCCGGCGTCTCGGAGTCCGCAAGGTCGTGCAGACTCACGGTCACTGGGATCACGTCCAGGCGGTGCCGCAACTTCGGGAAGCTGGCTACGAGGTGGCGGTGCGGGTGGAAGACGCCGACATGCTGCCGGGATACGACGAGCTGCTCGACGATGACGCCCGTCTCGAGATCGGACGTCTGCGCTTGCGCACGATCCACACCCCCGGCCACACGCCCGGCTCCATGTGCTTCGCCGTCGAGGGCTCGCCGGTCCTGTTCTCTGGTGACACATTGTTCCCCGGAGGCCCGGGCAACACGGCCACGGACCTCGGGGACTTCCCGACCATCGTCGCGTCCCTCGAATCGCGGCTTTTCGCCTCCCTTGCCCCGGAGACGATCGTCATGCCGGGTCACGGAGCGAACACCACGATCGGGGAAGAGAGCCCTCACTTGGACGAATGGGTAGCACGGGGTTGGTAGAGAGGCATTTTCCCCTACGCACGTAGTGTTAAGTAGCGGGACCGCCTATCATGGATGCCGTGCCGACCACCACTTCGGTCGACGGGGCCCAAGATGCCCTGAAGACCCCCGAGAAACCTGATCTGACCAGGACCGGCGCCGATCAGGGCGACGTGTTGGCCATCGAGGACCTGCATGTCGCGGTCGACGGGCATGAGATCCTCCGCGGAGTCGACCTCGCCGTAGCGGAGGGCGAGCTCCACGCTCTCATGGGCCCTAACGGATCGGGCAAATCCACTCTCGCCAATGCCATCGCCGGGAACCCCGGTTATCACGTCACGCAGGGAAGCATTCGGCTTCGCGGTGAAGAGGTCTCGACATGGCCCCCGGATGTGCGCGCCAAAGCGGGGATCTTCCTCGCTTTCCAGTACCCGGAGGAGATCCCGGGCGTTCCGGTATCGCAGTTCCTCCGCCAGGCGGTGTCCGCCCGTCGCGGCACGCCGATGTCGGTGCTCGAGATCCGAGTCGCCCTCATCGAGTGGATGCGGCGCCTCGAAATGGACCCGGCCTTCGCCAGCCGCTACTTGAACGAGGGATTCTCCGGAGGCGAGAAGAAGCGCAACGAGATCCTGCAGATGGCAATGCTCGAGCCTGATGTCGCCATCCTCGACGAGACCGACTCCGGCCTCGACGTGGACGCGCTGCGAATAGTCTCCCGGGGAATCGAGGAGGTACGGCGTGTCAGGCCAGAGCTGGGTATCCTGCTCGTCACGCATTATCGCCGGATCCTCGAAGAACTGCGGCCCGACCGCGTGCACGTGATGCTGGAGGGACGCGTCGTCGAAAGCGGCGGCCCGGAGCTGGCAGAACGACTCGACCGCGAGGGCTACGAAGGGCTACGCCCATGACCTCGACGCTCGAAGCCCGCCCGCTCGAAGTCGCGGCCCTCCGCGAGCTGTTCCCCCTGCTGCGCCAGCAGTCCCACGGCAAGCGACTTGTCTACCTTGACTCGGCTTCGTCATCGCAACGGCCTCGAGCCGTGCTCGAGGCGATGGACCAGTACTACGAGACAACACACGCAAACGTCCACCGCGGCATCTACGCCATCGCAGAGGAGGCCACGCGCCGCTTCGAGATGGCGCGTAGGGCAACGGGCGAGTTCATCAAGGCGCCCCGGCCGGACACCGAGATCATCTTCACCAAGAACGCCACTGAGGCTCTCAACCTCGTCGCTCACTCCTATGGCAGGCACGTGCTCGCTAGCGGCAAGGCCGTCCTTTTGACCGAGCTCGAGCACCATTCGAACCTGGTGCCGTGGCAGATGCTCGCCTCCGAGCGGGGACTCGAGCTCCGCTACATCCCGGTGGGCGATGACTACCGGCTGGACTTGAGCGACCTCGACCGTCTCGTCGACGGAGTCGGCCTGGTCGGTGTGTCATGCATGTCAAACGTGCTCGGCACGATTAACGACCTCAGCGAGATCGTGAAAGCGGCGCACAGTGTCGGCGCCGTCGTACTGGCCGACGGGTCCCAGCTCGTTCCTCACCGCAGCGTGAACGTGCGCGAGCTCGACGTCGACTTCTTGGCATTCACGGGCCACAAGATGATGGGCCCGACCGGAATAGGCGTGCTCTGGGGGAAAGAGGAGCTGCTCGACGAGATGCCGCCGTTCCTCGGGGGCGGCGAAATGATCCGCGATGTCCGCCTCGATGGTTTCGTGCCCAACGACCTGCCCTGGAAATTCGAAGCCGGCACACCGCCGATCGCAGAGGCCGTCGGCCTTCATGCCGCCATCGATTTCTTGGAGACCGTCGGCATGGACCGGATCGAGGCGCACGAGCGGTCGCTCACTACGCGGGCGATCGATGTTCTCTCGGAGCGTCACGGCGACGACCTCACGATCTACGGGCCCACGGATGGCCGCATCCCTCGCGGAGGCGTCTTGTCGCTCGGCTTGCGTGACATCCATGCCCATGACCTCGCGCAGGTGCTCGATGCCGAAGGCGTCTGCGTGCGCGCCGGACACCATTGCGCCAAACCCCTGATGCGCCGACTTGGCATCACCGCAACAGCGCGAGCATCGTTTTACTTGTACAACGGTGAGGACGACATCGAGGCGCTCTCAGACGCACTCGACGCCGCCAAAGCATTCTTCGGCTGAGACAAGCGAACGGAAAAGGGAGCCATGGCCGGCCTCGAAGACCTCTACCGGGAGATCATCCTGGATCATTACCGCTCGCCACGGAACCGTGGCGAGCTGCCTGTCCCACCCGCGCACCGGGTCGAGGGGTTCAATCCTCTCTGCGGTGATGAGGTCATCGTGTACCTCGAGGTCGACGACGGTGTCGTCACAGACCTGCGGATAGCGGGCCAAGGCTGCTCGATCAGCCAGTCCTCGGCATCGATGATGTCTGCCACCGTCAAGGGCCGTCCCGTGGACGAGGCCCGCAAGCTGATCCGTTCCTTCAAGGCGATGATGTCGATCCACGAGCACGCCCTCGGCGCCGATGGAGAGGGCGAGCCCGATGAGGATATCGACGAGGTCGCGGTGACCAGCCCCGATGATCTCGGTGAGCTCGCCGCGCTTCAGGGCGTGGTCAAGTTCCCCGTTCGTATAAAGTGCGCCACTCTTGCCTGGAACACGCTCACGCAGGGACTCGACGAGATCGCCTCAGGCACGCCGTCGGACTGAAGAAGCGGGCAGTCAAACCGGCTCGGTGAGGACCAGGCCCTCGAAGTCCGGCGAAAGCACCATTGCCTTGCCTGGCACTCCCAGTTCCTCGAGGGCTGCCTCGCCGATGTCACGGACGCGGCCCGCTGCCGTGGCGCCGTCACAGATGCCGAGCAGGCTCGAGCCTGCGCCCGACCAACACGCCACGAGGGCCCCGGCCGTTGTCAACCTGGCCAGCAGTTCCGGGGCCTCGGGAAACAGCTGTGCCCGACGGGCCTGGTGAAGGCGGTCGTCGCCCGCTTGGCCCACGAGCACCGTCCGGTCGGCAAGTCCCGCCAGCAGCAGCCCCATTCTCGAGAGGTTGAACACGGCGTCGGCTCGCGACACCACGGAGTCGAGCGCGCCTCTGGCCTGCTCGGTCTTCAACTGCCGCTCGGGCACGAGCACCACGAAGCTGAGCGCCGGATCCAAGGGAAAGCGCCGGGCCACAGGGCCGGAGTCGAGAACGGCCGCCGAGATGAGGCCGCCGTGGACCGAAGCGGCCGCGTTCTCCGCATGGCCTTCGAAACCTACGGCCACCCCGAACGGATCGCTTGACCCGGCGGCGGCCGCGACGGCGACGGCCAAGGCCGCTGACGAGCCGAGTCCGCGCCCGACGGGGATCTCCGAGCGAATGCGGATGTCGAAGCGATCGTGGCCGCATACCGCCCTTGCGACGCGGGCCGCGAGATGGCTCTCGTCACACGGGAATTGCGTCCCCTCGCCTTCACAGCGCAACGACAGCTCTGCTGCTTCGGCGACGTCGACTTCCACATACAACGCCAGCGCGAGAGCTAGGACGTCGAACCCAGGGCCGAGATTGGCCGACGATGCCGGCGCCCGCGCGCGCACTCGACGCCTCAGCTGCCGGAGCCGGAATCGGCTGCGGGGCGGTCCTTGGGCATCCATCCGACCGGGGCCGCCGGGAAGAAGCGGCTCAGGACCGCGGGCGCCTCACTCTCCACTCCGACGGAGGTCGAGACCTCGACGGTCGCCACCGTCCCGCCGGACCTCCAGCCGCGCCGCCTGGCCGGGCCGACAGGAATGGCGGCCTTCACTTCCGTGGCGACGGCAAGGCCCGCCCAGCCGACAGCTGTGACCGGAGACAAGGCGAGGACATCGACGTCCCGACGGCTCCAACCCGAGGACAGGACCGCTACGGGCCCGTACTTGGCGACCAAGGTGCGAGCCTCGAGATCCGAGCTGGCGGCGTCGAGCAGCTGCAGGTCGACGTTCCCGGCTTCGTAAAGACCCAATGTCTGGCCGAGAGTGGAACTGACGACAAGCACGCGGCGTCCCCCGACCGTTCGCCACGCCGCCGTGACGAGGCACCCACCCGCAGCCGAGGTGAAGCCGGACTTGAGGCCGATGATGCCGTCTTGTCCGAGGTCCGGGTTGTAGTTCATGACCGCACCCTCGAGAGGGAACGGCATTGTCGGGTGGTCCTCGACCGAGACCATGCCCGGGATGCTCATGGCGTACGCGGCGAGGACCGCCTGGTCGATCGCCGTAGAGCGGGACGCAGGGTTCACACCGCTCGCGTCCGCGTAGTGCGTCCCGGTGAGCCCGAGCGCCGACGCCGTCGCGTTCATCTTGCGCACGAAGGCGGGGATGCTGCCCGCGTCCCAGTCGGCGAGGAGGTCGGCGATGTTGTCGGCCGACGGGATCATGAGAGCCTCGAGCAACCGCCTTTCGCTGAGTCGCTCGCCGGGCACCACCTCGAGGTTCGACTCGTCGCTCGTGGCGGCCTGTATGTATGCCTCGTGGTCGGCCTCGGTCATCGTGAACGTCGGACCGGACCGACCGTCCAAGGGATGGTCGCGTAGCACTATGACGGCCGTCATGATCTTGGTCAGGCTCGCGATCGGGACCGGGGTCTGCTGCGCGGACGCGGCGAGCAGACCCACCCCTCCAACGAAGACCGCGGACTCCCCGGTGGCCGGGAACGGGAGCGCCGGGACCGTCCCGGGGAACCGCGTAAGGCTCGGTACGAGTGAATGGAGCGACGGGAGCTCTGCGGGCCCGGACTCAACAGATCCCGGGTCGCCGGAGCGGACCGGCTTGACTGAGCTTGGTCCCGAGGCCAGCCATATGATCCCAGCGACGATGACGCCGAGGCTTACGACCGCCCCCAGCCGTCGGCGCATATAGACGCGACGCATCCGAGCCTTGCCCTGGGGTAGTTTCCACCGCGCCCCGCCGAACAATCCCGCCGCTGAACCTCGCCCGGCCGCGAACGGCGATGGGATTGGCGTCACGCTCGAGGAGGGGCGTTTGCTCTTCATGACGTGGAAGGCGTGGCCGGACCGCTTGCCGGGCCTAGAGCTCGTCCAGCTCCTCGGCTGACATCAGGACGGCGCGAGGCTTCGAACCCTCCGACGGGCCGACCACGCCGCGCCTCTCGAGAAGGTCCATGAGCCGGCCGGCCCGAGCGAAGCCGACCCGAAGCTTGCGCTGGAGCATGGAGGTCGAGCCTAGCTGTGACCTGACAACCAACTCCATAGCCATCGGGAGGTACTCGTCATCGTCATCCTCGACGCCTCTGCCCCCTCGACCGGCCGCAGCCTCTTCGCCCTCCACCCCTTCGACATAGCGAGGGCCGCTCTGGCGTCGCCAATGGGCCACGACGGCTCGCACCTCGTCCTCGCCGACCCACGGGCTCTGGATTCGCCTCGGGATACTGGACGAGGCGGTGAGCAACAACAGGTCGCCTCGGCCGACGAGACGCTCCGCGCCCTGCTGGTCGAGGATCACGCGGCTGTCGGCGAGAGAGGACACCGAGAAGGCGAGCCGGGAGGGAATGTTCGCCTTGATCACACCGGTGATCACGTCCACCGAGGGTCGCTGCGTCGCGATGACAAGGTGGATCCCGACGGCGCGCGCCATCTGGGCGATGCGGCAAATCGACTCCTCGACGTCGCGGGCGGCAACCATCATCAGGTCGTTCAGCTCGTCGACGACTATGAGGATGTACGGCAAGCGGACGCGGTGCGCCCCGGGCTCTGTGCCGGCCACCACGAGCGGCGCCGTCGCTTGGGCCCGAGCCGTCCAAGCGTCGCTCTCGGAATCCTCGACGGCCGGCTCCTCAGCCACGCCGTCGGGGAGGGAAGGCTCGTCGAGGCCGTCGAGGTCGAGAGCCGGCTCGTCGACAGCCAAGTCCGCGGCCGGCGGCACTTCGCCGAGAGCTCGCAGGGGAGCTTCGTCGAGCTCACCCCGATCGACAGCGGCGTTGTAGCCCGTTATGTCACGCATGCCGCACTCGGCAAGCAGGTCGTAGCGGCGCTCCATCTCCGTGACCGCCCACGACAGGGCGTTGGCGGCCCGTTTCGGGTTGACCACGACCTGGGTGAGGAGGTGGGGAAGGCCGTTGTAGTGGCCGAGCTCCACCCGCTTCGGGTCGACAAGGATCAGCCGGACCTGGTCGGGTGTCGACTTCATCAAGATCGAGGTGACCACCGAGTTGATGCACGAGGACTTGCCCGAGCCGGTGGCCCCCGCGATGAGGAGGTGCGGCATCTCGGCCAGGTTCACCATCACGGGCCGCCCGGCGATGTCCCGCCCGAGGGCGACCTCGAGGGGATGGGTCGAGCGCTGCGCTTCGATCGAGCGCAACACGCTCCCGAGAGTCACGAGCTGCCTGTCACGGTTCGGCACCTCGACGCCGATGGCCGACCGGCCCGGTATCGGAGCGAGGATGCGCACGTCGGGAGAGGCCATCGCGTAGGCGATGTCCTTGGCGAGCGTGGTCACCCGAGCCACCTTCACGCCAGAGCCCAGCTCGAGCTCGAAGCGGGTCACGGTGGGGCCGACCGTGTAGCCGACCATATGGGTCTCGACACCGTGGGCCGCCAGCGCCCGCTCGAGGACGCGGCCCCTTTCCTCAATCAGTTTGCGGTCGAGATCCTGCTCCTTGCTTTGCTTGAGCAGCTTGAGAGGCGGAAGCTTCCACGTCCCGGAGCTAGGCCCGACCATGAGGCTCAGCTGCTCCGCGGTTCCGGCGACCGCCGCCGCGCGGAGCGCGTCTCCGCCGGAGCGCTCCGCGCCGGCGACGGGCATGTCCACCGGTCCCTCGCGAATCTCTGCGCCGTCGGCTCCCGGGATCGCTCCGGAGCCGGTGACGCCGGCGTCGTCATCTCCAGCGGCGAGCACGGAAACGTGACCCGACCCGGGTGCGCCTGCCCCAACATCGGACGGCCAGACGCCAAAGCCGTCGGCATCCCCGGTCGTGCCGACCGCCGATCCCCCCTCGGGAGCCTGGACGCGCATCGAGGCGGCCCAGGCGGCGAAAAAGCCACCGACGAAGCGCGCTACGGCCGCGACCGCCCGGGCGACCACCCGCACGACGGCGAGAAGGGGCATCCCGAGCAGCCCGCAGACCGCCGCCAAAGCGATGGCGCCGAGCAGTACGGAGGCGCCGGCGACTCCGATGACCTTGGACAGCTCGCCACCCACCGCCGCCCCCACGATGCCTCCGGCACCGCCGAGCCGGCCCCAGGCTGCCGATGTCCCAGGCGATCCTCCTGCCAGGTCCGCCAGGCCCGCGGACACCACCAGCAAGAGCACGAAGGCAGACAGGACTCCGCCGAGTCCGCGTCGCGCGCGCCCGGCGAGCAGGATCGCACCGCCGGCCAAGAGCGCGGACGCCACAACGTCGCCTCCCCAGCCGAGCGCCCGCGCGTCCCACTTCCTGAGCAAGTGTCCGGCAGGGCCGAGCAAATTGAAGTAGAGCCCCAGTGCCGCGAGCACCCCGACGAGGACGAGCGCCCAGCCCCACGCGTCCTCTGAAGGCGCCGCCAACAGCTCGATCAGCCGGCCGGCGCCACGGCCGAGAGCAGTCGTCTTCCTGTGTGACCGCGCCCGGCTCGGGCGCCTCCGAGCGGCAGGGGCGCTTAGCGAACGCTTCGCCACGCTCCCGCGGGAACTGGTCGCGGATCGCGTCGAAGCGACGGACTTCTTCTTCGTCGGAGGCTCGCGTGAGGCCCCGGAATCACTGGAAACAGCCCGTCGAGACACTGCCACGATAGGCACAACGCTAACACCAGCCACTCCTGGTAACTGGGACCGTCGGCCGCCGTGTGAGTACGAAGAGCCTGCTCAGGCCTCGAGAACGAGCGGCACGATCATCGGCCGGCGTCGAGTGCGGTCGCTCACGATCCGCCCCACGGTCCGGCGCACGAGCCGGCGCAGGCCGTCGGCGTCCTGGGCGCCGTCACCTTCGGCAGACTCGATGGCCTTCACCAATGCCGAGCGCAGCTCCTCGAGCACCGGCTCGGAGCCGGGTTCGTCGAGGAAGCCTCGGCTGACGATCTCAGGTACCCCGACGAGCTCCCCCGACCGGGCGTCGACAGTCACGACCGCAACCACGACTCCCTCTTCGGCAAGCACGCGCCGGTCTCTCAGCACGCCCACCCCGACATCACCGGCGATCCCGTCCACGAAGACATGGGCGGCAGACACCTCACCGGCGAAATCGATGCCCTCGTCTCCGAGCTCGACGACGTCGCCGTCCTCGCAGATGAGGACCTCGTCGGGAGGCACTCCCATCTCGATCGCAAGCCGGGAGTGGCGAACGAGCATCCGGTACTCGCCGTGGACGGGCACGAAGCTTCTCGGCCGGGCGATGGAGAGCAATGTGGCCAGCTCACCTTGGTGGGCGTGACCGCTCTCGTGGACATGGGCCACGCCGGCGTGGATCACCTCCGCACCCCGACGCGCGAGGCCGTCCATCACCTTCGCGACAGCCCATTCGTTTCCCGGGATGGCGTGCGAGCTGAGCACGACCACGTCGCCTTCTTCGATGTGAAGCCAGCGGCTGTCACCCGAGGCCATCTGCGCCAGCGCCGACATCGGCTCGCCCTGGGAGCCGGTCGAGATGACGCAGATATCGCCTGGATTGTGGTCGCCTATCGTCTCGATCTCGGCGAAACAGCGATCCGGTATCGTCAGCATCCCGAGGTCCCTGGCGATGCCGACGTTCTTCAACATCGAGCGCCCGAGCAGCGCCACCTTGCGCCCGCTGGCGATCGCCGCGTCCGCGAGCTGCTGGATGCGATGCACATGGCTCGAGAAGCAGGCGACGACAATCCGCCGGCCCCGCTGGGCGAGGAAGATCCGGCGCAGCGACTCGCCGACGGCGCTCTCGCTGCCGGTGTAACCGGGCAGCTCGGCATTGGTCGAGTCGGCCAGCAGCAAGCGAATGCCCTCGGTGGCTGCTATCTGGCCGATCCTCGCCAGGTCGGTCCTGCGACCGTCGACGGGCGTCAGATCCAACTTGAAGTCGCCGCTGTGAAGGACGACTCCCTGCGCGGTATGGAAAGCGAGTGCGAAGCCGCTCGGTACGGAGTGGGTGACCGGGATGAACTCCACTTCGAACGGCCCGATCTTGCGCCGCTCACTGTCGCGAACCTCGACGAGCGGCGCCTTTTGACCAAGGCCCGCTTGATCCAGCCGGTCGCGCGCGAAGCCGAGGGTCAGCCCCGAGCCGTAGATGGGGGCGTCGATGTCCCGCATGAGATAGGCGAGCGCCCCGATGTGGTCCTCGTGCCCGTGGGTGAGCACGATCCCGTCCACATCCCCGGCGCGCTCGCGAAGCAACGTGAAGTCCGGCAGCACGAGGTCGACGCCGGGCATCTCAGGATTGGGGAACATCACCCCGCAGTCGAGTACGACGAGCCGGCCCTCCTGCTCGATCACCGCGCAGTTGCGGCCGATCTCCCCCAGACCACCGAGGAAGGAGATCCGGACCGCTTCAGGCATGCGGGCCTTTCATGCCGGACCCGGACGAGCGGCTCGACCGCCACCGGTCCAGCTCCGCGAGCATCGACCGCGCCTTGTCGTCCAGCCACTCAGGCGCGGGTCCCATCGGAGGCCGACACTCGCCTCCCGGGAGTCCTCGGGCCCTCAAGACCGCCTTGGTCGGCAGCGGGTTCGGCGCCTCGTCGCTCGACTGGAACGAGACGGCGTCGATCAAAGCGGCGTTGAGCTCTTGGGCGCCGACGACGTCGCCTTCTAAGAAGCGTTGGATCATCTCGCCCAGCTCTCGACCTATCCAGTGCGAGGAGACGCTCACCACTCCGACGGCGCCCACGGCCAGCAGGCAAAGCGTCAGGGCGTCGTCGCCGCTGTAGCACTCGAAGCCGGCTCCCGCCCGGGCGATGAGCCTCGAGGCGCCGGCCGGGTCGCCGGAGGCGTCCTTCACGCCGACGATGTTGGGACAGTCGCGGGCGAGTTGCAGCATCGTCTCCGTGGCGACTTTGCGGCCGCACCGGACGGGGATGTCGTAGATGACGACTGGGAGCGGCGTGGCGGCGGCTATGGCGGCGAAGTGTGCCGCGATTCCGCTTTGCGAGGGGCGGTTGTAGTACGGCGTAACGGCGAGGATGCCGGCGGCGCCGGCTTTCGTGGCGGCTCGCGTGAGCTCCACGGAATGGGCCGTGTCGTTCGTCCCCGAACCGGCGATCACCGGCACGGTTACGGCGCCTGCGACGGCCTCCCAAAGCTGCGTCTTCTCCGAGTCGCTGAGCGTGGGTCCTTCTCCGGTCGTGCCGGTCACGACAAGCCCGTCGCTGCCGTTGTCGACGAGATACTTGGCGAGCGCCACTGCACCGTCGAGATCGACCCCGCCATCTTCGTCGAAAGGAGTCGCCATCGCGGTCACAACCGCTCCGAAACGACCAGCTTGCCGAGCCGCTGTCACCATGTTCGCGCCCTTGTCACAACACGAAAGTTAGCAGCATGCCAACCGAAAATCGGGATAATTCCGAACCCCGCGCACGGCTGTGCAACGTCTCGTCAACCGGCGCCTCTCCCAGCTCGTGACGCCCCGCCCGGCGCGCTCAAAGACCGAGAAGCTCGCCGAGGCCTTGCGTCAGCCCTTCGAACTCCGCCACGCGACGAACGGCGATCAGCACGCCCGGCATGAAGCTGGCCCGGTCCAACGAGTCGTGTCGGACCGAGAGGATCTCGCCCTGGAGGCCGAAGATCACCTCTTGGTGGGCCACGAACCCCGGCAAACGCACGGAATGGACGTGTACGCCGCCTTCGGCGCGCCCGCCCCGAGCTCCGGCGACGAGCTCCTTCTCGGTCGGGTCGGCCGCCCAGTCCCCGGAGGACGCTGCCTCGCGCGCAGCCTGCATCCGTCTGATTGTCTCTAGCGACGTGCCGGAAGGGGCGTCCCGCTTGCGCTCATGGTGCAGCTCGACTACCTCCACGCCCGCAACCCACGGGGCGCAGACTTCGGCGCACCTCATCATCAAGGCGGCACCGATGGAGAAGTTCGCCGCCACAACTGCGTGGGCGCTCCCGGAGAACCAGCCCTTCATCGCCTCGAGGTCGGGCGGCTCGAACCCGGTCGTCCCGCACACGGCGTGCACGCCGTTATCTGCACACCAACGCAGGTTCGCCTGCGCCGCCGCGGCGACGGTGAAGTCGACCGCCACCTCCACGCCTGCGGCGGCCATGGCGTCGGGCGAGGCTGCTATGTCGATCCCGGTCCCGTGCAATGAGGCCACCTCGTCCAGTGGCTTGCCCTCCGCCGCGGGATCGACGGCTGCAACCAACTCGAGATCCGCGGCACCCTGCACCGCCGCGCAAACCGTCATGCCCATGCGCCCGGCGGCCCCGAACACTCCCACTCGCGTCATGACATCACGGTAGCCCTCGGAAGCGATCGCAGCCCGGGCTCGAGGCGTGTCTTGCCGGCCTCGAGTCCCGCTTCTCAGGCGAAGTCCGACTCCTCGAACGGCCCCACGACCGCGAGCGATCTCGGGTCTAGGAGCAAGCGACCGGCCACGGAGCGCACGTGGTCCGCGGTGACCGACTCCACGCCCGCGAGCAGCTCCTCGATGGTCATCACGTCGCCGAACAACTGGAGCGCGGTGCCAATTCGCGACATGCGGGAGCCGGAGTCCTCGAGGGACAAGAGCATGTCCGCGCGAAGGTGACCTTTCGCCACGTCGAGCTCTCGGGCCGTGATCCCCTCGGCGCCCATCCGGTCGAACTCGGCGCGGCAAAGCCGGACAACCTCCCGGGCGTTGTCGGGCGAGGTACCGACCGAGACCGCCAAAGTCCCGGCGTCGTCATAGGCGGTGCGGTCAGAGCCGATTGAATACGCCAGGCCCCGCGCCTCGCGGATCTCTTGGAAGAGCCTGCTCGACAATCCACCGCCAAGCACGTGATTGAGCACGGCCAGCGTGAAACGGTCGGCTGAGTGCCTGTCGGGTCCGCTCACGCCGAGCACGAGCTGAGCCTGCTCGGTCTCCCGAGACTCGACCACGAGCGGCACTGCGGCCTCTCGCGGAGCCTGGCGCGAGGGCGGGCGGCCGCCTTGGCGGGCGGCGAAGCGCTTCTCGATCCCTTTGGCGAGACGGGAATGGTCGACGTCGCCCGCGGCGGCGATCACCATGTTGCCGGGCAGATAGTGCTCGTCGAAGAAGGAACGGATCGCGGGCACCGTGACCGTACGGATGACTTCCGGCTCGCCGAGTACCTCGCTTCCCAAAGGGTGGTTCGGGAACATCGCTCCCGCGAACAACTCCTGCACCACGTCCGCCGGCTCGTCTCGGTGCATGAGAACCTCCTCGAGGATCACCTGGCGCTCGGCGTCGACCTCCTCGGCTCGCAAGGCCGGTCGGCAAAGGATGTCGCAGAGGATGTCGAGACCGAGTTCGACGTGCTCAGCCAGGGCGCGGACGTAAAAGGTCGTGTACTCCTTGGTGGTGTAGGCGTTCATGTCACCGCCTACGGCGTCGACCTCCTCGGCGATCTCCCGCGCCGTCCGCTCGGCCGTCCCCTTGAACAAAAGGTGCTCCAGGAAATGCGAGATCCCCGCCTCAGCAGGCGTCTCGTCGCGCGAGCCGGTGCCGATCCAGACTCCGACCGACAACGAGGCTACGTCCGGCATCGACTCGGTCACGAGTCGGATGCCACTCGAGAGAGTCGTGGTCGTGATCATCCGGACACGCCCCAGCGTTGCTTGCCGGCCACGAGTCCCGGGCTCAGCGCCCCCCGCTCCTCGGTCGCCTGCGAGCCGCTCCCGACCCGCCGCTCGTGCGACGGCTGCCGCTCTCCGGGGAGCGACGGGCACTGCCGGCTGGCGACCCGCCGGCCAGATCGGCCGGGCCGAGGTCACCAAAGGTGGACTCGAGCTCGGTCTCGAACACGTCCTCGAACGACGCCCTGTGGCGGCCGGCGACGGCCGGCTCAGCCTCGGCGCTGGCGGCGCTCGTACGGGAAGCAGCCGTTCGCCTGGGCGGGCGCTCGTCCGTCCCGCGGCTGGAACCGGACTCGGCGTCGGCACCGCCTTCGGCGGGAGCTGGGTCGCTCGCGAGTGACAAGGACACCTTGCCCTGCGGGTCGATCTCGTCGACACGAACCTCGATCTCTTGACCGAGCGAGACGACGTCCTCCACTCGCTCGACCCTCTTGCCCTGGCCGAGCCTCGAGATGTGGATCAGGCCGTCGCGACCCGGCAGGATGTTGACGAACGCCCCAAATTTCGTGATGTTCACGACCCTGCCGGCGTAGACGGCGCCCACCTCCGGAGTCGGAGGATCGAGGATCAGCTCGATGCGGCGACGGGCCTCGTCGACGACCGACCTCTGCTTGGCGCCGATCGTCACAGTCCCGACGGTGCCGTCGTCGTCGATGTTCACATCGGCGCCCGTCTCCTGCTGAATGGCGTTGATGACCTTGCCCTTCGGGCCGATGATCTCGCCGATCTTGTCGACGGGCACTTCGAAGGACACGATCTTCGGCGCGTTCTCCCCCACGTCCGCGCGCGGGGCGGCGATGGCGGCGAGCATGACGTCGAGCACCTTGAGGCGTGCGTCCCGCGCCTGGCTGAGCGCCTGGGCCAATACCTCGGCCGGAAGGCCGCTGATCTTGGTGTCGAGTTGCAGCGCCGTCACGACATCAGCGGTGCCGGCGACTTTGAAGTCCATGTCGCCGAAGGCATCTTCGGCGCCCAGGATGTCGGTGACCGTCGTGTACTTGCCCTCCGCGAAGACAAGTCCCATGGCGATGCCGGCGACTGGCGCCTTGATCGGCACTCCTGCGTCCATGAGAGACAGGGTGGAACCACAGACCGATGCCATCGAGGTCGAGCCGTTGGAGGAGAGCACGTCCGACACGAGCCGGAGCACGTAAGGGAACTCGCTCTCGGGCGGGATGACGGGCAGCAGCGCCCGCTCGGCCAACAGGCCGTGGCCGATCTCACGGCGCTTCGGCCCCCGCATGAATCCCGTCTCCCCGGTCGAGAAGGGCGGGAAGTTGTAGTGGTGCATGTAACGCTTCGTCTCGTCGATGCCGATCGTGTCCAGCAACTGGTTCATCCTCGGCATGCCGAGCGTGCAGACGTTCAAGACCTGGGTGTCGCCGCGCTGGAACAGACCTGAGCCGTGCGCCGTCGGCAGCAGGCCAACCTCGGCGGAGAGGGGACGAATGTCGGTTGGGCCGCGCCCGTCGATGCGGACGCCCTCTTCGACTATCCGCTTGCGCACGATCTTCTTGGTGTAGGAGCGGACCGCGGCACGGATCTCGCGCTCCCGCTCGGGGAATTCCGGGGCAAGCTCAGCCACGATGGCGTCGGTGACCTCGTCGAGTGCCGTGTTGCGCTCGGTCTTGGTCGTGATGGCGTTGGCCGTCTGCACCCGCTCGGCGCCGACGGCGGTGACACGCTCGTAGACGTCCTCGCCGTAGTCGACGAACAGCTCGAAGGCGATCGTCGGCTTGGATCCGGCCTTCCGCACCAGCTCACGCTGTAGCTCGATCGACTCTTTGATCCACGTCTTGGCGGCCTCGAGCCCCTCGGCGATCACGTCCTCGGTGACTCTTGGCGCTCCCTCGTCGAAATACTCGAAAGCCCTCTCCGTGCCGCCGGCTTCAACCATGACGATCGCCACATCGGCTCCGGGCTCCTCACTTAAGGCACGTCCGGCGACCACGAGCTCGAAGGTGGAGGCATCGCCCTCCTGGTAGGTGGCGTGAGGGAGCCAGGTCCCTTCCGTCGAATACGCCACGCGAACCGCGCCAATCGGTCCCTCGAAGGGGATGCCCGAGATCATCAGGGCCGCCGAGCTGGCGTTGATCGCCAACACGTCGTGCGGGTTCAACTGGTCGGCGCCGAGGATCGTCCCGACGACATGGACCTCGTTGCGGAATCCGTCCGGGAAAGACGGCCGGAGCGGGCGGTCAATGAGTCGACAGGTCAGGATCGCCTGGTCGCTCGCCTTGCCTTCCCGACGGAAGAACGAGCCGGGAATCTTGCCGGCGGCGTACATGCGCTCTTCGATGTCGACGGTGAGAGGAAAGAAGTCCGTCCCCTCTCGGACTTTCCGCGCCGCTGTCGCGGTCGCGAGCACGATTGTGTCGCCGATCCGGGCGACAACGGCACCATCCGCCTGGCCGGCAAGCTTGCCGGTTTCGAAGGACAGGGTCCGGTCGGTCCCACTGATGGGACCGGACACGGTAATGGCATCAGCCATGACACTCCTATGTGATTGGGGCGCCACGCTTGCCAGTTCCCAGTCGTCGCGCACCGGAGCCGCCCACGTGGACGAGACCCGGTATGCGACGACTGGCAGCTAGCACCGTGTGGCACCGCTTGTCTTCGTACGGGCGACCTAGGCCGGAAAAGCCGGTTCCGAGTGCCGCCCTATTTACCCCGACGTGGCCTTGCCACCTGGGGGTTGCTGGCTTCCTAGCGCCGGATGCCCAGCCGGGAGATAAGCGACCGGTATCGCTCCACGTCATTGTCCTTCACGTAGTCCAGCAGGCGGCGCCGGCGACCGATGAGCTTCATGAGCCCCCGGCGCGTGTGGTGGTCCCCTCGGTGGACTTTGAGATGCTCCGTGAGGTGGTTAATGCGTCCTGTGAGGAGCGCGACTTGCACCTCTGGCGAGCCGGTGTCGGTCTCGTGAAGCCGGTGCTCGATGATCGTGGCCGTCTTGTCGGGCATGCGTGAGTGGCGTGCTTTCTTGCTGTACCGGCCGGCCACGCCGACCCGGCGGGGAAAGGAAGGATTATTGACCTCGGCCATGACGCACGCGCCACGCCGCACCGACCTGGGCCGGCACTGACGAGGATAGCAGGTCGTCCGTGCCGGGACACCGGGCGGTAGTGGTTCAGTTTGGAATCGCAAGTCGTGGGTCGTGAATTCCATTCGCGACACATCGCCGGCCCGAGGAATCCAACCTGTGGATAACTCGGCTTGCCTCTTGACGCGTCACTCCGACATCTTCGAGAAGAGCTGAGCGGTGGGCGGTCGCTCTTCGGACGCTGTCGCCCAGGCGAGCCCCTCCGACCCGCGCCTTGAGTTCCGGGGGAGTGCCCGCGGCGATAACCCGGCCGTGGTCCACGACCACTATCCGACACCGATGGGGAGGCCGCGGCGGACGATTAGTCGAGTAAGCCCGCGAGCTGCGTGAGGCTCCACGGGTACTTAGCGATCCCGGCAGCCATGGCGGGCGTCCGCTTGGTTCTGCTCCCACCTGCGTTCTCAACCGTCAGCGACTCGTGGATTCGGCACAAGTTGTAGTACATGAAGTGCAGACTCACGGCGTGTGTCAGGTTCTCAACCTTCTTCGAGAACGCGTTTGTCAACCGAGTGAACCGGCGCATCCCCATCCGCATTGTCAGGTTCTGACGCTCGACGTAGCTGGTCGAAATGCGGCTCGGGTCGGGGTCACCGGCGATGACCTTGATTTCGATGCCAGCGCATTTGGCCGGGAAGTACGTGTGCTCCGGGCCGTCAGGGGTGCCGCCGTAGAGCTTGTGGAGCATCGCGTAGTCGATGTTGTCCGCCCAGAGGCCATCCACGACCCGCAGGTAGTGTCCAAGTCCATCGGTGGTCAGTTGGATGCGGGCGTTGCGAAGACGGCTCTTGAGGTCCGCCAGGAACGTGTAGGCGTCTGCCATCGTGCGCTCACCGACGAGCCAGCTCGGGACGAGCTTGGTGTCGGCGTCGATCGCCGCCCAGGTCCACACGTCGCCGTAGCCGTATGTCCCCTTGTGTTCCTCGGGGACGTTCTTCTGCTTGGAATAGCAGAACGACCAGATCTCGTCGCACTCGACGACCTTGCAGTCCAGGTTGTTGAACACACCGTCCTGGTACTCAGAGCACGCAGCGCCGAGGTCGCAGAGCAGCTTGACGATGGTGTTCTTCGCCACACCGGTAACGCGGACCGTGGCACGGATGCTCATGCCTTCGACCAGGCAACCGATGACCTGCGCTCTGCGTTCGGTGCCCAACCTGTTCATACTGACCATTATGCTTGAGGGATTGATAGTTGTCAACCAACTTGTTGTAGGTTATTATCTTACATAGAGATGGTTAGACAAGGAGTTACCGACATGTTGTTCGCCACGCCAGAGCTAGGTGAGACCGAACTACGGGTCATCGGCGAGGTCGATGGACTGAAGGAGAAACTGCGCCTCTACCTCCATGAACCGCATCGCTGGTTCGGATCGATGAGGCGGGTGTCTATGGCACGCGCCGTTCAGGGTTCCAACAGCATCGAAGGATATGAGGCAGCACTCGACGATGCGGCCGCAATTGATCTCGGAGAAGCGCCGCTGGACGCGGATCAGGAGACGACGCTGGCTCTGAAGGGCTACCGAGATGCCATGACCTACGTGCTCACCCTCGCGAACGAGGCGAGCTTTGATTACAGCGAGCAACTGCTCAAGAGCCTCCACTTCATGATGACTGGCTACGACCTCAAAAACCGTCCCGGTCAATGGCGACTCGGGTCGATCTACGTGCGCAACGAGGCCACTGGAGAAATCGTCTACGAAGGGGCCGACATCGACGAAGTCCCGGGGCTGATGTCTGATTTAGTGACGAGGCTCAACACGGAGCCAAACGTACCGACAATGGTCCGCGCCGGCATGGCCCACCTGAATCTCGTGATGATCCATCCATTCCGCGACGGCAACGGTCGGATGGCTCGGTGCCTTCAGACGCTAGTTCTCGCTCGCGACGGGGTTTTGTCGCCGGTCTTCTGCAGCATCGAGGAATACCTTGGGCGCAACACCCAGGGCTACTACGACATTCTTGCACTGGTGGGTGGAGGGCACTGGCAGCCCCAGGGCGATGGACGCCCCTGGGTGCGTTATATCCTGACTGCCCATCTTCGACAGTCGAGAACCATGCTCAGGCGAGTAAAGGAAAGCGAGCGGCTCTGGGGCGAACTCGAGTTGCTAGTCAACACTCATGGCCTGCCCGACCGAGTCACCGGAGCGCTGTTCGATGCGTCGATGGCCTTCCGGGTCCGAAACGCAACGTATCGAGCGATCGCCGACGACGAGATCACTGAGGCGACCGCCAGCAGGGACCTCAAGCAGTTAGTTGAAGCCGGTCTCCTTGAAGCCAACGGTGAGAAGCGCGGCCGCTTTTACACGGCCACACCCATGTTGCGAGCCGTTAGACGGAGGATCGTCGAGGCCAGGGACCCACGCGACGACTCAGATCCCTTTGCTAACTCTCCGTTGGCCGCCGAGTCCATCGCGCAATCGCAGCTCGCCGAGCAATCGCCGACCGCTCCTCAGCCGAGAGTTTCTGAGCCCGCGCTCTTCCCCCTTTGAGGCCCCCGAGCCTCCCGAGTTCCACCGCGGCGGAGTGGCGCCCGTCTACTACAGATTCGTCCTCGCCTCGCTCGGTCGTGGTTGCCTGGACGATTCGCGCGGCGAGCTGGTTCAGGTCGCGGGGCTTGCTTGACCGCTTTGGCATGGCTCCAGAGTAAAGGATCGGAGCGCCTGTGGCTGCGTCCTCCGATTCCAAACTGACCCACTACCCACCCGGCCGACCGCTCACACGTGACGGGGGCCGACCTCGATCCGGATACCGGGACCGGGCCCGCCCGCGGACTCAAGCGCAGCGGCCAGTACCTCGGAGTCAGTCGCGCGAACGAGGAAACGGCCGGATCCGAGGCCCCCGACCTCGACCGTGCCGTCCGTTTGGGCAAGGGGGATGGCGAACAGGGCCGCCCCGTCGCCACTCACGACGGCGAGAGCCGTTGTCGGGGGTAGCCGCAACAGCTCCCGACGTGGCCGTTCTGTCTCAGCAAGGCGACCAGGGTCACTGTGCATGGCCGCTTCCAGGACCTCGTGGTCCGCGAGCCGCGTCCGCACCACCACTCGGCCCTGCCTGCGCCGGCCGCCTACGACTCTCGACGCGAGGGCGAGGAGTGCCAACGCCTGCTCACCGGCTCTGTATCGAGGCGCCAGCAGCTCCTGGTCGAAATCCAGGAAGACCACCACCGAGGCCGATCCCACTCGATGGAGCACCGCCTCCGTGCCGATGAGCACGGGAGCGACGGGAGGGATTCCACCGGACCCCTCTTCCCCGCCTTTGACCTCGGCCACCTCGAGGCCGGTGAGAGCGGCGAGATCCTCGCCGGCACGGGCAACGCCGGGGCGCACAATTCTCGGTCTGGTCGGGCCGCACGACGGGCACACCGGCGGACCGGACCAGGAGCACGCCGGACAGCAAAGCGTGGCCAGCTCGCCCGGCGGAGCTTTCTCGGGCTGGATGAGGGCGGAGCCGCAAGCCTCGCAGCGAAGCAGGCCCCGGCAACGTCCGCAGTCCAAAAGGCGCGCCCTGCCCTTCCGGTTGAGGACGGCGACAACCGGACGGCCGGGATCCGCCGCCAAAGCACCACGGATAACTGCCGCCAGCCGTTCCGAGTAGCCGCCAGCCCGCGGGTCCTCCGCCCGGGCGTCGAGAACCTCTATCGGCGCCCACCCCGCCCGCTCGGACTCGCGCGAGAGCTTTACCAGGCTGCGACCGGCGATCAGCTCGAGCGGCGGACAGGCACTGACGCAGATGCAGGGAACACCAGCGCGCCGGGCCCGCTCATCCGCCAGCACCACCGCGTCCCAGGTGGGGGCCCGCTCCTCCTGGTACGCATCCGCGTGGGCGTCGAGCACGACGACGACGCTCGGCCGAGCAACCGGTGACAGCACCGCGGAGCGCGCGCCGACCACGACGCGGCCTCCGGAGGCGGCCTCGGCCCAGGCTTCGGGTTGGATCGCCACCCGGTGGCCCAGCCGCTGGAGGCGGTCCGTCAGCGTGACGGCGTCCGCTCTCGAGGCGGTGAGGATGAGCGGGTCGCCGTCATCTTGTGCGGCGGCGGCGATGGCGGCGGCGACGACGGCGAGCTTGGGCGCCGCGGGTGGGAGCCTGAGCACCGACGAGCCGCGGGAGAATGCCTCGAGAGTTGCGCCCGCGATCTCCACCTCGAGCGCGCTCGGAGCCTCCGCCGGGACGGCTTGTCGTGCCTCGATCCCCCTTGAGATCGACGCGGCCACCGTCACGGGCGGGAGCAAGCGGACCAAACGCGGCGGTGAGGCCGCCAGCAACAGCGGCCGCAACCGACCCGCGTAGCGCCGGGCCGCCCACTGGCAAAGCTCCACGACCGGCTCCGGGGGCCCGAGCGACCTAAGCGCTTGGACAGGTCTTACTCCGATGTCGGCGGCCGGGTCGGCCACGATGGCGACGACCCATCCTCTTACGTTGCGCCCGTGCAGCCCGACGCGGACGACCGAGCCGACCGTGACCGCGCCCTCGAGCTCGCTCGGCACGCCGTAGATGAAGCTGCGGTCGATCCCGCTCACGTCGGGGAGAACTTCAACGAAGGTGCTCATCACCCACCAAGGCGCCGGCTGATCCCGCGGGACGGGGCACTAGCTCGAGCACCGACGCGCGTCGGCCCGCGAGTCCCGGGCCTCGCTCGCCGAACTACAGCCCGAGAGCGGAGCGCAGGTCGCCCAGTCGCGGCGTCGCCTCCCACGGGACCTCGGTGGCCGACCGACCGAAGTGTCCGTAGGCCGCGATCTGCCGGTAGATGGGGCGCCTCAAGTCGAGGTCGCGCACGATCGCCGCTGGGCGGAGGTCGAATATCTCCCCGATGGCCGCACTGATGCGGTCAGGCGCGACCTTCTCGGTGCCAAAGGTGTCGACCATCACCGAGATCGGGTGGGCGACCCCGATGGCGTACGCGACTTGGATCTCGCAGCGGGAGGCGGCGCCGGAGGCGACAACGTGCTTGGCAACCCAGCGGGCCGCGTAGGCGCCGGAACGGTCCACCTTCGACGGGTCCTTGCCCGAGAACGCCCCGCCGCCGTGCCGTGCAAAACCGCCATAGGTGTCGACGATGATCTTGCGCCCGGTGAGACCTGTGTCGGCGCGTGGCCCACCGAGTTCGAAACGACCGGTGGGGTTGGCCAGCAGTCGGTACCCGGCCGTGTCTATGTCCGCGGGGAGCAGGGGCTCTATGACGTGCTGCTTGAGCGCAGCCGGCAAGGCCTCGAGATCGGCGTCCTTGGTGTGTTGGGTCGAGATGATCACCGTGGTGAGCTCGACTGGCCGTCCATCCTCGTAGCGAACGCTCACCTGCGTCTTGCCGTCCGGCCCGAGATAAGGGATCGCCCACGACCTGCGGACCTCGGAGAGGCGGCGCGCCAAACGATGGGCCAGCCAGATCGGGAGCGGCATGAGATCAGGCGTCTCGTCGCAGGCGTACCCGAACATCATCCCCTGGTCGCCTGCTCCCTGGGTGTTGAGCGCATCCTGCCCGGCCTCACCGTCGCGCACCTCGAGAGCAGCCGACACACCCTGGTCGATCTCCGGCGATTGCTCGTCGATCGATACCACGACCCCGCAGGAGTTCCCGTCAAAGCAAAGCTCCTCGCGGTCGTAGCCGATCTCACAGATCGTCTGGCGGACGAGGCGCGGGATGTCCACGTAGGCGGTTGTCGAGATCTCGCCCGCCACGACGACGAGCCCGGTGGTGAGCAGGGTCTCGCAGGCGACGCGCCCTTTGGGGTCGGCCACGAGGATCGCGTCGAGGATCGCGTCCGAGATCTGGTCTGCCATCTTGTCGGGGTGACCCTCGGTGACCGACTCAGAAGTGAAGTGGAAACTACTCAACGGTCAGGCTCCTCATTCTCGGTGGCGGCCGCGAGCAGACCGCGCTTTCGATGCCGGCGACGCCGCTTGCGTTGCCTCCGGCGCCTCCACGTCCGGAGTCGCCGCCGAGGCCGCTCCGTTCGACAGCAGCGGGAGGGCGGCACGGATCACCGCTCGCGCCACGGCCCGCTTGGACTGGAGCGGCACATCGATGCGCGCCCCATCCCGAAGAAAGATTGTCACTGCATTGGTTTCGTGAGCGAAGCCGACCCCTTCGGAGGTGACGTCGTTGGCCACCATCATGTCCACGCCCTTGGCGGCAAGCTTGGCTGTCGCCCGCTCGGCGAGAGCGTCGGTCTCCGCCGCGAAACCCACGAGCACCTGTCCCGGGTGCCGGCGCCGTGCCAGCTCGGCCAGGATGTCGAGTGTCGGGACAAGGCGTATCGCGGGCGCACCCTCGGCCCTGCGCAGCTTTCTTGCCGCCACGGCTGCCGGGCGGTAATCGGCGACCGCGGCGGCCATGACGACGAGGTCGGCCCCGCCCGAGTGCTTGAGTACGGCATCAGCCATCTCGGCGGCGGTCTCGACGCGAAACGCAGACACTCCTGTGGGCGTGGGCAGATCGGAGGCGGTGACGAGGGTGACGTCGCCTCCAAGCTCGGCGGCGACCTCGGCGAGCGCGTGTCCCTGTCTGCCTGAGGAGCGATTGGAAAGGTAGCGGACGGGGTCGATCGGCTCCCGCGTGCCCCCTGCGGTGACGAGCACGCGCTTGCCGTGAAGAGGGAGGTCGACTCGGGCGGCGCCCCGGGCCGAGGAGAGGATGCTTGCCGCCTCCGCCACGATCCGGTCGGTGTCCGGGAGCCGCCCCGCGCCTGTCTCCCCCCCGGCCAGTCGACCGGTTTCGGGCTCGAGCACATGGACGCCCCGCCGGCGGAGGAGGGCGAGATTCTCCTTGACCGCAGGGTGATCCCACATCTCGGCGTGCATCGCCGGGCAGACGAGAACTGGAGCCCGGGTGGCGAGAAGCGTGGCCACGAGCAGGTCCGACGAGATGCCGGCCGCCAACGAGCCGATCAAGCGGGCTGTCGCGGGAGCGATGATCACAAGGTCGGCCCGCCTACCGAGCTCGGTGTGGGGAATGGGGAGCTCGTCATCGAACATCGCCACGTGGGCGGGCTCGGAGGCGAGGGCCGAGAAGGTGGCCGCTCCGACAAAGCGCGTGGCACTGGCGGTGAGAACAGGCACGACGTGCGAGCCGGCGTCGACCAGCCGACGGCAAAGCTCGACGGCCTTGTAGGCGGCGATCCCCCCGGTCACACCGAGCAGGATTGTGGCGCCGGAGAGGGGGCTCTCCGACCCGCCGGAGCGATCAACCCGGTCGAAACCCGCGTCACTCACCTTCGCAACCTCGGGCGCGTCGGGCTGTGTCAGCCCGCGTCCCCGTCGCCTGGGGCATCAGGGGTCTCGGCAGCCGACCCTTCAAGGTCCTCAGCGGCCTCTTCCTCCACCGGCCATGCGGCGACGACCTTGCCCGCCGCGATCTCCTCGAGGGCGATCGAGAGCGGCTTGCGGGCGATGGAGGCGACCTGCGGCGGCACTATGGCGCCCAGGCCCTCCCCGAGCTGGCTGAAGTACGAGTTGACCTGCCGGCCACGCTTGGCCGCCAGGGTGACGAGGGTGAACTTCGAGTCGACCTTGTCAAGCAGGACCTCGATCGGTGGATCGATCATCGTGCTGCGCGGCTCGGCCATGGGGCTCCTTCATGCTTGGGTACCGCCTCGCCTCGGGCGGCATGCCGCCCTAGGGGCGCGTGCGCTCCAGGCGGCGGAACTCCTCCACTATATCCGCGAGATCGAGCACGGCCTGGTCGAGGTCGTCATTGACGACGACGCGGTCCGCCAGCTCGAGGGCCTCGGCCTCCTCGATCTTCCCGAGCGCGATGCGACGCTGGATGTGATCCTCGGTGTCTCCCCGGGTGCGAAGTCGTTGCTCCTGGACCTCGCGCGAGGGAGCCCGTACGAGCACGCAGAAGGCGTCAAGACAGCGTCCCAGCACCTGGCGCGCACCTTGAACATCGATCTCGAGCACCACGTCGCAGCCCTTTTCGGGCTGCGGCATAGGCGTGCCGTAGCACTCGCCGAGAATCTCCGCCCACTCGAGAAAGCCGCCTTCGGCGACTCGAGCGAGAAACACCTCACGGTCGACGAAGGTGTAGGCATCCTCGGGCTCGCCGGGTCGGCGGGCGCGCGTAGTCCAGGAGCGACTCAACCAGAGGCGCTCGTCTGCCGCGACGAGGCGGCTGATGATCGTCCCCTTGCCGACCCCGCCGGGTCCGCAGACAACGAGGATCAGGGTCGGGCTGCTGCCTCGAGCAGGGCTTCGCGCTGCTTGGCACCGAGGCCCTGGAGCCGGCGGGTCTCACTGATTCCGACGTGCTCCATCAAGCGACGAGCCTTGACCTTGCCGGTCCCCGGCAGAGCCTCGAGAACGGCCAGCACCTTCATCTTGCCGACGATCTCATCCGACTCCGCTTTGACTAGCAGCTCCTTCAGGGTGACTCGACCACTCTTCAAGTGGTCCTTGATCTCGGCGCGCTCACGACGCGCTCTGGCTGCCTTTTCCAGCGCCGCGTGGCGCTGCTCAGGCGTGAGGCTAGGAGGTTGGGGCATGGGCGGTTACGATAGCGCAGCAAAGGCCGGGCGACCAGGGATCTGGCAATACGGCGCGACGGGCGACGGCATTACTATTCCGTGGTGAGAAGAACATAGGGGTGAGCCATCTATGGCGAACGTTCTAGAGGTAGACGGCCTTCGGACCGAATTCCACCTTCGCACGGCGAACGTCGGGGCTGTAGACGACATCTCGTTCACGGTCGCGGAAGGCGAATGCCTTGGTCTAGTTGGGGAATCTGGCTGTGGTAAGAGCACTGCCGGGCTCTCGATCATGAAGCTTCTGCCGAATGTCGGCCACGTCACCGCAGGCACCGTCATGCTGATGGGCAAAGAGCTCGTGAAGATGCCCGAGCACCAGATGCAAGAAGTACGCGGCAACGACGTGGCGATGATCTTCCAAGACCCGATGACGTCGCTCAACCCGACGATGACCGTCGGGCGCCAGATCGCCGAGCCGGTGCGTATCCACAAGCACGTTTCCAAGCAGGAAGCGACCGCCAGGGCGGTCGAGGTTCTCCAGCTCGTGGGGATGCCTCGCCCGGAAGAGCGCCTCAACACCTACCCCCACCAGCTTTCCGGCGGCCTCCGCCAACGCGTCATGATCGCCATCGCGCTCGCCTGCGAGCCGAAGCTGCTGATCGCAGATGAGCCGACGACAGCCCTCGACGTCACGATCCAGGCGCAGATCCTCGACCTGATCGACGAGCTGCGCGAGCGGCTGAAGATGGCCGTGCTGCTCATCACCCACGACATGGGCGTGATCGCCGGCCGGGCAGACAGAGTGATGGTGATGTACGCGGGCAAGATCGTCGAGAGCGCGACTACCCGTGACCTGTTCGCCCACATGCGCCACCCCTATGCCGAGGCGCTGCTCGATTCCATCCCGAAAATGAACGCCAACGCGAGTGTCCCCCTCTACAGCATCCCCGGGACGCCTCCGGACCTGAGCGGGACTTTCGAGGGCTGCAGGTTCGAGCCGAGGTGCCGCAACGCCGTCGCGCAATGCAAGACCTCGGAGCCGCCACTTGTCACCGAAGCGGGCCACTCAGTCGCTTGCTTCAACCAGGTCGGGAGCGCCACCGCCCCTAGGCATGCCCTTCGCGTGATCGACGCCGCTGAGGCGGAAAGGATCGCCACCGGGCGGTTCGACGAGCTCGCCAACCGCAAGACCATCGTCGAGATCGACCACCTCGTGAAGGAGTTCCCGGTCACCGCGGGCGCGGTGCTGCAACGCAAGGTCGGGAGCGTCAAGGCCGTGTCAGACGTCTCCTTCGCCGTTCGC
Source organism: Acidimicrobiales bacterium (assembly GCA_050015475.1). Taxonomy (GTDB): domain Bacteria; phylum Actinomycetota; class Acidimicrobiia; order Acidimicrobiales; family Bog-793; genus Fen-455. Next base: position 4,011 of record JBEKBI010000004.1, on the reverse strand, counting down.
GAAGGCGAGACCTTCGGACTCGTCGGAGAGTCCGGATGCGGCAAGACGACGATCGGCCGCCTCGTCGTGGCTCTGGAGAAGCCGACTTCCGGGGCCATCCGCTTCGACGGCAACGACGTCACCCAGATGCACCGCGGCGCGCTCAGAGAGGGCCGCCGCGACTTCCAGATCATGTTCCAGGACCCCTATGCCTCGCTCGACCCGCGCATGCGCGTCGGGACGATCCTGAGAGAGCCCCTGAAGGTCCAGAAGATCGGATCACGGAAAGAACAGTGGGAGCGCGTGGGGGAACTGCTCCGCGAGGTCGGGCTCGCCAAGAAGGCAATCGACCTCTACCCACACGAGTTCTCGGGCGGACAACGCCAACGGATCGGCTTCGCACGGGCGCTCACCTTGAACCCCCGTCTGATCGTCGCAGACGAGCCCGTGTCCGCTCTGGACGTGTCCATCCAGTCGCAGATCCTCAACATGATGAAGGCGCTCCAGCAGGCTCACAGGCTCACCTACATCGTCATCTCGCACGACCTCGCCGTGCTCAAGTACCTCTCCGACCGCATTGGCGTGATGTACCTCGGCAAGCTCGTCGAGGTCGGCACGGCCAGGAGCATCTACGAGGAGCCGGCCCACCACTACACCAAGGGCCTCATCGACACGATCCCCATCCCGGACCCGGTTCTCGCCGCGGACGTCCGCGGACGTCACATCTCAGGAGAGCTTCCCTCGGCCATCACGCCACCGTCCGGCTGTCGGTTCCGGACGCGCTGCCCGGCGGCCCAGGACATCTGCGCGGCGGAGGAGCCCGTCCTCGAGTCTTTCGGCCCCGGCCACGTCGCGGCGTGCCACTTCCCGTTGCGCCGGCCCGTCGGGCCCGTCGAAATGGCGTCAAGCGCGCCGATGTCCCCATCCGGGTCGTAGCCAAGCTGACAAACGGCGCGGGCCGATCGCCACAGGGACCGCCTTCGCGCCACCTAGCTGGTCCCCCGCTTTGGCGGCCCGTCGGCCGTGCCCGGATTTTCACCTCCAGAGCGTGCCGTCCCGCATATCGGCCAGGCGATCGAACGGCGCCGACCGGTCACCGTGGTGAGCGGCGCGGTGCTGTCGACTCCAACTGCGCCACTGCCCGAAGGGCGCGCCGCACGGATCGTCCCGCTTGGAGTCCCCGTTCACACCTGGCGAGCGGGCTGCGACGCCCGCGCTCGGCCTAGCGGCGCTGGAGCCGCACCTCGAAAGCGTCGCGCAAGGCGTCACCGATGTAGTTGAACGACACCGTTATGAGGATGATGCAGATGCCAGCCGGGTAGATCAGCCACCAGGCGCCCTCCTGGGCGTAGCTGATGCCGTCGGAGAGCATCTGGCCCCAACTGGTGCCGGGCGGCGGCACCCCGAAGCCGAGGAAGCCGAGAGCGGCCAGCAGGCCGACGGCGTCAGCTATCTGGAAGGTGGCGTTCACGATGATCGTCCCGACGGCGTTCGGGATTATGTGGCGAAGCACGATCCTGCCGCCGTTGCCTCCCATTGCCCGGACCGCTTGGACGTATTCGCGTGTCCTCAAGGTGAGTGTTTCCCCGCGGATGAGACGAGCCGGCACGAGCCACGCCGCCAAGGCCACGATGAACACGATCAGCCAGAAGGACGGGTGCAGGATCGCCGCGATCACGATCAGGAGGAACAGGATCGGGACCGACAGGATCGTGTCCACGACCCTCATCATGATCGCGTCCACGAAGCCACCGGCGAATCCGGAAACGGCCCCGTACAAAACGCCGAAGGCGGTCGCGATGCCGGCCGCCAACAGCGCGATCTCGAGCGCCGTGGCCCCGCCCACCATCAGTCGCCCAAGTGTGTCGTAACCGTTCGAGTCCGTGCCGAGAAGGTGCTGTGAACTTGGGTGGGCGAGCACCTGGCCCACTTGGGTTATGACGAGATAAGTCTGGTTCGTGTGATAGATGTGCGGCCCGACGAAGCAGAACAGCAGCATGAAGACGATCACGCCGATGCTGATCAAAGCGAGCTTGTTCTCGGCGAAGACCCGCCAGATGATGAGGCCGAGACCACCTATGCCTCCGGCCTCGCCTGCTTCGGTGACCTCGAGAGCCGGCGGAACGTCCGAACCAGAAAAGGCTTGAGTCTCTAGAGGATTCACGCCCTCTCCAGGCGCGCCACCTGTGGTCGGGATCATCGCAAGGCCTCCGGAAGAGGGCGCCCTAGGGCAGATATCGCGTCACACATAGCGGATCCTCGGGTCAAGAACCGCGTACAGGATGTCAGCCAGTAGAGATCCCACCACCGTCGCGACGGCGGCGACGACTACCGTGCCGATGAGCAAGGGGAAGTCGTTGGTGATGGCCGCGTTGTAGAACGCCAGGCCCATGCCCGGGTAGTTGAAGACATCCTCGGTGATGAGGGCGCCACTCACGATCGCCGGCAGTGTGAGGCCGAGGAGGGTGATGATCGGGATGAGGGCGTTACGCAGAGCGTGGATGTAGTTGACCCGCCGAGTGGAAAGGCCCTTGGCTCGGGCGGTGCGGACGTAGTCCTCGGTGAGCGCCTCCATCATCGACGAGCGCATGTACCTGGTGAATCCAGCCATGGAAACCGCTGCCAGTGCGAACACGGGCAGCACCAGTCCACGCCAGTCGGCGAGGATCCCCCCGACGGTGGGCGCCTGTGGACCCTCGGGAGGGAAGATGTGCCAGTGAATGGAGAACAGTTGGATCAACACGATGCCCAAGAAGAAGGTGGGCGTGGCGTAGAAGATGAACGTCAGCGTCGTCAGTGCGTAGTCCGACGGCTTGTTGCGCCGCAGGACCTGAAAGATCCCAAGCGGTATGGCGACGATGAGAGTGATGAGGGTCGCCAACCCCACCAGCAGGACTGTCTTCGGCAGCTTTTGCAGTATGACGGTCGACACGGGCTCGTTGAGTTTGTACGAGTAGCCCAGGTTGAACGTGAACACATGCTCAACCAGGAGCCCGAACTGGACCCAGACCGGTCTGAGTAGGCCATTTACGGCCAGAAAATGGCGGATCTGTGGCTCCGTGGCCCTCGGCCCGATGATGACACGGGCCTCAGCGTTCACTCCGCCGGGGAACAAGTGATAAAGGATGAACGTGATGAGGCATACGCCGATTACGACGATGACCGCCTGGATCACTCTGCGGATGAGGTAGCCGATCACGCGCTACTCCTTGCCCGTGCGAGACGCCGTGCCGTAGTCACTTTCCTCGATACCTGATGCTAACAGGCTGGTCCCGACCATTTCTTGCCGCCCGCGCGCCGTCCAGCCTGACCGTCCAAGACCTGTTTTCGAACCTTGCGCCAGGATCACCCCGGGCCACGACTTGATCGTCGTGGCCCGGGAGACCTGTGGCCCGTCACCCGTCGAGAAGACGGGATGAGGCTGTTAGCTCTTTGCCGACTTGCAGAAGTACCAGTCCTCCAGGTCCCAACTGAACAGCGGGTTCTGGGGGGTAACTCCACAGACGTTCTTGCCGACCTCGGTGAACGCGAGAGCCGTCTCGGGCTGCCAGATGTCCGGCAGCTGCAGTGCGAGGTAGTTCTCGTAGTTGTACATGGCCTGCAACGACGACGACGTGTTGGTGAGCGCAATCAGGCTGTCAGCCTTGGCGTCTGAGTACTCGCCGAAGTCCGACCCTGCCCCGGTGGCGAAGATCTCCTCGCCGGTCGGGTAGAAGTCCGGTGAGTAGATCCAACCGCCGCCCCAGTTGGCGATGTCCCACGGGCAAGCCTTGCCAGCCACGCACGGCGTCGCCGCGGCGCTGATCACAAGGTTGAAGGACTTGCCGGAGAGCTGCAGTTTGATGCCTGCCTGCTCCCAGCTCGCCTGGAGCTCCCTGATCTGGCTGGTAAACGACGTCGCACCTGACATGTACAGGTAGTTGAAGCTCATGGCCGCGCCCTTGGCGATGCCTGCGCCGCACTCGTCAGAGGCCGTTCCCGGCTTGGTGCAGGTGGTGACCCCGTTCGGGACCACTGTCCAACCGTGCGAAG
>JBEKBI010000003.1:0-125555 GCA_050015475.1 Acidimicrobiales bacterium | reverse complement strand
AACACGGACGCGTTGCCTGCGCTGGTCGCAGGCAACGCCGTCATAGCCAAGCCGGACAAGCAGACGCCCTTCTCCGCTCTTTGGGCAGCGGAGCTTCTCGAGCAAGCCGGGCTTCCCCCCGGTGTCCTGCAGGTCGTGACAGGCCCAGGGTCCGAGCTCGGCTCGACTCTCATCGATGTCAGCGACTTCGTGATGTTCACCGGAAGCACTTCAGTCGGACGCAGCGTGGCTACCCGGGCAGCCGAGCGGCTCATCGACTTCTCGATGGAACTCGGGGGAAAGAACGCCATCCTCATACTCGGCGACGCCGATATCGGCAAAGCAGTCGCAGGCGCTGTTCGCTCCGCGTTTTCGAGCACAGGGCAGCTGTGCATCTCGATGGAGCGGATGTACATCGACGCCGGAGTCTGGGACGAGTTCGTGCCGCGGTTCGTCGCTGCCGCGGCCTCCCTCAGGCTCGGATGTTCGCTCGACTACAAGTCCGACATGGGATCGTTGTCATCGGCGGCGCAGCTCGACACCGTCGTTCGCCATGTGAATGACGCTCTCGAAAAAGGGGCGACGCTTCTCACCGGCGGCAATGCGCGGCCCGACATCGGTCCGTACTTCTTCGAGCCCACTGTCCTCACCGACGTCTCCCCGGACATGTCCGTGTATGCCGAGGAGACCTTTGGGCCGGTGATCTCGCTGTACCGCGTGGGCGGAGCAGAGCAGGCGATCCAGTACGCGAACGACAGCAATTACGGACTGAACTTCTCCATCTGGACCCGAGACACCGCCAAGGGACGCCGCATCGCCAGCCGGTTGCAGGCAGGAAACATCAACGTCAACGAGGCCTACGCGGCGAGTTGGGGATCGGTTGACTCGGCCATGGGCGGATGGAAGGACTCAGGCGTCGGAAGTCGCCATGGCGAGCACGGGATCCTCAAGTACACCAACTCCCAGACAGTGTCGGTGCAGCGTCTTGTTCCGATCGCGGGTCCCTACCGCGTGCCGCCGAAGGCTTATGCAAGAACGCTTACTGCCGCCATGAGGCTTCGCCAGCGTCTTCCTGGCCGGACCTAGGCTTGCTTGGCCGCCGGCTCTGTTCGCCATTGCCTTCACGGTGGCATTGAATGTGCCCACATCGTCAGGAGTCGCCGAGCCGGCCCAGGGCAGAGCCCCAGGCCAGTTTCACTTGTCGCGCCGTCAGTCCGACGTCACAGGGCAGGTTCGACGTTGGCTAGGACCCGCTCGAAACGTTCGAGCGCATCGTCGATGACCTCGTCGGTGTCCGCCATGGATGTGTACATGCGCGAGCCGGCCAGGGTGACGAGGCCGTTCGCCATGTAGGCGGCCCCCATCTCCTCGATCATCCGGGTACGCGGCTTGAGCTCGCGCGCGAGGCGGACCGGGTTCCTCAAGTCGAGCAGCATCGCGCCCGAGGTCTCGAGATGGACTATCGAACCCTGGTTGTACACGACGAAAGGAAGTCCGTAGCGGTCGACGATGGCGTTCAGGCCGGCCGCAAGGCGGTCGCCCGCCCGTCCGGCGAGCACAGGCGCGTTCGTCCGCTCCATCTCGAGGATCGCGAAGTACCCGGCCGCACACGACATCGGGTTGGCCGCCAGAGTCCCGCCGACATAGGCGCGCTCTCCCGCCCCCCCGATCCCAGCGGCGAATGTGCGGACCAGGTCGGCCCTTCCGCCTACGCCACCGGCCATCGGGTAGCCGCCGGTGACGCACTTTCCGAACACCGTCAGATCGGGCTTCACTCCGAAGTAACCCTGAGCACACCCGAGTCCCAGGCGGAAGCCTGTGACAACCTCGTCGAAGATGAGCAGGGCGCCGAACTTGTCGCAAAGCTCGCGGACCTGCCGGTTGTAGTCGAAGGACACAGGCCGTGTGCCGCTCTCGGGCCCGACAGGCTCAAGGATCACCGCCGCCGTACCCCCGCGGGCCTGGTTTTCAATCAACTTGCGTCGCAGGGCGGGGATCGAGTTCGGATACACCTCGTGGGTGCGTCGAGTTGCCCCGAACGGGATTCCCTTCGACTCGAAGCGACGCGTCCCGGGAACGTGCATCCCGTAGACCATCTGGTCGCTCCAACCGTGATAGGCACCGCCGTTCTTGATGACGTTGCGCTTCTTGGTGGCGGCCCGGGCTGCCCGGATGGCGGCCATCACGGACTCAGTGCCGGAGCCGAACATGCGGAACATCTCCACTGACGGCACGAGCCGGTTCAAGAGCTCAGCCAGCTTGAGCTCGTATTCGTGGAATAGCCCTGTGACTGGCCCCGAGTCCTCCAACAACTCGATGACCTTGTCTTTCACGGGGGCGTAGTTGCTGCCGAGCACCGTCGGTCCTCCGGCTTGCAGCAGGTCGATGTACTGGTTGCCGTCGACGTCCCACAAATAGGCGCCTTCGGCCCGATCTACGGCGATCGGGAAGGGATAATTGAAGGCGAGATTGTGCTGGACGCCACCCGGTATGTACTCCTTGGCTTCGTCAGTCAGCTCCTTGGAGCGGCGGCACTTGTCGTCGAAGTACTCGAGATACTCAGCCATCACCTCGCGTTTCACGGGACGCCGTGGTTGAGCGACCAGGGCGTGCAGCCTCCGGTAAACCGCGTCGACGTCGGGGTAGGTGCTTATGGCGAAGCGCTGGTCCTCGGGTGGGGGAGCACTCGGGGCTTGGCGGGCAAGGCCCTTGAAGGGCAGGTCGTTCGCGGCGGCCGGGTCCTCCTTCTCCGGGTCGCCCCCTGTGGACGAGTCGGGGTTTTCCACCGCCGGCCGCGCGTCGGTCACCAATTTCGCGATCTTCTTCTCGTCGCTTCGCAAGCGGGAGAAGGCGATCTCCCGCACCGGCACGGGAATGTGGGCGATCTTCCGCTCATCGTCCTTGGTCAAGATCGCGAGCAGATAGGCCAGAGAGCACTTCTCCAGGAGGAAGACGTTGAACAGCGCCCGCTCGTCATCGCCGGCCATGACCAAGGCTGATCTTCGCCTCCACCTTGCGTCGCAAAAATGGCGTGCCGGATGGCATGTAGCCGATTATCTCGACGCTCCGGCCGAGATAACGGACCTGCTCGTCGAACAGCGCAGGTATCGGCTTGCCGATCAGCCCGAGAGCACTCGCGTAGGGCTGGTGGGAGTGAATGATGACGTTCACGTCGGGACGGTGTTGATACACCGTCGCGTGCATCGACGCCTCGATGGAAGCCTTCTTCGATCCCCGCAATGACCTGAGGCCGAAGTCGAGCACACAGATGTCGTCGGGGACCATGTCGGCGTAGCTGTAGCTCGTTGGCGTGATGGCGAATTCCGATCGCCCCGGGATGCGAACCGAGACGTTGCCCTCGGTTGACTTAAGGAAGCCGCGCTCGAGCAAGCCTCGGCAGAGCGCAACGACTTGCTCGGCAGACGACGCGTAAGTCCCCACAGCCTCTCCTTTCGACGATTCCGGCAGGATCGAGCCGGAGATCGGGCTGCTTGCTTGCCACCGAACCGGGCCTTTCCCAACGCCGGCAAGACCAGGAGGTTCTTCTCGGATGGTACTAGTGTCACCTCAAAGGGCGTTAATTCGTGCTTTCGGCCGTCTCGTAGCTTGAAGGGGGAGAGTTGCGAAGAGAATCCGTGGATGACCAGGGGGTTGTCTCTAGGACGCCGGCGATTGTCGATATCTGGGTGAGGTCGCCCGCGACTGGGTGCTCAGCCGAACGGTCCCCCAAGGCGACCGCGATCTAGCGGGCAGCTGGACCATGAGCTTGCCGACGTCGTCTGGGAAGGCGGACCAACCAGCGGCTCCCTCTCGAGGGCGAAGGCGTCCGCCTGAGATCAACCGGTGGGTGATCCTCGCCGGCTATGGGCTGCTGGTGGGGTGTACCCAGCTGCTCTGGCTGACGTTTGCCCCCATCACAACGCAGTCCGCCCGCGTGATGCACGTCTCGAGTGGCGCCACCGGGGACCTGGCCATCATCTTTCCGTTCGTCTACATCATCCTCGCCTTGCCGGCCGGTCGTTGGCTCGACGGGGACTTCAGGCGGGCACTGTCGATCGGGGCGGTGCTCACGGCGCTCGGGGCGGTCATCCGGGTCGTGGAGCCGGACTCATTCATCGTCCAGTTGGTCGGTCAGACTGTGATCTCACTCGGCCAGCCGTTGGTGGAGACGGCGATCGTGAAGATCGCGGCCCGCAATTTCCCGGCTCATGAGCGCGCAACCGCGATCTCGATCGGGAGCGTGGCTTTGTTCGCCGGCATTCTTGTCGCGACACTCTCCGGCGGTCCGCTGTTCGATGCCGGCGGTCTTCGTCTGCTCCTCGTTGTGCAGGCCGTCCCAGCCGTGGTCGGGGCAGTGTGGGTGGTCGTCACACTGCGCGCTCGCGTGGCGTTCCCGGACGACCCGTCGACCTCCGTGGCGCTCGGCTGGCTGCGCCATGACCGCTTCATGTGGGTGCTCGCGGGGCTGTTGTTCGTCGGCATGGGCATATACAACGCGATCGCCACTTGGCTGGAGACGATCCTCAACCACTTCCACGAAGGCTCTCAGGCGGGCGACCTAGTGGCGCTAATGACGTTCGCGGGCATTCTCGGCGCAGCTGTAATTCCAGCCGTCGTGGCCTCGAAGAACCGCCGCAGGGCGATGCTGCTCGTCGCTACAGGCTTCACCGCCGTGTGCTATGTGGCTCTCGCGGCCCATCACGGGTTCGCGTGGATAGCGCCGTGGCTGTTCGTCGACGGTTTGATGTTGATGACCAGCTTGCCCGTCACGCTCGACTGGTCGGAGCTTCACGCCGGCCCGGAGCGGCAGGGGGGTGCGGTCGGGTTCCTCCTGCTCGCAGGGAACCTCGGTGGTGTCGTTCTGTCTCTGATAGCGCAAGCATTCATATCTGGGCCGCACCTACCGTTGATTGCCATGGCCGTTGTCGCCCTTTTGGGGATGTTGCTGGCTACTCGGCTCCCGGCAAGGGTCGAGGAGCACGCCGACAAGACGCCCGCCTGACGTGGGCACCGCAACCAGGCCGAGCTACGTCCTGGCAATTGACCTCGGCACGTCAGCCTGCAAGGTCGCCCTCGTATCCACCCGGGGCGAGGTGGTCGCCTACGACGAGGACGAGACGGCCCCCATCCTGCTGCCCGGTGGGGGAGCCGAGCAGGACCCCGGCCACTGGTGGGAAGTCATCAGTCGCGTGTCGCGCCGCCTTATGGGGACCGGGGTCGTGGCGGCCGACGAGGTGGAAGCGGTATGCGCGACGGCGCAATGGTCGGGGACGGTGGCCGTGGACGCCGGAGGGCACGCGCTGCGCAACGCCATCATCTGGATGGACACGCGCGGGGCCAAACAGGCGACCAGCTTGAATGAAGGGCTGTTGAACATCGAGGGCTACGGCGTCACGAAGATTCTCCGGTGGATCCGTATCACCGGTGGCGCGCCGGGCAAGAGCGGGAAGGACCCGATCACCCACATCCTCTGGTTGAAAGACGAGGAGCCTGAAACCTACCGGGACACGAAGGTCTTCCTGGAGCCCAAGGATTACTTGAACCTTCGCATGACGGGTCGCAGCGCGGCGTCGTTCGACTCGATCGCCCTTCACTGGGTCACCGACAACCGCCACCCGTACGACGTGAAGTACCACCCGGGGCTGCTCAGGCTCGCTGGGCTCGAGCGGGAGAAGCTCCCCGATCTGCGTCCCGCGACCGACGTGCTCGGCCCGCTCACCCGTACTGCTGCGGCCGATCTGGGCGTGCAGGAGGCGATCCCAGTCGTGGTCGGCACGCCAGACGTCCAGTCGGCCGCCATCGGGTCGGGAGCGACGCTCGACTATCAGGCGCATTTGTACGTAGGCACGTCCTCTTGGCTGACGTGCCACGTGCCGTTCAAGAAGACCGACCTGTTCCACAACATCGCGTCGCTGCCGTCGCCGATACCGGGTCGCTACCTCATAATGGATGAGCAGGAGACTGCGGGAGGGTGTCTGACCTTCCTTCGCGACCGGCTGTTCCTTCCCGATGACGGGCTCTTGCCCGCCGACTGTTTGGCCGAGGCGAGTGCCAAGGCCTACAAGAGTTTCGACGCCATGGCCGCTTCCGCCAGCCCCGGCGCCGGCGGCGTGCTGTTCACGCCGTGGCTCTACGGCGAGCGGACGCCGGTCGAGAACGCCTCGATCAGGGGCGGCTTCCACCATGTCTCTTTGACGAGCTCCCGCTCCGATCTGGTTCGAGCGGTCTACGAAGGTGTGGCCCTCAATTCCCGCTGGCTGCTCAACGTCGTCGAGCGGTTCATCCACAAGCCTCTCGGGTCCATTCGGTTCATCGGTGGCGGCGCCCGGTCGGAGATCTGGGCCCACATCTTCGCCGACATCCTCGACCGGAGGATCGACGTCGTCACGGATCCGGTGAACGCCAATGCCCGCGGGGCGGGAATGCTGGCGGCGGCCGCTCTCAAGAGCGTCACCTTCGAAGAGATGTCCGACCGCATTCCGGTGGGGGCGAGCTACGAACCGGAGCCGGAGAACCGCGCCCTCTACGAGGAGCTGTTTCAGGACTTCGTCGCCACCTACCGTCGGGATCGCAGACCCCATCAGCAGATGGCGGGCGTGGTGCCGGTGGCGCACTGGAGACGAGTGGCCAACAGGCGCTGAGCGCCTTATCCGGGATGCTCCGAATGGCGGCAGGGCCGGTCCTCCGCCCGGCAGGCGCTCACAACCAGGTGATCACGTCCTCTTCGACGAGACGGGGGAGCCTGTCGAACCAAGGGTGCTCCCCTGGGTAGCCGATGTTGACGACGAGAATCGTCGTGAGCGGCGAGCCGGCGAAGAACTCCGCGTCGACGCCCGCAGCGTCGTAACCGATCATCGGCCCGGCCGCGAGCCCGACGGCGCGAACGGCGAGGATGAAGTATCCGGCCTGGAGCGTGGCGTTGTACTTGGCGGCCTGGTGTCGCGCGGCCTCGTCGGCAAAAGCCTCCCTCAGCTGGGGACGGCTCGGGAAGGTCTTGTGGATTTGCTCATGGAAGTCAAGGTCAGCGGCGAGTATGGCGACGGCGGGCGCGGTCAAGGTCTTCGCGCGGTTGCCCTCATTCATGTGTGGTGAGAGCCGTTCGTGACCCTCTTTCGTGCGGATGAACACGACGCGCAGCGGTTGGATGTTCGCAGATGTCGGGGCCCAGCGAGCAAGCTCCCAGATTTCTCGGAGTTGAGCGTCACTGACCGGAGCGTCGCTGAAGCTGTTCGCGGTCCGGGCGTCGGTGAATAGCGTCGCTCGCGACTTGGCGTCGATCGGGATCAGCACTGGTGCGTCGACCGGGACGGTCATTAGTTCCACCTTTTCGTTTGTTGGTCGTCTCCACGTTCTAACGCCGATGGCACCGGCTCGGGCGCGATGAATCCCGTCCAACCCCAATCCCAAGGGCAGCCATATCGATGATGGACGTGTTTTCGTCGGGGCGCAACAGGTGCAGGGCCCTCAGTGGGACGGCGCCTGACTCGCGTGCCAGGCGGCGAGCCGCCGGACTCCGAGGTCAGCTTGCGACAGCCTCGCCGTCATCTTCCCTCTGCCGTCCGGTGACCGAACGCGCGGGGTTGCTTCCGCTGGCCTAGCTGTGGCCGAAGGCCTCCGTGAGCACGGTCTGAAGAGCGCCTGCGTTCGCGGCTACGACCTCGTCCAGCGTTTGCGGGGGCCTGATCGTGACGAACCGCGCCTGACCCTGGGCATCCTCGCAGTAGCCGTACACCGGCGGGTTAGGAACGACGTTGTAGCTCCACATGCAGCTGAAGTAGTAGGCGCCGGTGTCGTGGAGAACTACGAAGTCGTCCGGCTCGAGACCCGGCATGACGCGGTCACGAGCCACGAGGTCGCCCGCGAAGCACAAGGGACCGCCGATGTCGTGCGGACGAAGGTCCGTTGTCTTCTCAGCTCCGCTGGGGCCGTGGGCGGTGACCCGGATCGGCCACGCGTCAGGCATGAACACGGTCCGCGTGGCCACTTGACCGCCTGCATGAGTGAGGGCGATGCGGGTGTCCCCGGCCTCCTTGGTGTACTCGACCGTGGAAGCCAGGAAACCGTTCTTCGCGAGTATGGAACGTCCGAACTCGGTTACGAGGGAGAACTCCCCGTCGAAGATCTCAGGCACGGTGCTCGCGAGCTGTGCCACATAATCCGCGAAGGTGGGGCGAACCTCGTCACTGTCGAAATTGACCGGAAGACCTCCACCGAGGTCGAGGCTCGTCACCTGGTCGTGGCCCACCGCCGCGTTGATGTCCTTTGCGAGCTTGTACACCGACGCCAGGCCTTCGGCGATGAGCGGCAACGGGCAGCCCTGCGACCCCACGTGGGCGTGGAGTCGGGTAAGCCAAGGGTTCGCGCGGAAGGTTTCGATGACAAGCTCGCGATCCGCGGCGTCACGTGAGGCGACGCCGAACTTAGAGCGCGTGGTCGCCGTGCTCATCGCAGCAATCGACCCGCCGCCCACCTGAGGATTCACCCGCACGCCGAGGACCGACTCGGTAGGTGTGTCGGCGAGCATCGAGCTCACCCTGGCTACCTCCTGCAGGTTGTCGAGATTCGTCGCCACGCCGAGCGACAGCGCGCGGGACAGTTCGCCCCGCGTCTTCGTCGGTGCGTCGAGCACGATCCGGTCCGGGGCAAAGCCTGCTGCGAGGGCCACGGCGAGCTCTCCCGCGCTCGCCACCTCGCAGCCCATCCCGAACTCTCGAAGCAGGCGCAGAACCGGAACCAGCGAGTTGGCCTTGGCCGCGAACGAATGGAGAATCCTCGGGGCCCGACTGAATGCTTCATGTAAATCGGAAGTGGAGCGCCTGATGCCGTCCACATTGATGAAACCGGCGAGAGGGATGTCGCCGCCAATGAGGCCGCGTTGGACTGCTTGCTGAAATACCTCTTGATTCGACAAGGAACTTGTGTTCACGCCAACAATCTGGCACAGAGCTGCGTCGGAGGTCAAAGTCGGCTCCGCGATTGAGGCCGAGCAGCTGCTGAGCTAGACAGCAATGTCAGGCGACCTGCAATATGAGATTTCTCAGAAGAGTGGGCTCGAAAGGCGCGTTGATTGGACCGTGGCGAAGGGCCACGCCTACGCTTTGTCTTTGATGTCTGATCTACCGACCATGCGTTTGAGGTGTCCGGTAAGAGACGACCGCGCACTTGACTCGCAAGCGGGCATGAGGCCGCGTATGAACGGAAACGGGGCCGTTGCGACTTGTCAGAGGAGAGGGTCGGCGGTGGGCTATATCAGTTCATCCCGACATGTCGATAGGCGAGTGAAGCCTGCAACATGGGCCAGGGCTCTCGGACTTGATATGTACACGCAGTCGGCTCTACCTGGCATGGGCAGAGTTGGCGACCGATCGAAGGGCGATGCGCGAGCGTGCCCCAGTCGAGTGGGAGGCAGACGTTGAGGGTATATATCTCAGCTGACATGGAGGGTATTTCGTCGGTAAGCGGATGGCCCGATGTGACTCCGGACACGCCGGGCCACGAGATAGCGCGTCACTGGATGACGGCGGACGTCAATGCCGCCATCGCCGGAGCACGCGAAGCTGGGGCCGACGAGTTCCTGGTGAACGACGGGCACTGGAAGCACCGCAACATCGTTCCTGACGAGCTCGATCCGGGTGCCGAGCTCGTCAGTGGCTGGGCGAAGCCGCTCGGGATGGTGGCGGAGATCGACACGGGCTGGGACGTGGCGTGTTTCGTGGGCTTCCACGCACGGTATGGGGTGCGGGACGGGCTGATGGGTCACACCCTCTCGGACGACTGCTTCCGTGATGTGCGTGTCAACGGGCACTCGGCCAACGAGGCCGAGCTGTGTGCAGCAGTGGCAGGCGAGTTCGATGTGCCCGTCGTGATGCTTTCCGGCGATACCGCCCTCGAGCGCGAGGCCAAGCGCTTCCTGCCGGACGCGGAAGTCGCTGTCGTCAAGACCGGGCTTGAGTACGAGACAGCGCGGATGCTCCACCCTGAGGTGTCCCGAGCGCGCATTCGCGAGGCGGCTCGCCGGGGGGTGACTGAGCGGTCTGGCAATTCTCCCTATCGCGTGAGTGCGCCCTGCGTGATTGAGGCCGAGTACCAGAAGGTGGGCGTCGCGACCCTTGCCTGTTCGATCCCGACGGTTGAGCGCGTGGACGCCGTCACGGTGCGCTACGAAGCGGGAGACATGGTCACGGCGTTCAAGTTGCTGAGGGTTCTGTTGAAGCTGGGCGAGTAGAAGTCTCCTGATCTGGCGGTTGTCTATTGGGCCCTGGCGCGGACTCGAGCCTCGGGCTATGGAGGTGGATGGAGTTGGCAACAGTGATACCCGGCAATGAGACCGGCACGAAGTCGGCGCTGACCGAGGAGCGAGCGAAGCTCCACAAGTCCATGCGCCGCGTCGACATGATGTTGTTTGCTGCAGCGGCGATCATCGGTCTAGACACTCCGGCCGCCGTGGCCTCTTATGGGGCTCAGGCAATCATCTGGCTCGTGTTCGCACTGGTTTTCTTCATGATTCCCTACGGCATGCTGGCGGCAGAGCTGGGTACCACGTTCCCGGTCGAGGGTGGTCCGTACGTGTGGACACGAATGGCCTTTGGCCGGCTGGCCGGAGCCGTGACAGCGGTCCTGTACTGGATATCGACGCCGATCTGGATCGGCGGCACGTTGACGGCCGCCTCGATCGCCATGATCAACGCCTTCATCGTCAAGACGCCGCTCAACACCACTGAGGAGATCGTCTTCGGACTCGCCTTCATGTGGGTCACTGTCCTGCTCGCGGCCGTCGAGATGAAGTGGGGCAAGTGGGGACCGAACATCGGCACGATCGCCAAGGGCGCAGTGGCGGTGCTGTTCGTGATTCTGGTCATCGTCTTTCTTGCCGACAAGGGCCGTCCTGCAGGCACAATGACGGTTACGGACCTCAAGCCGTCCCTTACTGGCTTTCTGGGCGTGATCGGGTTGCTCGTGTTCCTCTTCGCAGGTTTCGAGACTCCGAGCAGCGCGGCCGAGGAGCTCGTGGACGCGCAGCGTGACGTTCCCAAGGCGATCGTCGGCGCCGGGGTCATCTCGGCTCTCATCTACGGATCGGTGATTCTGGGAGTCCTGCTCATTATTCCGAAGGCCGGGCTCTCCAAGGTGAGCGGGTTCGCGGACGCTTACAACAGCGTCGCCACGGTCATGGGCGGAGCCACGCACGACGTCGGATACATCTTCGGCACCCTGATCATCCTCACCTTGCTCTTGAGCGGGTCCGCTTGGTTCGAAGCGTCCAACCGAGTCCAGGCCATCACTGCGCTCAACGGAGGCGCACCCCTGTGGTTCGGGAAGTTCTCCAAGTCGGGTACGCCGATAGTCGTGAACATCGTTTCGGGCGCGATCGGCTCGGCCTTCGTGTTGCTCATATTCCTGACGGCCAATGGCAGCCTGTCGAGCTTCTTCGCAGTGATGCTCTCGCTCGTCATCTCCTCAACGGCGCTCAGCTACGTGTTCATCTTCCCGGCTCTGTTGATGTTGCGGAAGAAATACCCGGACCGGAAGCGTCCCTACAAGGTCCCAGGCGGCCAGGCCGGAGCTTGGGTGGTCGTCGTGCTGACCGAGATCTTCGTCATAGTTACCGGCATCACGCTCCTGTGGCCAGGTCTGGTCAACAACATGTTCGGACAGAGCTACTCCATGGAGAGCAACTGGGGCGTCTCGCGTGTGTTCTTCGAGACTGTCACCCTCGGAGCCTTCATAGTCATGGTGCTCATCGGAGTGATCTTCTGGTTGCTCGGACGCGGCGCCGTCGCCCAGGGTCGCGTGAACGATAACGACCTGCTGGCCATACCGGAGTCGTTGACGGGTCCGGCCCACAATGCTCAAAGGCTGACGGAGCCGGCGGCTCGAGAAGCCACGCCGCCCGGGCCCGCTTTGTAGCGCGACCCGTCGCGCGGAATGCCCGAGGTTGAGCGCGCGAGCTCGTCGAGACGAGGACATAAGCAGCGGGATCGCCTGAATCGCTGTGGCTGAGGCCGGCAGTTTCGTTATGGCTCTGCCCGCCTCGACCCCGTCAGGACCGGGCCGGACCGCTTGGGAGCGCCCCTCGGGCACTGCCGCGTGGCGGCGGGCCAAACGGCCAACGCTGGCTCGGGCGCCGGGAGATGGATGGAGGCGAGC
Organism: Acidimicrobiales bacterium; assembly: GCA_050015475.1. Classification (GTDB taxonomy): domain Bacteria; phylum Actinomycetota; class Acidimicrobiia; order Acidimicrobiales; family Bog-793; genus Fen-455. The sequence continues at coordinate 113,429 of JBEKBI010000003.1, read as the reverse complement.
GCCAGCGTCACTTGCAAAGTGCGCTTGGCGAGCGGGAAACGCCGCTCGTCCCACGGTCGAGGATCGACGGTCGCACAACACTCAATACTCAAAGAGTGGCTGGTCCGGGCGTACCATCGCTTCGAGAGCTCACGGGCAGATGGCCCGTCGAAGCGGGAGGTGGGCATATGACGACCCTGACCAAGAAAGTGCGCATGATGGCTGTGGGCGGCGCGGTCGCTCTGACCGTCGGTGGAGTGGGCGCGGCGGCTGCTGTGGCCTCGACGTCGGCCGCACCGCTGACGCCGTACAAGATCTGCGCCACCCACTCGGGTGTCCTCATGCCAGTGAACACCTCCGCCGCGAAGTGGGCCTGCCCGAGCGACTCGACTCTGGTGACCATCAATCCACGGGGCGCCGGCGGCGCCATCGCCGCGACGAGCATCACGGACTCGGGCACGTTCTCGGCCGGCAACGGCGCGTTCTCCGTGGACTCCTCCGGTGACGTGAGCATCGGAGGAGTCGCCTATATCGGTGCTTCGGACGGATACGCGGGCTTCAGCGGTGGGCTCACCGCGGAAGGTGGGAATTTCGTCGTTGGCCAGGGAGCCGATGTCTCGACCAACGGCACAGTAAGTGCGGCGGGCATCACCGACAACGGCTCGCTTACCGAGAATGGGCCCAGCATCTGGACTTCCGGAACGATCAACAGCTACGACCTGGACGTAAGCACACAGACCGGCGTGCCGATAACGGCTGCCGACATGATCACCAACCGAATTGCCGTGGCGGGACCGGTAACTGACGCCAACGGCTGCACTATCTACGGCGAGTTCCAGTGCGGCATTTTGCACACGGACAGCGCCGCCAACATCGAGGACCTGATCCCGTCGCCCGTCGTCGACGACACTTTCTCGTTCAGCATTGAAAACATAAACAACGCTTACGCGGCAGAGATCCTGGGTGGCACAGGCGTCACGATGGATGACACCGTCCCGGCGTTAACCACGACGACCTTTGTTTGCCAGATCACGGCGGTAAGCACTCCCGCCATCACCTGTTACTAGGAGAGGAAGGGGGGCAGCCTCCCCGGGGCCAGAAGAATCGGTGGGCAGTTCCGCTCCAGGGAGTGGAGAGGAAGTGCCCTCCGATCAGGCTCGGTTGTGTCGCGGCGCTGCGGCTAGTCGGCCAGGCCTCTTAGCCTCACCGAGAGGCAGGTGACGCAGCCCTCGAGCTTCTGGTACTCGCTGATGTCGACCGATACCACCTCGTAGCCGAGGTCCTCGATCTGAGCGATGCTCCTCGGGCAGTCCGCAGCAGTGAGCACCCGCCCACCGCCGAGGTCGACCACGTGGGCACCTGACTCCTCGGGCATGCCCAAGTAATGGGGGAAGAAGGTGGGGTCGTCCACGACTGGCGTGTAGCCGACGACGGTGCCGTCGGGCAGTGCCGTGATGGCCGACTTGAGGTGCAGCACTTTTGTGGTCGGCACGGCGACCACGTTGCCTCCGATGGGCTGCAGGATTGAACGCAGCTGGCGGATCCCCTCAGAGTTCGTGCGGCCGCCCCGTCCCACGTAGATCGTGTTCCCGACCTTCAAGATGTCACCGCCGTCGAGGGTTCCAGGCGGACGGATCCGGTTGATCGAGTAACCGACGTCTGCCACCGCCTTCTCGGCGGCGGCGGTCTCCGGTCGCCTCGTGGGATGTCCGGGATGTGCAATCACGGCGACGTTCCGGAACACCACCATCGTGTCCTCGATGAATACGCCGTCGGGGCAGGATTCGATGGGTTCGACCTCGATCGTCTCCCAGCCGGCGCCCTTCAGCGCGGCTACGTAGCCCTGCCATTGGCGCACCGCGAGGGCCACGTCGACGGGCTCGCGATCCATGAACGTCACGATGCCGTCGGCGAGCCGGGGGCTCGGCTGCCTCACCAATGCCTTCTTGCTCATAACTCCTCCATTGTCGTTAGCGGTCTGGGTGCGAATGCCCTGGGGCATCCAGCGCTGGCTCCGAGGTGGCGAAAGCCTCCCGGCGACGCGAAGACACCCGGGCCACACGGCCCGGGTGTCTTGCAAGAAACGATCGAAAACCCGCCATGGCTCAGGCGACCTGAGCCACCGAGGCGCCCGTCGGCAGTTCAACTGCCGGTGTCACGCCACCGGTTCTTGGCGAATCAGCCATCGCAGCTCAGGTTAGGGCTTCTTCGAACTTGTCATCCGCCCCCTCGACCCGCTCCACCGGTTCGGGGACCTCTCCCAGGCGCTCCTTGCGGGCCTTCAAGAAGGCGTAGATCGGGATGCCGATCAGGAACATCAGCAAGGCTTGGTACACAGCCTGGAACCCAGCCGCGAAAGTCACCCAGAGCGAGAAAAGGACCGAGCAAGTCGCGATGAGCAGGTCACGGGCCAACAGCCATCCGACGACCCGGCGACGCCTTGAGACGAGGAAGGCCAGCTGCGCGCACGCTGAGAAGAAGTAGGGGATGGCAACAGTGACCACCGAGAGGTCCACGAGGTAGGTGAACACCGTGAGCCCGGTCTTGCCGCTGTAGGCGAATCCCATGATGGCCGATGCCACGATGGTCGAGACGACGATGCCGAACCACGGGGTTCCCTTGCGGTCCACCTTCGCGAACTGCGGGAGGAAGAGGCCGTCAACGGCCGCTGCGTACGGCATCTCAGCCGTGACGAGCGTCCATCCGTTGAGAGCACCGATCCCGGAGATGACCGCGATCGTGGCCATGAACTTGCCCACCCAGGCGGCGTGTCCGAATATCGTCTGGAACGCCGTGACGAAGGGTGTCCCATTCGTGACCAGGTTCGAATGCGGAACGAGCCCCATGACCGCGGCGGTGACCAGCAGGTAGAGGATGGCGCTCAGCCCGGTCCCGATCACCGAGGCCCGGCCGACGTTCCGCCGTGGGTTGACCACCCGCCGGGCGGTGATGGAGGCGCACTCGACGCCGATGAACGAGAACAGCGCCACGCCGGCGGCGATCCCGATGCCGCTGTAGAGGCTGCCCCCGGTGGCGTTGAACGGGCCGAAGTTGTGCGCCGAGACGAAGAACCATCCGACGACGGCGACGAGGGCCAGGGGCAGGAACTTGACGATGACGGTGATGTTCTGGAACCAAGCCATCTGGCGTACGCCGATGAGGTTCACAGCCGCCGGAATCCAAAGGCCCGTCATGGCGAGCCCGAAGTTCGTCCAACCCGACGGGTTCGTGATGTTGAACAAGGACTCCATGTAAAGGACCCATGACGAGACGATGGCGGCGTTACCGCACCAGCAGGTGATCCAGTAGCACCACGCGACGAGGTAGCCCGCGAAGTCGCCGAACTCGTGACGCGAGTAGGCGTAAAGGCCTCCATCGGTGTTGGGTATCCGCTTCGTCAGCTGACCGAACATCACGCCGAGGAGGACGGCCCCGATGGAGATCACGCCGAGTGTCAGCAACGAGCTCGTCCCGGCGCCTGCCATGACGGCCGGCATGGTGAACACGCCAGTCCCGATGATGCTCCCGATTACTACGGCCGTGGCCGACGGGAGGCCAAGGGCGCGCGCACGCCTTTCCAGAGCTGAATCTGGCGCTTGGCCGGAGCCGCCAGAGGAGTCACCTGCATCACTGAGTGACATTGCAACCACCTTCTGCAACAGCTCGGCCCAGGCCGAGTGCCGGGCTCCTGTCGCGAAATCACGACCAATGTAGCCGCAGAGGGATAGGCCGGGTAGAGTCAAATCGCCCGATCGGCTGACAGCGATCGTGAGCGTCCAAGCGCCATGCCAGCTAGAGGATTTTGAGCGTGTGACCTGGCTGTTGAGTCGTACAGAGAGACGTAGCGAGGAGGATCACCGTGTTCGGTACACCAGCAAATAGCGGGCCGCTAGGAGTGAACTCGGAAGTCGGCAGGTTGCGGGTCGCTTTCGTGCACAGGCCGGGGCTCGAGCTGGCCCGGCTGACGCCGCAGAACATCTCCGAGCTCCTCTTCGACGACGTGATGTGGGGCACGAGGGCCAAAGAGGAGCACGACGCCTTCGCAGAGCAGCTCCGCGAGAAGGGTGTGGAGCTTCTTTACTTCGGCCAGATGCTCGCCGAGGTCCTGGACATGCCCGAAGGCCGGAAGTTCGTCCTCGACCGCCTGTGCACACCCGAGCTGCTCGGTCCGGCCCTCGTCGATCCACTGCGGCGGTTTTTCGAAGACATGCCCGGAGAGATGCTGACCGAATACCTGATCGGCGGTGTGCTCAAGGTCGACGTCGGGCCCATCAAGACGCACAGCCTCAAGTGGGACATGTTGACGGCCGACGACTTCGTGCTCCCGCCTCTTCCGAACCACCTGTTCCAGAGGGACAACTCGTGCTGGATCTACGGAGGCGTTTCGATCAACCCCATGGCCAAACCAGCGCGCCAACGTGAGACGTTGCACAGCCGTGCCGTGTATCAGTTTCACCCCTATTTCGCCGGCGCCGACTTCACGACCTACTACGGCGCGGACGACGCGAACCACCTGCCTGCCACCGTCGAGGGCGGTGACGTGCACGTTCTCGGGCACGGCACGGTGATGATCGGGATGGGTGAGCGCACCTCGCCCATGGGCGCCGAGATTCTCGTGAGGGCTCTGTTCGCGCAGGGCGACACCAAGAAGGTGATCGCCGTCGAGCTTCCGAAGTCGCACGCCATGATGCACCTCGACACGGCGATGACGATGATCGACAAGTCCACGTTCGTCCTCTACCCCTACTTCGACCGCCAGCTCGGCTCGTGGACGATCACGCCTGGTGATGGCCCGGGTGAGGTTCGGGTGACCAGGAACGACGACCTCTGGGCGACACTTGCCGACGCGCTCGAGGTCGACGAGGTCACAGTGCTGGCAACCGATGAGGATGTGCGGGCCGCTGAGCGCGAGCAATGGGACGACGGGACCAACTTCCTCGCGGTGGCCCCCGGCGTCGTCTTCGGCTACGAGAGGAACGTGGCCACCAACACGATGCTTCGCAAGCACGGCATCGAAGTGGTGAGCGTGGTAGGCAGCGAGCTCGGCCGTGGACGCGGGGGACCGCGCTGCATGACTTGCCCCGTCGTGAGAGACCCGGCGTGAGCCGACCCAGAATGGAGGCTGAGATGGACCTTAAGGGCCGGAACCTTTTGAAGGAACTGGACTTTACGAAGGACGAGTGGCTTTACCTCATTGATTTCGCGGCGAAGCTCCGCCAGGACAAGCGCGAAGGCAAGGAGGTTCGCAAGCTCGAGCACAAGAACATCGCTCTCATCTTCGAAAAGGCGTCGACCCGCACGCGCTGCGCGTTCGAGGTGGCTTCCTACGACCAGGGTGCTCATGTCACCTACCTGGGCCCGGAGGGGTCGCAGATCGGCTACAAGGAGACGATGAAGGACACGGCGCGTGTCCTTGGGAGAATGTACGACGGTATCGAGTACCGAGGTTTTGCCCAAACCACCGTCGAGACCCTCGGGGAGTTCGCCGGCGTGCCCGTGTGGAACGGGCTCACCGACGAGTGGCACCCGACGCAAATGCTGGCGGACATGCTCACAATGCGCGACCACAAAGGGACGGCGCTCGACGAGGTGTCCTACTGCTACATAGGTGACGCCAGGAACAACACGGCCAACTCGCTGCTCGTGAGCGGCGCGCTCGTCGGCATGGACGTGCGTATTTGTGGTCCGAAGGCGCTGTGGCCCTCAGATGAGGTCCAGTCCGCCGCCAAGCGACTGGCAGCGACCTCGGGCGCCCGCATCACCGTCACGGAAACTCCGGAAGAGGGCGTGAAGGGAGTCGACTTCGTCTACACCGACGTCTGGCTCTCGATGGGGGAGCCCCCCGAGGAGTGGGACGAGCGCATCGACGAGCTGATCCCCTACCAGGTGAATGCGGCGTTGATGAGGGCGAGCGGCAACAAGGACGTGAAGTTCATGCACTGCTTGCCGGCCCTGCACAACCGCGACACCAAGATCGGCAACCAGCTCTACGAGAGGCGGGGTCTGGAGGCTTTGGAGGTGACCGAGGAGGTCTTCGAGTCTCCCGCATCGGTCGTCTTCGACGAGGCCGAGAACCGGCTTCACACGATCAAAGCCGTCATGGTCGCGACGCTCGGTTGAGCGTCAGCCCAACCACATAGCGGCCGCGAGTCGAGAGCGGCAGCGCCAGCGCTCCTTTCGACGACGGTGCGGTCGGGCGCCGCAGCGCCGGGACGGGCTGGGACATGTCTCGTCGCGCCGGTGGTCCAAAGGCCTTTTCGCACGGCTCATGATCATGGCTGTGCCGGGTGAGGGAGGTTCGAGTGCTGATCGTCGGTACGACAGGACATCTGGAGGATCTCGATCGCACCTACACCTACGCGGACGACGTGTCCGTGACCGCGGTCGCGGTGGGTTCCTTCGACGGGGGAGTCGGGAGCCTGCTCCCGGCGAGTCCCCGCCCGGTATGGGGTCTTCTCGACGGGCGGCGCATTGTCCGCCTCGACGAGTTCGACCTGACCCCTGTTGCGTCTCTCCCGGACGCGACCGCCCAAAGCCTGGCGGCCTTGCCCGAGGGGGGTCTCCTGGTCGGCCTTGCGGGGGCCCGTCTCCTCACCGTGTCACGCGACGGCGCTGTCGCCGAAGTGGGTCACCTCGACGACGGCGCGGCAGCCGCAACGGCCCAGCCCGGCTCCTCTTCGAGCCGGGACCTCAGGTCGGTGGCAGTCTCGAGCACAGGCATCTGGTACGCCAACGTCGACGCCGGCGGCGTGTGGCGTTCAAGCGACCGGGGAAAGTCGTGGAGGATTGTGGTGCCGACCGAAGCCGCGGTGCACGAGGTCGTCGTTGGCGACGGGCGTCGCGTCGTCGCAGCCGCGGCCAACGGTTTCGGCTGGAGCCAGGACGACGGGGACACTTGGCAGTGGACCACCGAGGGCCTGCACGCCGCCTACTCGAGAGCAGTCGCCCTCGACGGTGACCAGGCATTCGTGACGGTGTCCACCGGGCCAGAGACGACGGACGCCCGCCTTTACCGCTGCCAGGTGGGGAGCCCCTTAGAGCAATGCGCCGGCGGCCTTCCCGAGAGCTTCCCCTTTAATCTCGGTGTCGGCTCAGTGGCGGCGTCCGCAGGTCAGGTGGCCCTCGGTGCCCCAGACGGGCGGATCTTCCGCTCGAGTGACGGCGGGTCGACGTTCAGCCTGTCGGCCGACAGGCTGCGGCACGTGAGCGTCCTCCGCTTCACCTAAGGGCGTTCGACAGCGTCACCTAGGCAGACACTCAGACATTTTTCCGCTTGATGCGCCAGGCGGACGCAGCGGCCCGCAAGGCCGGCTGCGGCTGTTGACCCAGCCCCCCGCGGGCACTAGAACCGCCTTCAGTGGTCGGTCACGAGGCGTATTGGCGCGCCCGGGCACGACCGTGAGAGGGGCCATCGTGTCGAGAGGCGGAGTTCCCAGTCAGCACCGGAGCGATTCGAGCGAGATAGGGCACAGGTCCGTTTCCCGCCGTCACAGGATCGGGCGGTACATCGCTGCCAGCGCTGCCCTTGTCACATGCGCTCCATTCCTGGCGATGCTGCCGTCGGCATCGGCATCGGCGAGAGCCAGTGTGGCGGCCCCGCGGATGTTCACGGTCACTGCCGCGCCCGAGCTCCCTCTCGGCGCCAGCGCCTTGGGCGCTGTGAGAACGGGCTCCACGCAATCCGGCATCGTCGTGCTCCGTCCCTCGAATGAGTCGGCGCTCGCTGGCTTCATCGCCGCGGTGACAAACAAGAACTCGCGGCTGTTCCACCAGTACCTGGCTCCCGGGGCCTTCGCCCAGCGTTTCGGGCCGTCTCGGGCCACGATCAAGGCGGTCGAAGGCCAGCTAAGGGCGGATGGCCTCCGTGTCACGGGCGTGACGCGCGACGGCCTGTTCGTGAGCTTCGAAGGCTCGGCAGCGACGGTTGAGACCGCGTTCCGTACCGGGCTTGAGCGCTACCGGCTCGCGAACGGGACGATCGGCCAGGGCACCACGGCGTCGCTGAAGTTGCCCTCGACGATCGCCGGCTCAGTGGCGGCCGTCGTCGGCCTGGACGACCTGGTCCACGCCCAGCCGGCTGACATTCGCCCGAGCGCCGCCTCGCCGGGCACCTTCCCCAAGGCGACGTCGGCGAGCTTCACGCACCCGACGGGATCAGCGGACCCGTGCACTCTCGCCCAGCAGGACGCCGAGGGCTCAGGCGGGCTCACCGACGACGCGATAGCCAACTCCTACGGCGCCTTTGGGCTTTACCGGTCCGGTGATTTCGCTGGCGGCCAGCACATCGCCGTGTTCGAGCTCCAGCCCTTCCTGCCGACCGACATCGAGACCTTCGACACCTGCTACTTCGGCGCAACCGAGGCGGCGCAGATGTCCGGAGTCGGCGGGGTGCTTACAGGCAGCCTCCTCTCGATTCAGTCGGTGGACGGTGGCTTGCCCCAGCCTGCCTCCGACAGCTCCAACGTGGAGTCCACTTTGGATGTGGAGGATGTTTCTGCGATCGCGCCCCAGGCGAACATCGACGTCTACGAGGCGCCCAACACGACTTCGGGAGCCATCGACGAGTACGCCGCCATCGTCAACAGCGACATCGACCAGGTGGTGACATCGAGCTGGGGCGACTGCGAGCAGCTCGAGCAGGTGGGCGAGCCCGGTTACCAGCAGGCCGAGAACCTGCTCTTCGAGCAGGCGGCGGCTCAGGGCCAGACCGTGCTCGCGGCAGCGGGTGACAACGGCAGCGACGAGTGCACGATGAGTGGCTACCCGTCGCCCCTGCTGAGCCAGAACTTCGTTTCGGTGCTCGACCCCGGCAGCCAGCCCTATGTCGTGTCGGTCGGCGGCACGACAATCGACGACGCCACCGAGCCGCCTTCCGAGCACGTGTGGAACGACGGAGCTCTCTATGGCGCCGGTGGCGGAGGCATCTCGGAGTCCTGGGCGATGCCGAGCTGGCAGGAGACGGTCGCGGACACCGCCAACAATGCCGCCGACATGGCCAACGCCGAGGCCGAGGAGACCGCGACTGCCCTCGACTCAGCGCCGTACACGACACCGACCTTCTGCGACGGGACGCTCGGTATTCCATCGGGCAGCCTTTGCCGCGAGACGCCGGACGTCTCTGCCCAGGCTGACGAGTTCACAGGCGCCGTGACGATTTACGGCCAGTCGCTCGGGTATGGCAGTCCGGATGGATGGGCGACGGTGGGCGGCACCTCGTCCGCGACCCCGATATGGGCCGCGTTGCTCGCTTTGGTCAACGCCTCCTCGGCCTGCTCGGCCGACCTGGTGAACGGCGTACCCGACGCGGGCTTCGCCAGCCCAATCCTCTACGGGATAGCGGCCAGTCCGACCGCCTACGCGGCGTCGTTCAACGACGTCGTCTCGGGGGACAACGACCAGTACGGACTTGACAGCGGACTCCTCTTCCCAGCCCGCGCCGGCTACGACATGGCGTCCGGGCTCGGGTCACCGCAACTCACGACCCCGGCAGGGAGCAACGGCCTCGCCTTCTACATGTGCGACTACGGCGAGCAGCTCAAGCCCCCGAGCGTGACCGGGCTCGATCCTGTGTTCGGATCCACCACCGGTGGGTACTCGGTGACGGTCTCCGGGTCGGGATTCGGCACAGCCGGCAGTCCGAAGGTGGGGAGCGTCGAGGTGGGCTCGGCGCAGGCCTCGAGCTTCACGGTTACGAACGACACGACGCTCACCGCGACCTTTCCCGCGGGAGCGTCCGCGCTGCCTCCCGACTCGCTCAGCCCCCAGGACGGGGCGGGGCCGGCTGATGTCGTCGTAACTCTCACCGACGGGGAGTCGAGCTTCCCGGACGCGGCCTCGGAATTCGAGTACGTGGACGAGAACGCCACGCCGTCGTTGGTCCCGAGCGTGTCGAGCGTCGGCCCCTACGGCGGGCTGGAGACCTCGCCTGCGCCGGTGACCATCTATGGGTCCGGGTTCAGCGACGCGACCGGGGTCAGCTTCGGCGGAGTGGCAGCTTCGAGCTTCACGATCGAGTCTGCGTACGAGATCGTCGTCACGCCGCCGGTGTACTCGACCGCGATGACGTGTGCCCCGCTTCCCACAACGGGCGCTTATGTCGGCGAGGACGCCACCAACGACATCTGCCAAGTCGAGGTAGTGGTGTCGAACCACAACGGCTCGAGCGCGACGAGCACGATCCTGCCGCCGTATGAGGGCGCCCTGACCTTTGATCCCATGGGGGCGGAGATCGTCCCCTCCGGATTCGAGGCGACACCGCAGCCGACAGAATTCGACTACGTCCCAGCGCCGCAGATCACCTCGGTCTCGACGGGCACGATCGCAGATCTTTCCAATTGCGTGACACTCCCGGCCGACTGCAACGCGGCCCTGCTTGCGAGCGAGACGGGCGGTCTGGTCGGGAATCTGGTCACGATCAATGGCGTAGGGATGAACGACCTGACACTCGACTACGCGGCCTACGGTGAGCCCGTCACCGAGGACTCGATGGCACAGCCGGTCGCGGCGACGGGGACCTCTCTCGAACTGGCGGTGCCTGCGATGGCGATGTTCGGCGTGACCACCATCGAGCCGATCACGCTTCCGGTCAGCTTCACCTCGATGGCCGGGACGTCCAACGAAAGCAACATCGTCTACGCGGGCGTGCCGGAAGTGACAAGCGTCGTGAACACCGTCACGGGCCTGAGCGGAGTGCCTGACTCGGTCGCCTGCACGAGCCCGCCACCAGCTTCGGGTTGCGGCACACCCATCACTATCAGCGGCGTTGGGCTTCTCCAGACCGTTGGGCCGATCGAATTCGCAGACAACGTGACCGGCTACTCGCTCGGCACCCAGTACCACTTCACCTTGGGGAGCGACACGAGCCTCGCCACGGATTCGGTGCAGCAGAACCCAGGTCTCATGGACGTCGAGGTATGCACGGTCTCGGGTTGCAGTTACAACCCGCCGATGGACGAGCTGTACGTGTATCCGCCGGGCAACCCGACGCTTGAGAACGTGGAGCCGGCTGCCGGCCCTGCGCACGGCGGCAACCAAGTGACCTTGAACGGGTCCAATCTGGGTTGCGTCATCGCCGTGTACTTCGGCGACGTCCAGGCCTACTCGGCGACCAACTCCGAAGCGCTGTTGACCTGCGGGACGACCAACCAGGTCGTAGCTCAGGTCCCGCCCGGCCCAGCGGGGAAAAAGGTCAAGATCACCGTCCAGACTGTGGAGAGCATCTTCAGTCCCACGGGCAAGACCAGCAATTCAGTTGAGTACACCTATCGCGACAGCGTGCCGAGCGCGCCCGTGGTGACAGCCACTGCTCTCACGGGTAAGGCGCTGGTGACATGGACGGCGCCTGCAGCTGACGGGGGCAGCCCGATCACCAGTTACACGGTGCGTGCGTCCTCGCCGGGTCGCCTGGGCGTGGGCGAGTCCTTCAAGCCCTCCCAGCGCAGCGCAGTCTTCTCGGACCTGCAAGCCGGCGCGCCCTGGACATTCACGGTGAAGGCGATCTCCAAGCTGGGACTAGGCCTGCCGGGTGTGTCGAATGCCGTGACGCCGGTTCTCGGTGACGACGGCTACCTGATCGAGGCTCCTGACGGCGCCACGTTCGGATTCGGCGACATCGACGCGCACGGGGGCATTGCCGGCGAGGGCATGCACCCGGCCGGATTGGCCATGGCCCCGCAGGGCCTCGGCTACTGGCTCGTCACGACGACCGGCGCCGTCTTCCCCTTCGGCGAGGCCACGATGTACGGCGACCTGCCGCTTCGCAACGTCACAGGTATCGCCGCCATGCCCAACGGCGCCGGCTACTGGGTCGTTGCCGGCAATGGCTCCGTGCGTGCCTTCGGTCAAGCGAGAGACCACCGGGGCACGCTTCGCAGGGGCGTCGACTACGTGGGGATCGCCTCGTCAGCCAGTGGCTTGGGCTACTGGCTGGTCGCGAGCGACGGGGCCGTGAGCCACTTCGGCGACGCCGGCTCCTTCGGGTCCATGTACGGCAAGGCGCTCGACAAGCCGATCGTCGGGATGGCGGTGACGCCTGACGGCCAGGGCTACTGGCTCGTCGCCGCGGACGGGGGCGTGTTCTGCTTCGGCGACGCTCACTTCTACGGGTCCCTCGGTGGCAAGTCCCTTGCCCGCCCGATCGTGGGTATAGCGGCCGCCCCGAACGGCAAGGGCTACTGGCTGGTGGGCTCCAACGGGCGCGTCTACAGCTTCGGACTGGCGGAGAACCTGGGCAGCGGTCCGCGCGCAGCCGCTATCGGCGCCTGAGCCAGCGCCGGGCGGTCCCGGCAATAGATCGTCGGCGAAAAGGGGTTGGACCGCGCCGAGTCGTCGGTAACCTCAGGAGCGAGTTCCGCGCTCTTGGACGGATCGTGCCGGGGGAACGGCGCTCGACTCGGATCCAACTTCAAGGAGAGAAAACATGCTTGGCATCGGCGACCGTTTCCCGGACTTCTCGCTCAAGGCGCTGGTCCCCGGCGACTTGAGGACGCTCCCGGCGAGCGCGCCCGAGGACTACTTCACCCAGGTCGAATCCTCGACATATCCGGGGAAATGGTTGGTCGTCTTCTTCTGGCCGAAGGACTTCACCTTCGTGTGCCCCACCGAGATCGCTGAGTTCGGGCGGCTCAACTCGCAATTCGCCGACAGGGATGCCCAGGTGCTCGGCGGCTCCGTCGACAACGAGTTTGTTCACTACGCATGGCGGAACCAGCACGAGGATCTGCGGGGCATCCCCTTCCCGATGATGTCCGACCTCGACCGCAAGCTCGTCACAGCCCTCGGGGTGCTCAACAGCGGAGGTGTCGCCGACAGGGCCACCTTCATCGTCGACCCGGAGGGGATCATCCAGTTCGTCATGGTGACTGCCGGTTCCGTGGGGCGCAACGTGGAGGAGGTACTGAGGGTCCTCGACGCCCTGCAGACCGACGAGCTATGTGCTTGCAACTGGCACAAGGGCGCGGCGACGATTGACGCCAAGGCCCTGATGTCCACGAGCGCGTGATGGGTGTCCCCGCGCTCAAGGAGGCCTTGGGGGATTACGCCAAGGACATAAGGCTCAACCTCGACTCGACGATCGCCGTGTCCACGTTGCCTCCCCAGCGCCTCTGGGGCGCGGTGCTCGCGACGGCGATCGCCTCACGAGGAAGGCGCGTCCTATTAGAGCTCGCCGCTCAGGCGAAGGAGCACCTCTCCGCCGAGGCGTTCGACGCCGCCAAGGCCGCCGCGGCTGTCATGGCGATGAACAACGTCTATTACAGGAGCAAACACCTGCTGGCTGACGAGGGAGTGGGGGACTACGAGGATGTCCCCGCTCGGCTTCGCATGCAGGTCATCGCCACACGCGGTGGCGTGGACGCATCCGACTTCGAGTTCTGGTGCTTCGCGGCGAGCGCGGTGAACGGCTGCGGGGGATGCCTGGCGGCTCATGAGCGCAAGCTCCGCGAGCAGGGCGTGAGCAAGGAGCAGATCCACGAGGCGCTCAGGATCGCGGCGGTCGTGCACGCCGTGGCTGTCACGGTCGAGTCCGAGGAGTTCTTAGGAGGAGCCTGAGTCACCTGAGCGGGTTTCGGGCCGTCCGGGCGAGGCGGTTGGCGGCCGTTCAGCTCAGAAGGCGGATACAACAAAGGGCCAGGGCCCGGGTAGCGGCGTTGAGGTCCTCGATGGCGACGTATTCGTCGGGCTGATGGGCGATCGGCACGTCTCCCGGGCCGAAGACGACTGCCGGACATCCGGCGGCCTCGTACCAGGCCGCGTCTGTCGCGAAGCGCATTCCCTGCCTCTCGTCTGGTATGGGCAGTCCGAGGTCTCGGACCGCGCTCGTGAGGGCCTGTTCCAGGGGGCCTGAGTTGGTCCCGGAGAGCGACGGGAAGGCGATGGGCCGGGACAACTCCCACTCAAGGCCGGGGCGTTCCGCGGCGAGTCGTTCCAGTATGCGCTGCAGTTCCTCGTCGATTGAGTCGAGGCTCTCGCACGGGAGCACGCGCCGGTCGATCGTCACCTCACAACGATCCGGCACCGTCGAGCCCCCTCGCCCGCCTTGGACGACGCCGATCGAATAAGTACCCGGTCCGATTCCAGGGAACGGGGACTCGGCGAGGCGGAGCGCCTCCTCCTCGATACGGACGATGAAAGCAGCCGCGTCATTGATCGCATTGCGTCCCTGCTCGGGGTGCGAGCTGTGCACGGCCTTGCCATGAAAGACAATCTGGTAGCAGGCCTGGCCGTTGCCTATGGAGAACACCTGGTTGCTGGAAGGCTCGCCGACGACGGCCCAGTCACCTGGTTGCTCGCTGGCCGCCTTTCTTCCCCCCGCACAGGCGAACTCCTCGTCGATGACCGCGTGCAGAGCGACGGTTCCTTCGATGCTCACGCCCGAGCGCTTGACGGCGAGCATCGCGGCGACCATCGCCGCCAGCCCAGCCTTCATGTCACAGGCACCGCGGCCGTAGACGCGACCGTTGGCCACCGCTCCCAAAAACGGGTCCACTGTCCAGCCGTCCCCGGCCGGGACCGTGTCGAGATGCCCACAGAACACCAAGGTCGGGCCTGAGCCGCCGATGGACGCGTAGAGGTTGGGCCTGTCCGGTGCCGCCTCGACGAGGCTCGTCGCGATGCCTCGCTCCGTAAGGAAAGAGGCAAGAAAGCCGGCACACTCGCCTTCGTTGCCCGGCGGGTTGTCGCTGGGGTGTGCGATCAGCCCACGAAGCATTTCGAGAGTCTCGCGGTAGTCGATGGCCTCCAGCACTTTGCTCTCGCGTACGTCGGAGATGCCCGCGGGCACACCCGGGTACTCCGCGCTCGAGCCGTGCGGCGAGGCCACCACGCGTAAACGGTATCCGGATCGGGCGCCTCGCGCGGATCTCCGGCGAGCTAGAACCGGTGGCGCGAAGCTTCTGGCTTCGTGGGGGCACCTCGCAAATGTGGCCCCGCTCTCGATCGAGACCGATCGAGCACCGGAGAGGAGACGTTGTGACCGACAAGTCCATGACGGGGGAGGCTCAAGGACCGAGAGTCGGTTTCGCCGGGCTCGGGACCATGGGCTCGGCTATGGCGGCCAACCTGGCCCGGGCGGGCTTCGCCCTCTCGGTTTGGAACCGCACCCCGGGCCGAGCCGAGCTTCTCGTCGCCCTGGGGGCCGTCGAAGTGCGCACGCCTCGCGCGCTCGCAGAGGCGAGCGACATCGTTGTCACCTGCGTTACCGACGCTCCACAGCTCGCAGACGTGCTCTTCGGTCCCGAGGGGCTCGCGGAGGGACTGTCCTCCGGGTCGGTTCTCGTCGACTGCTCGACGATCAGCCCCGCTCGAGCGCGCGAGTTCGGGGCGCGCCTCGCCGAGATGGGAGTGGCGCTGGTGGACGCGCCCGTTTCGGGGGGTTCGGAGGGCGCGGCGGCCGGGACATTGACGATCATGGTGGGAGGCGAGCCGGAGGACGTCGCCCGCGCACAGGGAGTTCTTTGCGCGATGGGCAGTACGATCACGCACCTCGGGCCCGCCGGCTCAGGTCAAGTCGCCAAAGCCGTCAACCAAGTCATCCTCTGTGGCACCTACCTTGGCGTGGCCGAAGGCATCGTGCTCGCCATGAAGGCGGGCCTCCAGCCGCAAAGTGTGGTCGAGGCGCTGGCCGGCGGCGCGGCGGGCTCGTGGATCTTGAAGAACAGGAGCGGGCGGATGATAAGCGACGACTACCCGCTCGGGTTCAAGATCGCCCTTCACCGCAAGGACCTCGGCATCGTTCTCGAGCTCGCGCGCAGCGTCGGCGCGGCGCTGCCGGTGGCTTCGTTGGCGGCCGCGTTCGAGGACGGGCTGATCGCCCAGGGCCACGGTGAGGACGACAATTCCGCCCTCGCGCGCCCGATTCGCCAGCTCTCGGGCATGTGAGGGGCTGAAATCGAAAGCGGTCCGCCGGCGAACCATGCGCCGCGCCCGAGTGATCGGCGCCGGGCCGCAGCGCTGCGGGACGCCTAATCGGGGGAGTGATCCTCGGCGCGGTGGACGATGACGAACGGGGTCAGCTCATCGCGCTGACCCATCGGGTTGTCGAGCAGGATGAGCCGTGCCGCCGCCTTGTCGAGGGGCATGTCCGAGCTCATCCCGAGAACTTCGACGTTGATGTTGTTCCCGTCGATGATCGTCACCGGGTGACCCAAGAAGCGGGCGTACGTCGCACATGCCTTGTCGGGGTCGGCGGGGCCGAGCATGGCGAACTCGTCGAACGGTGCCACGGTGTCGGGATTGAAGCCGTCGATCTCGGAGATGCGGTGCCCGGCGATGCGATAGAAGTCGCCGTGGCGACCGAACAGCTTCGTCACGCCTCCGACGACCATGGCGAAGGCCGCTCGCGCCGAGCCGGTCTGCATGATCGCCACCTGCATCTTGCGGGCGTCAGAGAAGGCGACGTCGTGCTCGTACTTCTTCGTGCCCTTTACGATCAGCTTGGCGAGCAGCCCGGGCCGGACGACCGACTGGTGGATGACTCGTCCCTCGGAGATGGCCACCACCTTCTCCGACATGGCTACCCAGTCGCCAGGGGACAGAAGCGGCCGGACATGTTCTTCGAGGATGGGCTCCAGGGGCTCCTTGATGTGGACCAGATGAGTCCTCACCAATGTGCGTTCCCAGGTGCTCCCGCCGAGCTCCACGGGCGGCGGGCTACCGACGGGCTCAGCCATCACGGCCTCCTCATTCGACGTGGCGTCATCGCACCGCTACCGGGGAATCGACGAAGCGGCGCAGCCAGAGCTCGGTCACCAGCACCCTCCAGAAGGCGAGGCCGTCACCCGGTTTGCCGCCCAGCCAGGAGTCGAATTCCTGCACGAGACGCCTCGGGTCGAAAATCCCTCTCGAGGAGAGCGCTTCGGAGCCGAAGATCTCCCGGATCTGGGGTGCCCGCTCGCGCGTCCATGTCGTCTCGGGGTTCGTGAAGCCGATCTTGGAACGCCTGGTCCGGTTGAGCTCAGGCATCGTTCCTTTCATGGCCTGACGGTACACGTACCGATTCCACCCCTTCTTGATCTTCTGGTCGATCGGGAGCTGGAAGATGAACTCGACGAGCTCGTGGTCGAGGAACGGAACCCTCGACTCGATCGAGAAGGCCATCGAGTTCTTGTCCTCGTAGCGCAAGAGGTTGGGAGTCGAGTACTTGAGCACGTCGTCAGCGAGGCGGACGTTCAAATTGCGGCTGGGCCGGTAGTCGAACTGAGCCAACTCACCGGGCGTGGCGGCAAGAAGCTCTGGCATGGCGAAGGGCTTTGGGCCGCCGGGACGACGCGAGGTCAGCAACTCCCGGGCGTACTTCGAGTACAGGTCCCGCCCGGCCACAGCCTCACGGATCGCGGCTGCATAGTGGCGCTGGTCGGTCGCCGAGCTCAGATAGGTGCGGAAGTAGGGCAGGTATCCGGCCAGCAGCTCGTCCCCGCCGTTTCCCGACAGAATCACTTTCACTTGGCCCTTGGCGATCCGGTAGACGGAGTAGTACGCGTACGGAGCTGACGAGATCGTCGGCTCCTCCTGGAACCACACCCATTCGGAGATCTCATCCCAGAAGGCGTCGACCGTCGGGTAGGCGTAGTGGGGGATGCTCCTCACGTACCTCTCCACCGAGTGGACGTACTCGCTCTCGTCGATCGTCTGGCCCGGGTACAAAGCGGAGAAGGTGTGCAGCGAGCCTTCAGTGTGGGTATCGGCTCCCGAGTCCATGAGCGAGGCCATCACCGACGAGACCCCGCTCGAGTCGAGGCCTCCCGAAAGCGACACGCCGACCGGGACGTCGGCGATCATGTGCCTGCGGATGACGCGCTCGAACAGGTGTTGGAAGCCAGCCGCGTACTCCGCGTCGCTTCTGGACGAGGAGAACTCCGGATTGACTTCGGGGGACCAGTACTTGGTGGCACGGATTCGGCCGTCGGGCCTGACCGTCA
This sequence comes from Acidimicrobiales bacterium, assembly GCA_050015475.1. Lineage (GTDB taxonomy): Bacteria > Actinomycetota > Acidimicrobiia > Acidimicrobiales > Bog-793 > Fen-455. The sequence goes on along the minus strand of JBEKBI010000003.1, from coordinate 95,535 downwards.
TGAAATGTCCTGGGAGGAGCCGCTTCACTCCTGCGAAGAACGTCTCCTCGCCGGCGTCGTGCACGCGATGAAGGAGGAACTGGTAGAGCACGCCCATATCGGGGGCGCGGGTGATGCCCGGGTCCTGGAAGAGGGCCTTCAGCTCGGAGGCGAAGATGAGCCGCCCCGGCTCCGAGTGGAAATAGAGGGGCTTGATCCCCAACCGGTCGCGGGCGAGGTACAGCTCGTGAGAACGCGGGTCGACGATCGCGAAGGCGAACATCCCCGTCAAGTGGGTGACGCACGAGGTGCCCCACTCCTCGTAGGCACGCAGCACCGACTCGGTGTCTGAGTGGTCCGAGACGAAACGGTGACCGGCGCTCGCGAGCTCAGCACGTAGCTCAACGCTGTTGTAGAGCTCGCCGTTGAACACGATGAGGCAGCCGGTGCGCTCCGAGCGGATCGGCTGCTCTCCGCCGGCGATGTCGACGATTGAAAGCCGACGCATGCCGACGGTGAACTCCTCGCCCACCTCGGCGCCGAAGGAGTCCGGCCCGCGATGCTCGATCGCGGCCAGCATCCGGTCGAGCAGCTCGGGGTCGTGGCCCGTGAAGCCGGCTATCCCGCACACAGCAGTTCTGTCATGGTCAGCGAGCTGCCCGTGGGCATGCGGGTTGCCGGCACGTCCCCAGGATAGGCCGGGCCAGGAAGCTCCCGTTGCGAGCGATGGTCCTTGGTTGCCTGCTTGGACAAGCGGCGGAGGAGGCGGATCGCGTGGCAGCAGGTACATGGCGCGACGCCTCGAAAATGCGCTGATCGGTACCGTCGTGACCTGCCTGCCTCGCTCTCTTGCTCACAAGCGGAGCAAGCTAGTGCTGTGACTGGAGCGAGCTTGGGACCCAACCCGACAGGTCGGCACGTGGACCCTTGCGACGCCGCGGTCAGTGAAGCCTTGACTACTGCCGTTTCCGCGCTCAGCCGTTGGGCGAAGGCGGACGACTCGGTCACGTTCGTGGCGATAGACGGTCCCGGCGCCTCGGGGAAGACGACCGTGGCGGAGAAGTTGCGCGCGGCAACCGGGGTGAGCGTCGTCCATACCGATGATTTCTTCATAGGGCGAGCACTAAGCGCGCCGGCACGCCCCGGGGTGGGGCCGACATCCGGGGTGCAGGCCAACCGAGACGAGCGCGGTCTCTTGCTCGGGCGGTACTACGACGTCGCACGCATGCGGTGCGATGCTCTCGAGCCTCTTCGGGCCCGCCGGTTGGCCGTGTTCCAAGCCTTCGACTGGGACATCGGAGATCTGACCGGCTCGGAGACGCGGGCGGAGCCAGGCGACCTGATTCTTCTCGAGGGCGTGTACTCGAGCGCGCCGGAACTAGGGGACATCGTCGGCAGGTCGATATACGTGGACACTGACGAGCCGGAGCGCCTCCGCCGCCTCCACAACCTGATCGCTCCAGCGGACTGGGATGACGACTGGTTGGCTGCGGAGAGGGACTACTTTGCCCGCGTGCGCCCGGTCGAGTCCTTCGATCTTGTCGTGAGCGGCAACGAGCGGGTCTGGCTCTGAGCCGCTCGAGTCGAGTGGCCACCTGCTTGCGCGCTTGCGCGCCCTGAGCGGTCCTCAGTTCGGCGTGGCCGGCCTTCACGGCATGCTGGGCTAGGGTCGCGGACCGGCTCTTGGAGGTTCGGTTTTGTTCCTCGCTGTCTTCGCAATCTCAAGAGTTGCCCGCGGACTTCCGACTGCGGGAAGAATCGGCAAGAAATGGGTTTCTTAGACTCGGTAGTGGTCGCATGGAGCGGGGAGGGGGTGTGATGGGCCGAGAACCGAGGCGGCTCAGGGTCGTCATGATCCTTGTCCCGTTGGCACTCGCCTCCCTCTCAGTCGCCGCATGTAGCTCCCCAGCCGCTGGGCCCGGATCCACCCTGAGCAGCACCACGACGACAAACGGGACGCAGGCAGAAGGAGGGACGGCCTACTTCGCGGAGCAGCCGGAGACGCCACCTGACTACATCTTCCCGCTCGTGCCAGGGGAGTACTTCACCGACGCGAACACGTCCGATTTCCAGACCCTTCTCTACGAGCCCCTGTACTGGTTCGGCGACAAGGGGAGTACGTCGATCGACTATCCGCTCTCGATCGGGAACCCGCCCAGGTTCAGCGACGGCAACCGGGTCGTGACGATCACACTCAAGCGCTACCTCTGGTCCAACGGTGAGCCGGTGAGCGCGAGGGACGTCGTGTTCTGGATCAACTTGTTGAGGGCGAACACTGACGACTGGGCCTCCTACGTCCCTGGGGGATTCCCTGACAACGTGACCTCGGCGACAGCGATCGGCGCGAGAACCGTGCGGCTGCGCCTCAACGCCAGCTACAACCCCACCTGGTACACGTACAACGAATTGTCACAGATAACGCCGCTGCCGCTCGCCTGGGATCGCACGTCGTTTTCCGCGACCACTGCCTCAAAAGGACAAGCCCGCTTGCCCGACACGACATCGTCAGGCGCTCGGGCCGTCTACAACTTCCTCAACTCGCAAGCCAAAGACATCCAAACCTACGCGTCGAGCCCGATCTGGTCGGTCGTCGACGGGCCGTGGAGACTCGTGACGCTGACGGACGACGGCTACGCGACCTTCGTTCCGAACCGGCGCTTTTCGGGACCGAACAAGCCGCACTTGGCCAAATTCGTGGAGCTTCCCTTCACGAGCGCGGCCTCCGAGTTCTTGGTCCTCAGAGCCGGCTCGGCGGTCGGTGGACCGGGCTCCGATGCCTCCGGCGACGAAATGTCCGTCGGCTATGTGCCTGACTACGACCTGGTCCAATCGGCGTCGCTCAAAGCGCAGGGCTATCAGCTCTTGGATTGGTACCCGTTCCAGTTCGACTACTTCGAGCCGAACTTCAACAACCCGACGGTCGGTCCGATCTTGCGCCAGTTGTACTTCCGCGAGGCCTTCCAACATCTGGTCGACCAGCAAGGCTGGATTCGCGCTTATTACGGCGGGTTGGGCGTCCCGACCTATGGACCTGTGCCCGCGAGCCCGAAGAACCCCTATGCGGACGCGAATGCCCGAGAAAACCCGTATCCGTTCAGCGTCCCGGCCGCGGAGGAGATACTCACCGGCCACGGTTGGAAGGTGGTCCCCAACGGGGTGACGACCTGTGTCCGTCCGGGCAGGGGTCCACACGAATGCGGGTCCGGGATAGTTGCGGGTGAGGGGCTCAACTTCACGCTCATGTACCCGAGCGGGCTGCCGTACACGGACGGTTCCATGGTCGACTTGCAGTCGGTGGCCAAGGAGGTGGGCATCGAGATCACCCTCAAACTGGTGCCGCCGACCACGATCACCGAGACGATCGAGAGCTGCACGCCGAGCCAGGCCGCCTGCAGCTGGGAGCTCGGCCAGTACGGGGCCGGATGGGTCTTCGAGCCGGACCATTACCCGAGCGGGGAGGAGATATTCGAGACCGGCGCGCTCGGCAACGTGGCCAACTACTCGAATCCGGTCACCGACAAGTTGATTGCCGCGACGACCATCGCCTCGGCAGCAGATGCCCAACGCGCCCTCGACGCGTACCAGGACCAGGTACGCCTCGAGTTGCCAAACTTCTGGCAGCCGAGCCCGGGGACGTTGGTGGCGCTTCAGTCCAACCTTCACGGCTTCGTGCCCAACGCCTACGGATTCATCAACCCGGAAGAGTGGTACTTCACCAAGGGCTGAGCTGAGCCGGGGTCCGGTCCTCTTCGCTGTCAAGCTGGAGTTCCTCGGGTGACGGGGCCGATCCTTCGCGGTCGCGCCCAGTCGCGGCAGACTGGCGGCAATGGACAAGCCGTCACTCGCCTCCGCCGTCAACGACCGCTGCCGACTCCAAGGGACCTTCACCCTCAGGTCGGGGCAGGTCTCCGACCATTACTTCGACAAGTACCTGTTCGAGGGGGATCCAGCACTGCTGCGGGAGGTCGTCGCGCATGCGCTAGGGCTCATACCTCCCGGCACCGAGGTGCTCGCCGGCCTCGAGCTCGGCGGCGTCCCGATTGCAACCGCGCTCTCGATGGCCACCGGACTTGAAGTGGTCTTCGTCCGCAAGGCCGCGAAGACCTATGGGACAGCGAAGCTTGCCGAAGGACGCGATATAGCCGGCCGGAAGCTGCTTGTCGTCGAAGACGTGATCACTACAGGCGGTCAGGTCATCAAGTCGACGGAGGATCTCCGCTGCCTAGGCGCGAGAGTGGACCACGTGCTGTGCGTCATCGATCGGAGCGACGGCACCCATGAGGCGCTTCGCGCCGCGGGGCTCACTGTGACCGCCGTTCTCACGGCCGCCGACCTGGACGCGGCAGTCTCGGGGGAATAAGGGCGCTACCACGGGCGCCTGTCCCGAGGCGGACCGGAGTGTTAAGCAACCCGGGAAGTTTGCCTAACCACGGTGAGTCCCTGTCCCTTTTCAGTCGCGACACGAGCTACCGGAAGATCTGGCCCGGAAGCGCCATTATCTCGAGCGCGTGGTCGGGTGCCGGAGATTTTGGCACCTTTGGCGTCATCGGGAGTCGTAAGCTGGCCGACGGATGAGGATCCGGAGCCTACGGCGGTGGGCCACGTGGGGCAGCTTGTTCCCGAACAGCACGTGGCTCGACGGTTGGGGAGATCACGCGACTGGACAAGGTCGACATGGGCCGGCTGTCCCACCTTGTCTCGTCGGCCTCGGCCTCAGAGCCACGGGTGACATCCGGCCAGGCCGAGAGTCGGGAGCGGTCAGTGGCCAGTCCCGGTAGTTGTGCGGACTGCGGTGCGGCCGCTGATCCTGGATCGCGCTTTTGTGCCTCGTGTGGTCGCCAACTAACTGAGGATGCACCTCCACCGGTCACGGCCGCGCCGAACATGGTGACCGGCTCCCTGCCGGAGAGCTCCACTTCGGAGAGTTCGGGAGCAAGACAAGTCAACCAGCCATTGTGCGCGGCAGCCGTAGTCGAACACCTGACGGTCCTGGCCATGATCGGGGCGACCATGGCAGGAGTTCTCGTGCTTCCCTCGGTCCAGGGCCTTCCGACCGAAACGGTGGACGGGGGTCGTATGGGAGTGAGCTCCGGCCTGTTGCTCGCGACCGTCGTCCTGTTCTTGGGCTCCTTCTCCCTGATCTCCGGGAGCCGCCTCCTGCGCAGTTGGTGTACCCGTTGTGTCCATGCGTTGCTCCTCTTCCTCGCTTGGACCGCCACGCTGCTGGCGTTGACGACCGTCCCGGTTGTGCTCACGACGGCTGGGGACGTGTTTCCGGTGTGGGCTTTCGCGGGGTACAAGTTCGTTTGCTGGCCGGCCCTGGCGGCCACCTCCCTTGTTCTCGCGTACGCGGCCGCGGTGGTGGTGTCGTGGCTGGCCAAGAGTCGTCTCCTGCGCTCGATTGCTCTTGCGGTCGGGGTGTTCTGCGTCGGGTTCTTCGGGATTTGGCCTTTATCCGTTGCCATAGCTTTCGCAGGTGCGGTCGCAGTCGCCCTGGCCTGGGCGAACCCGTACGGCGTCGAGGTTCACATGGTCTCCCTAGGGGCCAGGCTGCGCTTGCCAGGTGTACATGCGGGAGCAACGGGAAGAAGAGCGGTCGCAGCTTTGGGTGCTTCGTTGTTGGCTGCGCCGATGTGTGCTGTCGGGGCGGGAGCGGTTGTCGGCGGGATCGTCGCGGGTCTTCCCTCGTCGGTGCAGATCACCGGTGCAGCCGCGCTGTCGAACCCGTTGACGGGCGCGACCGTCAAGGTGTTCGAGTTGGGCCCCGACGGCAGGCTGGGTCCGATCCTCGCTGTCACCAAGACAGGAGCGAACGGGACGTTCGTGGCGACCGTCTCACGTCACTTTGACGAGGCACTTCTGGTTGCGACCAAGGGCGGCAGTTACGTCGATGAGATCACTCACACCTTGATTCGCGCCCGGCTGGGCGAGTCGCTCGAAACCATCCTCACTTCCGGTGTCGACTACTCAGCGCTCACGCCGCTCACGACCTTCGCTGCCACCCGGGTGCTCACGCTCCTGGCAGGCGGCGCTTCCCTGGGGACGGCAGTGGAGGTCTCCTTCGGTGCGGTGGCACGCCAAATCAACGTCCCCTCGCTCACCGACGTCTACCCCGAGCCGGCCGACGTCTCGCCCACTGAGCTGCCAGCCGACGAAGCGACCTTTGAGGACCGTGAGACGGGACTGGTCCTGGCCGGACTCGACGAAGAGGCGAGCAACATCGGCGTCACCGAGTGCGCGCTAATGGAGGACATAGCTTCTGACTTGAGCGATGGGAATCTGAACGGCATGGACGGTGCCGGTCCGGTGTTGGTGGCGGCATCGTTCAAGCTCCCCGACGACGCGACGACCAAACGCCTTCAAGACGGCATCGACGCGTTTGCCGCGTCTCCAGACAACCTGACCGGCCTGCCTGCGCCGCTCATCTCACCGATCCCGTGCACGATCACGGTCATGGCGGGCGAGTTGTACGTGCAGGCGCCATCGGCGATCGTGTTCGTCGACGGTCAGCCGGGCCGGGTCGACTTCGCGGCGAGCGATGGAACGGCGCCCTTCCACTGCCGTATCACGAGCGGCGGGATCGGCCCCATGTTCTCGTTGTCGAATAAGTGCAACCTCATCTACGACGGCAGGGCGATGGTCGGCGACGCGCCCCGCGTCTATAGCGGCCCATTCGACATTGTCCTGTCCGACTCATCGAGCCCGAAGAAGGCCGTCACGATTGCCGGTCTTTTGATCACGGTATTGCACGCCCCGCCAGACGTGGGGACCGTGGCCGACGTGGAATGCCCGGCGGGCCCCGGGACGTGCAACAAATTGGTGGCCGAAGACCCGACCGGCGGGATCCCGCCGTACGAGTACACCGAGGGTTGGGGGCGCGAGTCAATTGGCACGGGACTGCCGCTAGGGATGCACCTGGTGACAATCGATTCGGGCGCGCCAAGCACAAGTTCGTTCGGCAACATGTCCGGAGACCAGGCCTGGTTGAGGAGCGCTCCAAGCAGAATGTTCCCCAACGAGCCGGAGCCGGGGACTTATCCCTATCTAATCTGTGTCGACGACGCCGTCGGGTTTGAGGCGTGCAAGTGGGCGACCGTCTTCATCACTGCGCCCCCGGCAACAACCACCACAACAGTTCCCTCGAGTACAGCCGCCCATACCTCAACGACGGTTACCTCGCCGCCACCTTCGACGACGATCGTGCCACCGAGAGGAACACTGGTGCTTGAGAAAGTGACGTGTGGAGTATTTACGGCTCCAGACGGCCTGCCGATTCCAGGCATATCGGGAACGGTTGTTGTCACAGGCCCGGTCGGGACCGTGGTTGTGGTCTCGTATGGCGAATCCTCGCAATCGACCGACTGGACGGGCAACGTGGAAGGCTGGGTCGAGAGGGTGGCCGGTAATCCTCCGGGAGCCACGGTGTCGTTCACGACTGATCCGCCTGAGATGAGCGGTGGCGGGCCGACCTCGAATGCCATGGACTTCGATCTGTACACCCAGGGGTTCGCCAACGCGGCGTCCGAGGACGTTTTCAGATTCACGATCACCTGTCCCGCCGAGCAGAGTTAGCTTCGGCTCGGGGGCACGCGAGTTCGGCCTGACGCGAAGGCCTGACCCGGAGGTCGTTCGGCGCTCAAGATACGCAGGCCTCGGCCAGAAGGTCGGGCTCGGCACCCCGCTGTCGGACGGCTATGCGTGTTTCGAGGAGGGCGGACTGCCCATCCTTGCGGCCTTCAGCGGCAACTGCGCAGGACCGTTTCGATCACGCGCGCGGGCGCGCGGTCAGCCTGGTCGCCGCGGATCAGGTAGAACTCGTCCGTTGCCGCGGGAGGCAGGCCCGTGTTGGTCGTGACCTGCAGCACGCCGGACTTGACGGTGACGAACACCACTGGCGGAACAGTCACCTGCAATTGCGCGCCTGGCTCTGCCGCCACGGGAGTGACGTTGGCGCTTGTGTCTGGCACATTCCGGCTAGTGACCGCACACATCACGGCCTTCTGGCCGGTGTTCAGGTGCGACGCGCTCGGGGTTCCCTGCGCGGCCGGGCTGCCGAGTTGCACGGCCGCTCCAATCAGGAGGGCTCCGACGGTCACCCGACGAATCAGCGTCCCACCTCTTGAGGGGCTGTGGTGCTTGACGGGGGGAGTCCTGGCGGGCACGGGGCAAGCAATGATCACTTAGAGTGCATCGACAACCACGCACCGTGACTTTAGCCGCTCGTAGCCGACGCCCTACTGCGAGTGCGGCCACCGTAATGGGGAAGATGCAGAGCTCTGCCATGAGCGACCGCACGGGTTGGGTCGACCCTTGTGCCGAGCGGGGGGGTGAGCCGCGAGGCGGATCGCGACAGTCAGTCGGCCGGGTGGCGGGAGGTACTCCGGGAACGCCACTTCCACACGGAGGGTCCTGAAGAGGGAGAGGAGCCAAAGCGGGGCAATGCGTCGATCATGTCGGCCCGTGTTATCCTGCCGCCGAAATGTCCGCGACGAACACCCCGTTAGAGGACGCGCCGATTATGCCCACCGATCTGGATGCCATCTCAAGTAGTCGCGCATCAAGAATCCGGCCGACCCGGCTGGGCTTTGCAGTCCTTGTTTTCATCGTGGTCCTGGCGGCCACGGGGTGCAATTCCGGTCCCAAGGCGGTCACCGCGCCAGGGCTGTTGACCGCGCGCCAGCTGACGACCAGGATCTTGCCAGCCCCTTACGGCTACGAGATCGACCCCACCGCGCATTCCTCGGGCGCTATAACCCCGACCCTGTTCGATGAGTTCGGCGGAGTGCGGTCGCCGTCGAAGTTCGGGTTCGTCGCCGGCTTCAAACAGAGCTACGTGAACGCGAATACGGGCGAAGGGCTGATCGTCACTGTGATCGAGTTCAAGTCCTCTAAAGGCGCCAGCGCCTACTTCGCCGAGACGAAACCGAGCACACTCAGCTACGCAGGCGCCACGCTCGCGCCTTTCCCTCGCGTTCCGGGAGCTGTCGAGGCGAACGGCACGAAGGCTTACAACGGCGGCTACTACCACGCCATCGTCGACACGGCCCACAACTTCTACTTCCAGATCGCGTACGCAACCCCGGAACCAGCCGTGGCGCCAGTCGAGCTTGGGTCGTGGGCCGACGCGGAGTATACGGTCCTCAAGCACAGCTGATCGATCGTGATAGATCGAATTCACCTGCTTGGAATCTTCCCGTTGCCTGCTCTACATCGGACGGTCAAGTCGGCTTCCTAGAATCCTCGCTCGGATCGCAAAGAATTCAACGGGAAGGAAGCCGCATGCGAGCATCGCGCTGGGCAAGGTCAGCTGTACTGATGGGGATATCGCTCTTGGTTTTGGGGGCACCTCTGATGGCCGTCGGAGTCAGTGCCGCTTCGGTACCGGCGGCCCCAGCCTGGGAGCCCGACGCCAACGCCGCTTCCCCCTACGGGAACCTCACCTTCTACAACGCCAGCGGTGCGGAGGTCACTAGTGGGACCAATGACCTGACCAGCCCGTTCGCCTATGTCGTGGCCAGCACTGCCGCCGACACGGGAGCCACAAAGGCCACTGTCAACTTCTACAACCCCCAGCCGGGAGTCGTGCCGGGCAACTGGACCGGCACAGCCGAGAGCGGGACGACGACCTTCGACCCGGCTTCCAGCCTTCCTTCTGGTACGCCTGCCGACCTCGTGGCGTACGCACCCACGTATCCGGTCTCGGCTGCTTCGACGGCGGACATCAGCACGTGGCTGTCGTCGAATTCCCCGAGCACCACGAGCGGCTATGCCAACATCATCCAGGTCCGCCTGACCGACTCGGGCCCGTACGGGGCCGGGAATAACACCGGCACCTACTGGGAGGCCGACATCGGCTACAACACGACCTCGTTGGCGACTGTGGTCGACGGAACGAGTGTGCCAGCCGACGGCTGGGCCCAGCTGTTTCCCCTCATCAGCGGTTCCTCCACCTCGCTGGAAGCACTGCCAGCGAGTCCTCAGGCCCCCGGTACCCAGATCACGCTCAAGGCCACAGTGACGCCCTCCACCGCCGCGGGTGTCGTCCAGTTCTACGACAACGGCACCTTCCTGGCCGACTCAACGACCCCCGGCTCCGGGAGCTACACCTACGCCTACACACCGGCTGCCGGCGACCACAGCTACACCGCTGACTTCGTGCCCAACCTGGGCGATGAGACCGGAGCCGACAGCACTACAGCGACGATCATCGGCGGGTCTGCGTCGACAACGGTCCCCTTCACGATCGGTACCTCCACGGTGACGGTGACGAAGTTCGCACCGACGCCCCTGGGCCAGGGAGCATCGAACATCGCCATCACAGTCACTGGCACCGGGTTTGTCACCGACACCTCGCCCACCATTACCGTCGATGGCGTCAGCTTCTCCTCGGCGACCGTGGTCAACTCCACCACCATCACCGCCAAGGCGACAGTCGAGTCGTCGGCAACTGTCGGAGCGGCCACCGTCGGCGTCACCGATTCGTCGAACTCAGGTAACTGCACGAGTTGCCTGACCATCGTCGCCGGTCCCACCGTGAAGTCGCTCACGCCGTCGCCAGTGGTACCCGGAGCGTCCAAGGCCGTAACGATCACAGGCACTGGCTTCATGGGCGGAGCAAGCATCGCAGGTCCTGCTGGGGTGAAGTTCACCAAGGGCAAAGTGGTCAGTTCCACCAAATTCACCGCCACGATGACGGTGGCCTCGAGCGCGAAGGTCGGCAAGGACTTGGCGGTGACAGTCATCAACAACGCCGCCGGCGGCTACGGCGAGGGAACTGGCAAGGTTCTGACCATCGTCGCCAACCCGACCGTGAAGGCGATGTCCCCGTCGAAAGTGTCACCCGGCAAGACGTATTCGGTGACGATCGGCGGCACCGGCTTCGTGGCCGGGCTGACCCTCATAGGTCCCGCTGGTGTGACCTTCACCAAGGGCAAGATCCTCAGCTCGGACAGGTTCACCGCCGTCATGAAGGTGGCCTCCAACGCCAAGGCGGGTAAGGACCTGTCGGTCACCGTCGTCAATAGTGCCGCCGGTGGCGGCGGCAGGGGAACCGGCAAGGTCCTGACCATCAGCTGACGGTCCGTGTCGCCTCGGCGACCGCGAGGCCGCATAACCCACCGCCTCGCCCGAGGGTGCTAAACGAGCTGCTGCTCGGGTCGAGGCGGTGAACGGTGCAACGCGGACCGGCGCGGCCTGCTTTGGTCGAGAAGTTGGGGCTTCCATGGTTGGCGGAATCCTCGAGATTCCGGACGACTTGCTGGCTTCGAGTCCAGACTCACCCGCGCAGAGGCTGAACGAGCCGTCCGTCTCGTGCCAGACCTGCAGGCCAGCTTGGCTACAGTCGACGCCGGCTGTGGGTTGTGTGGATGGGCTCCCGCGCCCTAGTGCCGAGGCGAGACCTCGCCCGCCAAAACGGTAGAAGTGGCGCACGGACTTGTGGTGGGCGAAGACGGGTTCGTCTCTCAACAGGTCCCCAAACTCCCGCGTCGTGTCGCCGGCGACCCTTTGCGCCCGGTTGGGTCAGCCGGTCCTCTTGTTGGGGTGTCGTCGTCGCGATTAGCGGCTTTGGCGGCCCAGCGACGGCGTGCTTGTCGTTCAGGTCAAGCCTCTGTGGGCTGACGGAGGGGTCGGGGACGGGTGGAGATCCCCGTTTTCGGCTTGATGGCAGCCTTCGTCAGGCTGGAGACGGAGGCTTGTCTCGGCTTGCCCACGCCGCGTGGTCGTGGAGCCGTGAATGGTCAGGATCCGGCCATCCGGGCAGGCATCCGGACAAGCCGCGGTCCTCAGGAGATGACCAGGACATTCTCCTCAATATGTAAAGGAATCACGCAAAATTCATGGCCTGTTCACCTCGTGGAGGTTGGAAAAACATCTTCGCATGTTATTCCTAAAAGGCACCCATTTTGCGAAGGCGTGCGATCCTTGACGATCAATTGAAGGAGTTCAAATTGAGACACCGCACACTGAAGCTTGGCTTAGCTGCGGCGACGGTGGTGGCCGCAGTGCTGCCACTTGCGCTCGTGGTGCCTTCGGCATACGCGGATTACGCCCCCAACAAAGGTGACGTGGTTGGCGTCGGATCTGACACCATCCAGTACGGGATTGACTTCCTGGCGGACGGCAATGCCTACGGCGACACCGGCTACAACCAGCTCGGCAACAAGTACAAGGTGGTCGACATCGACGCGACGGCCGACGCCAACGCTCGCCTCGCTTACGGCGTCGACGGTGGCCAAACCGGCCAGTCGAGCTGCACGCCCGGCACCGGGAGCGGCTCTGGAACAGGCAACCAGACGTCGCCCAACAGCGGTGCTCCCTGCGTGCTCAACCCGACGGTGGTGCTGCGGGCCGGTCTTCAGCCCGTGCTACGGCCCAACGGCTCTGGCGCCGGATTCAACGCCCTGGTCCAGGACGTGACCGCCGGCCACAACTCCGCGAGCAGCGAGGTCATCAACTTCGCGCGGTCCTCCTCCTCGGAGACCGGGAGCAACCCGTCGTCATCAATACCGACGATCGACCAGCTCCAGATCGCCACTGACACGCTGCCGATGATCACTTCCGGTGTCAGCACGAACGCCGTGCCGCTCACGGCGTTGCAGCTGAACTACATCTACACAGCCCCGGCATCGGGTTGCATCACCTGGAACGACCCGGAGATCACTGGGGTCTACCTGGAGGGTGCCAGCCTCACCGCCAGCTCGAAAGCCGTCACGTTCCCCAGCAGCGACCCGCAGCAACCCACCTCGGCCAACGATGGCTGGGCAGTTGAGGTCAACGGCGCTGTGGTCGACGGAGAGAACGGCTCACCTGAGACCGTCTCAAGCGCTGGGACAGGAACCATCACCCTGAGCGACGCTCTTCCCTCGAGCTTCTCCACCAGCACGTCGGACAACGTCGGCCTTGTCAACCCCTCGGCGAGCGGCGACAAGATCATCCCGCTCATCCCGCAGGTTGGCTCGGGCACTCGTAAGTACTTCCTCCAGCAGATCGGCCTGTCGAGCAACACCAGCTACGTGCCGGCTTGTGCCCTGGTCTCGGAAGAGAATGACCCGACGGCCATCTTTGACGTCGCAGGTACTCCTGCGGACGCCATCGAGCCCATGTCGCAGGGCCGCCTCGACCTCTACCGGGGCGTCAGCAACACCGGCGCATCCGGTGGCCTTCCTAGTGGCGGTTACTTCCTCGACCCCAGCTGTGCCTACCTGGTTGGGAGCGCGGCATGTGAGACCAGTGGCAGCGCGAACGGTGGCCTCGGGACCCCCAAGGCCGTGTCGCCGAACGTCGTGACGATCACCGCCAGCACGGGTACATCGGTTACCGGGACAACGGGACCGGTTGGCCTCGGCGTCTACTCCGCCAGTGGCTACACGAGTGGTCTGTTCGACCCGACCCGACCCCTGTTCCTCCTGTTCCGCAACAGCGACATCGCCTCGACCACTGCCTGGCAGCCCGGTACGACGGAGAACTGGCTCAACACCCTGTTCTACGACCCGTGCCCAGCCGGGGCGAACAACTGCATCACCGTGGGTTCCGGAGCAAACGCTGCGACCTACGGGCCTGACGGAGCCCCGTACATCGACTCCGCCGAAGGTCAGACGCTCCTCGAGGACGCCGGAATCACCCCGACCATCCCGGAGATCTGCACCGAACTCACCGGTACCGACACCGCTGGCTCCTGCTAGCTGTAAGGGCCGATCACCTGTCTGTCCCTCTCCTCCCCGTTCTGGGGAGAGAGGGGGCGGCCAGGCGCAGTACTCCTGCGCTATACGGCAACTCCCCAGACACCGATCAGCTAGCCAACCGAAAGGAAAGTTCTAAGTGAAGCCAACGAAGCGAAGTCTCAAGGTGGCGGTGGCAGGGTTGCTCACCGCAGCCATCGCCGGAGGAGGGCTGCTCGCTATTGCGAGTACGGCCTTTGCGGCGACTACGGCTCCCCCCTGGGAACCCGACACAAACGCTGCAGCCCCCTACGGCAACCTCACCTTCTACAACTCCAACGGAGTGCAGGTTACCAGCGGGACCAACCTGAGCAGTCCGTTCGCCTACGTCGTGGCCAGCACCGCCCCCGACTCGGGAGCCAACAAGGCCATCGTCAACTTCTACCTCCCAGTGCACGGCGTCCTGCCGGCGGGCTGGACAGGGACGGCCGAGAGCGGCACGACGACCTTCAATCCCGCCTCCAGCCTGCCTACTGGCACGCCCGCTGACATCGTGGCCGACGCGGCTTCGTACCCGGTCGCGGCCACGTCAGCAGCCAACATCACCAGCTTCATTTCGGTTAATCCCAGCGACACCACCACCGGCTACGTCAACACCATCCAGGTTCGCCTGACCGACTCGGGTGCGGGCGGCGCTGGCAACAGCACCGGCACCTACTGGGAGAGCGACATCGGCTACAACACGACGTCGTCGGCAATCACGCTGGATGGCACCACAGTGCCAGCGGATGGATGGGCGGTCCTGTACCCGTTCGTCAGCGCCACGACCACGAGCCTCACGGCGTCGGCAGCCCACGTGGTCACACCGAACTCCGTCACCCTGACGGCTACGGTGTCGAGCAGTGCAGCTGGAACGGTGCAGTTCTACAACGGCACCACCTTCCTGGCCGACGTGACCCCGAGCGCCGGAGTCGCCACCTACACGTACGCGCCGACCGCCGGCTCGTACAGCTACACGGCGACCTTCGTCCCGGCACCCGGTGACGAGACTGCCTCGACCACGACTGTGTTGGGGTCGGGGAATGCAAGCTTCGTGGGCGGCTCGAGCTCGTCCTCGGTGCCGGTTTCGGTCACCCCGCCGCAGGTTGCAACCTCGACCGCGCTGTCGACCAACACCGCCAGCGCCGCTTACGGCGCGCCGGTGGACTTGACGGCGACGGTTACCGAGAGCGACAGCGTCAGCACGGGCTTGGCTGGGAACGTGGAGTTTCTGAACGGCACCACCGCGATCGCCGGCTGCACAGCTCAGGTGACCACGGTGAGCACGACCTCGCCATACAGCGGCACGGCGACTTGCGACACGAGCTCCCTGCCCCAGGGCGGCAACAGCATTACGGCCGTGTTCAGCCCGACCAGCAACTCGTACGCGTCCTCGACGTCGTCCGCGGTCTCGGTCACGGTTGCGGCTCCGGCTGTTTGCCCGCCTGCCAACGCCGGTTCGGTCTGCTCGGACACCCAGAACCTCCAGGTGACCATAAACCCAGGCACAATCACGATCAGCACGCCGTACACGAGCACCAACCCGTTCGTGCTTCCGGCGATGACACTGAGCAGTGATGGCACCTATTTCCAGTCCTCGGCGCAGTTCCCGAAGGCCGGAGATCAGGACATCACAGTGACCAGCACTCTGGCTCCCGCCTACGCTTGGACGCTCTCGGTTTCGGCGACGGCGCTTACCAGCGGCGCTAACTCGATCCCGGCTTCGGGCCTTGGTTTGACCGGCGGCGAGTACAACTCCACCGGAACCAGCGCCTACGCCGGTGACGTGGCCTTCAACAACATCGTTGCGAAGAACCCGAGCCCGGTGGACGGTCCTGGCACCGGTCCTGGACTCGGCTCCACAGCACAGACGTGGGCCGTAAGCAGCGCCTCTGATGGCACGGCTCTGATGTACGGGACGCTGACGCTGTACGCAGCGACCAGCACCCCGGCCGGCACCTACAGCGGCACCATCACCTTCTCCGTCTCCTAGACGGCAGAAGGAGGGCCGTCGGGCCACTCAAGCTCGCGCGGTTATCGAAATCAGAGGGGCGGGGCGGCCTCGGCCGTCCCGCTCCTGCCGTTTCTACGAGGGTTGCGGCCGCCAATGTCCATCCATCTTGACCAGGTAGACTGAAGCGTCGTAACCGTTCTCCATAGCTGATGAAACGAACGGCTCCTCAACCTCGTGGATGATATTCGGACACGCCAAATGCAGCCTCGCGACACGACAATCCGACGATCCACCCGGCTCTATTTGTCTATTGCAGCCGTCGTGAGCTGCGCCCTCGCTTTGTTGCTTTCTCTTGCTCCGGCGTACGGGCAAAAGGCGCCGTCGGAGCGGAGGAACGTCGTCACCTTCGGCACGCAGACGGCTTCCGCCACCAAGCCCGACAACCGGGGCATTTACCTGTTCGGGTCGACGCCCGGTGGGCGGATCGAGGATCACGTCGCGATCCTCAATTACTCCGACCAGACAGCGACCTTTCTGATACGGGGAACTGACGGCATCAACACCCCGCAAGGCGGCTTCGCGGCGCGGCCCATCGACGAGCGCTCTCACGACCTCGGCACCTGGATCTTGTTACCCAAGTCGGACTTGCAGCTGACGCTCCGGCCCCGCTCCGTCCTCATCATCCCCTTCCTGATCGAGGTGCCCGCAAACGCGACGCCCGGCGACCATATCGGCGTGATCACCGCCACCCTCGTGTCGTCCGTGATATCGAAAAGCGGCGAGCGGGTGCGACTGTTGCAGACCGTCGGCACCCGAATCTTCCTACGTGTAAGCGGGCGGTTGCGCCCGTCTCTCACCATCACCGGGCTCGCGGTCCACTATCAAGGGACGCTCGACCCGATCGGCACCGGCCAGGCAAGGGTCACCTACACCGTTTCCAACACCGGCAACGTCGCCCTAGGCGGGCTTCAGACGGTCTACGTCTCAGGGTTGTTCGGGAGCCGGTCCACCGCCACTGGCGTCCCGAGGCTTCAGCTCTTGCTGCCGGGCTACTCGGTCAAAGAGGCCGTCGAGGTGACGGGCATATTCCCCGAGATTCGCGAGACGGCCCACGTGTCCATTCAGCCTCTTTACATAGCCGGTTCGGTCGCGTCGTCGTCGGGTCCTTTCCAGGCCTCGCGGTCGTTCTGGGCCATCCCGTGGACACTGATAGCAATCATCGTTGCAGCGATCCTGATCGCGCTCGGTTGGTTCTATCGCCGCCGCCGCCGGCGGGGTCGTGGATCGGCAGCGGATTCGGACAAGCCAGGGGAGGGAGACGACACCGGCAAGCAGGAATCCCAATCCGGCGATGCGCCGGCCTCGGGCCGTGTTGCGAAGCGTCAGGTCGTCGGACGCGAGTCTGCTGCCAAGGACCCGACGCCAGTGGCGCCGGCTGAGCGAGAAAGAGAATAAATCTCAAATGAGCACCCGGAGTTGGCTGACAAGGGGGGCACTTGTTTTGGTGGTTACCGTCGGCGCGCTTGTCGTACCGTCGGCCGCTTTCGCCAGCGGCTCCAAGGTCCCCTTCACGGATCCCAATCGAGTTGGTTCGCTGACATTGTGCAACGCACACGAACAGCCGATCACTTCAGGCAGCCTGCTGACCATTCCATTCGTGTGGAGAGCGGTGTCCTCGGCTCCTGCTCCTGCGGGTTACACCAGGGCCACGCTCGACCTGTTCCAGCCGCTTCAGTACTTGGATCCAGGAGACTGGACGGGCTATCAGCTGACCGACGACGCAACGTTCTCGAACCGGGACCACCCGATGGCGCAAGCCACCTACGCTGACGCCCCCTTGATCTGGCCGGATCACTCGACGCCGCCGTACTGGGATGGCCTGTACCAGTTGCGAATGGTTTTCTCCAGCCCCGACGAGCAGGCCTGGACAACCAGCTACCCGACGGCCGTCATCAGGGTCACTGGCACCACTTGGACCCTGGTTCAGGGGGGTGGATCCTCCTGCACCGATGGGACTGCCGTGTCCGAGGAATCGCTCGTCCTGCCCAAGTCGGAGACCGCCGTACCCAAGCCGCCAGTAAAGGTTGGCCGGGCTCCCGGGCGCAAGGGCGGATCTGCCTCCACGGGTTCCACGCAGCCTTCTGGTGGGGGCGCCTCGAAGACTGCCCAAGGAGCCACGTCGGGTTCGGGAGGTGGCGCTTCCGCGGGTGCGATCGCCGGAGGAGTGATCGCGGCCCTGCTCCTTGCCGGGGGGGCCGCGCTGTTCTTCTTCCGACGCCGGCGGCGAGTGGCCTGACGCCCGGGCGTTCAGCCGGCGAGATTCGATTGGCCCCGGCTCGAGTCGACGCCAGTTCCGGATGGCGCTTCATACGCCGCTGAGGCGCGGACCGGTCCGCCGGTTGCCCAGCGCGTACGCCATCTGCAGCACCCAGGCCCTCACGGCGCTCCCGTTCGGCATCGAGGCCGACCGTGCAGCTGGTGTGGCAATTTTCGTGGCATCTCTCATGGTCGTGGAGTTCGCACGTCTGGAGATCGCCCAACGGTTCTTTCGAGCATGGATCCTGTCGCTGCTTGCCAGGCGGCTGGTTCCCGTCTGCTTTGCCGTGAAAGGCGTCTTCGACTTCACGATTCATCCTTGCCACGTCCGCCAGGTCTGACGAGACGCGGCGCCCCAGCACTCGCTTATCTTCGAGATCTGTTGCCCGATGTCGAACGGGCAGCCGGCGGGTGACGCCGGATCCGCTCCCTCGGCGAGGCGCACAGGAGGCGGTGATTCCCGGTTGACCGGGCTGAGTCCAGGAGTGTGATGAGGCGACCAACTCCGTGCCTGGGCTCGAGACGGTGACGCCCAG
This sequence comes from Acidimicrobiales bacterium, assembly GCA_050015475.1. GTDB lineage: Bacteria > Actinomycetota > Acidimicrobiia > Acidimicrobiales > Bog-793 > Fen-455. Next base: position 77,053 of record JBEKBI010000003.1, on the reverse strand, counting down.
GCCGGTCGCCTACAACAGGTTCGGCAGGAACCGCATGAGGGCTTCGGTCGTCCCCCACAGCACCGCGATGAACACGGGCGTTCCGACAATCCATGTCTCGAACCGGCCCCACCTAACCCACGTCCAGCCGATGGCGAGAGAGGCAAGGACAAGGCCCTCGAGCCAGAAGATGAGCGCGATACCAGCAGTCGGGTCGCTGTGCATCGGGAGCGAAGCTTGGCTAACCGTTGCCGGCACCCCCGCGGGCAACGGCTGGGCCTTTCCCGAGAGAACGGCATCGACATACACGGTGTGAGTCGGAGCCCATCCGCTTCTCCACCCTCCACTCGTCGAGGTCACCAGCGTGAGCCGGGAGCCGTCGGCGTGGAGCGGCGGAGGGAGCCGGTTTCCCGGCTCGCGGATGTCCTCGACGCGGTAACGGAAGACTCCCTGGCCTGTGGTCACCGTGACAACATCGCCCACGGACATCTGAGTGATGCGGCCGAAGGGGGCCCCGAATGTGACGCTGCGCCCGAGGATTTCCGACGTGCCAGCCTGCCCCGGTAGCGGGGTGTCGCTCAGGTGGCCGGGGCCGGACATGAGAAGTCGGGATGTCGTGCCTTCGACCACGATGAGGTTGTCGATCCCCGCCGACGGGGCGTTGAGGATGGCCACCGGCGATCCGACCTGCACCGGCTCCGCCAGGGGTGCCGTTTCTGCCGCCAACTCCAAACGGAACTCGTCGTAGAGGCGGGATTGGGACACATGTTGCTCGACGCCGCTCAGGACAAACCCGTACGCCAGGAACCACAACGCGAGCACGGCGAGGACGGTCGGTATCGCGACTGCCACACCGCGAGCGATCGCCCGCGCGTTCCGCCTGCTCGATACGCTCGCCGGAGCAGCCGGGGCCGATGTCTCGGGGGTGGGGGACCGAGCACCATCGGACCGGTCGATGACGAGGTCGAAAGCGTCGGCGTCGATCACTGTCACGACCGGCTCCGCCTCCGCCGCAGCATGATTCCGGCAGTCCACACTCCTCCGAGAAGGGCCACCAACAGGGCCAGGGGCAGAGCGAGGCCACCGACCCCTGCCTCCAGACCGAGAGTCGCGCCGACGAGATCCCCCGGCTGGGTTGTCGTAGTGGTTGTCGTTCCCCCCGAAGCGACGGTGGTGGTGGTGGAGCTCCCGTGCGCCAATGTGGTGGTCGTGACCACGGTGGTCGTGGTGGTGGTAGTGGTGGTGGTCGTGGAAGGAGGCTGAGCGGCCAAGGACGGGACCTTCCCGTTCTGAGCTGCCACGTCGGCCGCGGCCGCCTTGGTGTAGTCCGCCTCGCTCGAGGTCATGGGCACGTAGCCGTGCGGGAGCTGACCGACGGCGAAGCCCTGTGTTTGCCCGGTTGTGGCGGCAAACGACAGGTACTTGCCGTAGTCGTCAGCGTCGCTGGCAGGCAGACCCTTCGTAGGCACGTCGGCGGAAAGCAGCATCGTGCCTGGGTAAGCCCCTTTGGCCTTGGCGTCGCTGTGAAGAGCGTTGTAGGCAAGCACCCAGGTGCCCGCGGCGGTGTCCGGCGTCATCAACGCCGCAGCCGTCTCGAGCGAAGCCGGAGTCGGGGACACGAAGGAACGGCCCACAGGGAATAGGGGCCCGTCGTTGGTCTCACGCTCCGGGTTGGCGTAGGTCTGGAGTGCTGCTGTGTCGAGGTCGAACTCGTCCGCGTCGGGCAGTGAGACCAGCCCGAGGAGGAACCGGTTGCCGAGCGTCTCTGGTCCAAGCTCCGTGTATTCGGGCGTGAGGGTGTTGCCGTTGCATGCGGTAAGGGACGCGGCGATCGAGTACTGCATGTTGTAGGCGACGTATCCCAGGTTCTCCTGGGGGTTGTCGATCAGCGGCCGAATGGGAACCTTTGCAGTGCCGTTTCCGAGCGCTCCGACGCAGAACGGGTTGCCGGTCTCGGTGTACTCCGGACCATTGGTCGTCGTGTCGAGCAGTGGCCAGGAGTCGACCGGCAATTTGATGCCCTTGTAGGCCGGGTTGACCACCATGCCCCATGGGTCGGGCTTCCCGTTGAGCCAGGCTCGAGCCTCAGGATCGGCGTTGATGTACGAGGTGAGAGCCCAGATCACGTCCGACTGGGAGAGAATGCTGAACAACGTCGAGGCCGGCGCCCGCAGTATGCCGTTGGGGGCATGAAACCCGGGATTGAGAGCGAGGAACTCGGGATCCTCGAAGATGCTCTGCGGGTTATTCGCCATCGCCGCGTACTCGGAGTTGCAGTTCGCCGGGCACTCGTCGGGTGCTGATCCGAGCTCCTCGCCGGTGACCTGCCAGTCGGCCTGCACGTCGGTTGTCCCGGAATAGGACTCCGTCATCAACTTGGCCAACAGGCGAGGGTCGAGCCGGAGTTGCGTGTACGCGGAGCCATTCCCGTTGTCGATGACATAGGCGATCGCGAACCCGCTCACCGCCACAGGCGCCTGCACGGTGGGCTTGGTGAAGAACGATTTCTGCCCCGCCGGCACCGGGGGTGGCTCCCCTTGGATGGCAGCCTCGATGAACCCCTGCTGCAGGGAGTTCTTGGCGACGGGTTCGGGAAGTTGGACCACGTTGACGTTGAACAGCTTGGAGTTGAGGCAGAAAGCCGGGTCCCACTGCTCGGCGAGCAGGGTCATCACCTCAGACCCGTAGAACAAAAGCGGAGCCTGCACATTGTTGGCGCATGCATTCGCGGGAGTGGCGAAACTGAGTGGCACGGAGATCCGGCGATTCCAGTTGCTGCCACTCCACCAGTAGACGCCGGTGACCGCCTGCGCAGGCGGGTACGGATTACTCCCCGTGTTGACGGATCCGGCCGGGAAGGTTCCGAGAGACTCGCACTGGTAGTTGGGGGAGCTCACTTGGGGGTTCGCGTTGCAGTTGATCCCGTCGATCGGGATGATTACGAGCGAGCAGGGAACGGTCTGGGAGCACCCCAAAGAGGCGTTGGTCTCGGACGTCATGATCGTGAACTTCGCCGACCCGGTCCCGTTCAGCTCGGTCTCGGCATAGGTCGTATCGCTGGGGATGATGTCCGGGTCCTCGCCCCCAACGAGCATCTCCGGCGGGGAGCCGTCGCAGCCATCCGGTCCGATGGCGTAGTCAGTCCCGTTAGCGGCGTCGAACGGGAGCCAGTAGTTGGGACCAGGTGCTACCTCGCCGGCGCAGTTGGACGGTATCGGTATCGGCATGTTGCAGTACCGCTGTGTGCATACGCCGTCGGCGGCATTGTCCCCGTCCAAGCTCCACATCGAGTAAGGGGACGGCGTGGCGACGACCCGCTCTGCGGGCGTGGCGGTCCAGCATGTCTCCTGAGAGAGGCGCCTTGCTGCCGGCACGTCCGGCGAGTCGACGCCTCGGCACTCCATCAGTACGACCGGGTATTCCTGCTCGGCGGCGGCCGCGAACTGCTCGGCCGAGACGATGCCGCCTGTCGGGTGCGCGCCGGACCACGAAACCGTGATGACCTGGTCGTTACGCAGATTAGTCGTCTGGGAGACCGTCACAGTGAACGTCCGACGGTCGACCACCCCCTGGTCGAAGAACGTCCTGCAAAGCGTCTCCGTAGCAGAGAACGATGTCCCGTTGGTCGTGACCGATCGGGCGCCGCATGACGCTGTGCTCGGGGCCGAAGCGTGAGCCGGCAGGGCGGTCAGCATGAGGACGGGCAGCACCGCCAAGGCCATCCCGATCCGGGATAGTGCGACGCGGTGGCGCGGCATGGAAACTCTCATGTCGACGGCCCCGGTCGCTTCAGTCGCTTGCGAGCGGAGCGCCTCAGGGAGGGGGCGAATAGCCCGACGATGAGGAGGGCGGTCACGACAAGGCCGAGCGCGATATACCCAAGGCCACCTGGGTGGTCCCCCGTGAGGACCGTGGCCACCGCCAGCGGAATCACCGTCGACGGGGGTGTGGTGCCGCCGCCCTTGGTGCCGCCGCCCTTTGTGCCGCCGCCCTTGGTTCCCCCGCTTGAGTTGTGTCCGCCACCCGAGTTGTTCCCGCCACCCGAGTTGTTACCGCTGCCCGAGTTGTTCCCGCCACCCGAGTTGTGTCCGCCGCCTGAGTCGGTTCCGCCGCTGTTTCCGGCTGCTTTGCCGTCGATCGGGTTTCCGTTGTGCGCGTACTGACCGGGGCACGGCCCTTGCCCCGCCTTGGCACATGCCGGCGGGTATGGGGCGATCTTCGCCAGGTAGTTCTCGCTGGGCTCGCCGGCTATGAACGTGGGGTTGTCGCAGTGAGCGGGGTTGAGCTGGGAGACGACGACGGCCGAGTCGGCCGTGTGGAGCAGAGTCACCTGCGCGAAGGACGCTTCCACCAGGTTGATCGGGAGGGGCGAGTAGCCGATAGGCGCCATCTGCGCCTGCCCGGCGCAGAGTGCGAAGTCGTCAAAAGCTGCGAGCGTTTGGCGCTTGGCGGTGTTCATCGTCGGGTCGCACTTGGCGGTCGGACCGGAGCACGTCGGCGCCGTGGGCATGATCTCGTACGAGTACGACGAGAGCGGGTACGTGCGGGGATCGGTGTAGGTGTAGACGTCGTTCAGCTTCTCAAGCAGGTAGCAGGGTGACGTGCTGAACCCCAGCCTGGAGCAGTCAGCGGGATTCTTGTCGTAATTGATATGGGCCTGCGTCAGTGACACAGCCGCGTCATAGGCGTCAGGCATGGTGAAGTAACCAGCCGCGTTCTCGAGTGCCACGACGGGGAAACTGGCGCCAATGGCGTAGGCATACTCGTCGTACCCGATCGATCCCTGACCTGCGGCGGAGGCGATGAACCCCATTACCCCGTCGGATCCGTTCTCGGCGACCTGGGAACCCTGGCCTGTGGGCCAGAACTCGACCGGAAACGTGTAACCCGAAAACTGATGCCACAGTTGCGGGTACTCGGTGTTGAGATAGTCGGTGAACTGGAAAGTCGTGCCGGCCCCCTCGGAGTGGATGACCGGGATGATCGGGATGGAAGGAAGGGCGTGGCCGTTGTTGTCGGCGGTGATCTCGGGATTGTCCCAGTTGGTTATCTGGTCGGTGAAGATCTTGGCGAGCGTCAGGCCCGAGAGGCGAAGGTTCTCGACCTGGTGCCCTCCGACGACGATGTTGTAGGGAAACGACGTGGCTCCGCCGACTATCGGGAGGTAGGCGTACGGCCGGCTGGAGGAGTCGTTGACGCCCGTCTGCTTGTTCTCCCCCTGGTAGCCGATGTCACTGACCGCAAAGTCGTTCTGGCCGTTGGCGAAGTCGGTCCTGCCCTGTGCGGAACCAGAGGGTGTATAGACGACCTGCATGGAGCTCGACTCATCGCTGACCCACTGCTGCACCGCCAGCGCGGCCCAGCTCGAGCCGGACCCGTCGATTTGCTCGTACCCGCTTTCAGCGCCCACGGGCGGGGACACGATCAAAGCGACGATGCTTGCAACAGCGACCGCCGCGCCGGCGCGGCTTATCCGCGCCCAGGCGCCGCCTCGTCGCGTCCGAGATCTCGTTCTCACGACAATTCTCCTCTGCGGCTCGAGTGGTTCGCTCCGACGGTCGGCGCACCTCCGGTGACGGGCCCGTCGACACGTGATGCACGCGGACATACCCGCGGTCTCCACCAGCGGGCGCAAAGCGTGGCGAAGCTCATCGGGCGCTCACCCTCTGACGCGCCAGCACTCTCGTGGCGGCGAACAGTATGAAGACGATGAACAGCAGTACGAACGCTGCGCCGAACCCTCGGACGATCTCGACCGGCTGCCCACTGCGAAGGGTCTCGTAGACGTAGAGAGGCAACGAGATCATCGGCTGGGCGTCGAACGGATTTCCGTTGAAGAAGGTCGTAAAGCCGGACACGATCAAAAGAGGCGCGCTCTCGCCGATCATGCGGGCGACGGCCAGGATCAATGCGGTCGCCAGTCCTGGCCGGGCAGTGGGCAGCACGATCCGACGGACAGTGTGCCAGTGCGACGCACCTAAAGCGAGACCGGCTTCCCGCAAGCCTCCAGGCACCACGCGAAGCGCCACCTCCGCCGAGCGGGCGATGATCGGCGTGCCAGCGACGGCCAGGGCCAAGGAGACCGCGAATCCGTTCTTGTGCCCCCACGGGTAGTTGCCGTGAAACGGCAGGACAAACACGACGTAGATGAACAAGCCGGCGAGGAGGTCGGGGACGGCTGTCATGGCCTCAACGACGGTCCGTACCAGCTTGACGAACCAGCCGCGCGTCTCCGTCATGAACACCGCTGTGCCGATCCCCAGGGGAAGGGCGATGGCTATCGCGGCGCCCACCTGGATCAGCGAGCCGACCAGGGCGTTAAAGATCCCGCCTTGCTTGAATGTCCCCGTCAGCGAACCGGCCGAGGCCGACTGGGTGAAGAAGTTGAGATGCGCTACGGCGTGGTAGCCGTGGGCCACTACGTAGACCACAACAGTCATGAGGACGAAACCCACGAGCACCGCGAGCCCGACGATGACCGCGGCCATTACCCTGCTCACCACAACTGGGCGTGGATGGCTGAGGGCGGTGACACCGGCGTACATGGCGAGGAAGGCGGCATCCCAACACAGCACGAAGCCGACCGTGCCACTCAGCGGAAGGACATAGGAGAACACCAACCAGACGAGTCCAAAGGATCCCACCAACGATCCGACTACCGCGTAAACGTCCTCCAAGGCCACGCGGTGGAGCGGGGTCGGCACATCCTCGTCGGGGACGGGTACGGGCGCTCCGGCAACGGCCGGAGGCTCGAACTGCGCGAGCGCAGTGGGGTCGAGGGTTGCAGGCACGACGTCAGTAGCCATCAGACACGACTAGATCTCGGTCGCCGCGCCGCTTCGGCTGCGGGTGATGAAGACGGCGGCGATCGTGTTGACGCCGAGTGTCATGACGAAAAGGACAAGCCCGGCGGTGAGGAGCGCCGCGAGCTGAGCGCTGGTCGATTCTCCGAAGTCGTTGGCGATCAGAGCGGAGATGGTGGCTGTGCCGTTCTGAAGGATGTGGAAGTTGACGTTGAAGGTCAGGGAGATGATGAAAAGCACGGCGATGGTCTCTCCGAGCGCGCGGCCCAGTCCCAACATCGTGCCGCCGATGATGCCGCCTCGCCCGAAGGGCAGCACCACGGCTCTGATCATCCCCCACTTGGTCGAGCCCAGGGCGTATGCGGCCTCACGCTCGCCCGGGGGAGCCTCCGCGAAGACGCCTCGCATGACCGAGCAGGTGATGGGTATCACCATCAGCGACACGCACAGCCCAGCTATGAACGCCGAGTTGACAAAGCGCGACTGGGCCCAGACTGCGGCCGCCGGGTTGGTGTCGACCCTGAAGATCGGGATCCAGCTGAAGTACTGGCTGATGAAGCGGGAAGAGAGCGAGGCGTGGGGCATGAGGAGGAAGAAGCCCCACGCGCCGTAGATCACGCTCGGGACGGCCGCCATTAGATCGACCAGGGCCACGAGAAAGCCCTTGATCCGCAGCGGGGCGTACTCGCTTATGAACAGCGCCGTGGCCAGCGCGATCGGGAAGGCCACGACGAGAGCGACGAGCGCCACCTCCACGGTGCCGAGGAGCGTGGACGAAATCCCCACCTTGTCCAGCTCCGGGTTCCACTGGGACTGCGTCAGGAACGACAGGCCGTAGCGACGGAATGTCGGTATCGACTGGTAAGCGAGGAAGATCCCGATCGACCCGAAGATGACGAGTACAACAGTGGCTATCCCACGCGCCACCAGGTGAAACAGGCGATCGACCCATGGGTTGGTCGCCTGTGGACTGATGGGCTGATCCAGGGTATCGAGGCGGCTGGGGGGCTCAGCCGAAGCGGCCATTGACGTAGTCCTCGGTCCGAGGGTCGTCAGGTGCGGTGAAGATCTTCTCCGTCCGTCCCGCCTCAACGATGACTCCAGGCGTGCCCTGCTGGGCAAGGAAGAAGGCGCACTGCTCTGACACGCGGGCGGCCTGCTGCATGTTGTGGGTGACGATCACCACCGTCACCTCGTCCTTGATTTCGTGGATCGTGTCCTCGATACGTCTCGTGGACGTCGGGTCGAGCGCGGAGCAGGGCTCGTCCATGAGCAGGACCATGGGATCGACTGCTAACGCGCGGGCGATGCAAAGCCGCTGCTGCTGCCCGCCTGAAAGAGCGCCCCCTGGATCGCGCAAGCGATCACGGACCTCGGTCCAGAGCCCGGCGCGGGTCAACGACCGCTCAATCAGCTCATCTCGTTCGGATCGGCTGAGCTTGACTCCGACCAGTTTCAACCCGGCGATCACATTCTCGGCGATTGACATGGCGGGGAACGGGTTCGGCTTCTGGAACACCATCCCGATCTTCTTGCGGGTCTCGGTGACGCGCTGGCCTACGGCGTAGATATCTTGACCGCCGAGCTTGACCTGGCCAGCCAGCTTGGCCGAGGGCACCATCTCGTGCATGCGGTTGAGGATCCGCAGAAAGGTCGACTTGCCGCATCCGGACGGGCCGATCAGAGCGGTGACAGTTCCGGGCGGCATGGAAAGCGACACCCGGCTTAGAACCCGGTTGGTGCCGAACCAGGCCGACACGTTGATCGCGTCGAGTTGGGCACCCATGACTTCGGTGGCCAAGTGTGGACTTGAAACGAGGGACTCTGGCCCGATCTCTTCGATTGCCAACAAGCCGGCGTCCTCCTCTTTTCCCGGTAAGTACTTGGGGATCCGAGCAAGAAGTCTAGGTAGTGGACCCTACCGGCTGATGTAGAGAAGGCAACGGGAAGATTGCATGTAGATGAATTCGAGCTAACACGACCCACCAGCTTCACTCGAGGGCAGCGTGCTTGGATGGGTACGGTCGGCTCCGAGCTCGACACGGTCGCGGCGCAGCGGACCGAAGAAGGTGGCGGGTCCGCGCACGACTCGCCGTCGTGACAAATGTGGCGACGAATCTCAGCTGAGCAGATCGTTGGAACGTGAGTGGAGGCGGCGTTTCTCAGTAACCATGGGTGTTTTCGCACGATCCACGGCCTGTGGCGGGCCGGCAGTCGCAGACCGCGCCGACGAGCCTGCTGGGTCGAGGCGCCTCGTCGTCCGGTTCCCGAGGGACCTCGTCCTGTGTCCGTGAGGCTGCCGACGACGGCTGGCACGCCTTGGCGAGTGAGGCCGCATCGGCGCGCTGTTTGTCACTCAACGTTCATACGAACTTCACTGAGATGCCGATCACGGCTCACGCTGCGTTCATTCGGCTTGGATAGTTTGCCCGCGCGATGCCGCTACGGGATGGTTCGTTTGCTGACTTGACCAGCGTCCCGCCGTCTCACGTCGACGACGTGGTCACAGCCAGCTTCGGCCGGAGCCCGGGGTCCAACCGGTCCTCTCCGGGATCGGGGGATCATTTCGGCGCAGCTGACGAGAGCAACCCACGGACCGGCGATTCGCGAGGCGACTTGGTGGTGGGCGCCACCCGAGTCCTCGTCATCGAGGACGAAGAGGAGCAGGCCTCCGAAATTCGTGCTGGCCTCGAGCGCGAGGGTTTCGCAGTGACGTGGGCCCGGGACGGCGCAGCCGGTCTCGAATTGTTCCGGGTCACGAATCCCGACGTTCTGATTGTGGACGCCACGCTGCCCGGACTGACTGGGATCGATGTCTGCCGGCGACTCCGAGAAGGCCGTTCGAACGTGCCCGTGATCATCGTGAGTGACCGCTCCGAGGAGATCGACGTCGTGGTCGCCATGGAGGTCGGCGCGGACGACTTCGTCGCCAAGCCCTACCGCATGCGCGTTCTCGTAGCCAGGATCCGTGCCGTGCTGAGGCGCAGATCCTCTCATCCCTCGAGCACGGCCACACCGGCTCAGCCGACGGCTGTAGCACTCGTTCCCGAACAGGTGGAGTCCGGCGCGCTCGTCGTCGACGACCTCCGGTTGGACCCGGAGTGTCATGAGGTCTACGTGCGGGGAGAGCGCGTCGAGTTGACGCGCCAGGAATTCCGGCTTCTCGAGGAATTGCTGCGCAGACCGGGCAAGCTACTGCTCCGGCAAACTCTGCTCGAGCGCATCTGGGGCCCAAACTTCGTCGGCAACGGGAAGATATTGTCGACACTGGTCAATAGGCTGCGCGCCCGCATCGAGGACGACCCCGACGATCCCCTTCGCATCGTGACGATTCGCGGGCTCGGCTACCGCTACGAACGAATGCGGCAGGGCGACGCGCCCATGCATGAAGCTTCCGATTCTCTGGGTCGTGAGGGCGCAGCCGCTTCGTGCGGGTCCTCGCCTCCGTCCTAGTCGGCGACCCGATCCGCGCCAGCAGCACCGTCTGGCCTCGAGAGCTTTTCATCTCGCGTCGAGGGACGGGATGCCTCGGCGATCACGGCGACAGCCTCGAAGTCACGGAAGAGCTTGTCCAGGTCCTTGGCGTCGACCGGCTGGGAGTACAGATGCCCGAACGCCTGCTTGCAGCCGGCATCGACGAGCGCCTCACGTTGGACTGCATTCTCGACTCCAGCCGCGAAAGTTTCGAGTCCGAGGCCATCCGCGATCTGCACGAACGTGCGCATCAGGGCGCTCGCAGCCTCCTCCGTGCCGACGTCTGCAATCAAGGACCGGTCGAACTCGACTATGTCGAGCGGCAGGAGCTTCAGCTGGCTCAACGAGGCGTAGGCGGTGCCGAAATTGTCCAAGGCCACGCGGACGCCGAGCGTCCTGAATTCCACGAGGCGGGCGGCGATGGCCTCGACGTCCATCGCGAGGACGTTCTCCGCCACGTCCAGCACCAAGTGGGAGGGATCGAGGTGGCTGGTTTCGAGCGTCTCGCGCAGGTCGGCGACGAGGATTTCGGCCCCGAGCTGCCGGGGAGACAGGTTCACGTGGACTGAAACGGTGATGCCTCGCCGTTGCCAGGCTGCGGCCTGCATGCAGGCCTCGCGCAACACCCAGCTGCCAACGTCGACGATCGTCCCGCTCTGCTCCAGCAAAGGGACGAAATCACCCGCGACGACCACGCCCCGTTGCGGATGCTGCCAGCGGAGCAAGGCCTCGGCGCTCGTCATTCGGCCTGATGCGATCTCAACACCGGGCAGGTAGGTGAGGAAGAGGCGCTCGGTGTCGAGTGCCTCCCGCAAATCGCGTTCTACGCAAGCGGCCGCCTGAGCGGCCTCGAGCATCTCTGGCCGAAACGTGACATGACCTGTGAGCCCGCGCGTCTTGGCCTCACGGAGGGCAATGTCAGCGCACCGGACGAGTTCGTCGAGGCTCGCCCCGTCATCAGTGACACTGCCGACGGTCGCAGAGACGACCAACTGGGCGGAACCGCCTCCCTCGACGCGGACCGGCTCACGGACGACATCGATCAATCGGTGGGCGATGTCGTCGAGTGGGACCTCCGACTGAGGCGAGCTGACCAGCACTAGGAACCGGTCGCCACCGCCGTGTGCACACCCACGCTCGTTGTCCACACACTGGCTCAGTCGCTTCAGGACCGTTTGGATCACGACATCACCGACCGGTCGGCCGAATCCGTTGTTGAGAACGTGGAAGCCGCTCAAGTCGACAAGGAAAAGCGCGTTGGTTGCGCCCTCCTGTCGGGCGGTTTCAAGGGCGACACCGAGGTCGGCAAGGGTGGCGTCGGGCTCGTTGGCCTTCGCGCGAGAGAACGAGTGTTTGAGTCGTGGAGCCATCTGAAACGAAGTCTCGCGCAACGCGACTAGGCCGGGCAGCACTCCTGGGCGCTGACAATCGGCAGCTCCGCTCGTATGATCCGTTGCGTGCTAAATCATGTGTCAATTCAGTGCGCGGATGTTCGCGCGAGCTCGGCCTTCTACGACGGTGCTCTCGCGTGCATCGGCGGATCCCGGGTGATGGACTTCGGTGAGAACATCGGGTACGGCACCTCCGGGCAGCCCGAGTTCTGGTTGGGGCCGCTCGTATCCGGCGAGCCGAACCGTGAGATCCACTTGGCCTTTGCGGCCGAAGACCGGGCGAGCGTGCGGGCCTTCTTCGACGCGGCTGTTGCCCTCGGGGCCCCGGTGCTCCACGAACCTCGTGTGTGGCCGGAGTACCACGAGAACTACTACGCAGCCTTCGTGCGCGACCCGGATGGGAACAACGTCGAAGCCGTCTGCCACGACCCTGAGTAGGCGGGGCCCAACCTCGCGCTCTTTGAGTGAGCAGCACTACCAGGGCGGGTGGGGCTTCTAAGCATTCGAGGCTGGTTGGCTTTGGCAAACCCCGGGTCACGCCCCGGGTCGATGGCTCCCGGCCGGCCTCGCTCGCGAAGTAGTTGTCACGCGCTCTGCAAGAGCAGGCAGGCTCGCCTCGGATCAGGACAGCGGTTCGAAGCGGGCCGTGAAATGTCGTAGCTGGGGCGCTTCCTGGACGATCCGGTAGCCCGAAAGCTCCGCTGATTGCTCGGCCACGGCCAGGCACACTTCGATGACGTAGTCGATGTGGCTCTGGGTGTAGGTCCGCCTGGGGATGGCAAGCCGGACGAGGTCCATGGTGGCAGCCTGCTCGGAGCCGTCCGGCTGCCGGCCGAACATCACGGTGCCGATCTCACTCCCTCTGACGCCGCCTTCGGTGTAAAGAGCCACGGACAGCGCCTGACCCGGGTACTGGAGCGGCGGGATGTGGGGGAGGAGCCCACGTGCGTCGAGGAACACCGCGTGGCCGCCGATCGGCATGACAACCGGGATGCCGGCTTTATGCAAGGCCTCGCCGAGGTAGGCCGTCGATTGGATCCGGTAACGCAAGTAGTCGTGCGAGACCGACTCTCGCAGCCCCTGCGCGATGGCTTCCAGGTCCCGGCCGGCCAGGCCACCGTAGGTGGGGAAGCCCTCAGTCAAGATCAACATGTTCCGGCACGACTCTGCCAGGGCGTCGTTGTTGCAAGCCAGCCAGCCGCCGATATTGGCAAGCGGGTCCTTCTTGGCGCTCATGGTCATCCCGTCGGCGAGGGAGGCCATTTCACGCACAATGTCGGCCACTTCCCGATTCTGTTGACCTTCCTCGCGTTCGTGGATGAACCAGGCGTTCTCGGCGAACCGGCAGGCGTCGAGGAACAACGGGATCTGGTGTTCGTCGCATACCGCCCGCACCTCGCGGAGGTTCGCCAGGCTGACTGGTTGGCCCCCGGCCGAGTTGTTGGTGATCGTGACCATTACGACGGGCACGTGCTCGCGTCCCCGGGCTCTGATGAGGGCATCCAGCGCGAGAGTGTCGAGATTTCCCTTGAATGGATGTATGCACGCCGGGTCGCGCCCTTCGGCGATGACCAGGTCGACTGCCTCGGCGCCCGTGAACTCGATGTTGGCCCTGGTCGTGTCGAAGTGCGTGTTGCTCGGCACAACCTGGCCCGGGCCTCCGAGCACCGAGAAGAGGATCTTCTCCGCGGCCCGGCCCTGATGTGTCGGTATCACATGACGAAATGGGAAGAACTCGGTGACTGCGTCCCGGAAGATGAACCACGATGGTGAGCCCGCGTACGACTCGTCTCCGTGCTGCACGGCCGCCCACTGGTCGCGGCTCATCGCTCCCGTGCCTGAGTCGGTGAGTAGATCGATGAGCACGTCACGCGCGGAGAGGTTGAACACGTTGTAGCCGGCGGCGCGTATGGCCGCCTCACGCTCGTACCCCGTCGTCATGCGCAGCGGCTCGACGGCGTGGATACGGAACGGCTCGATGATCGTGTGGAAGGTCTTGGGCGTGCTGGCCAGGCTATCTCGTGTGATCGGGCGAGTCTCGAGTTGGTAGCGGCTCAACCCGCGGCGTGGGCCCGGATGGCCGTGATGAGCACTGATACAGCACGGGTGAGATCGCGGTGGCGCGGGTAGCACAGCGATATCTGGCGGGGAGCGAGGGCTTCGGTAGGGGCGAGCCATGTGAGCGACGGGTCGATGGCCCGTTGTGCCGCCAGGCGGCCTATGCAGGCATGTCCCAGACCTGCGGCGACGAGGCGCTGCAGCGCCAGGTTGTCGTCAGTCCGGTAGACGATCCGCGGGGCGATGCCTCTCCGGCTCCACGCCTCCTCGAGCTCGACTTGGCTCGTCCAGCGCCGCGTCCAAGCGACGAAGTCCATTCCGTTGATCAGGTCGAAGCTCAGGTGTTCGGCCCCACCGAGGGCGCTGTCTCGCCGGGTGAGGATCACCCAGGGGTCCTCGAGCAGTGGGATGACCTCGGCGCGTTCGTCGGGTTCAGGGTTGAGGGCAAATGCCAGGTCGAGCCTTCCGCGACCGAGCCCGCTCATGATCGACTGGATCTCCTCGACCTCGGTCAGGACGACCTCGACTTCGGGGTGAGTCTCCCGGAACGAGCGCAAGGCTGCCGGCATCAACTCCGCCGCCGCCGTCTGGAACACACCCACCCTGATCCGAGTCCGCTCTCCCCTTTGCGCCCAGTCGACGTCGGCGCCCATCGCCTCCACCTCGCCGAGGACCCGCCGGGCCCGTCTACAGGCGGCTGTGCCGCTGGTTGTGAGCTTCACGGCTCCGCGCCCTCCCGGGCGAGTGAACAACTCCGTGCCGAGCGCCCGTTCGAGCGACGCGATCTGGTGCGAGACCGAGGATTGGGTGTAGCCGAGCTCAGCGGCAGCACGGCGGAACGACCCGAGGTCCGCGACTGCGAGCAGCGCCCGCAGTTCGCGTAACCCGACTCCCTTATCGATCGACCAGATTGATCGTTCAGGCATCAAACATTCAGGTTACTAGCGATAAATGATGTCGTAAAATAGGGGATGACGGAAGAGTCCAGCGTACGGTGGTCCCAGATGGCAACGAAGACATCGCGAGACGACAGCGGAACGACGAGGACGATCACATGCTGACCGGTCCAGTCGAAATCGTCAGGGCGGGCGTGGCCCCCGCCGAGACCGGCGCGCCCGACAAACGTATCGGCAGGCTGCGCGCCTACGTCTACGCGATCATCGTGCTGTCTTCACTCCTGCAGTCGGCCATCGCCCCGCTGTTGCCCTCTTACGCCCACCGGTTCCAGCTCACGGGAGTTGGCACGGCGGCTCTGTTGGCGGCGACGGCTGTCACAACCCTCATCGTGTCGCTGCCCGCGGGCAAGCTTTCCGATCACTTCGGGGCTCGGGCGTTGACGCTGTGGGCAGGCTGGCTCATGGTCGTGGCAACGCTCGGCCAAGCCTTCTCGCCGACATTCACGTTGCTGCTCGCTTCCCGGCTGTTGTTCGGCGTCGGGTACGGCATCGTGTGGACGACCGCGCTCGCATGGCTCGCGAACACCTCGCACGACGAGTCGACTTTGGCGGGGACCATCACTGCCTCCGGCGTCGGTTGCATCGCAGGCCCGGCGTTCGCGGGTTTCATCGCCCAGTACTTCGGGATCGCGGCTCCGTTTGTGATCGCGGCTGCGCTGACCGCAGTCGTGACGGTGCTTTTGACGACAATCGATCTCGAGGTGAAGAGCGCCGCCGCCCGGGTGGGAATCTTCGCGAGCCTTCGTGCCGCTGCGGCCGACTTGAAGATCATCGGGGCGACCGTCGCCGTCGTCGCCGCCGGCGCCTCCGCCGCAGTCGCGACGCTGCTCGGGTCACTCGCACTGCACGAGTCCGGTGTCTCGGAGGGCTCGATCGGGCTTGTGTTCTCGGTCTCGGCCGTCTTGTTCATCATCGGCAGCTCGGTCACCAGCCGGTTCGGCGAACGGGCCAACCGTCTTCGTACGGTGCTTGGCGCAGGCCTCGTATTGGCTCTCGTGATGTCGCCGACGAGCCTGAGCACCACTCCCGTGCTTGTGATCGTGATGCTGTGCGCCACGGCCTTAGTCCGTTCGGTCCTTTGGGTTGTCGCCTATCCGCTCGGCGGGTCCGGGGCAAAGGACGCGGGCCTGGGCGTCGGTGTCGTCATGGGCCTTTTGAACGTCGTGTGGGCCGTTTCCGCGATCGTCTGCCCGCTGGTTGTGGGTGCTCTCATCGGTCCGCTCGGTCTGCGCGGCACCTTCGCCGTTAGCCAGCTCGCCCTCGGGGGCGCGCTGTTGATTGGCTGGGCCGCCTTCAGGCTTTGGACGCCTGGGCGCGATTTGCAGGTAGGAAACGCCTGAGTCGCGGAGTCGGCCGGCATCGTCAGGTCGTGTTCGCCGGACTCGCTCGTGCGATTTCGCGCCCGGTGAGACAGAGCCTTGGCCAAACGACCGCGACACAAGGTCCCGGGTCGAGTGGTTCTGCTGCCGGTGTGCCGCTCTGCCCTAGTCGACCGCTCAGCCCCCGGCCGCGGTCTCGATCTCAGAAGCGGCCAGGCTGCGGGACAAAGGGCGCGCGAGCACGATCGCGACTACGCACTGCGCTGCACCCGCGATGAGCAGCGGCAAACGCAGGCCACCGAGGGCGGCGAGGCTCCCGCCGATGAGCGAGCCGATCGGGAAGGCACCCCAGACGATGCCGCGCCACGCTGACCCCACGCGCCCCATCAGGTCCCGGGGCGTCAGGCGCTGGCGAAGTGAGTTCGCCACGACGCTTCCTGCGTAGACGGCGAAGCTCACCACTGCGAAGGCCGCACCTGCCACCAGCCAGCCCCCCGCCGAGGCCATGACGAGATAGGCGAGTCCGGAGACGAGCGCGCAGGCGATGAGGGCGCGGACGTTGCCGAAGCGGGTGGCGACCCGATCCGCGAGCAGGGCACCGGGCACGTTGCCCATCGCCCCGGCCGCCAAGAACAGCCCGTACAGGCTCTTGGTCACTCCCCAGTCGACCGTGGCGATGATGACGAGCACGCCCATGACGAGGCCCTGTAAGCCCGCCAGAGCCGCCAACAGGGTCACGAGAAGTCTGAGTGACCGGTCTCGCATCAGCTGTCTCAGGCCGTCGAGGATCGAGCTGTGAGCCGGTCCAGGTTTTAGTCGCTCGGTGCGAAACCCGAGCAGGGACAGTCCCGCAGTCCCGACTGCGGCGGCGTCAGCGAAGAAGGGGAGGGCCCTCACGGCCGCGAACGCAAGAGTGCCGAGTATCGGTCCGCCGAGGTGCTCGGCCGCGGCCTCGGTGCCGCTCAAGATCCCGTTCGCGCGTGTGAACGCGTGCGGCCCGACCAGCTCCGGCACGGTCGCCTGGGACGCCGAGTAGTAGATGGCGCGCCCGCCGCCGTTCACGAACACGAGGACGATGAGCCACAACAGGTCGATCCGGTGGTAGCCGACTAGCAGTGCCAAGGCCACGAGAACGAGAGCGCGCCCCACGTTGGTCATGGCCATGACCCGTCCACGCTCGAACCGGTCGGCGACAGCTCCCGCGGGCAACGCCAGCACGAGCCAGGGGAAAGTGTCAGCAGCAGCGACACAGGCGACGGGGAACGGGTGGGGATCGACGAACAGGGCCAGGAGAGGCACGGCTCCGTAGCCAAGCCCGTCGCCGAGGCTCGAGACCGTGAAAGTCGACCAGAGGTAGTTGAAGCGCCGACCCAGAGATCGAGCAGTCCGAGGGCCGGCTGCCGGAGCGTCTTCGCTCTTATTGGACCCCTGCCCGGAGAGCACAGTGAATCATGGCGCGCGTTTCACGGCTCCGCGGGCATTTGCCAACCCGAGCCCACTTTGAGGCCGCGCAGCCTGGGCCGATGGAAGGCCGGCCGCTTCCTCGCGAGTGGCGCGGAAAACGGCAGGCGGAGATCTCGGACTGCTAAAGGATTCCGCCTGCCGTTCCGATAAGAAATGGGAAGAGTCGCCGCAACCTCAAAGCAACGACGACTCCAGTTTGGATTCATCAGGACTAAGTCGGATGACTTAACCCCAGACGGGTCCATAGCTGACCAATTCGACCACCTCCCTTCCAAGCAGGGGACCATGGTCGGGGGATACGAGGGCGACAAACCGAGCCACCGGTGCCCTCAAATCCCCCGGTTTCTGTCATCATCCCAGTTCAAGGCGCGACTGCACAATAGTCACACCAACCACGTTGTCAACGGTTAGGCGGACGGTCCCGGAATCGGCGGCCGGAGTGGGGTCGCGGCGCCAAGGTTCTCAGCTTCCCGCTGACAGTAGTGCGGCCCCAAAGAGGAAGTGGAATCAGCCCCTGAGCTGGGAGTTGTCTGCCCGGTCAGCCGGCGGGACGTCCTCGGGGCGGCCGGGAACGATGCGAAGGGCCCTTGACGCGTTGATCTCGTGGGAGAACCGCAGGTGCGGGTTCGTGCCAAGCCAATGGAGCAGATCGTCCAGCTCCAGCGGCGGCGAGAAGTAGTAACCCTGGACCGAGTCGCAGCCGGCGTCAGCGAGGATGGCACAGGTGAGCTCGTCTTCGGCCCCTTCGGCGACGATGGTCAACCCGAGCGAATGCGCCATGGCGATCGAGGACCGGACGATTATCGAGTTGCTCTGATCGGTCGCGATGTTCGAGACGAAGGAGCGGTCGAGCTTAAGTTCGTTCACCGGCAGGCGATGGAGATAGGCGAGCGACGAATAGCCGGTGCCGTAGTCGTCGACAGCCACTCGCAGCCCCAACCTGGAGAGCTGTCCAAGCACCTCGCAAGCTTCGTCGATGTCGGCCATTACCTCGGTCTCGGTGATCTCGAGTGTCAGCGCACTGGCTGGCAGCCCGCTCGTCTCGAGATGCCGGGCGATGTCTTTGACCAAGGACGGATTCGACAGGTCACGGCCGGAGATGTTGATCGCCACCGCCACGTCGAAGCCGTCGCGCCTCCAACTGGCCGCTTGTCTGCAGGCTTCGGCGACGACGAAGTCGGTGATCTGGCCGACGAGGCCCATCTGCTCGGCGATCGTGACGAACTCGTCGGCGGGGACCTGTCCGTGGACCGGGTGGAACCAGCGGACCAAGGCCTCGACACATGACACTTCACCGGAAGCGAGACTGGAAATCGGCTGGTAAACGACGCTCAATTGCTGGCCGCTGGCGAGAGCTTCCGCCAAGTGGCCACCGAGGAGGAGCTTGCGCTGCATGCTCTGGTCGTGCTCGGGCAGGTAGAGCTCGATGCCGGAATGCTTGTGTTTGGCGTGGTACATGGCGATGTCGGCCCGCTGCAGCAACGTGGCGACGTTCTCCCCGTGGTCCGGCGCCAGGGTGAGCCCTGCAGTTGCCGTGACCACGAGGGTGATCCCGTCGACGTCTATCGGCTTGGATATCGCCGCGAGCAGATCGCGCACGATGCCGGTCGCCTCCTCGGGTCCGGTGACGTCTGGCACGACGAGGGCGAATTCATCTCCACCGAGCCGGGCGACCGTGGCGCGTCCGCTGCTTGCTTTCACCAAGCAATCGGCAACTTTGCACAGCAGCCGGTCGCCTGTGTCATGACCCAGGGTGTCGTTGATCTCCTTGAACCGGTCGAGATCGAGCAGTGCCACCGCCGCCTTGCTGGTCTCGTTGATCGCGCTCGCGGCGTTGTCGAGGAAGAGGGTCCGGTTGGGCAACCCTGTGAGCGAGTCGTGGGTCGCGAGGTGCCATTTGCTCTCGGCTTCGAGGCGGAGTTCCTCGATCAGCTGTGCCCGCTCGATGGTGGTGCTCGCGTGTGCGGCCAGTGCCTCGAACAGACGCATGTCGTCGTCATCGAAGGGGTCGAATCCTTCGTCGCGGTCGATAGCGACCAGCGCCCCGAGCGTCCGTTCTCCGCTGATGAGCGGCACCGCGACGGCGCCACGGACGTCCCACAACAGCCGATCAGTCTCCGAGTCCCGCTTGTGACTTGGAGTCGGGCCGGACTGCAGGGACGACTGCTGTTTGACGATGGCGTTGGAGATCATCGAGGAGTCGTCGGCCATCGTCTCCTCGGTCGTCGAACGGGATTCGTCGTGCAACGCGAAGTGTCTAACCGCGGGCCACTCGTCGACGATGACGAGCTCTGCCCGACTCGATCTCATTACCGACTGCACCTGCTCCAGCACCGCCCAGGCGGTTCCGGTGGTCTCGAGATAGGTGCCGCTCATGGAGCTCGAGAAGTCGTACAGCTGTTGGAGGGCGCCGAAGCGGTTCGTCAGGCGCACGTAGGACCGGTAGGCGAAGACGATGAGGGCGCCGACTGTCACGAGCGGGAGCATCGCCCAGGTGTCCCACCAGGCGGCGTCGAGGACCACCAGGGCGAGGGCGACGCTCGAGACGAGCATCAGTGTGACGGTGGTGAACTCGAACCCGTATTTGGTCCGCAGGGAGTGCCGTTGCAGGCTAACGACGATGTAGACCGCGAAGTGGCTGAACACGAAAGCCGCTATCAGTGCCAGGGCGCCGGCCGCCCAACCGATGGGAAGGACGGCCACGCGGGCGCCGCCGGTGACGATGAACCGGTCGAGAAGCTCGCGGTAGGCGATGATCGCCACCACCGACGACATCGCACCCGCCGCCAGGTTGAAGGCGAGCTTCAGGGGAGATTGTCGCCTGACGGCGCCGAGTGCCGTCGCCTCTCCGATCACCCGGCATATGACAAGCACCAAGGGGCTCGCTATCACGAGACCCAGGAGAAGGGGCACTTCGCTCAGAGCGAAGAGGTACGTCTGGCCTCGGTAATGGACAGTGACAGGCCCGAGCAGGACCGCCGCGAACGTGATCGTCAGCAGTCCGGCGACGAGAGGCTGGGGGACCAGGCTCCTCACCGGACCGAATCCGGCGATGGGTCCCCAGGTGAGCAGGACAGTGGCGCCCGCCGCCAGAGCCGCGGTGAAGATGAGGCAGCCGACCGTGGCGGCGATGCTCGAGGTCTTGCTTTGGGGTGGCGGCTGGTCAGTCCCAACGGGGGTGCAATCAGCGCTCGGAGCAGCGGGGAGCCGGTTTGTCTCTGCCGCACCAGGGGCGGCATTGATTACAGGCTCTGAGGCGCGCTCCTCAGTGCTGCCTTGCGAGGACACGGGAACGATTATCGACTTGTTGAGGAAATTCTTGAGTACTTGTATTTCACTGACCTGACGGTAGTGGCCTGGACAGGTCAAATGGTGGTTCTCGACCCAGAAGCAGCTGAGCGATAGGCTCGAACATATGTACGATGAGGCTGCCTGGGACGCCGATCTCGACGAGGGTCAGCTTGCCGCCGTCGTGCATGGGGACGGCCCGCTGGTGATCGTCGCCGGAGCCGGCACCGGCAAGACCCGCACGCTCACGGCCCGTGTCGCCTGCCTTTTGGAGCGCGGTGTGCCCCCGGAGAGGATCCTGCTGTTGACATTCACGCGGCGCGCGGCTGACGACATGCTCGGCCGGGCAGCTGCCCTGAGCGGCCATCGTGAGTGCGGGCGCCGACTCAGGGGAGGCACTTTCCATGCGGTGGCGCACCAGCTGATCAGCGCCTACGCGGAACCCTTGGGGCTGCAGCCCGGTTTCTCGCTGCTGGACCCGGCCGATGCCGCCGACGTGATGGATCTTCTGCGGGACGAGAGCGGCCTTACGGCAGGAGAGGTGCGCATCCCGCGGTCCGCCACGTTGGTGGAGGTGTACTCGAGGTGCATAAACACCCGGCAGCGCCTCGGCGAGGTGCTGGCGACCGACTTTCCCTGGTGTGAGCCACATGGAGAGGCGATCGCCCGACTCTTCAAGGCTTATGTGTCTCGAAAGAGGTCGCGTGGTCAGGTCGACTTCGACGACCTGCTTCTCCTGTGGCGGGCGGCACTTTTGGACGAGAACCTGGGGCCGCGCATCGTCGAGATGTTCGACTACGTGCTCGTGGACGAGTACCAGGATGTGAACGCGCTGCAGGTCGAGATTGTGCGAGCACTTCGGCCGGACGGGAACGGCCTGACGGTCGTGGGTGATGACGCGCAAGCGATCTACGGGTTCCGCGGCGCCGACTCGCGGTACCTCCATGAGCTGGCGACCTCGTTGCCGGGAGCGACCGTGATTCCGCTCGAACGGAATTTCAGGTCGCTGCAGCCGATCTTGAACCTGGCGAATCTCGCCAGACCGGCACAGTCCGGGGTCGCCCTGACCCTGAACGGCGTGCGGCCGGGCGGGTGCCGGCCGGTGCTGGTGCGGTGCCACGACGCGCCGAGCGAGGCCCGAGCCGTCGTCGACCGGATCCTCGACGCCCATGATCAAGGGATGCGCCTGAGGGACCAGGCGGTACTGGTCCGCGCCGCCTACCACAGCGACCTGATCGAGCTCGAGCTCACCGCGCGCCGCGTCCCGTATCGCAAGTACGGGGGTCTGAGGTTTGTGGAAGCAGCGCACGTGAAGGACTTCGCCGCCGCGGTTCGGCTGCTCGACAACCCAGCCGACGAATTGGCGTGGTTCCGACTATTGCGAATGCATGAGGGCATCGGCCCCGCCCGGGGCCGTTCCCTGCTGGGTCTACTGGCGCCCCGAGTGGGTTCGCGCCCGGTCGAGTGGGCGGAGGCTGTGGCGGCCGCGCCGGCCCGTTCGCGCGTAGCGCTCGCGAAGACCCTGGAAGCGCTCGACAACGCGAGGGAGATGATCGGCACGTCGGCCCGCGTGACCGGGGTTCTCAAGCTGCTGAGTCCGTTGGTCCTGGCCCGTTACAGCGAAGGGCCGGCCAGGGTCGAGGACCTCGATCGGTTGTGTTCCGCGGCTTCCGCTATGGACGATCTTTCCGCGTGGCTGGCCGAGATCACACTTGACCCGCCGGTGGCATCGGGTGACCTCGCCGGACCGCCCCATCTCGATGAGGACTACGTCGTCATCTCGACAGTCCACTCGGCCAAAGGGCTGGAGTGGTCGGCGGTACATCTTCCCCATCTCGTCGACGGTGCTTTCCCATCTGACATGGCGCTGACGAATGCCGCCGGGCTCGCCGAGGAGCGGCGGCTCTTCTACGTCGCCACCACCAGAGCCAGGGATCGGCTGACGCTCTACACGCCTCTTCGGATGCCGGTGCACCGCCGCGCCCACAACGACCGCCACTGCCTCGCTCCCGCGAGTCGGTTCCTTTCCCAAGACGTGCTCTCCGCGCTCGACATCCAGGAGGTGACGCCCGTGCGGCAGTGCGCCGCGGGCGTACTAGGCGCGCACTCGACGATCACGGTCGATCTCGACCACCTTTGGCGCTGAGGCGGCAGGGCTCGAGGACCGGGCGGCTTGGGGCCACGCTCGCGCGCGGGCACCGGCATGGGGCAGAATCCTCTCATGAACACAGACCCGCCAGCCCCCGCTTCTCCAACTCCCCCCACCGGCGGGGAACCCGGGGCGCAAGTCCTTGTGCCAGTCGAAATCGCCCAGCCGAGCGATCTGGAGGACGAGGAGGTCGTCGCCCAGCCGGCGAAGCTCATGCGGATCGCCTCGATGGCCAAGCAGCTTCTCGACGAAGTCCGGTTGGCACCTCTGGACGAGGCGAGCCGCTCCCGCATGAAGGAGATCTACCACGAGTCGATTCGACAGCTCGAGGGCGCTCTCTCGCCGGAACTTGCGGCCGAGCTCGATCGCCTCGCCATCCCATTCGACGACGGTCCCCCAAGCGACGCCGAGCTGCGCGTGGCCCAGGGGCAGCTCGTGGGCTGGCTCGCAGGGCTCTTCCAGGGCATTCAGGCGACGTTGTTCGTCCAACAGGTGGCGACGCAGCGACAGCTGGAACAGATGCGGGGCGTCGGGCCCACACGAGGCCCTCGCGTGGGGCAGGACGCCGGTCCGGTGGTGGGCGAGGGGGAGCGCACTCCTTATCTGTGATTTCGGAGTGCAGACCCGGTGCGTGGGTGAGACAGTTCTTGCAGCGGAGACCGGCGTGAGGGACTAGGCGCGGGACGGGCTGCGACCGATTAACCGAACGGCTGCGAGGGGACCGTTGGATGTGGTGCCAAGTTGAGACTGGGGATGCCGGCGCGGAGGCGATCAGGCATGAGGCCGCGCCGCCGGCTGCCTCCACGCCGCGGGCCAAGACCGTCGCTCTGGGAGCGCGGCGGGCAACCCTCGACGCTCCTGACCTGGGATTGTTCTCAAGTCTCATCCCGGTTGAGTCGATGTTTACATTCGTGATGGCGGAGATTGCGTAGTCCGATGGCGTCCGGCCCCCCGTCCAAGCCGCCGACCGCGAGGTTGGCGGCGGTCAACGATGCGATCGAAGCCTGGTCAGTCTTCGAGCAGTTCTTCGTGCTCTCCTACCGGGCCACTCCTGGGAGCCCGGTGCTTGTGAACGATCTCAGCGTCCGCAGCGCAGCCGTGTTCGGGATCGCGCCCGGCAGTGCCGCCAACGACTCGGCTCTTTTTGCGAGGCTCTTGCACCCTGACGACAGGGAGCGAGTGATAACCGAGCACTGGGACGCGGCCGCGAGCGGCGAGCCATACGTGAGCGAGTACCGGATGGTGGCCCAGGATGGGACCGTCCTTTGGATCTACGACAAGGGCGTGCCCGTCGTCGACCTCTTCGGCAAGACCACGCTTTCGGGCCATTGCCTGGACATCACACCGCGGAGCAAGGCCGCGGGCGGCGCGAACGAGGCCGACGACAGGATCCGTTCGCTCATAGACGACATCCCTGGCGTCGTGTATCGCTACTCCTGCGACGAAACCTGGACCGTCCAGTACATGAGCGACCAGATCGAGGAACTCGTCGGGTATCCGGCAAGCGATTTCATCGACAACAAGGCCCACAGTTACGACTCCATCGTCCATCCCGACGACCTGGCGCAGGTGCGACAGGAGGTGAGCGCGGCGCTCGAGCGGGGATCGACCTACTCGCTCGAGTACCGGGTCCTCCATGCCAACGGCGAGACGCGCTGGGTGGCCGAGCACGGCCGGGCCACGTGCGGGCCTGACGGAGCGACACGAGGCGCGGCGGGGGTGGTCCTCGACATCACACGGCCCAAGGCGGCGGAGAAGTCGCGAGCGTTGGTGCAGAAGCAACTGCTCGCGCAGGATCTTCACGACTCGCTCACTGGGTTGCCGAACCGTGTCCTGTTCTCGAGGAGGGTTTTCGAGGCGATCCTCGACGCGCAACAGGATGGCAGCGAACTGGCTGTGGTCGTGATCGACCTGGACCGGTTCAAGCCGTTCAATGACACGCTTGGCCACGCCACCGGCGATCGGCTGTTGGAGGAGGTCGGGCGACGTCTGCAGCGGGTCGTCCGCGAGAGCGACTCGGTAGCCCGCCTCGGCGGCGACGTGTTCGCCGTGATGGTGCCTGAGGCACATCGCCGGCACGTAGTGGAAGTGATCCGGAGGGTCCGCGCGGCCATCGACCAGCCGATCGATCTCGAGGGACTGCCAATGAGCTTCGAGGCGAGCCTCGGCGTATCCGTGTATCCCCGGGACGGTGCCGATGCCGACTCACTTCTCAGATGCGCAGACACCGCCATGCACGTCGCGAAGGACAGCCGTCTCGGACACGCCTTTTATGACGTCTCGGTCGACATGCGAGCTGCCGGACGCCTTGACCTGGTTGGCGAGCTGAGACGGGGGATCGGGGATCAGGAGCTCGTCCTTCATTACCAGCCCGAGATCGCGGTCAAAGCCAGCGGGATCGTTGCCGTCGAAGCGCTCGTTCGGTGGGACCATCCCGGCCGGGGTTTGTTGCTGCCGGCCGATTTCATTCCTGTCGCGCAAGAGACGAGCCTCATCAGGGAGCTGACCCTGCACGTCGTCCACGAGGCGGGCCGCCAGTGGCGCGAATGGGCCGACGGCGGCTGGCGCGTCCCGATAGCGGTCAACCTTTGCATGCGCGACCTCGCCGATCCTGGTTTCCCGGGTGAAGTGGCGGCGGTGCTCGGCAAGTGGAGGATGCCGGCCACGATGCTCAAGCTCGAGATGACAGAGAGCACCGCCGGGGACGACCCGAAGCGGACCGACGACGTGATGGAGCGACTCGGAGCGATGGGACTGCGCCTTTCCGTCGACGATTTCGGAGCCGGACAGTTCTCCATCCCGCGCTTGAGGCGACTCCCGATCGACGAGATCAAGATCGACCGCCCGTTCGTCTCCGGCATGGCCGTTCACGAGGAGGACGAGATCATCGTTCGCTCGGCGATCGAGCTCGCGCACGGGCTCGGGATGACAGTGGTGGCCGAGGGGGTCGAGACCCGAGCCGTTATGGAGCGTCTCTCCCAGCTCGGCTGCGACGTCGCCCAGGGCTACTACCTGGACCGGCCGATGCCCGCCGAGGAATTCACGATTTGGCTGGAGCACCATGCCCCGACGGGGGACGCCGAGGCCGCGAGGAGGAAGTTCCGCAAGGAGTCGGCCCCCCACTCGGTCGCCTCCGCCTGACCGCAGAGCTGGACGCCTCGGCCGATTTCGGGGTGCCTAGTTGCGTCCGGGCTCTGGACCGGCGAGCATCGTAACCATGGTCACGCCTGCAGGCATCTATCGCGCGACGGTCGGCTCTCAACAAATCGACCTGCCGCTGATCCCGATCACCGATGAACTAGCCATTGCGCTCCTCATCACGGTGGACCACGGCGTCGGATTCGTCGAGCGAGCAGCCACCGAGCTCGCGGAGCAGCTCGCCCCGTTCGAACTCGATCTCGTCGTGTCCGTGGCGACGATGGGCATCCCGCTCGCTATCGAAGTGACACGAGCGCTCGGCCTCGACGACTACCTGATCTTGCAGAAGACTCCCAAGCTGCACCTGCGCGACGCGATCAGCGAGCCACTCCGGTCGATCACGACAGGAGTGCAGCAGAGGTTGCTCTTCGACGTGGCAAGAGTCGACGTCGTGAAGGGCAAGCGCGTCGGGCTCGTAGACGACGTCATCTCGACTGGCGCCTCCATGCGGGCAGCGCTCAATCTCCTGCACCGCGTCGGAGCGGAGCCGGTGGCCATCGGCACACTCGTAACCGAGGCGGCCACCTGGCGCCGCGAGCTCGGGGACACGGTGGACATCGTGCATTCGCTCGGGGCGATTCCCGTGTTTCGTCGTGACGCCTCCGGTCAGCTGGTGGAGGACTGGGACGGCGGCGGCGAGCCGGACGGGCTGGCGATAGCGCACGTGGGAGGGCTCGCCGTCTCGTCGGACTGATGGCCTCGAGCTCGGCTCGACAGCTGCAGGAGGGCGTGGCAGGCGAGCGGGCTCCAGCACGCCTGCGGCTCCCGGGCGCTCCTTGCCGGCGCCGGCACCAAGGCGCGACTCGCATATGGGGAAGTGCCCACGGCGCTTGCGGGACGTGCCCGGTCGAGGACAAGGGACACTCAGGCGGCGTGAGGACCTAGTTGCGGTCACCTCCAGGTCCGTGTCTGGGCGGGAAGGGCTCCTGGGGCTTCGAGCGGCGGCCCGCCGAGATCAGATCCCGAGGTGAACGCGCCAGACGGACTCGATCTCCTTGATAGCGGCCACGGCGACGATGTCGCAGCCACCAGGAGGTGCGATGTGGACCCCGTCGTCGTCGCGGGCGAGAACCGTTTGGCCGTAGCTGTTGGTGAGGTAGGCGGAGTACTCGCCGGCGGCGTTCGAGAACAACGCCCAAGTCGGGAGGAACACGACACCTGGGTGCAGCGCGGCTTGGGCCTGGTAGATCGAGTTGAGCGTCTGCATCGAGGCGGCGAAGGCGGGGTTCTGCATTATCGGCAGGCCGACCCAGACCATCTTGGCGCCCGCGCTCAATGTCTCGGTCATCATGAGCGCGACTCGCTGTGAATAGACCGCGTGCCACTCAGGAGTGCCGAATACGACCGGTTCGCCGTTCACGAGGAAATTCTGCGAGTCGTTCCCGCCGATGAGGATCGTCACTACTTGCGGGTGATATTCGGCAAGCTCCTCCGAGAGGTGAAGCGGCCAGTTGTAGTAGTCCGGGCGCGCCAGACCCGTGTCGCCGACGGCGTCTTGGATGACGCGCACTATCGGGCTGGAACCGATCGTGTATCCGAGGCCGAGGCCGAGATCCTCGCCGAGCGAGTCGCCGACGTCGAGGATCGTGATGGGATGAGAACTAGTTGGCTGGGCGAGGCCCGGCAGCGTGGTCGTCGTCGAAGTCGAAGTCGAGGTCGACGTCGACGCTGACGACGTCGACGCTGACGACGTCGAAGTTGAACTCGAGCCCCCGAGCCGCGAGGTCGTCGAGTTCGTGCCGGAAAGCGAGGAGCACCCCGCGACGAGGAGGCAACAGCCAGCGACCACCACGGCGATCAAAGCGTGCCGCTTCGGGAAGACGGGAGTGCCGCACATACCTGAGCCCATGCAACGGAAGTTAGCCGCGCGAGCGCCGCGTCACAGACCACCCGGAGTGGAGCGTCGCACCCGGGAGTGGCTACAGGTTGTGTTGTGTGCGGCTGCTTCAGGCCCGCGGCAGCCGGCCCCTAGCCGCGGTCGAGATGCCCGTGCAGGTAGTCGTCGTAGGCGCCAAGGTCCAACAGGCCGTGCCCGGAGTAGCTGAACAGGATCACCTTTTCCTGCCCGGCTTCCTTGGCCGCCAACGCCTCGTCGATGACTGCCCGGATCGCGTGGGCGGTCTCAGGAGCCGGGATCGTCCCCTGGGTCCGTGCGAACTGGACGGCCGCTTCGAAGACTTTGCCCTGGGGATAGGCGACAGCTCTCATGCGGCCGTTCTTCACGAGACTCGAGATGATGGGCGAATCCCCGTGGTAGCGCAGGCCACCGGCATGTATCGACGGAGGCATGAACTTGTGGCCGAGGGTGTACATAGGCAAAAGGGGCGTGGTCTCGGCGACGTCCGCGAAGTCGTACTCGAACTTCCCCGCCGTGAGCGTGGGGCACGACGAGGGCTCGACAGCCAAGAGGTCGACACCGGCCTCGGGCACGAAGGGCAGCGAGATGCCACCTAGGTTCGAACCGCCGCCGCAAGAGCCGATCACGATGTCGGGCAGTCGCTCCCCGGCGTGTGTCAACTGGTCTTTGGCCTCGAGCCCTATGACGGTCTGGTGCAGAAGGACATGGTTGAGGACCGAGCCGAGCGCGTAATGGGTGTCCTCCCTCGAGACCGCGTCGCTGATGGCGTCCGAGATGGCGGAGCCGAGCGAGCCGGGACTGTCCGGATCGTCGACGGGGGACGGGACGACCGAGCCTCCCCACACCTCCATCATCACGCGGCGATAGGGCTTCTGGTTGTACGAGGCGCGGACCATGTAGACCTTGCACTCGAGCTCGAAGAGCGCACAGGCGAAGGCGAGAGCGCTTCCCCATTGGCCGGCACCGGTCTCGGTGGCGAGCCTTGCCACCCCGGCCTGCTTGTTGTAGAAGGCCTGAGGGACGGCGGTGTTCGGCTTGTGAGATCCCGCCGGCGACACTGACTCGTCCTTGAAGTAGATGCGCGCCGGCGTGCCAAGCGCCTTTTCGAGGCGTTCCGCCCGCACGAGCGGTGTGGGCCGCCACAGACGCAACACGTCGATGACCTCGCCGGGGATGTCCACCCACGGCTCGGAGCTCACTTCCTGGCCGATGAGCGCCATTGGGTACAAAGGCGCCAGATCGTCCGGCCCGATGGGTTGGCGGGTTCCCGGGTGGAGGTCAGGCTGCAAGGGTTCGGGCAGCTGAGGCACTACGTTGAACCACGCCTCGGGCATCTGTCCGGGTGGAAGGTTCCAGCGCATTGTTGGGTTTCCTTTCTCGGGAGGCCGACGTGGGTTTGGGGCAGCGTAGCGAAACTTCGCGCACTTGGTGAAAAGACGGCCGTGAGGGGAGCCTTGGCCAGCGCCCGGGCGCGGGTCCCGCGCCTTCGGCCGTCGCTCGGAGCTGATCCGCCGCGTTGCCTGCTTGTTCTGGCAACCTAGGAAAGATGGCAGACGATCCGAGGCGCGAACTGAACACAGGGTCGGCTCCCCGAGGCCGCTCCGTACCCTACAGATCCCTTCTCGCTTTCGAGCCACCCTGGGTGGCCGAGTTCGACAATCTCTCCCACGAATGGCGCCGCTTGCTTTGCGAGTTGTTCGGGACCTTGTTCCTCGTCTTCGCGGGCGCGGGGCCGACCGTGGTCAACGCCTTCGCGCCCGGCTCGGTACCGCACGTCCTCGCGGTGGCTTCCCCTGGTCTCATGGTGATGGCGATCATCCTTTCTTTGGGGGCCATATCGGGCGCGCATCTCAACCCGGTCGTCAGCATCGCCTTCGCGCTCAGGAGGGAGTTCCCCTGGCGGCGCGTGCCCGGTTACGTGATCGCGCAACTCGCCGGCGCAACCCTCGGTTGCCTCATCTTGAGGGGACTGTTCGGTCGTTTGGCGCTCCTCGGATCGACTCTGCCCGGGCCGCGCGTCTCTGATCCGAAGGCCTTTGTGCTCGAGATAATCCTCACCCTGGGTCTGGTGACAGTGATACTGGGCACGGCCTCGGGCGCACAGCAGGTCGGTCCTCTATCCGCGCTCGCGGTGGGTGGCTATATAACCGTCGCGAGCATTTGGGGAAGCCCCATCACCGGTGCCTCGATGAACCCGGCCAGGTCATTCGGTCCTGACGCCGCGCTCGGGATGTTCAGCCACTACTGGGTGTACGCCGCGGGCCCACTTGTCGGGGCGATCCTCGCGGTGGGGCTGGCCCTCGTGCTGCGAGGGCGCGGCGGCGACCCGAAGGCCGCCACCGCGGCCCAAGGCACTCTGGAGAGGTTCGGGAATTGGGCCCCGCAACCGGGCCCGCCAGGTCCCGAAGAGGAGGGGGAGGTGCCATGAGCAAGGAGCACTGGAAGGCGGAGCCGGACGACCACGACTACCCCGCTGCAGCCAGCTACCTCGCGCTCGTTTTGCCCGGGCCATTGGTCGACGCCGTCGTGGCAGAGCTGCGTGTCGCGCCGATCGAGCATTTCAAAGCCAAGGACCTGCTGCGCGCGAGCGGCCTTCAGCTCTTGCCTGTCGACAACCCGCACGTCAGTTCGGATCTGAAGAAGGTGAAGACCGGCGTGATGCTCTCGCCGGTTCTGTTGGTCAGGGGATCGATGAAGAAGGCGGGACCGCTGCAGATCGCGGACGGATATCACAGGATCTGTGCGAGCTACCACGTGGATGAGAACGCCGACATCCCGTGTCGGATGGCCGAGGACCCGACGGGCTGACCATCTGAGATGCAGCGACTATTCGGCCCATTGCCCGCCCGGCGGGGCGGGCGATCTCGCGCGACCACGACGCGTCGTGGCTGAGATGGGGCCCGGGAAGGGCTCTGGAGCAGCCGACCCACGCCTCGTCCCGACGGGGCTCAAGCGCGTTCTCAACACACGCGACCTGATCGTCTACGGGGTGATGATGATGTTCCCGTTGGCGCCGGTCTCGGTCTACGGTGCCGTGCAGCTAGAGACGGGCGGGCACCTGTTCCTCGCGTATCTGATCGCTATGGTGGCGATGCTTCTCACCGCCTGGAGCTACGGTGCGATGGCCGGTGCCTTCCCGCGGGCGGGATCGACCTACACCTTCACCCGGCGCGGACTGAGCCCGCATGTCGGCCTGCTCGGCGGCTGGGCGATCGCCCTCGACTACGTGCTCTTCCCGAGTCTCAACATGATCCTGCTCGGGTTGTTCGCGAGTGCGCAGTGGCCGTCGATCCACTACTGGTGGTGGGTGGTCGCAGGCGTGCTCGTCGTCACGTGCGCCAACTTGAGCGAGGTGAGGTGGCTGAGCCGCATTTCCGCCATGTTGCTCCTCGTGTCGCTCGTGGTGATCGTCTGGTTCGCCGTCGCCGCCGTGCACGCGCTGGACGGAGGAGTCGGAGCGGGCACCATGTTTTCCACCAGGCCGATATTCAACGCCGCCACGTTCCGCTGGACGCCCATGTTCGCCGGCACGGCCGTCGCCTGCTTCTCTTTCCTGGGCTTCGACGCCGTGAGCACGCTCGCCGAGGAGACCAAGCGACCGGCGCGGGCGGTGTCGATCGGGACCGTCGTGTCGCTCCTTCTCATTGCCGGGCTTTGCCTGGGTCAGACATACCTTTCGGCGCTGCTGGTGCCAAGCGCGAGAAACCTGCCCGACCCGAGCACGGCCTACTACACGATCTTCCGCCTGGCCGGCGGCCCGGTGCTCGCGACTGTGCTCACCGTCGCCCTTGTCGCCGCCTGTTTGGCGAATGCCATCGGCTCTATGGGCAGCGCCTCGCGGATGCTGTACGGGATGGGCCGCGACGGCGTGATCCCGCACAGGTTCTTCGGCTATCTGTGGCCGAAGACGAAGACGCCGGTGTGCAACGTCATGGCTGTGGCGGCGCTCACTTTCATCGGCGCCACGCAGAACCTGGACAGGATCATCAGCCTCATCAATTTCGGCGCCCTCTTGGCATTCTTCTTGGTCAACGTGTCGATGGCGAACCACTTCTTCGTGCGCCAGCACAGGCGCGCCGGGTTCGACGTCGTGCGTTACCTGATCGCGCCGGCGCTCGGTGCGGTCGTGATCGTGCTGCTGTGGGTCCACTTGCTCCACTCGGCCTGGATGGCCGGCGGCACCTGGCTCGTCGTGGGGGTCGTGTACATGGTGAGCAAGACGCGCTTGTTCAAGCGCCCTCTCCCTGAGTACACAGGCGAGGTCTGATTCGAGACGGGACCATGGCGGCCGCGTCGAGAACGGGGGCTCGGGCGGCGAAAGGCGGGAGATATCTTGGGTGCCCGCGTAAGCCCGGCCCGCGTCGTTTGGGTAAACGGAAAAATGGAGCCGGCCGCGAAGGCCTTGATCACCGTCGTCGACAGGGGTTTCCAGATGGGCGACGGCGTGTTCGAGACGCTCCGCGTCGTCGGCGGGCAAGTGCTCGATCTCCCGCTCCACCTGAGCCGGCTAGAGGCCCCGGCGGTCGTGCTCGCCATCCCGCCCCCGCACGATCTCGAGCGCCGCGTGGGCGATGCCGTCGCCGAGTTGTGCAAGGCGAATCTCCTCGACGGTGCCGGAGCGAAGGCGGCTGTGAGGGTCACGGCGAGCCGCGGAGCCGACGACGCCCTGTTCCTCACAACCGGGGGCCTTGTGGCCGAGCCGACCTCGTCCAGTGTCTTCCTCGTGGAGCCTGACGGTTTGGTCACGCCGTCGCTCGACTGCGGCATCATCGTCTCGATGACCCGCGGGTGGACCATCTCGACCGGCGTTCCCCGGCTCGGTCTCCTAGTGCGCCAGGGCCGTATCACGGTTGACGACCTGTTCCGCGCGGACGAGATCTTCCTGGCAAGTTCGGTCGCCGGCATGCTGCCCGTCACTTCAGTGGACGGGCGAGCTCTCGGTGACGGTAAACCAGGGGTATGAACAATGCGATTGCGGGCCTTGCGTGAGATGGAGGACTGAGCGGGTGTTGGCGGGACGCGAGAGCGAAATGATCGTCCCCGAGCGACATCTGGTGCTCGGCACGTCGCTACGACCGCCTACGGCGCCGGGATTCGAGCGAGCCATGTTCGCGATGGGGTGCTTCTGGGGCGCCGAGAGGACGTTCTGGCGCGCGGACGGTGTCTACACCACAGCCGTCGGCTACAGCGGAGGCGAGACGCCGAACCCCACCTACGACGAGGTGTGCACGGGGCGGACGGGTCATGCGGAGACCGTCCTCGTCGTGTTCGACACTGCCAGGACTTCCTACGACAAGCTGCTTCGGGTCTTCTGGGAGGGTCACGACCCGACCCAGGGGATGCGCCAGGGGAACGACGTAGGCACTCAGTACCGCTCCGCGATCTTCACGACCTCACCCGCCCAGCAGCTTGCCGCCGAGAAATCACTTGCCGAGTACCAGGCGGCGCTCAGCTCGGCGGGACACGGAAGGATCACGACCGAGATCAAGCCCGCCGGACCCTTCTACTACGCCGAGGGCTACCACCAGCAGTATCTGGAGGCGAACCCGAACGGTTACTGCGGTCTCGGCGGCACCGGGGTTTCGTGCCCGATCGGCCTTAGGACATCTGACAGCTGACGTTGAAAACTGCCTGAGCCGGAAGGGTCCGAGCGGAAAGACTCGATTGGCGCGAGCGGGCTGGGTGATTCGCCCTCGAGTCCCGGCGAGCCCGCTTGTTCGCTCATCCCGGGCAAGGGAGTATTGCCCGGTGCCACACGCAGATGCCGGCGACGGTGAGGACCTGGGCACCGAGCTCTCGGAAGCGGCGCCGGCGATTCCGTGGTTCGAGCGGTTCACTCCCAGTGACGACAACACCGTGTCCCCAGGATGTGCGTTCTCCGTCGTGGCTGTCCTAGGCATCGTGGTCGCGGTCCTCGCGGCGTCGGTCATCGGCTGGCGGGCGGGAGCCTTGATCGGCGGTTTGGCAGTTGTGCTGGTTCTTGGTGGCCTGCTTCGCACTCGGCTGATCGCCCGCTGCTCGACCCGTTGAAAGGAGCAGCCCCGGGAGACGACGTCCCTGCAATGGAGCTGCATCCGCCCGATACGCACTCGGCCTTCGCGCCGGATTCTGCGCCGCCGTCGCCCCCCAGTTTTGGAGACAGTTCCTGGTCAGAACCCTCTCCGGGGTCAGACTGACCCACTTACGCCCGGGCGCGCCTTTGACCCTCAAGTAGGCTCGCGTGCAATCGGGCACGACTCCTCGCCCCGGTGAGGCCGGGACTCCTCGCGTTATGGGAGGGAACGACCGGCCCCAGCGAGTGGGTCGCGAGAATCTGATCGGTTCGCATCGCACCGCATCGGTGCGCGTCGTTATCGAGAAGGCTCCCGACGAGCGAGGTTGGGGATCAAAGTGGACTTTCGACTTTCGGAGGAGCAGGAACTCATCAAGGCGAAGGCGCGGGACTTCGCCCGCACCAAGGTCGCGCCCATAGCAGCGGAGATAGACAGGGAGAGCCGTTTCCCGAGCGAGCTCGTCGCCGACCTCGGGGCACTCCACTTCCTCGGGTTGCCGTTCCCGACGGCTGTCGGCGGCGCCGGGGCGGGGTACCTGAGTTACGTGCTCGTGCTTGAGGAGATCGCCAAGGCCTGCGCGTCGACGGCCGTCATCGTCTCCACCCACACCTCGCTTGGAACCTGGCCGATCTACACCTTCGGCACCGAGGCGCAGCGGAGCAGGTACGTGCCGAGGTTGACGAGCGGAGAGTGGCTGGCCGCATTCTCGCTCACCGAGCCATCCGCCGGCACTGACGCCGGGTCCATGAGGACCACGGCTCGGCTCGAGGGAGACGAGTGGGTGCTGAACGGCGCGAAGATCTTCGTCACCAACGGTGACAGAGCGCAGGTCTTCGTCGTCTTCGCCCTCACCGAGCCGGGGAAGGGCACGAGAGGTATCTCCGCTTTCATCGTGGAAGCTGGGACACCCGGTTTCACGCTCGGTGAGAACGAGAGGAAGATGGGCATCAAG
Source organism: Acidimicrobiales bacterium (assembly GCA_050015475.1). Classification (GTDB taxonomy): domain Bacteria; phylum Actinomycetota; class Acidimicrobiia; order Acidimicrobiales; family Bog-793; genus Fen-455. The sequence continues at coordinate 42,111 of JBEKBI010000003.1, read as the reverse complement.
GCGTCCAGTGCGACGCCGCTTTGCTTCGACGACTGCCGGATCCCGAGAGACGCCCTCTTGGGCGAACAGGGCAAGGGCTTCAAGATTGCCCTGGCCACCCTCGACGGGGGACGGGTCGCCATCGCCGCCCAGGCGGTCGGAATCGCCCAGGGGGCGCTCGACGCGTCGGTGAGCTATGCGAAGGACCGGGTCCAGTTCGGGAAGCCCATCGCCGAGCAGGAGGCCATCCAGTGGATGGTCGCCGACAGCGCGACGGAGCTTGATGCGGCCCGCCTGCTTCTCCACCATGCGGCCTGGTTGGAGGACGAGGGTTTGGCTTTCTCCACCGAGGCGGCCATGGCGAAGCTGTTCGCAGCCGAGACCGCGACCCGAGTGGCCGGCAGGGCCGTCCAGGTCCACGGGGGCCACGGGTTCACGGAGAGGTATCCGGTGGAACGGGCATACCGTGACGCCAAGATCACGGAGATCTATGAAGGGACGTCGGAAGCACAGCGCATGGTCGTGGCACGTCACCTCCTCCACTAGTCGGAGATTCGGGGACACGGACCGGGATGATGGAGAATGTGCCCTGTCCCGGGCGTGCAGGCGTCGGGAGAGCCCCGAGGTTGCTGGACACGAGGCACTGGTCGATCTGGGTTGGCTTTCGAGCAGCCGACATTAGGAGGCATGAGCGATGGAAGCGGAGCGGTTCGTGGAATGGGAGGCGGAGGGGTCGGTCGCCGTCATCACCATGAGGGGAGAGCGCCAGCTGAACACTTTGAACGAGACGGTGCTCGTCCAACTCGGGGAGGCGGTCGCCGAGATCGCGGAACGCAGCGACCTTCGCGCGGTCGTGTTGCGCGCAGAGGGCAGGGCCTTCGCTGCGGGTGCGGACATCGCCTCCATGGAGCACATGTCGGAGCTCGAGGCCCAGAGGTTCTCTGAGACCGGGCAATTCGTGTTCAGGCGGCTCGAGCGGCTGCCACAGCCGACGATCGCGCTCGTGCAGGGCTTCGCCCTGGGCGGGGGCATGGAGCTGGCGATGGCCTGCGACCTACGGATCTGCGCCGAAGGGACCAAGTTCGGCCAGCCCGAGGTGACCCTCGGGGTGATCCCGGGCTTCGGCGGGACGCAACGGTTGCCTCGGCTCATCGGCCAGGGAAGGGCGCTCTGGCTCCTGCTCTCGGGGCAGTTGATTGATGCCGCCGAGGCGTACCGGATAGGGCTCGTCACCGAGGTCGTTCCGGCCGACCTGCTCGACCGGCGCGGTCGGGGAGTGGCCGAGGAGCTGGCGGCGCTCGCTCCCCAGGCGCTGCGCATGGTGAAGCAGGCCGTCTACGACGGCGGCGAGCTCGATCAGGACAAGGGGCTTGCCCTGGAGGCAGCCCTGTTCGGCTTGTGCTTCGCGACCAGCGACCAAAAGGCCGGGATGAGGGCCTTTCTCGAAAAGCGGAAGGCGGAATACTCCGGCAGCTAGGCAGCGGCCTTCGGCGAGGCGCAGCCAAGCGCACTGGTGAGGCCAGTTCGTCCCGACAATCAGCGTGCCTGGCTCTAGGACGGTCCGCGGGCACCCGCGACTGGGGCCGATCCGCCGTCCCTCTCCCAATGGGGGGTTTCGCGCCGAGTTTCAGTATTGTTGGTGCCCAATGCAGGTGGCTCAGCGTGGAGCCATTTCACCTTGAGTTGAGAGGGAAAGTGCATGAGTAAAGACGCAGTTATCGCGGGTGCCGTCCGGCTGCCGATCGGCAAGTTCAACGGTTCGCTCTCGCCGCTGTCGGCTCCCGAGATGGGCTCTCTGGTGATCCGAGAGGCGCTTGCCAGGGCTGGCGTCGAGCCAGGGGCGGTCGAGGAAGTCATCATGGGCAACACCCTCCAGGCAGGCCTCGGCCAGAACCCGGCGAGGAAGGCCTCCATGAATGCGGGCATTCCTGAGACGGTGCCGGCCATGACCATCAACAAGGTCTGCGGCTCGGGCCTGAAGGCCGTGATGCTCGCCGCTCAGGCGGTGCGCGCGGGGGACGCGGAGGCACTGGTTGCCGGCGGCATGGAGAGCATGACGAATGCGCCGTACCTTCTCCAAGAGGCGCGCGGTGGCTACAGGATGGGCGACAAGACCGTCGTCGACAGCATGATCCACGACGGCCTCTGGTGCGCCTTGTGTGACGTGCACATGGGTATCACGGCCGAGAACGTCGCCGAGCGCTACCACGTCTCCCGGGAGCTCCAGGACGCCTTTGCGGCGGAAAGCCAGCACAGGGCCGGTGCCGCCATCGCCGCGGGTCGGTTCGTCGACGAGATCCTGGCAGTGAAGATCCCGCAGCGAAAGGGCGATCCCATCATCTTCGACACCGACGAAGGACCGCGCCCGGACACCACCACCGAGGTGCTTGCCAAGCTTCCTTCGGTTTTCAAGAAGGATGGGACCGTCACCGCCGGCAACGCGTCGGGGATCAACGACGGGGCGGCCGCCTTCGTCGTGTTGAGCGCCGAGAAGGCGTCCGCGCTCGGCGTGAAGCCGTTGGCCAGGATCGTCAGCTACGCCGCCGCCGGCGTCGACCCGGAGGTGATGGGGATCGGGCCCGTCCCTGCGGCGCGCAAGGCGCTCGAGCGGGCCGGCCTCAAGGCCTCCGACTTGGACCTCGTGGAGCTCAACGAGGCGTTCGCGTCGCAGGCCTACTACGCCAGGCAGGAGCTCGGTCTCGACGAATCCAAGGTAAATGTCAACGGTGGCGCCATTGCCCTCGGGCATCCGATTGGCGCTTCGGGGGCGAGGATTCTCGTGACCCTGGTTCACGAGATGGTGAAGCGTGACAGCCACTACGGCCTTGCCGCGCTGTGCATTGGCGGCGGTGAAGGCGTAGCCGTCATAGTTGAGCGTTGAGTCGAGAACACCTGGGAGAGTTGGCCGTCGATGAAGAGCATTGAGAAGGTAATTGTCGTAGGCGCCGGGCAGATGGGCAGCGGCATCGCCGAAGTCGCGGCCCAGGCCGGGCTAAGTGTCGTGCTGAATGACATCACCTCGGAGTTGGCCGAGCGCGGGCTGGGCCTGATCACCAAGGACCTTGACCGGGGCATCGCCAAGGGTCGCCTGACCGAGGACGAGAAGTCGGCCGTGCTGAAGCGGATCGCATTGTCCACGTCGCTCGCCGACGCCGCGGACGTCGACCTCGCGATCGAGGTGGCTGTCGAGCGCATGGACATCAAGACCGAGATCTTCCAGGAGCTCGACAGGGTCGCGCCGGTTGGCGCGCTCCTCGCGTCGAACACCTCCTCGTTGCCGATCACGGAGATCGCGGCGGTCACCAAGCGTCCCGAGAAGGTGATCGGGATGCACTTCATGAACCCGGTACCGGTCATGAAGCTCGTGGAGGTCATCCGTGGCCTGCAGACCGAGGACGAGACATACAAGGCCGTGGGCGAACTCGCGGTCCGGCTCGGCAAGACCCCCGTGGAGGTCAATGACTACCCGGGTTTCGTCGTCAACCGCGTGCTGATCCCGATGATCAACGAGGCGATCTACTGCGTCTACGAGGGCGTGGCCACCCCGGAAGGCGTCGACGAGGTCATGAAGCTCGGCGCGAACCATCCCATGGGCCCGCTCGCTCTCGCCGACATGATCGGGCTGGACACGTGCCTGGCCATCATGGGAGTTCTCTACGAGGGCTTCGGAGACCCGAAGTACCGCCCATGCCCGCTGTTGCGCAAGTACGTGCGAGCGGGCTGGTTGGGCAGGAAGTCAGGGCGGGGCTTTTTCACCTACGCCTAGACCCAACGGTCTGCCTGCCGGTACAGCCAATCGGTGGCCGACGTGGGAACAAGGGTCTTTTCCGTCCCAATTTGTGCGGCGAGCACCCGCGTGTCCACCCGTTTCAGAGGTGGGTCGCGTCAATTGACCCTCTGAGCAGGAAATGCGTGCCAAGGGTGCTGGTCAGTAGCATGGAGTGGTGGAAAGGGACGTGAGTTGCTCTCTTGCAGGCCGTTCGAGGGCGCGACGCGTTTAGTCGGGGTCAACGGCGACCTCGAAGAATGAGAGGGGTAGACACCCATGAAGATCAAGGGAGCAGTGCTCGAGGAGATCGGGCGGAAGGCGCCCTACGCCCAGAGCCGGCCCATCACGATCAGCGAGCTCGAGCTCGACCCGCCGGGTCCCGGCGAAATCCTGGTGAAGATAAACGCCGCCGGCCTGTGCCACTCGGACTTGTCCGTCGTCAACGGAAACCGTCCCCGACCGGTTCCGATGCTTCTCGGACACGAGTCGGCCGGCACGGTCGTCGAGCTCGGCGACGGCGTGGACGACTTGAAGGTGGGCGACCGGGTCATCATGACCTTCCTGCCCAGGTGCGGTAAGTGCCCTGGGTGTCTCACGGACGGGAAGCTGCCCTGCTCTGTCGGCTCAGCTTCCAATGGCGCCGGGACGCTGCTCGGGGGCGGCATGCGCCTGCACCGTGACGGCAAGGAGATCAAGCACCACCTCGGCGTTTCGGGTTTCGCCACTTACGCAGTCGTGAACCGTCTGTCCGTGGTGCCTGTGGCCCTCGACGTGCCCGTGGAAGTCGCGGCAGTGATGGGATGCGCAGTGCTCACCGGGGGCGGCGCGGTCATAAACGCCGGCCATCCGGAGGACGGCCAGGACGTGATCGTCATCGGACTCGGCGGCGTGGGCATGGCCGCCGTGTTGACGGCCGTGGCACTGGGCAAGGGCAAGGTCATCGGTGTCGACGCCCTCGAGTCGAAGCTGCCGCTCGCCAAGAAGATGGGTGCCCACGAGGTCTACACGGTTGACCAGGCACTGGAGGCCAAGGTCAAGGCTCCGATCGTCATCGAGGCGGCCGGGCACGTGAAGGCGTTCGAGGCGGCCGTGGCGCTGGCTTGTCCCGGTGGGCTGACGATCACAGTCGGGCTGCCGCACCCTGACGCTCGCTCGGAGATCTCGCCCGCGCTTCTCACCGCCGAGGCGCGCACCTTGATGGGGAGCTATCTCGGCTCCGCAGTTCCGTCCCGCGACATCCCCACCTACGTCGAGATGTGGAGGGAAGGCAGGCTGCCGGTTCAGGACCTGATCTCCTCTACGATCAAGCTTGAAGACATAAACGAGGCCATGGATGCCCTCGAGTCGGGAACGGCGATGCGTCAGGTCATCGTTTTCGACGAGTCTGAGTAGGAGGAGGACGACAGATGCCACTCATGACCGGGCAGGAGTACATCGAAAGCATTCGCAAGATGAAGATGCGGGTGTACATGTTCGGCGAGGAGATCAGCGATCCGGTCGACGACCCGATCCTGAGGCCTTCTCTGAACTCAGTTCGGATGACCTACGACCTGGCGCAACAGCCGGAGCACGAGGACCTGATGACCGCGATCGCTCCTGAGACGGGCCAGCGCATCAACAGGTTCACGCACATTCACCGCAACACCGGCGACCTCGTCAAGAAGGTCAAGATGCAGCGCCTTTTGGGGCAACAGACCGCCTCGTGCTTCCAGCGCTGCGTGGGCATGGACGCCTTCAACGCCGTGTACTCGACGACTTATGAGATCGACGAGAAGTGCGGTACCACATACTTCGAAAACTTCAAGAAGTTCATGTTCTATGTGCAGGAGCACGACCTCACGGTCGATGGGGCCATGACCGACCCCAAGGGCGATCGCTCACTTGCGCCGCACGAGCAGGCCGACCCTGACCTGTTCCTGCACGTTGTGGAGCGCCGTCCCGACGGAATCGTCGTGCGGGGAGCCAAGGCCCACCAGACCGGTGCGCTCAACTCGCACGAAGTAATCGTGATGCCGACCATCGCCATGAGCCCGGAGGACAAGGACTACGCCGTCGCCTTCGCCGTGCCGATGGACGCCGAGGGCATCTTCATGGTCATCGGGCGCCAGTCGTGCGACACCCGCAAGCTCGAGCACAGCGAGCTCGACGTCGGCAACGCGGAGTTCGGTGGTGTGGAGGCACTCGTGGTGTTCGAGGACGTGTTCGTGCCCAACGAGCGCATCTTCCTCAACGGCGAGACCGAGTTCGCCGGCATGCTCGTCGAGCGCTTCGCCGGCTACCACCGCCAAAGCTACGGCGGCTGCAAGGTCGGAGTGGGCGACGTGCTCATAGGCGCGGCGGCGGTCGCGGCCGACTACAACGGCGTTCCGAAGGCCTCCCACATCAAGGACAAGCTCATCGAGATGACGCATCTCAACGAGACTCTGTTCTGCTGTGGTATCGCTTGCTCGGCCGAGGGCAGTCCGACCGCGTCGGGCAACTACCTGATCGACCTGTTGCTCGCCAACGTCTGCAAGCAGAACGTGACTCGGTTCCCGTACGAGATCGTGCGCCTGGCTGAGGACATCGCAGGTGGCCTCATGGTCACGGCCCCGTCGGAGAAGGACTTCCGGGACTCGAAGCTCGGGCCGTACGTCGACAAGTACTTCAAGGGCAATGCCAGCGTGTCCACCGAGGACCGCTTTCGGATTCTCCGGCTGATCGAGAATCTGAGCCTCGGGACGGCGGCTGTCGGGTACAGGACGGAGTCGATGCACGGTGCAGGCTCGCCACAGGCCCAGCGCGTGATGATCGCCCGCCAAGGCAACTTGGCGATGAAGAAGGAGTTGGCGAAGAAGATCGCCCACGTGGGCAAGTAGGCGACCTTTTCAAATGGGAGACGCAGAGATGGGAGACGAGCTGATCGACAGGGTCGAGCGGGTGCTCGACGAGAAGGTCCGCCCGTCTCTCTTCCTGCATCTCGGCGACGTGTCGGTCGTTTCGGTCGAGGGTGGTGTCCTTCGCATAAGGATGACGGGGAGCTGTTCCGGCTGTCCGACTGCGGATCTGACCGTGGAGTCCTTCGTCGAAGAGGAGATCAAAGAAGCGCTTCCGGAGATCGAAAAGGTCGTGCTGATTGACGGAGTGAGCGACGATCTGCTCGCGGAGGCACGCAAGTTGATGGCGCTCCGGTAGGGCGTGCGAGTCGGCGTCAAGTACTGCGGAGGGTGCAACCCGCATTACGACCGTTTGGTGATCGCGAAGATGCTCCGCGATCAGTTCCCGGACGTGGAAGTCGTGCGCGGCGACGACCCGGACGTGGATGTTGTGGCCGTGGTCTGCGGGTGTCCGGTGGGATGTGCCTCACACGCGCATCTGCAGGGGAAACTTGGGAAGATAGTGATAAGGCAGGAAGCGGACTACGAGGAGCTTCGCCGCCTGCTCTTGTCGTTTTCGGCGATGGAGGAAGAGGCGGATGGACTGGAAGGCTGATTATCGGAGCAGGGTGACCACGGCCGAGGAGGCTGTGCGGCGGATCAAGTCGGGGGACCGGGTGGTCTGCGGCCACGCGGTAGGGGAGCCGTCGATACTGCTCCAGGCCATGTGCGACAACGCCGCTCAGTACGAGAACGTCGAGATCGTCCACATGGTGTCAATGGGCAAGTCGGAGTACTGCCAGCCGGGTATGGAGAAGCACTTCCGGCACAATGGGCTCTTCCTCGGGCCGAGCACGCGCGCCGCCGTCGAGGAAGGCCGGGGTGACTTCACACCGTGTTACTTCTCGGAGATCCCGGACATGTTCCGCACCTCGCTCCCCGTCGACGTGGCCCTCGTACATCTCTCGATGCCCGACGAACACGGGTACTGCAGCTACGGCGTGTCGGTGGACTACACCAAGCCCGCGGTTGAGTGTGCGAAGACGGTCATCGCCCAGGTGAACGACAAGATGCCCCGCACGCTCGGCAACAGCTTCATCCACGTGAGCGAGATCGACGCGATCGTCGAGGTGAGCCAGCCCGTGATCGAACTCAAGCCCCCGAAGATCGGTGACGTTGAGAGCGCCATCGGCGAGAACTGCGCCTCGTTGGTCAACGACGGCGACACGCTCCAGTTGGGAATCGGGGCCATTCCTGACGCAGTGCTGCTGTTCCTCGACAAGAAGAAGGACCTCGGCATCCACTCGGAGATGTTCTCTGACGGCGCGGTCTCCCTCATGGAGGCCGGCGTGATCACGAACCGTCGCAAGAATTTTCATCCCGGCAGGAGCGTCGTGGCGTTCCTCATGGGCACGCAGCGGCTCTACGACTACGTCGACAACAACCCCTCAGTGGAGATGGCGCCGGTCGACTTCGTGAACAACCCGGCCGTCATCGCCCAGAACGACAACCTGATCTCGATCAACTCCTGCGTGCAGGTGGACCTGTTCGGGCAAGTCGTGTCGACCTCTGTGGGCCTCCGGCAGATCAGCGGTGTGGGCGGCCAGGTGGACTTCGTCCGCGGCGCGAACATGAGCCGCGGCGGCAAGGCGATCATCGCCATGCCTTCCACAGCCGCCAAGGGACAGACGTCGAAGATCGTGGCCTTCATCGACGAGGGTGCAGCCGTGACGACTGGTCGTTGCGACGTGAACTACGTCGTCACCGAGTGCGGCATCGCCCAGCTCAAGGGCAAGACGCTTCGTGAGCGCGCCAGGCAGCTCATCGGGATCGCTCATCCGGACTTCCAGGCGGAGCTGATCGAGGAGTTCGAGAAGCGCTTCCACGAGAGCTACCGGTAGCCAAGCGGACTCACGCCCTGGGGGGCGAAGTCTCGCGTCGCCGGGCACCGGCGTTTCAAACCGCAAGGCCCCGGCGGGATTTTCCTGCGGTTCTCGCGTCATTCCAAACAGACCGCACGATGCGAACACCTGTGTTCATGACGCCTGACGGGGATACCCTGCCGGGCGCCCGTGGTCTTCTCTCAAGTCGACACCTCGACCCGGAAGTCCTAGGCCACCTTGCTCGGGGCGGATGTTCACCGACTGACGAGGCCAGCGGTATCTCGGTTGACAAGGACGGCGCCTCAGGGTCGTCATCGACCGCACCGGAAAATCGGGTCCATCACCTCGGCATTCGAGAGTCTCCTTGCCAAGACGATCGTCCCGGCGGCTGCCGGGCGCTTGGGTGCGTTTACGGAAGTTCATCCTGGGGTTGCCAGCATTTCTTGGGCCGTTAAGCCTCAGTTCACCTCTATTTGTCAGACTCTCTGCCGCATCAGAGGGTTGTAGGGGTGCGCCGAAGGGTCGCAGGGGGAACTGTGAGACTGGCACGAGTGGTCGGCGTGGGCGCGGCAACGCTCCTCGTGGGCGCACTGTCGGCGGTGGTCGGCGCCGGCACGGCAACCGCCAGCTTCGGCGGCGCCAACGGTGCTCTGGCTTTCGTGGCTGACTGCGGCAACGGGCAGCAGGTGTGGAGCGTCTCCGACGCGTCGACAGACAACACTTGCACCTCCTACACCGCCGAGACGGCCGGGGCGACGGACGCCATGCCGTACTTCTCCGGGTCCGGGGCGACGCTGTATTTCGCGAGCGACCGCAACGGACCGTGGACGATCTACTCCGTCCCGTATCCGAACGCCTCCAATGTGACTTCGAACGGCGACGGGGCGACAGCCTTGACCGATCCAGGCACATCGGACGATTACGCACCGACCGTTTCGGGAGACGGCGGCCTAATGGACTTCATCCGCTGCGCGAACTCGGGCGTCTGCCGCCTTTACACCGTCCCGGCCCCCTTTGCGACGAGCACACCGGTTCTCCAGAACACCGCCGTTTCCCTCATGGCACCGAACGAGAACACCGGTGACGCCAACCGCCCGGTGATCAACCCGGTGAACAGCAACCTCGTCCTCTACGTCGGCACTGACGGTCATATCCACCTGTGGAACATCAGCACCAAGAGCGACACCGACCTGTCACTCTTGACCGGTGTGGGAAGCGCGTCGGACGAGCATCCGGACTGGTCGCCCGACGGACAGGCGGTCGTCTTCGACTCCAGTCGCACGGTGGGCGACAACGGGGAGTCGATGACCGGTCAGACCGGCGACACGGTGTACATGATGACCGGCATCTTCGCCACCGACCCTGCCACGACGGCCAACCCGGCGATCTCTACCGCTCCCGTGCCTACGGTGTCACCCCGCTGGTCGAGCCTGTCCTCGAGCACCTTCGCCGGCTCGAGCCAGATCGAGCCGGTTTTCGCCCCCGACACGGTCGGCGCCAGCGACTCGGCTCCAATGCTCGCCTGGGTGAACGTCAAGACAGGCAGCAACGTCTACTTGGTGGCCGCCGGCGTGTCAGTGAACAATCCGACCACCGTCGATACGACCACGGCCACCAGGAGCGTTAACAGCATGGTTGCCTGGCAGCCGATATCCCCATGCTCCCTCACCGGATCGTCCTGCAGCGACACCCAGACCTTCGAGGTCACGATCAACCCCGGCACGATCACGATGACGACGCCCTATACGGCTTCGAGCCCCTTCGTGCTGCCTGCGATGACCCTCAGCTCTGACGGCACTTACTTCCAGTCGTCAGCCACCTTCCCGAAGTCGACTGACGGCCAGATCGTCGTGACGAGTGCTCTGGCCCCTGCCTATGCCTGGACGTTGTCGGTATCGGCCACTCCGCTCACGAGCGGCAGCAACCAGATACCGGCTTCAGGTCTTGGTCTCACCAGTGGGGCGCTTGTCAACAGCACCGGGTCCGACGCCTATCTGGGCGCCGTGTCCTTCACCAGCATCCCGGCGCTCAACCCGAGCCCGGTGGACGGCCCCGGCACCGGTCCCGGCCTTAGCACGACGCCTCAGTCCTGGGCCATGAGCACTGCTGCGGACGGCAACGCCGACATGGACGGAACGCTCACGCTGTACGCCGCCACGAGTACCCCCGCGGGGACCTACTCCGGAACGATCTCCTTTAGCGTCAGCTGAGCCGCCGGCTACTTGCCGAGCCGGGAGGTCGCGCCGAATGTCCTTGTCAGGCAAGGGTTCCGCGCTCTCAAGTGAGTTTCGATGACCGCCTCGGCTGCGGCCCTTCCGTTCAGATGAGGCCTGCCGAGGGGGAGCCTCACCTCGTTCGCGTATGTGACGCGGCCAGAAGCCCAGTCGACCAGGGTTGCCGAATATCACCCGCAAGTAGTGACGATCCTCACCCTGCGGTCTCGAGCGCGCCTCACGCCCGCTCGAGCGCTTCCGCGCCACTTCGATGTCGTGGGGGATTTGCTGAGCCCGCTATCAGTTCCGAAGCAAGGCCAATCTCGGAAAGGAGGTTGGCGCTCGAAGAACTCAACGACCTGTTTCGAGCTTCTCGAGCTCCTCTTTGATGCGCTTCAGAATGGATTCGTGCGTCTCGTCGTCCACGTGCGCGATCGCCGTTACTGCCTCGCGGTGGCCGGGATGGTTCGGGTCAGCGAGGGCATCGCAGTCAAGCTTTGGCCCGGTGTCCTCGTCCTCGCGCCTCTTGTGATGGAAGAAGGGGAAGCCGCCGACGTACGGCGTGAAGTGAATTCCGCCGAAGTAGGAGCCCCCGCCGAACACGCCCCCAAGACCACTGGCCGATGCGCCACTGCATCTGCCGCAAATCGCTCCGCAGTGACCACAGCAACCACCGCAATGTGCGCACGCGACCATGTCAGCTCCGTTCTGTCGTCCTGACTGACAAGGTACTCGGTTCCGACCGAGTCCATCCGGTCTGTGTCCCTGGTCACGTCACATAATGGATAGCGCTCCGGTCATCGCTGTAGGCGGTGGTGGCGGAGGGCTTCGTGTCTTTCGGGATCGCTCCGTAGCCGGGCGGCGGTTGGGGAGGCGACGAGCGGACAGGCGCTCTCGTCGTGCGAGCAGATCCGGACGTGGCGGCGTCAGGCGTCGCCCGTGACGCGGATCACGGCAGCCCCGTTGACGGCGTCGCCGGCCAGGTCCACAAGCGCGGAGTCAGCTTGATCGAAGGGGTATTCAGTCGTCGTCGGGCAAATGGGGATCTCGGCCGCGAGGGCGAGAAACTCCTCGCCGTCGCGTCTGGTGTTCGCGGTCACGCTCACGAGTTCCCGCTCCTGGAACAAGTAGGTGTCGTAGTCGAGCGGGGGGATATCGGAGAGGTGGATGCCCGCGATAGCGAGCCTCCCGCCCGGGTCGAGCGCCTTCATCGCGGGCAGCACGAGCGAGCCGACCGGTGCGAACAAGATGGCGGCGTCGAGAGGCTCGGGGGGTGGATCGTCGGCTCCCTGGGCCGAGGCGCAGCCGAGTTCCAGGGCCAACTGGCGCGCATCGGCGGCCCTCGTCATCACATGCACGGTCGCACCCTCATGGAGTGCCACCTGGGCGGTCAGATGGGCGGATCCACCGAAGCCGTAGATGCCGAGCCGGCCGCCCGGGCGCAGACCGGAGCGACGGAGCGACCGATAGCCGATGATGCCGGCGCAGAGAAGGGGAGCGGCGTCGCGATCGGAGAAGACCTGCGGGATCCGGTACGCGTAGCGCTCGTCCACGACCGCGTATTCGGCGTAGCCGCCATCGGCATCCCAACCCGTGAACGACGGGCTCTCACAAAGGTTCTCGTCCCCGCGCCGGCAGTAACGGCAGACTCCACAGGTCGAACGGAGCCAGGCGATCCCGACCCTGTCGTCCTCGGTGAAGCGCTTGGCGTCTCGTCCCGCGCCGACGACGCGGCCCACGACCTCGTGACCCGGGACGACACCGGGGCGACGCGGCACCAAGTCGCCCTCCACGAGGTGCAAGTCGGTGCGACACACACCACAGACCTGCACCTTGACGAGTATCTCGGACCCTTGAGGCGACGGAATCTCGCGCTCGACAAGGCGTAGCGAACGCGTTCCGGCCGGGGCGGGACGGTCGAGCGCCCAGGCCTTCATCGAGGGCTCCTCGCCGGGTCGCGATCAATCGGCGGCATCACAGCGCAGCCTGTCACAACCAGTCCGGCTACGCCGCCGCCGAGCCCGTCTCGCCCGCGCGCCCTGACTCAGGCTCGAGCGCCGCCGCGACCAGTTCGGCCACGTCGGTGACGAGATGCACCTCGAGGCCCTCGAGGACGTTCGCGGGAACATCGTCAAGGTCGGGACCGTTGCGGGCCGGGAGGAAGATCTCGGTCAATCCCGCCCGATGGGCCGCGAGAAGCTTCTGCTTCACGCCGCCGATGGGGAGTACGCGACCGTTCAACGTGACCTCGCCCGTCATGCCCACCTCGGACCTGACCGGGCGACCGGAGGCGAGAGACGCCAGCGCCGCCACCATCGTCACGCCTGCAGACGGGCCGTCCTTGGGCACGGCGCCCGCCGGGACGTGCAAGTGGACCGCTCCCTCAGCGAGCGAGGCGACGTCGATGCCGATCGAGTCGGAGTGCGACCGCAGGTAAGACAAGGCGATCTGGGCTGATTCCTTCATGACGTCGCCGAGCTGCCCGGTGAGCACGAGCCGCGGCTCGCCGGCCATGACTGTCGCCTCGACGAAGAGCACCTCGCCACCCGCGCCGGTGACAGCGAGGCCCGTCGCGACTCCCGGAACGGCGGTCCTCTCGGCAGATTCGGGCGTGAAGCGAGGACGACCGAGGAAGTCCTTCAGGTCCGAAGCGCCGACGTCGAAGCGGGTCGCCTCGGCATCGCCCGCGAGTCGGGTCGTGACCTTGCGGAGGACCTTCGCGATTCCCCGTTCGAGCTGCCGTACTCCGGCTTCGTGCGTGTACTCGGTGGCGATCACCCGCAAGGCCTCGTCGTCGATTGTCACCTCCTCCGGGCTGAGCCCGGCCAAGTCGACCTGGCGGGGCAGGAGGTGGTGGCGCGCTATCGCCAACTTCTCGTCCTCGGTGTAGCCGTCGAGACGGACGAGCTCCATGCGATCCAGCAGCGCAGGCGGGATCGTGTCCGCCACGTTCGCCGTCGCGAGGAAGAGCACGTTGGACAAGTCGAGCTCGATCTCGAGATAGTGGTCGCGGAAGGTGTGGTTCTGCGCCGGGTCGAGCACCTCCAACAGCGCCGAGGTGGGGTCGCCTCGGTAGTCGCTGCCGAGCTTGTCTATCTCGTCGAGCAATACGACCGGGTTCATCGAGCCGGCTTCGCGGATTGCCCGCACGATGCGGCCTGGGAGAGCACCCACATAGGTGCGCCTGTGACCACGGATCTCGGCTTCGTCGCTCACGCCGCCTAGTGCCACGCGGACGAACTTGCGGCCGAGCGCCCGGGCGACGGACTCGCCGAGCGAGGTCTTGCCGACTCCGGGGGGACCGACCAGTGCCAGCACCGCGCCCGATCCGCGCCCTCCTACGATCTCGAGGCCGCGCGCCTGCCGGCGGCTCCGCACGGCGAGGTACTCGACCATCCTGTCCTTCACGTCGTCGAGGCCCTCGTGGTCGGCGTCGAGCACCTCGCGGGCACCCTTGACGTCGGTGTTGTCCTCTGTGCGCACGTTCCAGGGCAGCTCGAGAACTGTGTCCAGCCAAGTGCGGATCCAGCTCGCCTCGGGGCTCTGGTCGCTGGCGCGCTCCAGGCGCCCGACCTCTCGCAGCGCCGCTTCGAGGACCTTGTCTGGCAGGTCGGCGGCTTCCACCCGAGCCCGGTAATCGTCGGCGCCTTCGGGCTCCGCCTCGCCCAGCTCCTTGCGGATGGCCGCCAGCTGCTGGCGCAGCAGGAACTCCCGCTGGCTCTTCTCCATCCCGTCATGCACATCGCTCCTGATGCGCTCGGCCACGTCGAGCTCGGCGAGGTGCTCCCGGCCCCATTCGATCAGTTTCGCCAGTCGGGCGGAGACCTCTACGGTCTCGAGCAGCCACAGCTTCTGCTCGTTGGACAGATAGGGCGCGTAGCCGGCCATGTCGGCCAGTTCCCCCGGGTCCGTGATGCGCTGAACGGTGTCGATGACCTGCCAGCCGCCCCGCTGTTGGAGAATCGAGATCACGACGTTCTTGTAGTCGCGGGACAGTTCCTCGATGTCCTCGTCGCCCAGGACCTCGTCAAGTATCTCGGCCTCGACCCACAGGGCCAGGCCGGGGCCGGTCACGCCCGAGCCGACGCGGGTGCGGGCGACGGCTCGCAACACGGCGGCAGGCTCGCCGCCGGGGAGCTTCCCGAGCTGCTCGATCGTCGCCACGACGCCGACAGTGACGTAGCGACCGTCGAGCCGGGGCACGAGCAGGACGCGGTCGCTGCCGGCCGCCTGGGCCGCGTCGATGGCGGCCTGCCTCTCAGGGTCGTCGAGCGTGACGGGCACGACCATCCCTGGGAGAACGACCACGTCGGTGATCGGCAGGACCGGGAGTTGTTGAGTTTGTGGCACCTGTAGATCTTCCTCTCGTTGTTGAGTCCTCAACACTCAACCTATCTAAGCATCATAATGTTCCCATGACAGATCAGGCAGGTCAGAGTGGTAGTACGAGCGGGAGGCCGAGTGGTCCGGGCGGGTCCGACGCCGCCGACGGCGCGGCGGACAGGGGCTCGAAGCGCGCCGCAGGGTCGTTTGCACCTGTAACGGCAGCACCCGCGCGGGTAAAACATTGAACAGGGAGCGTGCGGATCGAAAGGCGGACGACATGAGCGATGCTGGCCGTGACGGGGAGCGATTCATAGTTGTGGGTGTCGACGGCTCCGAGCCGTCGATCGAAGCCCTGAAGTGGGCCGCTACCCAGGCCCGCCTCACGGGAGCAGCCCTCCGGGTGATGACGACGTGGGAGGTGCCGACCGGCAATGGCTGGACCCCGATGTTCCCGGTCGACTACGACCCGGAGGCCATGGCACGACATGGCCTCGAGGAGGCCATCACGGCCGCGCTCGGACCGGACCCCGACATCCCCCTGGAACGAATCGTCGAGGGAGGCCACGCCGCCCCCGCCCTCCTCGCGGCGGCGAAGGGCGCAGAGCTGCTTGTCGTCGGCAATCGA
Source organism: Acidimicrobiales bacterium (assembly GCA_050015475.1). Classification (GTDB taxonomy): domain Bacteria; phylum Actinomycetota; class Acidimicrobiia; order Acidimicrobiales; family Bog-793; genus Fen-455. The sequence continues at coordinate 26,461 of JBEKBI010000003.1, read as the reverse complement.
GGGCACGGGGCGTTCGTCGGGATGCTCATAGGCTCTGTCCCCGAGCACATAATGCGGCACGCACCCTGCGCCGTTGTGATCGTGCCGAGCGTCAAGCCGGCACGGGGAGCAGCGCCTCAGTCCGGTTGAGCCTGAGCGCCGACCCGGAGTACCTCCTGGGGGGGGTTTGTAGGCGCAATGAGAGCTCTGTGAGCGGCAAGCGCGCCATTGCGGAGTGACATGTAATGATGTAATCATAGTGTATGACACACCAACCTTTTCAACAGGACCCTCGCCAGCGCGGGGGCCGGCGTGGACCGGGCCCACGCTGGGCGCGGGGACGTTGGGGACTAGGGCCCGAGGAGCGGCCGTCCGCTGAGCTCAGGGCCGAGATCAAGGCCTGGTTCGCAGGCCGTCTGCCGGAGGAGTTCTTCGGGGGCGTTCCCGAGGTCACCGTCGACAACGAGGAGATCCTCGTCGTCGGGCCCCTTCCCGCGGTGGAGCTCGAGGAGGGCGCGAGTGCCGAGGCCGCCGCCACGGCCGCCGAGGCGAGGATCGAACGCTTCCGCGAGGAGACCCGGGAGCACCGGATCCGCATTGCCGAGGAGGCGCAGAGCCGTTTCGGGCGCGTCGTGTCCTGGGGAGCGAGGGTCGGAGATACCTCGCGGCTCTTCACGACCGCCAACGTGCCCGTCATGACCCGATTGCGCATGTCTCAGCGCCAGGTCCTGGACACGCTCATTGATGCCGGCATTGCCCGGTCCAGGAGCGAGGCGCTCGCCTGGTGCGTCGAGCTGGTCGGCCGCAACGAGGCCGAGTGGATCGACGAACTCAGGGCTGCGTTCGCCAAAGTCGAGGAAGTGAGGGCACAAGGCCCGGGCGCCGCTCACCCACAAGACTCATAGACTCCCGTCCGTAGGCCCGGGCTGAGGTCCTCGATGTGATAGATCCGGGCTGACACACTTGGCCTCGCGTCCGAGGAGGGGAGTCTCACCATGGCGACCGTGGAGTTCGACGCCGAGTTTCTGGCACTGCCACTGGAGTCCGTCAGCGGCGCCGCCCTCGGTCGGGCCAGGGAGCTTGGCTGCGAGCACGCTGAAGTCCGCATCGAGCGCATTCGTACACAGTTCGTGAGGTTGCGCGACGGTCGGCTCGAGACCTCCGCAGACAACGTCGAGCTCGGTGTGGGACTGCGCGTCGTAAAAGACGGGTCGTTCGGGTTCGCCGCCACAGTCGAGCTCGGCACCGACGCCGCGGCCAACCTCGCAAACGATGCGGTCGCGACCGCACGGGCGTCGGCCCCGGCGATGAGCGAGTCGGTCGAATTGGCCGACGAGCCGTCGCACGGAGAGGTGGAATGGGTCTCCGCCTACGAACTCGACCCCTCCAAGGTGCCGACCGAGGAGAAGGTGGCCCTGCTCGAGGACTGGAGCGGACGGCTGCTGCGGGCACCCGGGGTTGACCATGCGACGACGGAGGTCTTGTCGGTCGTGGAGGACAAGCACTACGCAGACCTCTCCGGGACTGTCACCACCCAGCGTCGGGTGCGGGTGTACCCCGTCGTGGAGGCGGTCGCGGTCGACAGCCAGGCGGGAGGCTTCGAGACGATGCGGACCCTCGCCCCGCCTGCCGGCCGGGGTTGGGAATACCTACTCGGCGACGGGTGGGACTTCGATCACGAGCTGGCTCGCCTGCCCGGCTACCTGGCCGAGCGGCTGCACGCCCCGTCGGTCGTCCCCGGCGTCTACGACCTCGTCATCGACCCCACAAACCTGTGGCTCACGATCCACGAGTCGATAGGACATGCGACCGAGCTCGACCGGGCGATGGGATACGAGGCCGCCTATGCCGGCACCTCGTTCGCCACCCCGGACAAACTCGGCAAGCTCGCCTACGGTTCGAAGATCATGAACGTCACGGGCGACCGGACCGTGCCCCACGGACTGTCCACGGTCGGCTACGACGACGAGGGCGTGGAGGCACAGAGCTTCGACCTCATCAAAGACGGTGTGCTCGTGGGATACCAGCTGGATCGGCGCATCGCCCGGCACGTCGGGCTCCGTCGCTCGAACGGGTGCGCGTTCGCAGATTCCCCCGCACACGTTCCGATCCAGCGCATGGCGAACGTGTCGCTCAAGCCAGCGCCCGGCGAGGGCCCGACGACCGAGGAGCTCGTGTCGTCGGTGCAGGACGGCTTCTACGTCGTCGGCGACAAGAGCTGGTCGATCGACATGCAGCGCTACAACTTCCAGTTCACCGGGCAGCGTTTCTTCAAGATCGACAAGGGCAAAATCGCCGGGCAGGTGAGGGATCTCGCGTACCAGTCGCGCACGACGGAGTTCTGGTCCTCGATGGCCGCCGTGGGCGGCGAGTCGACCTACTTCCTAGGCGGGGCCATGAATTGCGGCAAGGGCCAACCGGGGCAGGTCGCCCCGGTCAGCCACGGCTGTCCGTCGGCGCTTTTCCAAGGAGTCAGGGTGCTGAACACTCGTGCGGAGTCAGGTCGATGAGCGCCACTGCAGGCCGTTTCCTTCCTGCTTCGAGAGTCGTGGAACAGGCGCTCGAAGCCTCGCGGTCAGACAACTGCATCGTCCTTGTCGGCGAAGCCAGCGAGGCGGACGTCCGCTTTGCGAACAACACGGTGACGACGAACGGCACGCGGCGCGACCGGAGTGTGGCCGTGGTCGCCTTTACCGACACCAAGAACGGCACGGCCGTTGGCACGGCGAGCAGCAGCGGAGCGGTGGACGTGGTCGACCTGGTCCGTCAGGCGGAGGCGAACGCCGCAACGGCGCCGGTGGCGGACGACGTCGCGCCTCTCGTCCGGCCGGCGGGGCCCGCGCCCGGGGCGGACTTCGACGAGCCTCCGATGACGACGGCTCTCGCCGGTTTGGGGGACGTGGTCGCCAAGCTCGGCGATGCCTTCGGTCGCGCGCGCGCCGCCAAGACCCAGCTCGCGGGCTACGCGGAGCACAACGTGTCGACGCTGTATCTCGGCTCGTCGACGGGTTTGCGGCTCCGTCACGTGCAGCCGACCGGCAAGCTGGAGGTCGTCGCTCGCACGGACGACGGCTCGCGCTCAGCCTGGGTGGGGGTGGGGGCGAGCGACCTCGGGAGCGTCCACGTGGAGGACCTGGAGGAGAAACTTATGCGTCGCCTCTCCTGGGGCGCGCGCAGGGTTGACCTCGAAGCCGGGCGATACGAGGTGGTGCTGCCGCCTGACGCCGTGGCCGACCTCATGTTCCTGCTCGGGGTCTCGACCTCCGGCCGGGAGGCGGAGGAGGGGCGGAGCGTCTTCTCGGCCCCGGGCGGAGCAACCCGGGTGGGGGAGTCCCTCTCGACGCACCCGTTTACTTTGCGGAGCGACCCGGCCGAACCGGGCCTCGAGTGCACGCCGTTCGTTGTCAACGCGGTCTCGGGCCAGGACGAGTCGGTCTTCGACAATGGCCTGCAGCTAGAGCGGACCGACTGGATCTCCGAAGGGCGGCTTCGGCGCCTGCGCTACCACCGGGCGGCAGCCGAGCGATCAGGCGTGACGCCGGCCGGGTTCATCGACAATCTCGCCTTGGAGCTGCCGGACTCTGAGGCCAGCCTCGATGATCTCGTGCACCGGACCGAGCGCGGTCTGCTTCTCACCTGCCTTTGGTACATAAGGGAGGTCGACCCGACGACCTTGTTGTTGACCGGCCTCACGAGGGACGGGGTCTACCTCGTCGAGCACGGAGAGATCGTCGGATCGGTCAACAACTTCCGCTTCAATGAGAGCCCGCTCGACACGCTGGCGAAGACGATTGAGGCGGGACGGACCGAGCGCGCCCTATCCCGGGAGTGGAACGAGTCTCTGAACCGCGTGGCCATGCCGCCGTTGCGGGTGGCGGAGTTCAACATGAGCTCGGTAAGCCCGGCGACTTAGGAGGCTAAGGGGCGGCAAGCTCCACAGAGAGCTCGCTCAAAAGCGCTTCGCAGCCGATTTCAACGAGGTCCAGGCAGGACTCGAAGTCCTGCTCGTCGCCGAAGTACGGGTCCGGGACGCCAAGCGGGTTCCCCGACTGCACCCATTCGCCAGCGAAGCTCATCAAAAGCTGCACCCGTGCCGTGAAAGAGCCTTTGGGGGCATGGTTGTTCAACCACTGCAGGTGGACCGTGTCGAGGGCGACGACTAGGTCGCGCTCGTCGAGCCATGCCGGTTCGAACTGGCGCCCGAGGTGCGTGCCCGGGTCGTATCCGCGCCTGCTGAGCGTGTCACGAGCCCGGCGGTCCATTCCATAGCCGACGTCGGCCGCGGTGCCAGCGCTGTCAATCGCCAACAGCGCTCCCATTCCGAAGATCCCGGCCTGGTGGCGGAGCACGACTTCAGCCATGGGCGAACGGCAGATGTTTCCCGTGCACACAAAGCAGATCCGGAAGGGCACGACGCCATCGTTGCATCTCGACCGGTCGCGGGGGTAACTGGCAGCGACACGGACCGTCTGGTCCACGTCACTCAGTGCCTTTGGACAAGACGCGTCCTGGCCTTGCCGTTGCGCTCGCCGGACCGGCCGAAGCGCGGCGGTCTTGATCAGGTGGGCAAGTCGCCTCTCGTCATGCAAACGCGCTCAGCGAGCGGCGAGCCGCCGCATTGCGATTCGAAGAGAGAAGACCGTTCCTGGTCGTTTCGGAGTGAGCAGGCCATGGCCGTCAGCAACACGCGTCGGAGTTCGTCCAGGTGGACCTCGACATCCGGGGAGGGAGGCTGAGTAACGTCTATCGAGATGTCACTATCGTGTGACCGGCGGACAGCCGCCCACGCGGGAGCGGCGCAACCACCTTTGGAGGCGGAGGAGGGTCCATGAACCGAAGAGTCAGTCATGTCTCGGGCGCCGGCAGGATATGGCGCTATCTCGTGACTTTCGTGGTCTGTGCGACCGGCATGGGTCTTTCGACGATTTGGTCGGGAGCTGCAGGTGCCGCAGCGGCGAAGCCGTCGGTGGCGGCGTTCAAGGCGTCGGTGAAGAAGGTTGCAGCTGCCGGCGGTGAGGTCACTCTCATGATTTCGACGCGAAATGCCACGAAGTGCGAGCTTTCCGTCAAACCCGCCATTAAGGGCCTGCCTGTGGCGTTCTCGTGTGCGCGCAAGAACGTCTCACGAAAGGTCGGAATCCAGAAGAACCTGGCTGCGTCGACGCGCACCTATGGCTTTAGGCTCCTGGTCACAGGCAAGGGCGGAGCTGTCCGCTCCGGCCCGGTCAACGTAGTGCAAGCAGAAGCCGCACCAGATGTGGCGTTGCTGTCTGTCCAGCCAAGCTCTCTTCCCTCATTCGGTGGGAAGGTGACGGTCGTGGCCCATGTTTCGCGCGCCGTCACATGTCAAGTCTCTGTGTCACCGGCGCTCGTCGGGTTCCCGGCGTCCGCCTCATGCAAGAGCGGGACGATGGCGATCTCCGCCACGATTCCGGCGCTCGCCAGTCCTACCTCGCCGTCCGTCGCTTATCGCTTCATGGTTTCGGCCTCCGGCCCTGGGGGACGCACGGTGGGGTCCCCGACAGTCGTTACCGCTTGGTCCACTCTGGGCTTTGGAAGTCCGGCCTATTTCGACAACCCGACTGGCACGCCCCTGGCGGTTTCGTGCGCTTCTTCGTCCTTCTGCGATTCAGTCGACTACTTCGGCAACGTCATTGCTTTCAACGGGTCGGAATGGGCAGCGCCGAGGATGATCGATACGCCCTCCGAGGCTGACCCGCCCGCGGGGGTTTTGCGGTCTATCTCCTGCCCAACCGTGAGTTTCTGCGCCGCGGTTGATCAGGACGGGAATGCACTCATCATGAGCGGCTCGAGCTGGACGGCGCCTACTGCAGTCGCGACGCCGGGGAATGCCCTCGTTTCCGTTTCGTGCTCGACTCCGACCTTCTGTGTTGCGGTCGGAGGAGACGACGTCGCGACTTGGAACGGGACGACATGGACATGGGTGGGCGACATCGACCCGTCCTCGAACCTCGATTCCATCAGTTGCCCGCCGGGGAGTTCGGTATGTGAAGCAGTGGAATACAAAGGCGCAGTCGAGTTCTACAGCGGCACGACTTGGACCGAGACGACCGGCGTCGATTCCACGAATGATCTGGTTTCGGTCTCGTGCCCAGCGACCACTTTCTGTGCCGCAGTTGACAGTGCAGGCAACGTGGTTCTCGGATTCCCAGGGGCGACTTCTTGGACCTGGTCTGCGAGCGTCGACCCGAACGGACTGGTCGAGGCAGTTTCATGTGCTTCGAGCGTGTTCTGCGTCGCAGTGGACTGGAGCGGTGACGCCATTACGTGGGACGGCGACGGACCTTGGACGTCGCCGGCGCCGATCGAGTCCGTGGGCGGTCTCATTTCTATTTCCTGCCTAACGGCGTCGTTCTGCGTCGCCGTCGACGAGGGTGGCAGAGCGGTTGAGTTCAACGGCACCGGTTGGCACATGACGGAGATCGACCCCGTCCGCGGCGGACCCTCTGCGATCTCGTGCCCGAGCACCAACTCATGCACCGCTGTAGATGAGAACGGAGCCACGATGGAGTTCAACGGAACGTCGTGGACCACGCCAACGCTGACTCTTTCCGGAGTCGATCTCACGTCAGTTTCGTGCCCGACTTCGTCGTTTTGTGCTGTCGGCGCGGCCGTGAGCGATGAAGAGGGTGAGATGCTCGTGGAGTCCGACGGAGAGTGGTCGGCCTCAATCGTCTCGTCGGGACCAATCACGGCGGTCTCATGTCCGACGCCCAACTTCTGTGGGGCGGTGTATCCGGCCTCGTACGACGACGGCCTGTACTGGGTCACCTGGAACGGAAAGATTTGGTCGACTCCGCAAGTGATTGATGATCCCGACGGAGCGGTTTCTCCCGCCCCTGGAGCGGGTGCCATTTCATGTCTTTCGTCGACATTCTGTGTGGCGGTCGCGAACGGGGGCTACGCGTATGTGTACAACGGCTCCTTCTGGTCGGCACGCGACGCGATCGATGTCGGTACGGTTCTCGGTTTGCAAGCAGTGTCTTGTGCCACGGCCACCTTCTGTGAGGCAATAGACGGTTGGGGGCAGGCGTTCACGTACAACGGATCGTCGTGGTTGGGGCCTACCGGCGTCGCCGCGGGCGATGGGATGTCTTCGATCTCGTGCCCAGCCGCTGGCTTCTGTGTAGCTGTTGACGTTGGCGGAGATGCGTACACAGACGTCTCAGGCGTCTGGTCGGGGGGACAAGACGCCGACCCTGGCGTGCCGATGGACTTTGGCTTCACAGGTGTGTCGTGTGCCTCGGTGGCGTTTTGTGTGGCAACCGACCTCACGGGTCAAGCCGTTCGCGCCACCGGTTGACGGGGGTGACAATCGGCCGGATCCGTGTGTCGGCACTAACGGTCGTTGTTCCGGGAGAAGCTTTCACCAGGGCACCGCGCTGGTCAGGTCGTGAGTTCGGTCGAGTGCTGCCGGGCCTGCCTGAGCGCGGAAGCCATTCGGACCGTGGGAGTTCACCGACCGAGGAAGACAGCTTGCGTAGGCTTGGCCAATGTCTGACGCCCGGTCGCATGATTGGCTGTCAAGAGATGGGCTGATCCTCGTCCCGGCCGGCCCGGTAGAGGGCACTGTTATAGCGCCGTCCAGCAAGAGCGTCACGAACCGCCTTCTGGTCATAGCGTCCCTTGCCGAGGGCTCCAGCGTGCTCACCGGCGTCCTGGCGAGTGAGGATACTGAGGCGATGGTCCAAGGGCTCCGAGCCCTCGGCGTTCAGATCGAGCGAAACAGCGAACGGGCCATGGTGGTCGGGACTTCAGGACGCCTGGCGGCGGGGGAGATGACCGTCGACGCCGGCCTTTCCGGGACGACACTCCGGTTTCTCTCCGCCGTCGCTCTGCTCGCCAAGGGGACGGTCGTGCTCGATGGACAGGAGCCGTTGCGCCGCCGCCCGATCGCGCCGTTGCTCGACGCCTTGCGGTCAGTCGGCGCAGCTGTCTCGACGGACGGAGGGCGGCCCCCGATCAGGATCTCTGGCGGCAGCCTAAGAGGGGGACGCGTACGCGTGAATGCGTCGGCCAGCTCGCAGTTCGGGACGGCCTTGCTGCTTGTCGGCCCGTGCGCGGCTCAAGATCTCACCGTTGAGGTGGAGGGCCTGCGTGAGTTCGGTTATGTACGTCTCACCACCGAGACAATGGTCCGTTGGGGAGCCTCGGTCACCGAGGAGGATCCCGGGTTGTTTCGGGTGAGTGGCCGTTCGCCATACACAGCCAGGACGGAGTCGGTGGAGCACGACGCGAGCGCCGCGGCCCACCTTTACGCCCTCGCCGTCGCGACGGGAGGATCGGTCACTGTCGCCAACGCCTTCGACACCTTGCAACCGGACGGCCGGATGCTTGAGGTACTCACCGCCATGGGTGCCAATGTCCTCCGGGGTCCCGGAGGTACGACGGTCGAGCGACCCGGTGAGCTGATCGGGATCGACGTGGATCTCGCCGCCATGCCGGACCAGGTCCCGACAGTGGCGGCACTTGGGGCGCTGGCGTGCGGAGACACCGTTGTTCGCGGGGTCGAGATCGTGCGCGGGCACGAGAGCGACCGGATCCATGCCATGGCGACGGAGCTGGGGCGGCTTGGCGCGCGCGTGGACGAGACTCCAGACGGCCTCGTGGTCCACGGCGGAGCGCCGCTGCACGGGAGCACGGTCGACACCCATCGCGACCACCGTCTGGCCATGGCTCTCACAGCAGTGGGCGCGGCAATACCGGGTGTCCAGATCGGAGACCCGGGATGCGTGGCCAAGACGTATCCAAGGTTTTTCGACGACGTCGCCCGACTCGGTGTCGGGATCCGCTGAGAACCCCGGCCGGAGGGGAGGTCGCGGCTAAGTAGCGGAGAGATGCTCTGCCACGACCTCTTCGATCAGCTGCAGGACATCCGACCTGGCTCTCGTGGCTCCGAATCGGGCGACAAGGCTGACGAGCGCGAACGGGGGATCCCCGACGTCGGGAGCGGCTTCTCCCACGACGCACAGGACAGGAACCCTCCCGGCCGCATGTCTGGCGACGCCACCGACGACCTTGCCGGAGAATGACTGACTATCGAGATAGCCCTCGCCCGTCATGACGACGTTGGCCTCGGCGAGCTGCTCGTCCAGGCCGAGAATCCCGGCGACGAGCTCGAAGCCCGAGACGATCTCCGCGCCCAAGGCGGCGAGACCTCCTGCCAGGCCGCCGGCGGCGCCGGCGCCCGGGAGATCGGTGACGTCGATCCCGAGTTCGGTCCGGTAGCCAGTTGCGATGGTGACGAGCCGGGCGGTGAGCTCCTCGACCTGGTCGGGTGAGGCACCCTTTTGGGGCGCAAAGACCTTGGCCGCGTCGACAAACCTTGTCGTCACGTCGCAGGCGGCGATCAGCTCGGCTTCGTCGAGGGCCCCAGGCGAGCCGATGACCGTTACCGCGCCCGCACCGCCGTCAGTGGAGGCCGAGCCGCCGCATCCGACGATCACCCGTTTTGCGCCGGCCGCGACCGCCCGCATGACGAGCTCACCGGTTCCCACTGTGGAGGCGTCGAGGGGGTCGTTGTGGGCCGCACCGCCCGCGAGGACGAGCCCTGAGGCGCGCGCCATCTCGATGACTGCAGTCGGGCCTGCGCACCCGGGCATGTCCGGGACGAGCCTCCACTCCGCGACGACGGTCGTGCCCAGCGGCCCGGTGACCTCGTCCTTCCTGACCTCGCCCCCGAGTGCTGCCAGGAGACCCTCGCCCCCGTCCGCCATGGGCAGTTCCGTTGCTGTCCAGCCGCAGCGTGCCGCCCCTCGTGCTGCAGCGGCTGCCACTTGCGACGCGTCGGCCGTCCCGCGGAACTTGTCAGGAGCGGCCAGGAGATGTCCCACTTCGGTCGGTGCCCCGGCGCCTAGACGCCGTGCCGAGCCTGGAAGTGGACGGCGACTTCTTCGATGAAGCGGTCCATGGTCTCGCGCCTCAGCGTTGGATTCGCTCCGAGGCAATGGTCCGAGACCACGAATTCGTCGATACCGGCCTTTGAGTACTCGGACATCACCCCGGCGATTTCGGACGCCGTGCCGACTATTCGGGGCATCGTCGAGCGTTCCGACCTCCACTCGTCCAACTGCCTGCCGTTTTCGCTCATGAGCACGAACGCCTGTGCGGAACGCCTGATGGATGCCGGGTCGCGACCGACCTCGGCGCAGTGGCGCTCGAGAACCTCGGCCTTGCGAGCCATCAGGTCTGGCAGTCCCCAGCAGTTCCACTCGTCGGCGTAACGGGCAGCGATGCGCATCGTCGTGCGCTCGCCACCGCCGCCGATGAGCAGGGGGAGCGGCTGCTGCACCGGCTTCGGCTCACAGGGGGCGTCGGCGAGCCGGTAAAACCGGCCCTCGAAGTTGCTTCGCAGCTCGCTATGGAGAAGGCGGATGACCTGGCAAGCCTCCTCGAGCCGCGCCAAACGCTCGGGTACCGGGGGCAGCTCGATCCCGTAGGCCTCGTGCTCGTTGACCTGCCACCCCGCCCCGAGGCCGAGGGCGAGGCGCCCACCGGAGATGTGATCGACGGTCGCGGCCATCTTCGCGAGGACGGCCGGGTGGCGGTAGGTGTTGCCGGTGACGAGCACGCCGACGCGCAGACGCCCGACGGTGGCCGCGATTCCCGCGATCGTTGTCCAGGCCTCCAGGCGGGGCACCGAGGTGCGCTCCCCGTCAGGCATGAAGTGGTCGGCGACCCAGATCCCGTCCCAGCCTGTCTTCTCGGCGTGGATCGCCGCGGCCAGGATCTCGTCCCAACTCTGCTCCATCCCAGGCCAAAAGCTGAACCGCACCGTCGCCACCTCCGGAGTCGAGCTTAGGACGGGCCTAAGTCTTGGCGCCGGTGAGCTCGCGATAGCCGCGTTCGATCGCAGGGCCTCTTAGGTTCTCAGGTGGGACCGACAGCCTGCGGCCGAGCAAGTCGCCGGCCTGCCATAGGTCCAGGACTGATTGCAGTCGTATGACAATACGTGCCCGAGGGCGACGCCTGCGCCTATATGTGCCTAGAGGCCCAATTCAGCCGCGCAGCTCGGCCACTGCGACCAACCGCTCTCGGCCTGAAGTCTCTCGGCCGCCTGGTCCTGCACTGCGGGTGGAGCATCGCTGGGAAGCCCGGAGTATCCAAGGCCCCACCAGGTAGATAGAGCGAACTGATAGGCGCCGTAATACCCGTTACCGGTGTCGTCGCCGTAGTTGTCGCCTGATTCACACAATCTGAGGGCGAGCCACACGCCGCCCAGGCCTCCGCCACCCGAGGTGGCAGGGGGTGGCGACGCTGCGGCCGCTGCCTCTTGGGCTTCTTGGGCCGCCTGGGCTTCCTCGGCCGCCTGGGCTTCCTCGGCTTCCTCGGCAGCAACCGCCGCCGCGTAAGCTTCGGCCGCCCGCTGGGCAGCTGCTGCACGCGCGCGTGCCTGCTGATTTTGGCGCCACGCCGACGGGAGAAGTTCCGACGTCGGGCGCGATCCGTCGTGAATGGCTACGAAATCGGCGGCACGACCCTGCCAATACGGCGAGTCGAGCTCACGCTGAGCCAAAGCTGAGAGTTTTGCCCGTTCTTGTACGGTCGCAGCCAACCATCGCAAATCGGTGGCAGGCGTGGCCGATGGTCTGTTCCCGGCTTTGCCGAGATGGGAAACAGCCCTAACGGGCACAGAGGTGAAGCTACTGGCACTCGCAGTGCCGATAAAGATCAGTAGTGCTGAACAAGTGAACGCGATGAGCGCGATCAGGGGGTGCTTGCGCATCTTGCTTCTCCTTGGAGTGTCGAAAACCCGATGGGTCCAGGTGGATGCGTTGATGCGGGCAGGCCGTCGGATGCATTCGGCTCGCGACACGGCGCCGGAAGGGCTGATCGTGTCAGGACGTTGGAACATCCCTACGAGGTGCGGACGGGTATCGCCCTGTCTTCTCTTTTGTCGCGACTCCTTTTCGCTCCTTTAAGAGCGCAGGTCGGGACGAGTGGCGCCGATAACAACACGGCTCGGCTCGCAGGCGCCGAAGTATCTAGGTGCGCCAACGCGGGAACCAAGCCACGGCCCCGCCCCGGAGTGATAACACCGGGCGTGCGGCACTACTCGTCGTTGACAGTTGCTGTGACGCGAACCCTATAGAAGTGTTGCGGGTCCTCGCAAGTGTTGGCGACCTTTGAGATACGAGGCATCGTCAATAGAGATGGAACGGCTACCGCCTGCAGGGCCTTTGTTCACCGGCGTGTCGCCGCAAGCCTGTTTCGTGGGGTCATCGCAATGACGCCAGAAGACCGCAGGCGACGTCAGGAGCCCGGAGTGGCCGCTTTCGCCTCCTGGAGTCGCTTGGTCGCAGCCAGAACGGCGGCGGTCACGACACCTCCCACCTCCGGGCGGTGGTCCTCCATGATGCTCGCGAGTGGTGTCACAACCGCCCAACCGAGTGCTGTCAGTGACTCGTCAGAGTCTTCATCGACGTCAGCCGGCTGGCGGGACAGCTCCAGGCGAACATTCGGCTCGCTGTTGTTCTCCGCCGCCGCGAGCGTGAGCCCGGTGCGTGCCAGACCCGCGCGACGAACGCCGCGGATCTGTGCGAGAGGTAGATCGGGCACGTTGAGGTTGAGCACCGTGCGGGAAGGGGCGTCCTCGAGACTCTCCGCGAACGCCACCGCGAGGGCGGCAGCACTCCCGAAGTGTGGGTGCGTGCTGCCGGCGGCCTCATAAGCGGACGGCTGTGCCCCGGCCTGGATGCTCGTAGCGAGTCCCTTGAGGCCGAAGTGCACCGACGTCAGCGCCGCACCGACTGTTCCGGAGTGCAGCACTGCCCGCCCGACGTTGCGGCCCGGGTTGATGCCTGAGGCCACGAGCTCGGGGATCGGTCCGAAGGCTCCGAGGCACGCCGCGATCACGATCAGAGCTGGCAGCGCATCCGCTCCGAGCACTTTGATCCCCTCGAGCCCGGCCGGGGAGACAGCTTCGACCCGGATGCCCCCGCCGGTCACGTGCAGTGGGCCGATGCCCGCCCCGGCGCCGCTCGCTTCGCTCAACGGCGCGACCACAACCACGTCGTGTCCGGCCTCGGCGAAGGCGCGCGCCAAGACCGCGAGCCCGGGAGCGCGGTACCCGTCGTCGTTCGTGATGAGCACCCTCATGGCCGTTCGCTCCTTCGAAGGATCGACTTTCGGTCAAGGCCAAAGCGACCGCGGCCAAAGGGCCTGCTGACGAATGGTGGCTTGAGTCGTACCCTATCGCTGCCGCCCAGCGGTCTCGCCTGTAGCGCGTGGGTGTCACGCTCTCGCCCGTGAGGCGCCATTGGAGCTGTCTGGGAGACGGCGCACCGACCCGGCGCCTAGAGGACCGTTACGAGTGTCCCGATCGGTGTGAGGGGGTACATCACCGCCGCGTTCGGGTAAGGCATCTCGACACAGCCCAAGCTTTGCGGGAAGCCGTAATAGGCGCGTATGTACCCGTGCAGCGCGTCGCCACCGTGGAAGTAGCTCACCCAGGGGATGCCGGGGTCGCTGTAGGGCGTCCCGTCGGGATTCTTGCCGACCATCGTCGTCACCACGTAGCGGGCGTAGACCGGGTAGGTGCCGACAGCGGTCGGCGCCGCGGGAATGCCTGTGTTCACGAGCGTCGTGTAAATGACGTGACCGTTCCGCCACACAGACGCCCTCTCAGGGATGACCTGACTGACGGAGACGTAGTCGTAAGGGTCGGCGTTCAAGTGGCGCTGAGCGACCGCTTGGAGCAGGGCTGACCAAACCGCCGGTCCGGCGATGCCGTCGTCTGGGAGCCGGTTGGCGCTCTCGAACGCCATGATCGCGCCCGTCGTGATCACGTTCGATCGCCCCGGCTGCCACAGCGAGGTGAGTGATGCGGGCATGCCGGTGAACCGCCACACGAAGCTGCCCGCCACGGGCTGGACCGGGACCTCGGCCGCAATCGTCGGCTCGTAGTCGACAGCTGGAATAGATGCCGTGGTGGTCGTAGTAGTGGTCTGTTTGCCTTGAGCCAAGCTCCAGGCCTGGGTCGCAACGGACACGGCGGGCTCGGTTGTCGCCGCGGCCGGGACGAAGGCGACCGGCAGGTAGTCGAGCTCAGCGAGGAGCTGTTGGAGACGAAGTTCGGATGCCCCCTCGATTACGAAGTTCCGCTGGAGCGTGGTGGCGAGGTCTTGGCCGTACTGGCTGCGTACTCCATTGGGGCCACCGGGCACGACCACCTTCACTGCACTGAAGGGGGCGAAGTTTCCCTCCGGAACGAAGCGCACGGCGGCGGGAGCGACCCTCACCCAGCGTCCGGGTGGAGCCGGGGAGAGGGACGGAAGGCGGCTGTCTGAGGCGAGCGGTTGAGAGAAGGCCACTGTGACGCTCGTGTCAAAGGCGACGCCCTTGGCGCCGGAAGTCGGCGATACGTCGGTGACTCGCAGCGGCGTGGGCGCGACCTTGTTCTTCGGGAGGGAGCTGGAGGTCTTAGCCGGGTCGTCCGCGGCGGCCGCGTGGTCGTAGCGCTGAAGGCCGATGAGTGTCGCGGCCCCGGCCAAGGCGACGACCAGGATGAATCCAGCGACCAAACCGAGGACGCGCCACGGCCGTCGTCGGGTCGTGGTCTCGGTCGCCTCCGCTTCGCCCATGCTGGGCTCTCCACCCTCGTCACACGGTCGTTACAAGTCCAACTATACGCAGGTTGCGGAGATTCCCGGTACGCGCTTTGTACGTGATCGCCAGGGGGTTTGCTCCTCGCAAGCAAGCTTGACCGGGCGTCGTGTCGCGCCTCGAGGACCACTCGGCGGTGGCCTCTTTCGGGACTGTCGGCGCTCGCCGCCGCCGACCGGCCGGGCCTGAGGATTCGGTCAATAACATCGCTTTAGACGAATGAGATCAACCTCCCAGAAGATGAGAAGGAGCCCTCAATGCCAACACGTGACAGCGCGCCGGTCGGATCACCGTGCTGGGCCGACTTGTGGACATCTGACGTCGACGCGAGCCGGAAGTTCTACGGCGAGCTCCTTGGATGGGAGGCCCAAGAGCCCAGCCCCGAATTCGGCGGCTACTTCATGTTCACGCTCGACGGCGTGCCCGTAGCCGGCGCAATGGGTGACATGGGTGACATGCCGGCGAACAACAGCTGGAAGGTCTATCTCGCTACCGAAGACATCGATAAGACGGTGCGGGACGCGACCGCGGCGGGGGCCGAGGTCGTCTTTCCGCCGGCGGCTGTCGCCGACCTCGGAGTGCAGGCACTGGTCGTCGATACAACCGGTGCCGGGGTCGGCCTCTGGCAGGCGGGGACCTTTCCCGGTTTCACTGTCCTAGCCGAGCGCGGGACGCCGAGCTGGTTCGAGTTGTCGGCCCGGGACTACGACGCCGCAGTGGGGTTCTATCGCTCTGTACTCGGGTGGGACACAAGGGTACTGAGCGACACCGAGACGTTCCGATACACGGTCCTACGCGATCCGACTGGTCCAGGCCAGCTCGCGGGGATCATGGACGCGTCAGGGTATCTGCCCGAGGGCGTACCAGCGAGGTGGTCCATCTATTGGGAGACAGACGACGTCGATGCCGCTCTCGTAAAAGCCCGGAAGCTGGGCGGATCCGTTGTGCGGGAGCCGAGTGACTCGCCTTACGGGCGAAGCGCAGTCGTCGCCGATCCAACCGGCGCCGAGTCGAACCTGCACTCGCCCAACAAGTAGGAGGACGAAGTGGTTCCGATCATGCCCTGCCTTTGGTTCGCGGACCGCGCCGACGAGGCTGTCGACTTCTATGTGTCCGTGTTTCCGAATTCGCGACGGGTGGCTGACACCAAGTACGGGCCCGGGGCGCCGTTGGCGGAGGGCTCGACCCTGACTGTGAACTTCGAGCTCGCCGGGGCGCCTTTCATGGCGCTCAACGGCGGCCCGATGTTCCAGTTCACGCCTGCGGTTTCCTTCGTCGTCAGCTGCGCGACCCAGGAGGATCTCGACCGCTACTGGGGGCTGTTGCTCGAGGGCGGATCAGCGAGCCAGTGCGGCTGGCTGACGGACCGATTCGGGGTGTCTTGGCAAGTCGTGCCCGATCGCCTCGCAGAGCTGGTGCGCGAACTCGATCCTGCCAGGCGAGGACGCGTGATGGCGGCGATGCTGCAGATGGTGAAGCTCGACATCGCCGAACTCGAGGCCGCTGCAGACGGATGAGTCCGCCCGCCTTGTGGCGCGAGGAGGGTACTTGGTCTCGGGCAACGTCGGCGCTGTCATGAAGCGTCCATTGACCGGAGTGCCCGACGCCGAACGACGGTCCCGTTAGGCTGCTCGGGAGGAACGACGCCCGTTGGCCCCGTTGTAGGGGTACGGTGCGTTTGAGGAGGTCACATGCTCGAGCCCCAATCGAAGCAGAACCGAGGGCTTCGGCCTATGCACAAGCTCACCGTCGTGGCGACCGCCGTCATCGCAGCGATCGTCGCTTTCTGGGTGCTTAGCTCGCTTGTTGGCATCATCGCGTTTCTGATCAAGGCCGTAGTCGTCGTGGCTGTTATTGGTGGTGTGTTGTACCTGGTAGTACGTCACGCCGCGAGTCACTAGTAGTCGGAAGCGGCGACGCCGCTTCCGCTCCGGCCGTGCCGCGGTGGATGCGCCCGCTTGTTGCGGGTATTGAGCGGGATCCTCGGCAGGGACCGTGTAAGGCGAGCCAGCGGCACGCCTCGGCAGCATGACCCGTAGACTCACCTCGGAGTTGCCGTCCCTCGCGATCGGCACTCCGTGACCACCCTCGGCGCCTCGGGTCCCGGGGGTGGTTCGCTTCCCGAGGTCGCCTGCGAGTTCTCGCTTGGCGTGGTCGGCCGCGTCCGCAACCCCCGGTGCACGTCTCGAGGAACGCTCCGGGCAGCGTTTTCCGCCGTGTACGAAGTGGCTCGTCGGCGGCTGGGGTCAGGAAGCCGGGTTCTCCACCATTGACTCGAAGATGATCGTGCCTGTCGCGTTGTCCCGCACCAGGAACAGGAAGGGATGGTCGATCACAATCGGCCCGGCACCTTCCCTAGCGACAGTTCCGACGACTCCTATGCCGGTCGCCGCTGCCGCCGTTGTGCCCTTTGGGGTCACCTGAAGGTAGGCGTGCTGCTCGACCGCGTGGACCTCGAGAGGCGGGTAGAGGGCGATCTTGCTGAAGTCGGCTCCGATGCCGAACGCCTGCTCCATGCCCATCGACGACAGCGTCCCGTTCAGTTGATTGTCGGCGCGCAGTGTGAACGTTGGCATCGAGAGATCAACGCTCTCGGGCGCCATGGATCCCACGATCCTCGCGAGCAGGGCCGGAGTGAGCGAGGAGAGGAAGCTTGGAAGCGTTGTCCCGATCGGCATCAGGACCAGCGCGCTGAGCTTGCGTCCCGCGTAAGGAAGCTGCACCGCCACGTAACGTGCTGACGTCGCGACCGGCACCGTCAATGGGTTTGCGGAGTCGGTTGGCGCCGAGCTCATGAACGGGACGCTCTCGGACTTACCTGTGGCGAGGAAGAAGGGGAGGCTGGTCGTTGATGTCTCGAACTCGCAAGCCCATTTCGAGTGGAAGAACACTGCGTCGGCCAGCACGAGGACCGTCGTCGGCGTGAGCGCGCCCGGGCTGAAGAGCTGCTTTATGGAGCCCTTTGTGTTTTCACTCGTCCATTGGTTGATGGCGTCTGTAGCCGCGGTCAACTCGTTGGCAAAGTCGACCTTCCAGACGCCGGTCCGAAACTCACGGGACAGGGCGCGAACGAAGCCAGCGTCGATGTTGATGTCCTTTTGGACCCAAAGCGCGTTGGCGATGTCCAATTCGGGCACTCGCTTGAGGTCATTGCCAGTCGTCGAGGTTTCGCCGGCCAGCAGCGCCGCAAGGCTCCTCCATCCAGCGGCTTGTTCGCTGGCGGACAAGCCCGCCGAATGAAGGGCGGTCGCGATTCCCCGCTCCGTCGTCCCCTTGGCACCCAGCTCGAGCATCGCGAGCGCTGTCGCCAGGCTGGATGGCGAAATGAGCTCGTTGGCAGAATCGCCGGCGACGGCGAGCCTGTTCATCAGCTCCAAGGAGAAGGCGATCTCTGCGCCTTGGACGGTTTTGGCCACGGACGGAGCTGCGCCTGGGTAAGGGGCTTCTTGAGCCGTGAGCTCATAGGCACTTCCAATGCGAGTCGACACGAAGACCCGTCCCGTTGCATTCGTGGAATGCTGCGGCCCTACGCCGCCCGGGATGAAAATTCCGCCCAGCACCAGTGCTACGACGAGAGCTAGCGAGCCACCAGCTCCAAGCACGCGGCGGCGACGCGTAGCAAGGCCACGCCGCTTGGCCCGTGCGAGCAATTCCTCGGCCGGCGTGGGCTCGTAGTCCTGGCCAGGTGTTTCAGGCTCGGAACGCATGAGCGTATTCCTCCTCGAAGTCGGTCCCGATGATGATGCGGAGCGACGTGAGCGCTCGGTGGATGTGCGTCTTGACGGTGCCAGGGGAGACGCCGAGTGCCTCGGCGACCTCTGACTCGGAGAGATCGCAGAGGTAGCGGAGCACGATGGTCTCCTGCTGACGCCGCGGGAGCTGCATCAGCGCGGCCGCGAGAGCGACCCGCAAAGCGGCATCATCCGACTCGTCCCGCATGAGGCGGGTTGCCACCTCAGGCGGCCGGTGGCGCACCTGGTGGAGGGCCTCTCTCGACGCGACCGTCAACACCCAAGCGTCGCGCCACGGCAAACGTTGGACTCGCCCCCACCGTGCGTATGCCTTACCGAGGGCCTCAACGGCGACATCCTCGGCGAGCCACGGGTCGCCCGTGAGCCGACGGGCGGCGCGGAGAGTCCGAGGGAGAACGTGGACGAAGAAATCGTCGAAGCTGTTGCCCGTGACACCCGCGCCCGGAGATGCTTCGCCGGAGACTCCGTTCTCTGCTTGAGCGCCGCACTGTGCCATCACCCCATTAAAGGGGTTCAGGTGATCGTTTGGTTGACATCGACCTTTGTCGCCTGGGGGCTGCCGCCACCAGGGCTCCGTGAAGCCGGTGGTGCCAGGCGCGCCGCGACGCCGGAGGTGAAGGACGAGGCTCGGCTCCGAGCACGCCGTCCGCTGACCGGCGGCGGCCGTCAGCTGTCAGCCCTCACTGGTCCGCTCCGGTATGCGACGCGAGCCCTCCGCGGGCCTAGGGTCTAGGTGATCAGGTTCGCCGACGGGGCGTTCACGCGAGTCGGTGCCGCTATGGAGGGAAAGAAGACATCGTGACCATCGTTCTTGACGGCAGCTCCCTGACGATCGAAGGGCTGACGCGCATCGCGCGATGCAGCGAAAGAGTCGAGCTCGACGAAAGGGCCCTGGAGCGCATCAAAGTGTGTCGCGCCATGCTCGAAGAGAAGCTCGCCGCCCACGAGATCATGTACGGCACCAACACGGGGATCGGTGAATTCTCCGAGGTCGTGCTCACAGACGAGCAGGTCACGCTGTTTCAGCGAGCTCTCGTTTACAACCATGCGGCAGGAATCGGCGTTCCCGCCCCCATCGAGGTCGTGCGCGCCGCCATGGCGGGGCGCATCAACGTTCACGCCCATGGGAACTCGGGTATCCGGCCCGAGATCACCCAAACCCTTGTCGCGATGCTCAACGAGGGGGTGACGCCCGTCGTCTGCGAGAAGGGGTCTGTGGGCGCGAGCGGCGACCTCGCCCCGATGGCCCAGCTGGCGCTTTCGCTGATGGGCGAGGGTGAGTCCTTCTACCAAGGAGAGCGCCTGCCGACGAGCACCGCGTTAGAGCGCGCCGGCATTCCGGTGCCCGGCTTGCAGGCTCGCGATGGGCTCGGCACCATCAACGGCTCCAACGTGCTGACCGCAATGAGCGCCTTGTTGCTTCACGACGCCGACCGTTTGCTGCGCCAGGCCGAGATCGCCTGCGCGATGTCGCTCGAGGCCCTGTTGGCCAACCTGAAGCCCTACGACGCGCGTCTCCACGAGCTTCGCGGCTTCAGCGGAGCGGTGCGCAGCGCCGCTTCGATCAGGCGCTGCATTGAGGGTAGCGACCTGGCGACGGGCAAGATCAAGACCAAGGTTCAGGACGCGTACTCGATGCGGTCGTCTCCCCAGGTGATCGGTGCCGCCCGTGACGCTCTCGCCTGGGCGGCCAGCCAGGTGGAGATCGAGTTGAACGGCGTCGGCGACAATCCGATCTTCATCCCGGAGGACAAGATCACTCTGACCGGGGCGAATTTCCAGGGCACACCGGTTTCGCTCCCGATGGAGATAGTCGGACAGGCGATCACCATGGTCAGCGTTCTCTCGGAGCGTCGCATGAACCGGCTCGAGAACCCTGCCCTCAGCCAGGGCCTGCCGTCCTTCTTGACCGCTGAGCCGGGCTTCTACAGCGGCCTGATGCTCAGCCAGTACGCCGCTGACACGCTCATTACCGAACAGCGCATCCTCTCGGCTCCAGCATCCACCATGTCCATTCCGGCTGCTGCGGACCAAGAGGACTTCGTTTCGATGGGCATGAACACCGCACTCAAGAATCGCCAGATTCTTGAGAACGCCTGGGCCGTGATCGGCATCGAATTCATGGCCGCCGCCCAAGCACTCGACTTTCGCGACTTCACCCCGGGCACGGGAGTGAGGGCCGCGCACGGGGTTGTGCGCCGGCACGTCGAGCACCTGGCCGAGGATCGCCCCCTCTACATCGACCATAACGCCATGGCGGCGCTCGTGAAATCGGGGGAGATCCTCGACGCCGTGGAGGACGCAGTCGGGCCTCTCGGATAGGCGCCACGACGACCGATCTCGCGGTCGGTGACCGACGGGCGGCTTCAAACCCGTCCAGGTCCGCGACAGCTGACTCACACGACGAGGATGTCGGCGCTGGCGCGGAACGCCTCCACTGGCCAAGGCCAGGAGCGAGCTCCGGCTCGTCCTGTCTCAAAGGGCCGGAGGAGCGCCCGAAACTTGTCCTCCCCAAGCACTGTCGCACGGCTACCATCAGAAGACGAAGTCGGTGGCGGAGCAGATCGACGGCTGGTGTCGTTATCAGACGGCAAGCTGACTGTGGGGGGGCGGACGGATGAGTCAAAGAGGCAACATCCTGCGCACAGCAATTCTCGTGATCGTCGCGATTCTGTGCGGGTTTCTTTCTGGGTGGATATTGACGTGGTCATTGCCGCCGTACGGCATTTGGCCATTGGTGTTCATTGGCTTCATCCCGATGATCATCGCCCAGTACAGGCTGGTGCCAAGGAACTGGTGCTGGATCCCGATGGCGGCGATGGTGCTTACGTACGTCCACTTTGCCTACGCGTTCCAAGAGTTCTCGGCCGGGAACGCCCTGCTCCTGACTGTGGTGGCGGCAGTGATCGTCGCGCCCTTCGCGGTGCTCGACCGGAGGATCTCCGAAAGGACGAACTTCAGGTGGTTCGTACTCCAGATGCCGGTGGTCTGGATCGGCCTGGACTCGCTGCGGCAGATCTTTCCCATCACCGGAACGATGCTCAACCTCTCCTACTCCCTCACACATGAGCCCAAGCTCATCGAGCCCGTGAGCGTGTTCGGCCTCTACGGGCTCGAGCTGATGATTGTCGCGATCAACTACGCGCTGGGCCTTGTGGTCCTGCACTTTGTGACCTATCAAAAGGCGACCGATCTGGTGCCGTCTCGCAGGGTCGTTGTGTCGCTGGTGGCGGTGGTTCTCGTCTTCACGGTGGCCTGGGGCATCGCGGGGTCCACGCTCTACAACTCTGTTCAGAGCTCGTCTGGACCGACCGTGCGGGTCGCGATTGTGCAACCCGGAAGCGCATATGCGGCGGACGTGGACAATACGGCCGGCTTCCTGCCAGCGGCCCAAGAGGCCAAGTTCGAGGCACAGTTGTCGGCCATGACGATCCAAGCCGCGGATCACGGCGCGCAGCTCGTCGTCTGGCCCGAGGAGTACCTGCAGTTCAATCCTGCGTCAGCGCCGGCCAGCGATGCTGCCTGGTTGCAAGGGCTCCTCAAGCAGACGCACGTCTATTTGGCAACCGGCTTCGTATATCCCTTCAACAAACTGACTTGGGAGAGCTGGCCGAACTACGACTACGAGAACGCTGCGGATCTGATCGCCCCCGATGGGGCCGTGCTCGGGACTTACATCAAGCAGCACCAGGCTCCCTACGACGACGACCTGTTCAAGGTGGGCACGTCGTCAGACAGCTACCAGACCCGGATCGGCAAGATCGGCATGATCATCTGCATGGACATCGTCTTCCAGGACACCGTGCGGGACACGACCCTTAGTGGGGCGAACATCGTGGCGATCCCTTCATGGCAAGGCAGCGGTCTCGGCAGGGGCCAGTGGTACGACGTGGCGGTCTTCGACGCGGTGGAGAATCGTGTGCCGGTGGCACTCGACGACCAGGCGTGGGACTCGGTCATCGTGAAGGCGGACGGCCAGATCGTCGCGGCCGACAACACCCCAGCCGTCGCAGGCAGGACGGACCTTTTGATAGGAAACGTGCAGCTCGGCCCCCGCAACTCGCCGTTCCTGACCTTTGGCAACTGGGTGGGAGAAATGGGGACTTTCGCCTTGGCGATCATCATCTTCTGCGGGCTCAACTGCATCTGGCTGGACCGCAAGGAGTCGAAGAGGCGTGGGAAGTACGTTCCGACCAACTCGATCTGAAGGGCGGCTCCGGTACCGTCCGAGCAAGTGGTGACCTGACTTTCGGAAGTACCGGACCGCTGTAAGTTCACGTGCCGCAGCCCTTGCTGTGACGCCCGTCGAGAGGCGCTGCCGTCTGGCCGACGACGTCGCGTAGTTGTCTCCGGCCGCAGCTGGTCGCTCTGCGGTGCGCGTAGGGTTTGCCGATGACCTCGACCATCCTGCCGCGCGTAGTTCCAGCTCCAGAAGGGAAACCGACCCGGGCTGGTGCGATAGACGCGCAGCGTCGCGCCCTTCTCGTAGCTCGCGATCCGGCCGCTTGGACCGACGCCGACGCGGCCACTGCCGCTTCCGAGTTTGACAGCCTCGCTGACTCCTGGGATGCGGAGCGATCCAGTTACCGGAAGGCACCGCTCGAGGACGCTCTCGCTCGGGGAGGTCCTTGGTCGACCGGACCCTGTGTCGAGATCGGCTCTGGCACTGGTGTCCTAAGCAGCCTGCTGGTGGCGGTGTGGGACCCCGTCATTTGCGTGGACGTTTCTGCCGCAATGCTCAGTCGCGCCCGCACCGGTTTGCGCATAAGGGCCGACGCCGCGCGTCTTCCGGTTGCAAGTGGTTCAGCCGGAACGGTCGTCATAGGGGACGCTCCGCTATTTGCCCCCGAGGTCATCAGAGTCTTGCGACCACCGGGAACGCTGCTGTGGATCAACGCCCTGGGCCTCGATGCTCCGTATTACGTTCCGATCTCGGAGATTCTCGCGGCGATGCAGGCGGCGTCTTCCGAAAGCTGGAATGGAGTGGGAAGTGAGGCGCTTTGGGGTAGTTGGCTGGTGTGTAGACCAGCCGTGCCGTGATGTCGGCTCTGGTTTGCTCGAGGTGCGGGCGTCCACGACGCCGGGACCAAGATGCAGTCAAGTCCGAGCTGCGAGCGCCGGCGAGTTTGGGACGAGTCTCAGAGGAGCCCCGCTTCAAGCAACATGCCAGGGTTTCTCGGACTGCCGCAATGCCCCGGGCGTGGTCCAGAAGAGGGGCGCCTTCTCCTTACGCCTTTCTCGGTGGCATCTCTGCGGGGGTCGCGGCCGCGAGGGCTTGCAGGAAAGGCGGTCTTAAGATCCGCGTCGCGACGAGAGCGACTGTCAACAGAATGGCTGCCCCAGCGGTCGTCCTGGCTAGCCCGAAGGAGTCGGCGAGCGGACCTTGGAGGAGCGAACCGATCGGATACGAGACGCCTAGGGCGACCAGATAGAGGCTGAGTACTCGCCCGCGCACCGGCGTAGGCGCCCTTCTGCCAGCCAACAACATGCCTGGGTCCCTCGGACTGCAGCAATGCTCCCGGCGCGGTCCAGAAGTCGAGTGCGTTCTGCTTACGCCTTAACCGGCGGCATCTCTGCGGGGGTCGTGGCCGCGAGAGCTTGCAGGACACGTGGTCTCACGACCCGAGTCGCGACAAGAGCGACTGCCAACAGGGTGGCTGCCCCAGCGGTCGTCCTAGTCAGGCCGAAGGAGTCGGCAAGCGGACCCTGGAGGAGCGACCCGATCGGGTAAGAGACGCCCAGGGCGACCATGTAGAGACTGAGCACGCGCCCGCGCACGGACATAGGGGCCCTGAGCTGGACGACTGTCGACAGGCCAGACAACACGCCTATGTAGACGAGACCAAATGGGAATAGCTCCTTCAGCGACTCAGGACACTAGGAGGATGGCGTCAGATTGACCTGTGACCAGTTCGTTCCTCCGTCGGTCGTTTCGAATAGCGCTGTTGACTCAGAGCAGGAACTCTTTCCGAATGGGCATTGAGACGAGGACGCAATCGCCCAGGCCGCCGTACCGCTGATGGCGTCTACAGTACCGACGGTCGAGTAGATGGCACTTGACATCGCGGGACTTGCGATGCCATTGGACGACACCACGACGACCTCGGATCCTGAAGGTGCACCCAGCCACACAGATCCTCCAGCAACGGAGGATGCTGTAACGGCGCCTTGGTCAATCGAACCTGGGAGCGATGTCTGGATGAGAAGGGTCCATGTTTGGCCGAGATCGGCCGACGTGTAGACGCCAACCTCGGGGGCTCCTGAGGCCTGATTTGGAATAGTGGCTGTTAGCACGATGTCACCGTTGCTCAATGCACCGGGAACAGACAACGCCGCTTCTGCAGACGCGACAGAAGCCGGGACCGTGACCTGAGACCAGGTCTGGCCTAGATCTGTGCTGAGGTACAGTTCGTCATTGAGCGGACCTCCCACGAGCCAAAGATCACCGGCGACATCCGTAACGGTGCCACCGCAAGGCGCCCTAAATTCGGACCAAGTCCGCCCATCATTAGAGGTTGAATACCAGTTTCCCTGAGAGAACGCGGACGACGTCTGATCAGTTACCAGCATCCCTATCACGGTTCCGCCACTTGAAACCAACTGGGCGGCACCCGCCTGCGCACCGAAAGATGGCGGAGACGGAGTCACCTCCGTCCAAGTCGAGCCGTCATCCAAAGAGTACGCGGTCTGAAGTTCAAAGCCTCCTGACGAGCTGGAAGTTACTCCGGCTACGGTCACATCGCTGCCCGACACGACAACATCCGTGACGTTCGACGCGGCGATTGGGGAACTGACCACCGAGAACGATTGCCCTCCGTCATTGGTTAGCTCCAAGCCTGCAGTCGTGAGGGACCAACCGGATCCATCAGATGCCAGGGCGGCAAGAACACGCGGAACCCCCGTAGGCGAAGTTGCCGCTAGTAGAGTAATTCTGCCCCGGGATCGAGGATGCTTAATGGTGGTAGTGGTATTGGCGCGCTGAATGGTGCTGGCAGTACGGGCGCGCGTCGCGCCGACACTGAGGGCTATTGTCGCCGCGGCAACAGCCAGAACGACCATGAGGCCGCCCGAGAGAACGCGATTGCGTCGTAGCCGCGCACGGCGTACCCGTTCGCCGAGTAAAGCCGTGTCTGGTGTAGTGACGTCACCTTGGACGTGGTCGACCACGTGCTGAAGAAGTGAAGCCACAGGGTCAACAGCGCTGTTACTAGTCACTTTGTTCTTGTCCTCCTTCTTCTCGGAGAGAACTATCGAGTTCTGCCTTACCTCGACTGAGCCAGGATTTCACCGTTCCGAGCTTCGTGGACATCTCTGTCGCTATTTCCTCTACTGATAATCCGACGACATAGTGAAGAAGCAACGCGGCGCGTTGATTGCGAGGCAGTCTTGCCAGGGCTAGGAGGATGCTGAGGTCGGAGCTAGCCGGATCGCCCTGGCTGGACGCTGACTCCGTGAAGACGGTCTGTCGCAGGAACTTCCGATGACGTCCGATTGCCACGTTCAGGGCGACCCGACGAACCCACGCTTCGCAATTGTCGTAGCCGCGGACCGTGGACCATCGGGCCCACAGGCGAGCGAATGCTTCCTGGACTGCCTCCTCTGCTTCGGCACGGCTAGTTGTGACGATGACGAGTTGACCTACAAGTCGGGCATAAGACGCTCGATACACCGCCTCGAACGTCGTCTCGTCAGTTACAAGCGGTTCCATCGGTCTCCGGCATCCGCACTCCCGCTCCGATTCAGTCTCACATATACACACGCGTAACTAGCCGCTGAGGTTGCAGAGAATCTTTCGAGTGTCCAGTAGCTTCTCTCAGCTGTTTGGGTGAAGTTCGGGAACTCAGGTGTGAATGCCGATCGAAAAGGGGCGCGCGCGCCGATCGAAAAGGGGCGCACTTTGGGCTTGAAGTTACTTGCTGATTTGAGCTTGGTCCACAGGCTGGCCGCATGAGAGATCGGATGTCGGTTTGGCGCGCCGGGTCCGTGATGGCGCTCACCGAAATTCCCCAGAGTCGCTCACCGAAATTCACCAGTTGAGCCCTCGGTGTCTTGGTTGTCTGACGGTCACGCTAGGTGGCATCACCTCCCTCTGTCACGCGTCCTGA
>JBEKBI010000002.1:0-129948 GCA_050015475.1 Acidimicrobiales bacterium | reverse complement strand
GTCTCGCCCCGCTCGGCAATCCTCAAGCAGAAGTCGACGTCCTCGTAGTACGCAGGGAAATAGCCCTCGTCGAGGCCTCCCAGCTCCTCCCAGGTCTCACGTCGGACGAGGAGGCACAAGGCGCTGCAATACTCGACGCGTCGCCGGAAGCGAAGAGAGGTCTCGTCTCCCGGCAGGTCTCGGCCTACGCCGGAGGACGATCCGTCCATCCACACAACCGAGCCGGCCTCCTGCAAGGTCCCGTCGCTGTGGAGCACTCGCCCACCCACAGCGCCCACGCCCGGCTCCTCGATGTCCTCGAGTAGCGGCGCCAGCCAGCCGGGCTGGGTCTCGGCGTCGTCGTTCAGCAACACGAGATACCTGCCCCGTGCCGCCCGAGCCGCCAAGTTGCAACCACCCGCGAACCCACGGTTGACGCCCGAGTTGATCACGACCACGCCACTGGCACCGAATGCAAGCGCCTCCGACGCGCTGGGAGCGAGGCCGTTCTCGACCACGATGATCTCGAAGGGAACTTCGTGCGTGTTGTCAGCGAGCGCTTTCAGGCAACCGAGCAGATCAGGCGCCTTGCCCGTGGTCACCACGATCACTGAGACAATCGGATCTTGAGGTGTGTCGAATTGCACCACTCCCCCTGATGACGACTGCACAGGCTGCTCCTTCACAGCGGGCACACGACCGGCCGCCCGCGTAGCCGTTGTTGTACCACAACCGCCGTCTCCTCCTGTGTCTCCGCGAGGCTCGATGGCGGCTCATGTCTCACCCGCCGTCGTTGGCGAACGACCCTCACGCGACTCGGCGCGCGAACAACTTGAGGACGATCAGCCAGGCATAAAGCACGGCCGTGCCGCGGCGAATGACGGTGCGACGGACAAGTTCCGGACGATACGGGCCGAGGTAGGACAATGCCCGCCCGAAGGCGGCACTGCTCACGCCGAGCAGGAGCAGTTCCGCGGGGCGCCTGATCGCGAGCTTCGCCGCGTCCGCGGCGGTCAGCACCGGCGGCCCGGACGGGAGCGAGTTGAAGTTGGCGTGGAAAATGCCGAGCGGTTCAGTGAGAACTCCGCCCGGGGCAGGCGAATACCACATGAGGAGTTGCTCACCTGCGTAGGTGGGATTGCCCACGAAGGCAGGGAGCACGGCGCTGATCTCGTACCAATCGATCAGCTTGGTGGCGCTCCCGCCAAGGGCCGCGTCGTAAGCCGCGGGCGGGTCCCCCGCCAACGCGGTCCCCTTGAGGTGCGGCAGCGTCGGGCGCGGCGCGACTGTGAGCACGAGCAGCGAGCCCGCCACAGCCACGACCGCGGCTGCCGCGGCCACGCTGCGTCCCAGCCGAGGGGAGGCGTGCTCCCCTCGATCGTGGCCTATGAGCCGGGCGATGACGCTCACCACGACGGGGACACAAGCCAGCACCGCCCCGGTCGGCAGCCAACCGAACGCGGGCACGTGGGGGTCGAGCTCGTAGGCGAGTGGGACGCCCACGACCGCGAGCGCCGGGAGCCAGCGACCGAGTCGCCGCCCGCCAAGCGGGCGGCTGAGCTCGACGAGCACCACCGCCAGTGCCAGGCAAACCACGCCCCAGAGCGTCGAGGAGAAGTAATGCATCTCGAGGGTCTCCACGTGGTACCCGAATTGCAGGCAGGCGAACACTCCGAACTGGGCGGCGCATGTGAGCCCGACGAGGAGCTGGGGGGTCGGGATCTCTCTTAGCCTGCGGGAGAACGTGGCCAGAAACGCGGCTATCACCGCCGGAGGGGCGAGGAGATACGACACGCGGAGAGCCCACCGCCAGTTCGAGGAATGGAACAGCGCGACCTGGCCGGGCGTGTCGAGATAGGCCTCGGCGGCAAACGTGGGACGGATGAAGTCGAACTGGCCGAACACGAGGTCCGAACCCACCATGAGCGCGAGCGTGGTGAGGATGGCGACTCCCCCGAGCACGGCGAAGTCACGCACGACCTTCTCCCTCCCTCTTGCGAGGCGGACCGCGCCGTAAACGGCGACCGTCGTGGCCGAGAGCACCATCCCCATGCCATGCGACCAGATCGAAAGGGTCATGAGCACACCCGCGACCGTCAGCCAGCCAAGGCGGCGGCGACCGCTGCTCGCCATGGCGAGGCAGGCGACGGCCCCGGCGATATAGGAGACGACGGCAGAATCCGGGTAGTCGGTTCCCCAGGCAGTGAGAACGACCGGCGAGCTCATGATGACCGCTATCGCCAGCACACCGGCGGGGACGCCGTACAGGCGCCGCAAGAGCAGATAGGCGGGCACGATCACGATCAGGGCGAAGGCATAGCGCGTCACGAAGAAGCCGGGCACAGCGCCGAACAGGACATAAGCGATGTGCGCCGGGATGAGGAATCCGACCTGGGCCCCCTCCCGCAGTCGAGCCGTCGGTGTGAGCGCCGCCATGTACCGGACGAACATCTCGCGCGGGTCGACGATGTAGATCGTGTGCATGCTCGGGTCCGGCAGCTGCACCGGCGCCATGGCTCGGATCCGCAAGACGAAAAACGCGAGCAGTGGCGAGAGCACCACCGCACAGCCCTCCGCGACTGCCGCCCACAGGTGACGCCGGCGACCCCTCCCGGTCCCGGTCAAGACCTCTTCGGTAGCCGAGTCCTCACCGGCGAGCACCGCGCGACCCTACCAAGAGCAGTCGACGGCCCACGTGGACGTCCCGAGCTGCTTGACTACACTCGCGCCGTGCTCAACGGCAAGCAGATCACCACCGTTCTTCCCGCCTACAACGCAGCCGAGACGCTGAAGCGCACCGTGGACGAGCTCGACCGCTCCGTAATTGACACCGTGCTCCTCGTCGACGACGCGAGCACCGACGCCACGATGGAATTGGCAGAGCGTCTAGGGCTCGTCTCGATTGGGCACGACAAGAACCGCGGGTACGGGGCGAACCAGAAGACGTGCTACAAGGCGGCTCTGGACCTCGGCGCTGACATCGTCGTCATGCTCCATCCCGACTACCAGTACTCGCCGCTGTTGGTGCCGGCGATGGCGGCGATGATCGCCTACGGCGAGTACGACTTCGTCCTCGGCTCCCGCATCCTCGCCCAGAACTCCATGGCTCGCGGCATGCCCGCCTATAAGTACGTGTCCAACAGGTTCCTCACGCTGTGCGAGAACATCATGTTGCGACAGAAGCTCTCCGAATATCACACGGGCCTTCGCGCTTACAGCCGAGAGCTGCTCGAGGCCCTGCCGTTTGAACGGAACTCGGACGACTTCGTCTTCGACAACCAGATCATCGCCCAGGCCGTCGTCTTCGGCGCCAGCATCGGCGAGGTTTCCTGCCCGACCCGCTACGCCGCCGACTCGTCCTCGATCAACTTCGCCCGCAGCGTCCGCTACGGAATCGGCGTGCTCCAGACCGCCACTCAGTACCGCCTCCACGTGAGCGGCGTCCGCCGCTACGGGTTCTTGGATCTCGCTCCGGCGGCCGCGACCGCGACCGCGAGCTGATAGCCGCCCGGCGCGAGGCGCCGGGGCGATTGTGAGCTGACTCAGGCGTTCTCCACGAACGCCTCGGTGAACTGGCTCTCGTACAGGGTGGCGTAAGCGCCCTTTCTCGCCAGGAGCTCGGCGTGATTGCCCTGCTCGACGATATGGCCGCCTTCCATGACGACGATCGTGTCAGCGTTCCGGATCGTCGAGAGCCGGTGGGCGATGACGAAGCTGGTGCGCCCGTGTCGCAGGCGCGCCATCGCCTCCTGGATCAGCACCTCGGTGCGGGTGTCGACGCTGCTCGTCGCCTCGTCGAGAATCAGGATCGTCGGATTGGCGACGAAGGCCCTCGCGATCGTGATCAGCTGCTTCTGCCCGGCCGAGATGTTCGAGGCGTCCTCGTCGACGATGGTGTCGTACCCCTCCGGCTGGGTTCGCGCGAAGTGGGCCACGTGGGCGGCCTCGGCCGCCGCCATGATCTCGGCTTCAGTTGCACCCTCGCGCCCGTAGGCGATGTTGTCGCGGATCGTGCCTGTGAACAGCCACGTGTCCTGGAGGACCATCCCGAAGGTGCTGCGGACGTTGTCGCGCGTCAGCTCACGCGCATCAATGGAATCGAGCAGGACACGGCCCGAGTCGATCTCGTAGAAGCGCATGAGCAGATTGACGATCGTGGTCTTGCCGGCACCAGTGGGACCCACGATCGCAACCGTCTGGCCTGGTGCGGCCACGAGGTTGAAATCCGTGATGAGGGGACGGTCGGGGTCGTAACGGAAGCTCACGTGTTCGAGGTCGA
Source organism: Acidimicrobiales bacterium (assembly GCA_050015475.1). Lineage (GTDB taxonomy): Bacteria > Actinomycetota > Acidimicrobiia > Acidimicrobiales > Bog-793 > Fen-455. The sequence goes on along the minus strand of JBEKBI010000002.1, from coordinate 125,690 downwards.
CCCGTCCCACAGGTTCGAGGACTTTCGGGTGGGCGTTGTCCTCTTCCTCCTCGTCGGCGTCGAGAAGGGCGAAAACGCGTTCGGCCGAGGCGACACCCGATTGCAGCAGGTTCATCTGGCTGGCAATTTGCGTGATCGGCATCGTGAACTGTCGCGAATACTGGATGAACGCCTGCACGTCCCCGAGCGAAAGGGCGCCCGAGGCGACGCGGTAGCCACCCACGACGGCGATAGCGACGTAGTTGAGATTGGCCAGGAACTGCATGGCCGGCTGAATGACGCCGGAGAGGAACTGGGCCCTGAAGCTCGCCTCGTAAAGCGAGGCGTTCTGGTCGTCGAACTCAGCCACGGCGGTATCGCTCCGCCCGTACACCTGCACGAGGGCGTGTCCGGTGTGCATCTCCTCCACGTGGCCGTTCAAGGTGCCCGTCCGCTCCCACTGCGCCGTGAATTGCACCTGGGAGCGGCGAGCGATGAATAGTGTCACGACGAGCGACAGCGGGATCGTGACGAGCGAGATGCCAGCCAGCAAAGGGCTGATCCAGAACATCATCGCGATGACGCCGATGATCGTGAGCAGGGACGTGAGCAACTGGCTCATGCCCTGCTGGAGCGTCGTGGTCACGTTGTCTATGTCGTTGGTCACACGGCTCAATATGTCGCCGTGCGGATGCTGGTCGAAGTACTTAAGAGGGAGCCGGGCGAGCTTCTTCTCCACGTCCTCGCGCATCCGGTAAACGGTGCGCTGCGCAACGCCGGCCAAAATGTAGCCCTGCGCCCAGTTGAGAACCGCCCCGAACAAGTAGACGAGGGCAGCCAGTCCCAGCAGCTCCCCGAGGTGACCGAAGTTGACCCCGACCCCGGGGGTGAGGTTCATCCCCCTGATCATGTCGGCGAGCTGCCCCTGGCCTCGGGAGCGCAGCACCGTCTCCGCCTGCAGTTTTGTCACGCCGACGGGAAGCCGCTTGCCGATGACGCCGTTGAACAACACGTTCGTCGCCTCGCCGAGGATCTTCGGTCCGAATACGGTGAAGGCGACGCCCGCCGAGGCCATCACCACGACGAGGGCGAGGCGCACCCTCTCGGGACGCAGCCTGGCGCCGAGGCGACGCACGCTGCCCCGGAAGTCCTTCGGACGCTCGACAGGCATTGACAAGCCGCGGCCGGGCCCACCGAAGCCTCCCCCGCGCCCTTGACGCGTCTGCGCAGGAGGAGTGCTCACGCCACTTCCTCCCCCAGCTGAGAGGCGACTATCTCGCGGTATTCGGGACACGATGCCATCAGCGCCTCGTGCGGGCCGATACCGACGATTCGGCCGTCGTCAAGGACGATGATCCGGTCCGCGTGCAGGATCGTGCTGACGCGCTGCGCCACGATCAACGCCGTGGCGTCACCGGTCTCGGACCGAAGGGCAGCGCGCAGCTTCGCGTCGGTGGCCGAATCGAGGGCCGAAAAGCAGTCGTCGAAGAGATAAACGCTCGGCCTCTTCACGAGCGCCCGGGCGATCGAAAGCCGCTGGCGCTGGCCGCCGGAGACGTTCGTGCCGCCCTGGGTGATCGGCGCTGACAAGCCTCCAGGCATCTCGGAGACGAACTCCCGGGCCTGGGCGACTTCGAGGGCATGCCACAATTCCTCGTCCGTGGCCTCCGGCCTGCCGAAGCGCAAGTTGTCGGCGACGGTGCCGCTGAACAGATACGCCTGCTGGGGAACGATGCCCATCGCCGCCCAGAGATCGCTGCGTGCCTGCTCCCTGACGTCGATGCCGTTCACGAGCACCACGCCGGCCGTCGCGTCGAACATGCGCGGGATGAGATTGAGCATTGTCGTCTTGCCCGCACCCGTGCCGCCGATGACGGCCGTCGTCTCCCCGGGATGGAGGGAGAACGTGAGGCCGTGGAGCACCGGGTCCTCCCCACCTGGATATTGGAACACGACGTCGCGCAGCTCCACGAGACCGGTCCGAGAAGGCGGCGCCACCGGGTTGGGGACGTCTTGGACCGACGGATCGGTCCGTAGCACCGCCTCGATCCGGTCGGCGCTCGCGGCGGCGCGCGGCAACAGGATCACGACCATCACGGCGATCATTACGGACATGAGGATCTGCAGGATGTAGCTGAGGAACGCCGTCAGGTTGCCGATCGGCATGCTCCCGCTGGCAATGAGATGCCCGCCAAACCAGAACACCGCCACGCATGACAGGTTCATCACTCCCATCACCGTCGGAAGCGCCAGCGCGAACATGCGGTTCACGCGAAGGCCCGTCATCGTGAGCGCCTGATTCGCGTCAGCAAAGCGCTCTCGCTCCTGGGACGTGCGCACGAAGGCACGGATGACCCGCACGCCGTTGATCTGCTCGCGGAGCACAAGATTGACCCGGTCGATCCTGGACTGCATGGAACGGAAGAGCGGGACCGCCTTCACCATCACTGTGCCGATCACGGCGAGCATCGCCGGGACCGCGACAACGAGAAGGGCCGAGAGCCTCACGTCCTCCCTGAGGGCCATGATCACCCCGCCCACGCACATGATCGGCGCCAGCACCATCATGGTCAGGGCCATCTGCAAGAACAATTGGATCTGCTGCACGTCGTTGGTGTTCCGCGTAATCAGCGACGGGGTGCCGAAGTGGTTGATTTCCTGGGCCGAAAAACCCTGCACGGCCTTGAAGACGGCTCCCCGGATGTCCCTGCCGACGCCCATCGAGACCCTTGAGGCGAAGTAGACGGCGACCGCGGCGATCATCACCACGACACAGGTGATCCCGAGCATCCAGGCGCCGGTCACCCAGATGTAGTGGATGTCACCCTTGTCGATGCCGTTGTTGATGATGTCGGCGGTCAGGTTCGGCAGATAGAGGTTCGCCACCGCCTGTACGACGAGCAACGCGACGACGAGACAGACCTGGCGCGAGTAACGACCCAAGTAGCGGCGAAGCAGGCTGGTCAGCACCGCTCGGTGACCGTCCTTCCGACCCGGGTGTCGAGTTCGCCCACCCCAGCGTGTCCAGACCCTTGCGCGCTGGCCACCCCGGCGCCTCGAGATTCAGTCGCCACGAGTGCCTTCGACGTCCCGCTCTACGGCGGCCGCGAAACGCCTGAGCATGTCCGCGAAGCGGTGCAGGTCCGCCTCGTCCCAACCCTCGAGGAGGCGGTCGAACCAGGCCTGGCGGGCGCCCATGATGCGCTTCAAGGTCTCTCGCCCTTCGTCTGTCAACCCGATGTGCGTGGCGCGATGGTCCTCCGAATCCGGCCTACGTTCGACCAGGCCCTCCCGCTCGAGCAGCTGGACCTGTCGCGTCACCGTCGGAGCGTCCACACCGAGCTGTTCCGCCAGGTCGGTCACGCGGACCGACTCACCTCGCTCCTGAACCGCGTAGAGCACGCGGAACCCGGCTCGACCCACGCGCACCCCTGCTGCCTCGAGCAGGCGCTCGTGAAGCCGCAACTGGCCCATCGAGTGTCCGACGGTCGAAAAAGTTCGGCGGATTGCGGCCACTGCCTCGCTTACGGATTCAGTCCCCGGCGTCCTCCCGCCCGGATTACTTACTTGCGGCACATAACTATTCTAGCCGCCCGGTTGCTGGGCGCAAACCTTCGCCCGCCCACCGTCATCCGACTCAGCCCGGCCGCGAGGAGGTATCCCGCTCTACCCGGGTGCACCGAGAAGATATCGGACGACGTCGGCAGCCTTGTAGCTGGTGGCGCCGTCGTGGACGAGCTCCGGTAGGAACGAGAGATCCTCACCGATCGTCGCCAGCGGCGGTTCCAGGGCCCCGTCCGGGTGGCGCTGGCCGAAACCGATGGCGGCTATCAGGCCGTTGCACACGCAACGCCGGCCCTCGGTGTCCTCCTTCTTCCCGCCCTTGCGGACATAGGCGGCCAAGGGCTCGGCAGGACAGCGGTACCCAACGCCGCCGTCGTCTCTGAGGTACGGGATACGCAGGTAGCCGGCCTCGCAAACCCGCCTGCGATGCTCGTAGACGGCGGCGTCGGCGACGCTGCCGGGCAGGTCGGCCACCTTGAAGGGGAAACCGGTGGGCGACGCCACCGGGTCCGTGCGCACGTGCAGAGAATTCGAAAGGGCGTGCTCGATGAACGACCTCTTGAGGGAAGCGTCGAAGCCGGACTCGTCGCTAAGGGCAAAGGCCGAGCCCACTTGCACACCGGCTGCACCGAGAGCGACGGCCTCAACGAGCCGGCCCGGACTCGCGTAGCCCCCGGCGAGCCAGTACGGCAGGCCCAAAGCCGCGAGCTTCTCGAGGTCCACCTCGTCACGAGGTCCGTATACGGGTTGGCCGTCTTCGTCAAAAACGGCAGGCCCCCTCGGCGGCGCGTTATGACCGCCCGCCACCGGCCCTTCGACCACGAACCCGTCCGGAGAAGTCCGCTCATCCCGGGCCAGGTAGGACGCCAACACGTGCGACGAAACGATGGCGAGGAATCTCGGGCGCTTGAGCTCGGGCCCTGTTCCTCCCGGCCCGGTGGGCCTCGCTTCGACGGAAAAGCGAGACGCCCCGGCGCCCATCACGTCTACAGCGACCTCGCCGGTTCGCCCTGCTGCCAACGCGTCGAGCAGACCCGGGAGCTCAGCGGGTATGCCGGCGCCGACCACCACGTAGTCAACTCCCGCGAGCATGGCGCCGTAAGCCGCGGCCGGCGTGGCCATTTGGATCTTCTCGAGATAGTTGACGCCGACCAGGCCGTCGTGGCCCTCCTTGGCCAGGAACACCTCCACGAAGTTGGCCGCCACGATCAAGTCGACCGCCATCTCGCTGGGGTGCAACGACAGCCTCGGTATGAGTTGGAATGGGGCTTCGGGCTCGATACCGCCCTCGACGAAATATCGATCCACAATCCGTTCCGCGGCGATCGCGTTCGGGAAGCTCGCCAACGCACGGCGTACGTGGCCTCCTGGGTCACCGAGCTGCAGGCGCCTCACAAATATCGTGTCAAGGGCGACGCCCGAGACGATCCCGAGCTGACCGGTGAGCGCAACCGCCCGCGCCAGGCGCCACCCCGAGACGCCGACTCCCATCCCGCCTTGGATGATCTTCGGAAGGTTGCCTTCAGCCCGCGCGCTCATCACCTTCGCTCCTGAGATGGTTCCGCGGGCACTGGACGCCCTATTCCTTGCCTTCGCGGCCGTCGCCGAATTGGTCGGCCGCGGTGGGCTCTTCGATATGGAGCGACATTAGTCGACACCCTCCCAGGCTCAGTCCGGGAAGGCCGCACAAGCCGCGCTCATCGTCCCCCCACAGGAAAAGCAGCAGCAAAGCGCCCGGCGGTGCACATCTCTACTCTTCCGGAGCCGGGAGAGCGCGCCTGCATCGACGGCGAACTCGCGGTGGGACGCGACGCTCTTGCCGGGCGAGCCGATCCCGTCTCCCGTCCCTGTCTCGACCTGCCATATCGAGAGGCCTCCGGGCGACAACACGAGCCCTTCGATAGCTGCCATGTTCATCTACAGCGGGCGGCAAGCAACGCTTCCTTCGGACCGATGTCTCCAGCCTGGCCTGCAACGACGTAACGAGTCGGCAGGTCGCGATGGCGGGGCGTCTCACTCTCCGGTCCCCGACTCGGCTGGTCTGGGCCGGACTGGCTTGATACGCAGCCTCGTCCGGTCCTGTTACTTGAGCCCCAACATCCGCAAAACGCGCCCCGTCGCACCCATCGACTTGCTGTAGACCTTGCGGCGCACGACTCGTTTGGCGTACGCGCCAGGCCCACGCGAGGCGGCGCGGAAGTTGTTCGAGATCCGCGCGGCCCGGTACAGGTTGCTGGTGAGGCTACGGCGTCTTGGCACCGGTTCCTCCTTCTTTGTCCAACACAAGCAACATACTTGGACACGCGCACGCCTGCAGCTATGAGGTCGTTGCCCGCCGCTGCTGGTGAGCTTTCCCTGCCACCACCTCGCAGTTTCGCTGACCGCGGCCTGGCTCTGGCAGCGCTCCGGCGAAAGAGCGCGACACGGGACCCCCATCGACCCCGAGCTTGGTGCACACGTTTAGACTTTCCCCATTCCTAAGAGACGTGGTCTCCTGCCAGAGCAGTTTCTGACCGCACTCGTGGCGTCGGCTGACGACGCCATCATCGGCGAGACTCTTGAGGGCGACGTTCTGTCGTGGAACGCGGCCGCTGAACGCCTCTACGGTTACACGGCCGACGAGATGCTGGGCCGGAGCCTATCGATCATCGCTCCGGACGAGCGGGTCGGAGAACGTTTCGAGTTGCTGGCGCGAGTGCGCAACGGTGAGACGGTCCGCCACTACGACACCGAACGCCAACGCAAGGACGGGACGCGGGTCCAAGTGACTCTCACACTGTCACCAGTGCGAGCGCCCGACGGCTCGATCGTGGGGGCGTCCTCGATCGCTCACGACAGAACCGAGAGATCCCGTCTGACCGAAGCCATGCTCGAGGCCGAAGAGAGGGCCGCCGAGTCCGTCAGCATCCTCGACACGCTGCAGGCGACGGCCCCGGTTGGCTTCTGCTTCGTCGACCGCGACTTTCGTTACGTGCGCGTCAATGAGAAAGCCGCCGCGATCAACGGGCTCTCGATCGAGGCTCATATCGGCAAGACGATGGCAGAGGTGATCCCACAGTTCTGGCCCCAGCTCGAATCGTCATACCGGCGCATCCTGTCCCACGGTGAGCCCGTGTTGAACGTCGAGGTGGCGTGTGATACCGCCGAAGACCCCGGGCACATCCACTCCTGGCTGCAGAGCTTCTACCCTGTCCGAGTCCGCGACGAGGTCATCGGCATCGGAGCCGTGTTCATCGACGTCACGGAGCTCAAAGAGGCGGAGCAGGCCCAAGAGGACCTGAGCAACGAGCTGCGGTATCAGGCGTTGCACGACTCGCTCACGGGGTTGCCCAACCGCACGCTCATAATCGACCGTGCGGAGCAGATGCTCGCTCGCTCGCGGCGTAGCAACCTGACCATAGGCGCGCTGTTCATGGACCTCGACAACTTCAAGGACATCAACGACACCCTCGGTCACCGCGTCGGAGACCAGCTCCTCGTGGACCTCGCCGGTCGGCTTACCTCGTTGCTCCGCGACTCCGACACTGTCGGGCGCCTCGGAGGCGACGAGTTCGTAGTCCTGACAGAGAGCTTCCCGGTGCCCGGAGTCCTGGACGAGCCCGACCTTCCCCGGGTCGGGGCATCCTCCGATGCTGTCTCGACCGTCGTCGCCGAACGGATACTTCGCCTGCTGAGGGAACCGTTCCCACTAGGCGACAAGCAGTCCCTGCACACCGTCACGGCGTCGATCGGCATCGCGACGGGAGTACGGGAGAGCGCTGAGGAGCTCCTGCGCGACGCCGACGTTGCCTTGTACCAAGCCAAGGCCGCGGGCAAGCAGCGATACATGCTCTTCCAGCCTCAAATGCGAGAGGCGGTAGCCAGCCATCTCGAGCTGCAGCTCGACCTGAGTTCGGCCTTCGAACACGACGAATTCATACTCGTGTATCAACCGATCCTAGAGATCGACGCGAACACCGTGGTCGGCGTCGAGGCTCTGCTCCGGTGGCAACATCCGATCCGCGGCGTCGTCATGCCCGATGAGTTCATCCCGATTCTCGAAGACAGCGGTTTGATCGTCGAAGTCGGTCGCCAGGTGTTGAACCGCGTGTGTCAGCAGGCTGTGGTGTGGCGCGAACGGGGGTATGACCTGTCCGTGTCGGTGAACATCTCACCTCGACAACTCGATTGCCCAGGGATCGTCGACGACATCGGCGAGGCTCTCACGAGCTCCGGCCTCGAGCCGGACCGTCTCGTCCTCGAGATCGCCGAGAGCACCTTGATGCGCGACCCGGCCAACACAGTCGAACGCATCACTCAGCTGAAGGCCGTGGGAGTGCGAGTGGCCGTGGACGACTTTGGCACGGGGTACTCCTCGCTCGCCTACCTGCGCCGGTTCCCCGTGGACATCCTGAAGATTGACCGCACGTTCATCGCCTCCATGACCACCTCGGAGCGCTCGTCCACTCTCATCCACACTCTCGTCCAGCTCGGAAAGTCCCTCGGGCTTGACACCGTCGCGGAAGGAATCGAGGAACGCGAGCAGCTGGAGCAGTTACGAGACGAGGAGTGCGACACGGGCCAGGGCTACTTGTACGCCAAGCCCCTCAGTCCAGACGACTTCATCGCGTTCTTGGGTACCAACATGGCCGCCTCCGGCAAGCACACTCCCGGATAAGCAGTAATCGGAATGTCGGGAGTTACGCGGCCCGTTGTCGTCGCGGCTCTTCGTTGCGGCCGTCCCAGCCGATGAAACGTCGCACCCGAGGCGGCCGCTAACCGTCCGGTCGACCGGAACCGGGCCGGCTCGGCGGGTCAGCGCTTGCTCTTGGACTCGTTCAGGCTCACGGCGGCGCGAACAAGATTCGCCAAAGCCTGTTCGTCTATCTGCTCGCCGTCGTGGAAGTCGATGGCGCGCCTCGTATTCCCGTCAAGACTCGAGTTGAAAAGACCGGACGGGTCCTTCAAGGCCGCCCCTTTTGCGAATGTCATCTTCACGACCTTGTTGTACGTCTCCCCCGTGCAGATCAGGCCGTTGTGCGACCACACCGGAACGCCTCTCCACTTCCACTCCTCGACAACTTCAGGATCGGCTCGTTTCACAACCGCACGCAGGCGGCTCAGCATGTCGCCCCGCCAGTCGCCGAGCTCCTTGATCCTCGCGTCTATGAGCTGAGAAGCAGACTCGTTCGTGTCCATGCCCGTTCGTCTTCCTTCATGCCGAGTCCCCTGCAAAAGGTCGCCTCCCCCGCCCTGGCGACTCTAACGGGACCCGCCGGCCACCACAGCTTCGGAGCTTCCCGTGCTGCCGGACGGCCACTACGACTGGGCCGGCGACTCCCCGGCTTTCTCCGCCTCCGACTTGGGATAGAGCAGCCCGTAGACGAGGGCGGACAACCCACCGCCAATCAAAGGCGCAAGCAGGAACACCCAAAGCTGGCTGAGCGCTGAGCCGCCTACGAATAGGGCCGGACCGAGGCTCCTGGCCGGGTTGACAGAGGTCCCGTCAATCGGGATTCCGATTATGTGCACAAGTGCGAGCGAGAGACCGATGACCAGGCCTGCTACTGCCGCGTTGCTGGATCTATTGGTCACGGCCAGGATGACGAACACGAAAAGGAAGGTAAGAACGATCTCGACGGCAAAGGCGCCTGCCGCGTTCGCCCCGATCATCGAGGACTTCCCATAACCGTCGGCTCCGAGACCCACGCTGGCGTTGTAGAACGACGACGAGTGCACGATCCCGTACAGCCCGGCGGCACCGACGACGCCGCCCACAATTTGTGCAGCCCAATAGCCGACCGCGTCCCGAAGCGAGATTCGACGCGAGGCGAGGAAGCCCATCGTGACCGCCGGATTCACATGACAGCCCGATATCGGACCTATCGCGTACACCAACACGAGCAGCACCAGGCCGAAGGCCAGTGCCGTTGCGACGACCCCGGCAGACGTGCTCATGCCCGCAATCTTGAAACCGAAGCTCAACGTCGCGGTCCCGGCCCCAAAGAACACGAGGAGAGCAGTCCCCAACATCTCAGCAAACATCGCGCGTGGCTTCACTCGAGACCCCCCAAGCTCTCTTCCCTGTTGCGATCGTGACACTACCGCTTGGTCAGTTCTGGCAAAAGGGGCGGACCTCCACCTCCGATCGGCCAAGGTCCAGCAACGAGGCATGGCTCCGCCAACGATCGGTGACCGCCGCGCTGCGTGCCACCTCGTTTGGGTTGCGTGTCTCGGGCACTTCATGACGCGAAACGCCCTTTGCTTCGAGCCGAAGAGCGGCGCCGACTGGCGCGACGGAACCGACGGACTCGTGCGACACCTCAGTGCTGCCAGACCCTGACGTAGTCCACCCTCATCGTGCACGGAGCGGTGACTGAAGGCGATCGACCGATCGCCAGGTCGAGCACCAAGTACATCGGTGCGGGGGTTATCCGTGAGTTGTCTCTCCAGACCTTTCGCCCGTCGTAGTAGTAGGTGATGGACCCGGGCTCCCAGTCCGCGGCGTAGGTGTGCCACCCATCCGAGAACTGTCCGCGAACGCAAACGCCCGGAGCACCCGAGCTGTTGTGGAAGTGGACGCAAGCCCGACCAGCTATTCCTTCGAACACGTCAATTTCCCCATCCTTCGGCCATACCTCGCCCACGGCCCAAAAGGCAGGGTGATCGGCGATCTCCTGCTGACCCGGCACCCACAGCCGGGCTTCTACGTAGCCATAGGAGAAGCTGAACTTCCCGCGAGTGGTGGCGATCCCGGACACGTACCGTCGGGCGATCCCACCACAGCGCTCCTGTTTGGCGACTGCCGTCAGATTGAGCGTTCCGCCCCCCACGCTCACCTGGGCGGGGTCGTAACACTCGAGATCCGAACGATTGACGGGCTCGGTAACGCCGGAGCCGAACCACCCGGTCGCCCACCTCGAGCCGGCCAGCGAAGAGCCGCTGAACTCCGAGTCGAGAATGAGGTGCCACGGCCCGGGCACATCGCCAACGGGCATGGGTGATCGCGTGGGCCGGTCGCACATCACTATCCCGACGATGACCGCGATAGCCACCAGCAGGGTTATCGCGAGAACCGAGGCACCAGCGCGCCGCCGCTGTCGACTCCCTCCCACGGCGCCTCCGGACCGAGCTATCGAAGCCTTCATGGGACTCGACCCGTCTAGGCCGCGACTGGGCGCGTAGAGTCGGCGAGGCCGCCACTGCCAGGATGAATGCGCACCTTTCGGTGCCGAACGTTCATTACGCCACTCTAGGCAGCGCATAGGTAGCATTCCCGGCGCAACTGCGTCGCAAAGCGGAGGCCATCTCGAGCGGCCGCCTGGCTCTAGGCGGCGCCGAGCTCGTCCGACTCGCTCTCGAGAGCCCTCGCGACCAGACAAAGGAGCACCCGCACGGTCCTCTCCGCTAGCCGGTCGAACGGGACATTGTCCTGTCGCGCTGTCGGAATGGTGAGTCCGGGCTGCACGACCCCCGCAAATCTCAGCTCACATCGGGCGGAGTCGACCACTGCGGTTTCAATCACCGAATCGATGGTCAGCAGGTCGCTTCTTACCGACAGCCCCCAACGGCCGGCAGTTGGGCACTCTCTGACATCGTCCTCGACCGACAAGGGACGCAAGGACGCTTCGCTGCCGATTGAGGCGCCTCGTGTCGGCTCGCTGGAGGCCGAGTCCGTGCCAGGCGGTTGAGGTCGCAAGCCTCCGCCCTCCCTCTCCCGACCACCAACTGCCGCAAGAGCACTATCAAGGAGTGCTCCCAGGCGATCCTCCAGGCGCCTCAGCCGGTTGCCCGCGACAGACTCCTTGAGTTCGACGTGTACGACACCCGTCACCGGCACCACACCTCGACCGGAACGATGCGAATCCTGGGGAACTTTGTACGTTCCCACTTCGATATCCCGGTCGCGAGCCGCCAACTCCGCCAGAGTCGTGCTCGCCAACACGGCCCGCAACCCCGACGTCGCATCCGACCACGTCTCATGAAGAGGACACACCGCCTCCCACCGACATGGCCCCTCTCCCAAGGCACAGCGATCTGCATGCAGTGGTCCCTCAGCCGCCTCGACCACTTCAAGCACGCTGATGAGATCCGGCGCCCGCACCAGTCGGTAGCCGCCGTTGCGACCTGCCTTCGAATCCGCAACCCCAGCCCGCACAAGGTCTGCCAGTATCTGGGACGCGAAGGTACGTGGTATCTCCGTCTCCTCCACGACCTCGCGGATCTTGCGCGCGATTCCTTCGTGGTAGGCCCGCGCGAGAGAGATCGCCGACCTGACCACGTAGTCGCCGCGTCTCGACAACGTCATGTTCATGGCAATAAGTCCACTTCTTACCTTGATGAAGCACGGCTCACTCGACGAAGGTTCACCTTATCGGGATGCCGGCCGAACCAAACACTTGTGCCACCGGCGCTCATCCATCGTCTCGCTCGACGTGGCCATGGTTCTCGCGCCGGCAGAGCACTGGAAACGGAGGTTTGTCCGCCTAGACAGGAAGGCCCGTGTGCCCTGCACGCTGCACACTCCCCTCTCCCTACGAGCGGACTAACAGGGCTGCATACGTGTGGCTGTCCGCTACACGTATTGCCGCCTTTTATACCTCACAGCCGACTCCATTCGTCACCCTATTTCGCCATGTTTCGTGGTTACTCAAGCCTCACAGCGCTCCGACGGCGCGGTTGCATTTCCCTATCTTGTGCCGTATCATCTGTCACTGAACATCGTATTTGGTTAGGACAGTATTCGCTGCTATTCGGTGTGCAGCGTGTCATCCTGCTCAATGCGACGATGCCATTCGCGAGGGCTGCAACCGGAATCGCCTCCTTCGTCTAGTGGGAGCGCGATCGGTCTTCACTTGCCGAGTCCGTCGAATGAGGGAGTCATTGTGGACATGCGTCAAGTCGCCAGGGAGCGCCACTCGGACCTGAGAGCGGCCACAGAGCGGTACCGCCTGGTGTGTCAGGCGCGCTCGCCGCTGCCGGCCGACGCGATGGCGGGACTCAGTGGCTCGGCGACCGGGGCGGGCAACGGAGTGGGCAGGTCAAGCACGCTTGGGTTCCTATCAAGGGCTCTCAAATATGCGTAGAGGAGATAATGCACGAGGTCACCGGTGCCGGCGGCCGAGGGCCTGCGCAGGCCCTGTTCGCGTCGCGCTGCTCACCGGTCAAGTGCGGGTCACACGAGTTGGGTGGCCCGCACCCTTCGAAACCCATCCTTTTGATCTCTCTCTTTGACTCCCGAGACCGAGATCGCCGATCACGAGCCGGCTTCTTCTCTTTCTGCGCCAGCTCTCAACCCGCCACGTGTAGCGCCGCTTGCAGCACCCACGAAAGGTAGACGCCGTACGCGGACGTGATGTGGTATTGGTTCAGGTACACGTCGTAGTGGCCTATGACTGCAGGACAGACGGTCCTCGTGCATAGCCACGGCGTCGGGTTCACGTACGAGGCACCGCTCTCCACCGCTGCGGCCTGCTCCGCTTCGACACTCGGCGCGAGCACCGCTTGCGGAGTCGGATTGCTGCAATCCTGGACGTTGCTCTCGTGAGCGGCCAGGCAGTCGGGTGGGTCCTGACTCAGAACAGGGATGCTCCCGAGAAGGAACAGTTTCCGCCCTGGGGCCGTTATCGCGTTCAACAGCCTCTCCCATCCACTGGCGAACTGGCGGTACGAAGCTGGCGAGGCCCCCGGCCCGGGGTCGTTGATGCTTGTCACGGCAACAATCGCAGGCCTGTTGTTGATCCAGGCAATGGCAGCCTGACGCCACGCGGCGCAGTTCGGCGGAAGGTCGTCGTATGCGATGCCAAGAGGCAAGCGACAAGAGGAATACTCGAGCAGCGTGAAGTTGTACCCCGCCCTTTGCGCCAAAGCCCGGAACGCAGAGGCCCACATCTTTGCATGTGAGTCCCCCAACAGAACGATCCTCGGAGCCCTGGGGTTGCCCCCGTAGCTGCAAGCGGCTTCGTCGGCATTGATGTAGCCATTGACATGCAAGATCCCACAATGGCCGCCGGAAGGGACGTAGTCACTGTTGGCCGCGTTCTGCAGCGCCGGTACCAGATCGGCAGGAATCCCCGACATGTGTGCTCCCGCCGCGACAGCCTCGATCACCTTGGAGCAAGCTGAGGACGGACATCCACTCTCCGGCGTCGGCACCGCCAGCCGTGACCCCGCCGTCGAGAGAACGGACGTTGTCGATGTCGTCGAGTTGCTTGACGTATTGGGAGACGCTGACCCGGATCCGCACGCTGTCAGGGCCACCCCCGTCATCGCTGCCGCAAGCCCGATCAAGGCCCGCTGAAGCCGTTTCTTCGACACTGTCGTCGCTCCCCTCGATTGAGTCTTCACCTGACTGTTCACCTTACGGATGACTTGCAATCTCGAACGTGCTCAGGGCGATGGACATCCCGACAAGGATCACCCCTAGGGACACACTCCTCACAGGTGAGCGAGTCAGGATACGCCAATGCCTGACGGGGTTCTCGATAAGGAAGTACGACGCAACCGAGAGCGCGAGAGCCAATAGGATCCAGAGAAGGTTGTCCTTGACCGAGAGGGAATGTCCGGCGTACTGAGCAGCGATAATCAGGACCGGCCAATGCCAGAGATACAGAGAGTACGAGAGCTTCCCGAGCCATTGGAACGGCGGAAGCCTCAGGATCGTCTCTGCCCCCATGGTCGGTTGGGCCATGCCTCCAGCCACGACCAACGCGGTCGCAACGACGGGCAGGGCCACAGCAGACCCCGGGTAAGGCGTAGAGCTATTGAGCACGAACGCTGCGGTGCAGATCCCCGCAAAACCGAGCCACGTCATAATCCTCGCTATGAGTAGTGGAATCTTGGCCAGCTGGAGACTTCCGGCCGCCAAGAGAGCCCCGAGGGCGAGCTCCCAAGCACGAGTGAAAGGCGAGAAATAGGCCGAAACACCGTCGACCGACGTCTGGTTGACCGACCAGATGAAGGAGGAGACGATCACGGCAGCCAACAGCACAGACAGCTTCAAACGGATGGAAACCCGCCCTAGGCAGAGTGCAGCAAGAATGAACAGCGTCGGGTACACAACGTAAAACTGCTCCTCGACTGAGAGCGACCAGTAATTCTGCAACACCGACGGTGGGGCTTGTGCTCCCAGATAGTTTGTGCCCGTCGCGATGAAGTGAAAGTTGGCAAAGAAGAGCGACGCGGTCCTGGCCACACCGGCCGTGTCGTCGCCGACCAGAAACCCCAACCAGTGATACGACGCCAGCACCGTCACGGCGATCACGAGCGTGGCTGCTGGGAGGATCCTCCTGCAGCGGCGCCCGTAGAAGGCCAAGAGGCGAGTCTTGCCGGAGGCGGCGTGCTCTCTGAGGAGAAGACCGGTGATAACGAAGCCGGAGAGAACGAAGAAAACATCAACTCCCACGAACCCACCTGTCACGTGGGGGATGCCTGCGTGGTACAGGACCACCAGGAGTATGGCGATCGCCCGCAGACCCTCTACGTCAGGCCTGAACTTGCGATCGCCTGGAGCAGTCCCCGACTCGTCACCCGAGTCCAGAAAACGGCCCACTTCTGATGGCAGAGGGTCTGACACCGTATTGGAAGGCCGCCCTCGCGGGGAATCCTCTGGCGTTTTCACCTCTCGACCCCCGCAACGTGGAAGGAAACCACCCTGGCGCGGCGCTCGAAGCTACTGACCGATACTTGGAGCGTCAAGGGAATCAGAGCTCGGTCAACAGCGCAGCGCTATCCGCGACAGGAATGACAAAGACCGGATGACATCCGGACGATACCGACGCCGATGAAACCTCAAAGAGCTTCCGTCTTCGAAGATAGAGCGTCACAACGCCTCTCCCACGGGGACGAGCGCTCCGCACCGTGACAGCCAGCTGAAAGCACCTCGGGCCAGGAGCCCCGCCTGTCTGCCACTCCAATCCGACTATGGCTTGCAACTGCGGCACGTGCCATCATTCGCTCATGGCCTCTTGGCGCGAGTCGGCGTCTCCGCAGGCACAGGATGATCTTGGGCTGTTGCTGAGCTCTGTGATTCCCTTCGCCATGCACATGCTGGTGTGCCAAGGAGAGCTGTTTCCCTTCGGAGCTTCTGTACGGCTCAACGGAGAATCGCGGCTTATCGGAGGCGATCCCGGTTCCGACGAGAGGCCCTGGCACACCGATGTGGTCGAGCACTTGGTCGAGGTGTTCCGGAGCACTCGCAACGACCTAAGGGCGACTGCGATCGTGTCAGCACTGGACTCCTCCGACGCCAATGCCCTCCGCGTGGATCTGGAACACAGCGAAGGTCTGGCAATGCAAGTCGTACTGCCCTACGTAAGGAAGCGGCGCGGGCTTGGGCTCGAATACCGACCCCCGGAGGCCTCCATCGGCAGGAGGGTCGTCTGGCCGGACTGTTCGGGCAGGCCAGATCCTGCCATCCCAGGGGCCTGAACATCTCGGCGCTGGAGGTGGACAGTCTGCCGGCAAGCGCTGGCAGGCTCGGACTGCCGACCCCAGCCGTGTGAAGGCTAGGACGCTGCTGATCAACGCCGATCCACACGTGCTGGTCGAGCCGGCTTGACCGGTCGGCCACGCCCCCGCATACGCGGGGAGCACTCACTCCCTCACTTAGTGAAAGAGATTCATCTCGGATCACCCCCGCATACGCGGGGAGCACATCCACCTTGCCCTGTCGGAGTCGCCGAGTGAAGGATCACCCCCGCATACGCGGGGAGCACCCGTCGCCGTTAGTGCGCACCGCTTCCTGGCGCGGATCACCCCCGCATACGCGGGGAGCACTGACAGCAACACCGATGACCAACAGCGAACTGGGATCACCCCCGCATACGCGGGGAGCACGCCCCTGCAGAGGCGTCTGGCCCTTCACCAGTCGAATCACCCCCGCATACGCGGGGAGCACGCCCGGCCCGTGCCATTCTGGGACCGTCAGTTGGGATCACCCCCGCATACGCGGGGAGCACTGTTCAATGCGCCGCAGTTCGTAGCTGTCACACGGATCACCCCCGCATACGCGGGGAGCACTGGTGGCGATGAGGATATTGAGGGTGGCCACTGGGATCACCCCCGCATACGCGGGGAGCACTCAGGTAGCGACTGGGACCAAGCACGGGAACTGGGATCACCCCCGCATACGCGGGGAGCACGGAGTGCAGCAACAGGTGACAGTGCTGCCACCGGGATCACCCCCGCATACGCGGGGAGCACTCGCTGTCCTCGCATAGTTTGCAGATCATGTCCGGATCACCCCCGCATACGCGGGGAGCACGCATGGGAGGTCTCAGTTATCGTTCCATCCCAGGGATCACCCCCGCATACGCGGGGAGCACTCAATCGACGGGGTACTTCGACCTTGAAGTCGAGGATCACCCCCGCATACGCGGGGAGCACGAGGTCTCCCGCAGTGATCTCTCCGCTCCGCACGGATCACCCCCGCATACGCGGGGAGCACGCGTCCGTGTACCAGCAGCAGGTGGCCCAGGGCGGATCACCCCCGCATACGCGGGGAGCACCTGGTGGTGGTGCACAAGCCAACGCCACATCGCGGATCACCCCCGCATACGCGGGGAGCACGTTCACGTCAAACGTGCAGCCCGCTATGGTGACGGATCACCCCCGCATACGCGGGGAGCACTGGTGTCCTGTCCTTCGATTTCCTCCACATCCGGGATCACCCCCGCATACGCGGGGAGCACGGCTCCGGCAAGACGACGTTGATGATGTGGCTCGGATCACCCCCGCATACGCGGGGAGCACTCGCTGGTCGTGGCTCACTTCGTCTTTTACATGGGATCACCCCCGCATACGCGGGGAGCACGACGGGTTACTACTTCGGTCCTAACGCCGTCACGGATCACCCCCGCATACGCGGGGAGCACGAAGACATGGATGCTACGGCGCTGGCGACGGTAGGATCACCCCCGCATACGCGGGGAGCACGAAGACATGGATGCTACGGCGCTGGCGACGGTAGGATCACCCCCGCATACGCGGGGAGCACCACTAGTCCGGCCGCCTGCGCAAGCGGCACCCCGGATCACCCCCGCATACGCGGGGAGCACCTGCATCGAGCGCGCTATCTCGATCCTGAACGCGGATCACCCCCGCATACGCGGGGAGCACCTCGATGATGGCGGCGTTCGACTCGAGACCCGCGGATCACCCCCGCATACGCGGGGAGCACGTCCCGGGGGATAGCAAGGTGTGCGGCGAGGCGGGATCACCCCCGCATACGCGGGGAGCACGTCATCTAGCAAGTCACCGTGCATGTGGTGTAGGGATCACCCCCGCATACGCGGGGAGCACGCCCATGCACGCACGTCCTTAGGCGCAACATAGGGATCACCCCCGCATACGCGGGGAGCACGTGCTTGTCCATCTCAGTCGTCATCAATATCACGGATCACCCCCGCATACGCGGGGAGCACTCCTCGTAGATGGCTTGCAGTTGGTCTCGTAGGGGATCACCCCCGCATACGCGGGGAGCACGTCATGCTTACTGCTCCTTTGTTGGTTGGTTGGGGATCACCCCCGCATACGCGGGGAGCACATCACGCCGCAGTAGCTATCGCCGTCCCTCTGCGGATCACCCCCGCATACGCGGGGAGCACGCAATCGAGAATTGCGCCCCGTACTCCGTGTTGGGATCACCCCCGCATACGCGGGGAGCACCTGTTCAATTCGTCGCTGATGGCCTGTAAGTCCGGATCACCCCCGCATACGCGGGGAGCACTCATAGTCGACGCCGAGAACCACGAGGGCGTCGGATCACCCCCGCATACGCGGGGAGCACTGACCGCGCTTTAGGTCACAGCGATAGTGTCCGGGATCACCCCCGCATACGCGGGGAGCACCGTGGTCGCGATGACAGGCGTGAGCGTGCCGATGGATCACCCCCGCATACGCGGGGAGCACTACAACCGTCGAGACGTAGTTATCACTGAACAGGGATCACCCCCGCATACGCGGGGAGCACACAGCGCCAGCCTTGATGTTGCCCTGAGTGCTGGGATCACCCCCGCATACGCGGGGAGCACTTGGATCGCGGCGTCGTTTTGCCGTCGGCATCCGGATCACCCCCGCATACGCGGGGAGCACAGATGTGGTCAGTTTGGCGAGCGCACGCCTGTGGGATCACCCCCGCATACGCGGGGAGCACTTTAGGCGCAACATAGTTCGGGTCTGCCGTGCGGGATCACCCCCGCATACGCGGGGAGCACTCGACTCAGGTACGTCTGAGCCTCACCGCACCAGGATCACCCCCGCATACGCGGGGAGCACGCAGCATCGCGCATGTTTTCTAGTTGCTGAAAGGGATCACCCCCGCATACGCGGGGAGCACGCACGGTCATCACTACCCACTACGTCCGCGATGGGATCACCCCCGCATACGCGGGGAGCACACGTAGACGAACGCGCCCAGTCTGATGGCGTCCGGATCACCCCCGCATACGCGGGGAGCACTTTCATCGTCCTCGGTGCTGATCCATGCGACTGGGATCACCCCCGCATACGCGGGGAGCACTCTCCGCGCTGCCTCGAGTGCCTCCCTCGGCCGGGATCACCCCCGCATACGCGGGGAGCACGCGTGCTATCCACCGGATGCAAGGGCTACGACGGGATCACCCCCGCATACGCGGGGAGCACCACAACTCCCGTCACATCCCGAGCCTGACACCGGGATCACCCCCGCATACGCGGGGAGCACCCGGGTCCCCAGGGGAATCTTGGCTGGCAGCTCGGATCACCCCCGCATACGCGGGGAGCACCCTTGGTGACAAGGGATGTTATGTCAAGGAACGACGAATCAGCTTTACTCCGTCGAGATCAACGGGCTGCCACGGTCCGACGGTTATCCGAATATCCAATCCCTGTTCATTACGAGCTGCATATACCATTAGCGCTCGACCGTCCTCGCCGAGGTGCCTGCTGATCCGTCCCCACAGGTGATCGCGCACCCTGGCGGTGACGCGCCCTACGTACACACCGGGGGCGACTTCGAGCAGCCAACGCGTCAGGTGACCACGCAGTCCGGGCGGACACACCGCTAGAACGATGACGGTCATTCTGCATCGCCATAGCCGACGCCGCCCTCGACATCCCCGCCATGTTCGTCCCACAGACTTACGTGGTCTTCGTCGCTCATTGGCACATCCTCAATGCACCCGAGAAGCAGGCGCTGGATGTCGCTGACGGCTCGATCCAGGATTTTCTCCTCGTAGATATGCTCCCGGACCCGTCCGCGTACTCGGCGCGCCAGGTCCTCGGACCCCTCCGCCGAGATCTCGAAAGCCGCTGGGATCGAGGTCACCGTCTTGTAGAGGTCAGCCACGTCGTATACGAAAGACAGCGGGTGCCCTGTGTGCACGAAGCCCAAACCAGGGCTGCACCCAAGTGCCACGATCACGGCGTGCACGGTTCCGTAAAGGCAGGAATTCGCTACGGACAACGCCTTGTTGGCTATATCACCGGCCGACCAGTCCTTCGGGTCGTAGCGCCTGCCTGTCCACTCGATGCCAACGCGGTCAGCCTCCTCCCGATAGACACGACGCACGCGAGCACCCTCCATGCCG
Source organism: Acidimicrobiales bacterium (assembly GCA_050015475.1). Classification (GTDB taxonomy): domain Bacteria; phylum Actinomycetota; class Acidimicrobiia; order Acidimicrobiales; family Bog-793; genus Fen-455. The sequence continues at coordinate 105,600 of JBEKBI010000002.1, read as the reverse complement.
CGGAGCTGCTGCATCGTCGCATTGCCAACATCCTCGTTTGGGAAGCGTTGCTCGTACATCAGGCGAGCGACTGAAAGTCGTTTGGTTCGAGATGACACCAGGCGCGCCTGCACCTCGAGCAAGCGCGTGGAAGTCGACAGCGAAGGCGCCCAGCCATACAGGCGCGCGCCACCTTCACCTACCCAGCACGTGACGACTCCCGAGTCGCTCAACAGCACCATGGCCTGGTGGGTGATTCGCGTCCCGGGCCCGAGCAACAGGGCACTGATCGACGCTGCCGGCAGGTGGACTACGCCGTCCTGATCCGTTGCGGTGATCGCGTTTGCGTCACGATGCACGACACAGCGCTCTAGGTAGATGAAGCTCATCCGGCGTGACACCGGCAAGAGTGCATGCACAGACACCTTGTCGGCATCGAGACGCATGTTCATGTCGGGCGAGGTGCTGCCAACGTCATGAGCCCACATCCATAGGCCCGCCCATGACCGATCCCCGAGACGAGGCCGTGCCGGAATAGTCCCGTATCGACGATGCGCAAATGCCCGGCAAAGTCGGCCACGTCAAGGGTAACCATGTCTTGTCCCCGTCGGAAAGTGATACGCCTCCTGCTGACCGTGGCCACATCAGGCACCCCGGCCACGCCTGGCAAGACCTCGAAACCCCACTTGTCCGTGTGGTCGATGAGCCATCGGACTTGTTGCTCCGCAGTCACATGGCCGAAACGCTTCGTAGCGTCCCCAGCTTCGTGGCGTCCCTGGTGCACGGGATTTGCTGCCAGACGGAACGCGTAGACTTGTCCGACTTGGAGGCCTTCGACGAACGGCGCGTAGTCGCGCACCTCGTAAACACGTCCGTCAACCGACTGACCGGCTTCGTTTGCAAGGTCGTCCAATGCCGGCTTCTCAGGGCTTGCCACGTAAAGTATGGGACGTCGCGGGTCTCCGAGGTCGAGACGCCATAGCGGCCGAGACTCGCCCGGCTGCGCAACGACAGGCTGAGTGGGCATCGCGTTGTAGATGGCGGCGTGCAAAAGGTGCGGGTTCTGCTGGTAGCGGATCCCCTGGCGGTTGCGCGGGTCCACGAAGAATCTGGTTAGGTACACCGGTTCACCCTTCCAACAGGCCCATCGGGTCATGGTCGAGGCCATTCGTCACTGACAAGGTGTCTGGATTCGGCACCTCGACAAAGTGATGGCTGGTCCGTCTTGAGGAGTACGAGCGCCATATCGGATCGAAGGATTGGACTGCGTCATCGGCTTCTCGGTCGCCAGCGGCGTCATCGATGATCACCTCGAGAGACACGCGCTGTTCTGCGTCGCGCCGCGCCCAGGGACTGGCCAGCCACTCGATGGAGCCGAGCACCTCAAGAAGCGACCCGGGCCTGACACCGAGACTCACCGGACCAGCAGGCGGGCAGGAGCGCCGCCCAAGGAATGGAGGGAACACAGGCGAGGTCAGCGCCCCTCCAAGTTGAGCCAAAAGATCGGCCTCTCCTTCCAAAGCGGCCACGAACACGGCGTCGGCAAGGTAGTAACGCTCGGTGGTCTGAGTACTCGTCTCCGGTTGGCGGTAACCACCGCGGGCCACGGGCAAACGGCCACCGGAGGGGTTGTAGCGGCCCTTTTCATCGAACAGGCTGCTCACCGTGTGGAAGTCTCGAATCACTCTTCCTGGTTGGTCGATGCGCACACCGAAGTTGAGCGCCATGAGGTCCTCGATCGAATCGTCGCGAGGACGTCCGAGCGCGGCGGCGAGCAGCCCGATTACGCCGGACTTGGTCGGCTGGTGTTCGGTTCGGCGAGCCTGGAAACGCGCCCGAGCGCCCCAGGATTGAAGCGGGCCGCCCAGTCGCAGAGCGAGCGTGGTCACGATCTGCCCGCATTCGTCGCCATGTGCTCTGCGACCGCCTGCTCGACCGCTTTGAGCAGATCCAGCAACGGCAGCGGCTCGCCGACGCGCTTCGCAGCCTCGCTCGCCGCTGGAAGCGATGTTGTCCACGCGGCGACCCGCGGCACGCCATAGGCGAGATCAGCCTCATCCATGTACGAAACAAGGCGCTCGGCGGATTGGCGAACGTACCCGCCTTCGCTCGACACGGGTTCCTCGAAGGCACCCACCAGGTTCACCGGCTGGTCGGCCCGCAGGGAAACCACGACGAGATCCGGCAAGGTCATGGCGGCAAAGGTGTTCTGGTGGCCAGTCGGCAGGCTCTTCACGAAGGCCTCCACGAAGTTACGAACGCCTCCGGCCACCGCGGCAGCGTCCCCCAGATTTGCGACTAGCAGATCGCCTCCGACAGTGGCGAAACGGTACACGGTCGCCGAGTTGAACTCGACGTAGCCCATCATCGCCGCGCCTGGTTCACCGGCCGGGTTGAGGTCGTCCACTGCGGTGAAGAAGTCGAACTCAGGCGACACGCGGTGCGTGGAGATGGCGTGCGCCACCTGGCACGCAGCTTCGACGTTGAGCGACGTCGTGTCGGCAATCATGCGCCCGAAGAGAGCAACGTCAAGCGAATGAGCTTTGCCAGCCAGTTGCATAACGGCCTCAGGCTTGACGGTTGATTCGCCTGTCTCGACCTTGCTGGCAAGCAACTCGACGATCGCGTCCACCTGCCTTGACGAGAGGAAGAGGGCGTACTCGGAAAGATCGCCCTTCTTCTCCTTTAGGCCAAGGCCGGCCACGGCGGCTTTGGCAAGCGCGTTCAGGTCCTTGTCCCGGCCCTGGGCGCGCTCTGCGAGGTTGGACTTCAAGCGAGTCTCGATCAGCTCGACCACGCGCCGCGTCCTAATGCCGCGCTCGTCTGGCTCAAGCAGGTTCTCGTTGAAGTACCTCCGAGTGGCTCGCTTCCAGGACTGAGACGAGACACGTGCTCGCGCTGCGCCACCATAGATGGCCGTCTTCGGCGATCCGGTGTCGTCTCGGTTGAGGCACGAGGGCGGAAGGGTCTGCAGTACGTGCACATCGATGATGGTCCGCAAGGTTCCCATGTTGGCTGCTCCTAAATAATGGCTGGCTGGTTGTCGGCGTTGTAGGGGGTGTTGAAGAAGTCCCGCGCCCAACGGAGCGCTACGCGCTGGCGCGACTCGGGACGAAGCCACGCGCACAGATCCCGATACAGGCGCGGGTAGTCGAGCGAAATCCCGGCCCCGCGAAGGAGCGTGACAAGGCCCCGCAGGTGGACGGCCAGGGCGTCAAGCGTGTCTGCTCCAAGGGCAGCTCTGAACCTGCGCTCGACGGCCTCCTCGCTCGCTCCGCTGTCGCCGCGGGCAGTGGCTAGCAAGCGGCATGCCTTCCCCACGCCGTTGCCGGGACGATTCATCGAGCCTGGGTCTTGAGACTGCTGATGCAGTGCAAACAGCGCAAGCGTCACGTGCGCGGCATTCTCCCGCCATCGCGATCCGCCGCCGACGGGAATCACGTACGGCCACGCTGCCGGTGCGTCCTCCAGGGGACGACCGACACCGCGCCGGAGTTGCGCTAGGACCTCGGGTCGCGTGGCTGCCATCGCGAGCATGCGTTCGAGGGGTGACGCGGGGGCGGCGGCCTCAGCGGGGATCTCGGTGGTGCTCATGGCTCCTCCTTCTTCGTTGGGCTCATCTGCTCCAGCGCTTTGTGGAGATTGATGCGGAACCACCGTTCGGCTTCCGCGCCGAGAAAGGCTTGGGTGGTCGGGATGCCGCTCATCAAGCGCTGGGCAGCTGCCTCAGTGCACAAGCGCACCTCCTGCGACCAGCTCGGTCGACGGGTGTCTGGATCCTCCACAGCACCAAGATCCACTAGAAACTTGCGGAAGGGCGCGTCGAGTACTCCGTAAAGCTCATTCGCTGCGACCTGCCGGGCGGCCTTTGCCGAGTCGGCCTTGGGTCCCTCCCGCGGGACCTTGCCGTCTGGGCCTATGAAGGGGATCTGGGCGAGAGACCCGATGCAGCGCGCCGCCTGGCTGGCGAGAGCGACGGCTTCGATTGCTACTCGGGCGGTTTCGGGATCGCTCGCGCGCAGCACCGCTAAAGGCATCTCGAGTCTGTCAGCAATCAGGTCAGCGACCGAGGCAGACTGTTGGCCGTATTCGAGACCCACGACGAGCAGCGACACGGTCGTCGTGGCATCGAGGATGTCCTCGTCCTCGAGGGTGGCGAGCCATGAGAGCACTTTGGCCCTGAGATTTGGGTCCTCCGGGGACAGCATGGGTTCGAGGCCGCGCCACACCTGGCGGCCAGCCTGGTGGTGTAGAGGCGCGTACTCTGTGCCCTTGTCCGGCGAGGTCTGTTTTCGCCAAGCGGTCTGGGGTTCGACGCCTTGAACCGCATCGCGCAGGACGGCGTCTCCCGCGCAAATGAGCGCGCGAGAGATGATCGGCTCGCCGTCGTTTCCCGGTTCGGCGAACAGGCGGATCCGCCTGCCCTGCCAGGTGTACAAGTCACACGCGCCGCTCGGCGGACGCTCTGCTCGACTCGCGCCGAGCGGCGCCCGCTCCCACGCCGGAAGATCGTCGGGCCCGGTTGCCACAAGCCCCGCGCGGTTCCAGGGGATCATGTTCAACAGAAGCGTCTCGCGCAAGTTAGAGCCGAGAGGTGCCGTGAAGCCGATCCATCCGAGGTGGCCCACTTGGGGAGTGTCCTTGCCGGCCTTCACCCGGGAGTTACCCTTCGCTCCGGTCTTGTCCGCTGTTGTGCCCCAGGCATGTCGTTCGAGCACCCAGCGCGCGGCTTCTGGGGCGCTGAGCCTCACGGCCATGGCATCGACGGCAGGCATGAACAATGGCACGTTGTTGCCCGTTGCGGAGTAGGAGATCAAGTTGCCCGCCGGACGTCCGCGGCCTTCGCCGCTGGTGGTTTCGAGTTCAGCCACCTGGAAGAACGGTGCTTTCGCATCGAGAAGGTCGAAACGATCTCGCCACCGATCGAGGTAGGTGTCGATCGGTGCTTTAGGGAGTTCCGCGGCGCGCCACAGCACCGACCAGGCAGCAATGTCAGCCGGACCCTCAAGTGCGCGATAGAGAACGGCGAGCAACATGCGCAAAATCGGGGGCTCCTGAGTGGGGAAGCCGACATCGAGCCCAGCAATCTCGTGTGCCCGGCATAGGGTCTCACCGATGCCGACCTCGGCTTTCCGACCGTCCACGAAACGAACCGGCATCCATCCGCGTTCGATGAGATTGAACTGCAATACCTCATGGTCGCCCAAGGGTTGCCACCTCCAGTCCAAGCTCGGGCGAATAGCACACCGAGCGCCCTCCGATCTCTGTCCGACCTGCTTCGTCAAGGAACAGCGGCCTCGCCTGTCGTAGCCAGGGATGTTGAGCCCACCCCGGAGGCGTCGCGATGGCGAGCGCCTCGGCCGTCAGAATCGCCGGCAGCCGGACCGTGGAGCTCAAGAGCGCGTCAGTCTGCTCGGGGCCGGGCTCCTTCCGGAGTGGCACCACCACGCCGCCCAGCGTCTCGAACTGGTCCTCTTGGATGGCGCGGCCGAGAACGACCTCCACGCTCGGGTCCATGTCGCGCACGGCCCCCTGCACCACTGGGTCGTCGTCATCGCCGACATCGCCGAGGTTGAGCAGTGCCAGTTCGAGCAAGCTCGGCAGACGAGCCGGTTCAGGGATCGCATACCCGGCTGCTCTTGCTTCTCTGTCACGCTCGGCGTCTTGCCAGTTGGCCTTCGCAGCCTCCGCCTGCTCCCGCCAAGCCGGCGGAACGATGTCCTCGGTCCCGTAGACCCGAGAAACGAGTGCCGGGATGTCATCGGGCAGCCTCACCTCCGCGAGGTCACGGACCACCGCCGCCGTGCGGATAAGGAGATGCTCCCCGTATACGGCAACCGACCCACGAGGAAGGAGCGGCGCACCGCTCGTGTGACCTTCATCCCATCCGCCAACGAAAACGTGGGGAAGGCTAAGGCCCGGGGATCGCAGCCTGCCAGCGTGACGGTGCACGCGTCCCGCGCGCTGCAGCAGGAGGTCCACCGGAGCAAGATCGCTGACGAGGAAGTCGAGGTCCAAGTCGAGAGATTGCTCGAGTACCTGGGTGCCCACCACGATGTGACACTGGGGTCGCTCGCCTGATCGTCCGAAGTGGCTGGTGAGCCAACGCTCGCGTTCCAAACGGTCTCCGTCCATGAAACGGGCGTGCAACAGCGTGACGTTGTTGGCACCGAATCTGTCGCGAAGAGCTAGGTAGCTTGCCTGCGCGCGTAGGACCGTGTTGCGAATGACGAGACCACATCCGCCCTCTCTCATGAGCCCTACGACTCCGTCGACGAGCGAGGCTGACGCGGCGTCGTCTGCAGGCTCGACGAGCCTGTCCCAACGTGCCACCTTCGAGGGGCCGCAGGGTGCAATCGTGGTGCTCGAGATCGCGCCGTCAGGGGTCACCGTCGTGACCGACGGATAGCCGATCTCGTTTGGCTCGCGCAATCCGGCGTCGGTGTAAGCGGCCAGAAGTCGGCCCCGTGTTTCCGGTGGCAGTGTCGCCGACAGCAGGATGACAGGCGCCCGTGCCGCACCTAGCCAATTGAGAGAGCGACGCAAGAAGACCGACATGTGTGCGTCATACGCGTGCACTTCGTCGATGATGGTCACCTTGCCGGTGAGTCCGGCTTGCCGGAGACCTACGTGGCGCACTTTTGCTGCCGCGATGAGCGCCTGGTCGACGGTGCCGACGACGAAAGGCGCCAGCAGCCTCTTTTTGGAGCCGCCGAACCATTCCTCTGCTTGCACGACTGCTTCGGTCGAGGCGTCGCAGTCCACGCACGAAGGCGCCCCAGTTCGTCGGATTGCCTGATAGTCACTGACCTGGCGAGCCTTTCCGTGGGCTAGTTCGAGCACGTAGCGGCCAGGGTCCATGTGCTGAAGCCAGCTCTCGACTCGACCGAACATCTGATTGCTGGTCGCCTGCGTCGGCAGGCCGACGAAAATACCGCCGCAGCCGAATCGTGCTGCCAGCACCTCGGCCGCGGCGAGAGCAGCCTCCGTCTTTCCTGTGCCCATCGGCGCCTCGATGAGTACCAACCCCGGACGGTCAAGCGCTACAGCGGCTGCGACGCTTGCATGTTGAATGTCGTTAGGCGTGAAGTTGAAACGGGTCGCAAATCGCTCTGGAGAGTTGGCGCTAATGGCAGGCTCCCAGCGCTGCCAGCCGATGGCAGGCAGGGCTGCAACGGCGTTGCTGACCGCTTGGAGCGGGTAGTCGGTGCCAAACGGGCCGTTCAGATATGGAAAAAGTTGTTCGTTGCTCGCGATCCAGTCTGCGAGCACGACGAGGCCTGCGAGAGTGAGCTCCCGAGCACGCCCGAGGTCCAGGTTTCGCCAGTCCTTGAGATGTGGGGCAGCACCGGATGTCCGTGCCACGAGTGACATGAGCTCTTCACGCGCGAGGTCCCAGGCGGGCGCGTCAGTTCCGTAGAGCTTGGGATGCTTTACCGGTTCCTTCGTAAAGCCTGCCGGTGGGAACCAGCCGTGGTGACCACCGAGCACAGCAGCGACCGACATCGCAGCAGTATGGGACCAGTGAGCTTGTCGCTCGAGAATCGGCACAATCGTTGCAGCCGTCACGAGCGCGTGCGGAGCGTCGCCGCGGTGGGCCAGCTGGTCTGGAAGGCCCAGCCCGGCAGTCTGAAGAGACTCGTGCATCCAAGGGACCTGGATCTGGAACGCGGGGCTCGCCTTACCAATGTCGTGGCATCCAGCCAGCCAAGCAAAGAACGAACCCGCAAGCGCGAGGTCTCCCCCGAGTGGTTCCGCTAGCCAACTGCATGTTCTAGGTGATACCCAGCGGGGCCAGAGCTCTTGCGCGACCGAAACCGTGTCTACCAGGTGCGCCGCGAGCGGGTGCCATCTGCGGTCAGGTCCAGTCTTGCCCCAGAGCGCTGCCGCGGCATTACTGATAGACCCGTCGGGCTGTGCCACGTCGTGTACACCCTGTAGCTGCACTAAAGCCGCATGCTACGTCTCGGGTGTGTCATCGGGCGTGACTCTTGTGAGGTCGACGAGATTATTGGCTGACCTGGGGACGTGCTACAGATGCGGCACCGCGTCGCCGCACTGCTCAGTGTACGAAAACTCCCGGAACGGGTGTACGGAAACGATCGGTACGCGCACCTTGCGGGCAATGTTTCAGTATGCGGAGGATACCAACCGCTTACAGCGGACCCCTGCCGCGCTATCCGATTGCCGCATCTTCGCCTCGGCGACCGCCCGGAAGTCAACGCACATCACCTGGAGGCTCTCGCCAAGGTCCCAGACCCTGAGCAGGCGACGATGCCGTGCACTGGCGCGGTACGCGGGCTCAGATGGGCCGAGGCAGCCGGCCTCACGGTCGGTGCACTCGATTCGCTTCTTGGCCGCGATGCGGTGATCTGTAAGGACCCAGCTCCTCTTAGAACAGCGGGCGTTCGGGCATCTCATCCGGTGCTTCTTCCAGGCGAGACTCATCGGGGTGCCGTAGAAGGGAAGGTCCACGTAGTGCACGACGGAGCGTTCTTTGACCTCGGCGCGGGTCTCACAGTCCGGGCAGCGCACTACGCCTGGGATCTGCTCGATCATCAACTCGACGTTCGATCCGCTCCGTTGGTAGTGAAGGACGCGGATGTCCTTTAGGCCCACCAGCGCCTGGAGAATCTCGTTAGGGTGGACGAGGACGAAGGTGCTTCTTGTTTTTTGGGTCACACCTAAAGCTTGGAGCGCCTTCGTCCAATTCTGGGTGACCTAGGAGTCAGCAGCTCCCCGCTGAAATCCGAAGAGTCCCTTCATCGTGGGCGCTGGCAGACTCGAACTGCCGACCTCAGCCGTGTGAAGGCTGCGCTCTAACCAACTGAGCTAAGCGCCCCGCTATCAGTCGCGTGCCACGCGACCGGGTGGGCTTGACCATACGTCAGACCGCCGTCCACTCCTCCACGAGCCTACCCATCCGAGCCGAGGTCGAAACGAACGACTGAGCTCCCTCCTGTTCCGGGCCTGCGTCGAAGGGCTCGGCTCAGTAGCAGGCGAAGATGGCAGCTACCCTGTTCCCATGGCGGACCAGGACGACGCTGGAGTCAACGAGCCAGGTTCCGCCACGACCGGCACTGGCGGCTGGGGGGCACGCGCCCGCCAGAACCTCGGTGTTGGGCGTCTGCTCAGGCCGCGCTCCTCGATGGCGCTGCCCTCCTCGGGTAACAGCTCGAAGAAAGCGACGCGGCCCGCCCCAGCGAAGACCCGCATGGTCAGGCCGCCCATGGTCAAGCTCGACGACCGGGAGCGCCTGATCGGATTCTTTGCAGCGGCTTTCGAGCTTGCCATCGTCGGGGTCGTCATCTACGACTTCTTCTTGAACAACGCGAAAGTTACGAAGGCCGATTTCAGGACGATCTCCGATCTTCACATTTTCGTGGCCGAGGATCTGGTCCTCGCCCTGTGCATCCTCATCGGATCGATCACGAGGCGACGGGCTCTCGTCGGCTTTGGATCCCTGATAGGTGGGATGTCGTTGTTCGCGATCTCCCAGATCCGGGTCATCGGGCTCGCCTACGTGATTTTCGCCATCTGGGTCATGATGAAGGGCTTCCGGTCCGGATCGCGCGCGGAGCCGGCCACCAGAAGCGAACCCACAGGGCAGCCGCGGTCGAGAAGAAGGACCCGAGCCGAGACCAGCTCGTCCGGAAGCAGGTCCGCGCCGAAGCCGAACAAGCGCTACACGCCGCCGAGACCGCCGCGTCGAACTGCGCCGAAGAAGCCGGTTGTCGCGAAGGGCGGGGAAACCCCGAAGCACTGACCGGGCCACGCCGAGACCTATCCCGGAGGCCACCGGGCGCAATGCAACTGCGCCAATCACTGCCCATGGTCAGGGTCTTTCCTGGCTGGGTGCTAGAAACAGACCCGTGATTCCCGACGAGCTCGCCGGCCGGCGGATCGCCGTGACCGGAGCCACGGGCTTCCTCGGAACAGCGCTCGTCGAGAGGCTGCTTCGAAGCGTGCCCGAGTGTGAGGTCGTGGTGCTGGTACGCCCGGGCCAACGACAAGGGCCAGAGGAACGCACGCGGCGCGAGATCCTCCGCAACGACTGTTTCGACCGCATGCGCGCCGAGCTCGGCGACCGGTTCGACGAAGTGATCAGTCGGCGTCTGCACACGATCTCAGGTGACGTCCGGCGAGACGGCCTGGCACTCGATGATTCCGGGCGCGTCCTGCTGAGCTCGTGCGACGTCGTCATCCACGCGGCTGCATCGGTGACCTTCGACGCGCCTTTGGATGGCGCGGTCGAGGTCAACCTGCTCGGCCCATCCCGGGTCGCGGAGACCTTGAATGAGCTCGCCTCCGGCGGGCGCCTGGCGGGTGGCGCAGCCGACACACTGCCCCACCTCATAGCGGTCTCCACGGCGTACGTGAACAGCGGTCACAAAGGTGACGCCGCCGAGGAGCTCATCACCGCCTCGCAGTTCGTGTCCAAGATCGACTGGCGTGCCGAGGTCACAGCCGCCCGGCGGGCCCGCTCGGACGAAGACGCGACCAGCCGCAGCCCCGAGCGCCTGAAGGCGTTCCACCGCGAAGCGCGCTCCGAGCTAGGTGCGGCCGGAACCGCCCTGTTGGCCGAGAAGACCGAGCAGCTGCGTAACGACTGGGTCCACGACCGGATGGTGGAACTTGGCCGCGGAAGGGCGCGGGCGCTCGGTTGGCCCGATGCCTACGCCTACACCAAGTCGCTCGGCGAAAACGCGTTGCTCGACTCGAGGGGCGAGCTGCCGGTGACCTTCGTTCGGCCTTCGATCGTCGAGTCCGCTCTGGCGCAGCCGCGCCCAGGCTGGATAAGGGGCTTCCGGATGGCGGAGCCCATCATCATCTCGTATGCCAAGGGCCTGTTGAGACAGTTCCCCGGTGTCCCAGAAGGCATAGTGGACGTGATCCCGGTCGATCTGGTCGTGGCGGCGCTGATCGCGGTCGCAGCCAAGGGCCCAGACCCGTCCGGGCCAACCGTGTACCAGGTCGCCTCTGGGTCGCGGAACCCGCTGCGCTACGGCGAGCTCGTCGAGATAGTCGAAAACTGGTTCACCGAGCGACCTCTCTACGACCACCGGGGGCAACCGATTCTCGTCCCGAAGTGGTCCTTCCCCGGGCGCGGCCGCGTCCAGGGCCAGCTGCGGAGGACAACGCAAACCCTCGGCGCGGCCGAGAGGTTGGTGCGGGCGCTCCCGATACGCGGCGAGAAGGCCGAAGGTGGGGCGCGCCTCGAGGAGAAGCGCGCTGAAGCCGAACGGGCACTCAGCTATGTCGAGCTTTACGGCTCCTACAGCGAGACCGAGGCCCGTTTCCGCATGGACAGGACCGTCGCCCTCTATGAGGGCCTCGATCCGGCCGACCAGGCCGACTTCTGCTTCGACCCGGCGGTGATCAACTGGCGGCAGTACATCGAAACCGTCCATTTGCCATCCGTAGTCCAACACGCCAGAGTCCGCACCACGGCCGCGGGCAAAAGGACGATGGCGAGCCGCGAAGACCGCGCCCTGAAGGCGATCCTCTCCGAGGAACCCCGCTGCGCGGCCTTCGACCTCGAGAACACCCTCATCGCCTCGAATGTCGTGGAGAGCTACGCGTGGTTGGCGACGCGCCACCTCGAGCGGGTGGAACGTACCCGCCTCGTCGCGGGCCTCCTCGCCGAAGGCCCCAGGCTGCTGCGGCTCGACCGCCGCGACCGCAGCGACTTCCTTCGGGCCTTCTACCGCCGCTACGAGGACGCTCCCGCCGACCAACTCCGCTTGGACAGTTACGAGCTGTTCAGCGACCTGCTGGGCCTCCGGGCGTTCCCCGAGGCGATAGCCCGTGTCCGACGTCATCGGGCCCTCGGCCACAAGACCCTCCTCATCACGGGCGCGCTCGACTTCGTCGTCGAACCGCTCCGGCCGCTGTTCGACGAGATCGTCTGCGGAACCATGGCAGAGCGCGACGGGAGGTTCACCGGCGAGCTCACCGACGCGCCCCCCACCGGTGAGGCGCGAGCGATTCTGCTAGAGGATTTCGCCTGCTCCCAGGGCCTCACCCTCGCCGACACCGTCGCCTACGCGGACTCGACCAGCGATCTGCCGATGATGGAGGCCGCCGGCTTCCCCGTGGCGGTCAACCCCGAGGCGAAGCTGGCGGCGATCGCCCGTAGGCGCGGCTGGTTCATCGAGCACTGGGACCGGGCTTCTGGGGGACCTCGGCGCACGCTCGCCATCGCCACGCGCCGTCCGGGCGTCCAGACGAAACCGACCAGCTGGGTCACGAGCTACTCGGCCGAGGAGACACCATGAAAGCCCTCCGGTACGAAAGGAACCTCCCGCGTTTCGCGGCGGCGCGCGTCGCGTCCGTAATCGCAGGATCAGGCAAGGGCGTCCACGTCGGCCCGCTCGAGCTCGTCGAGATCGAGCCTCTCGCTCTGCCCGGGCCTGGTTGGGTGAGAGTGCGGCCCCGTTTGGCTGGGATCTGCGGCTCGGACCTCGCCGCCTTGGATGGGCACGCCTCCCGTTACTTCGAGCACATAGTCAGCTTCCCGTTCATTCCCGGCCACGAGATCGTCGGCAACGTCGAAGGAGGAGCCCTCGACGGCCGCCGGGTGGTCATCGAGCCCGTGCTCGGCTGCGAGGCACGTGACATCACTCCGTTGTGCCCCAGTTGTGCCGGGGGCCACAAGGGATCCTGCGATCGGATTGCCTTCGGCGATCTGAGCCCAGGGCTCCAGACCGGATATTGCCGCGAGACGGGCGGCGGCTGGTCGACCGGGCTCGTCGCCCACGAGAGCCAGCTCCATTTCGTGCCCGACGATTTGTCCGATGAGGCCGCCGTGATGGTCGAGCCCGCCGCTTGCGCGGTGCACGCCGCCTGCACCTCCCGCATCGCGGGCGGAGAGCGCGTCGTGGTGCTCGGGGCGGGAACTCTCGGCTTGTGCATGACAGCAGCCATCAGGGCTTATTGCCTCCCGGGCGTTCTCGCCGTCGTCGCCAAGCACACCGACCAGCGGAGGCTCGCCCGTGCACTCGGAGCCGACCAGGTCGTCAAGCCGGGCGAGCACACGCGGGCCGCAAGGCGAATGTCCGGGTCGCTCGCCTTCGAGTCCGACAGTGGCGAGATCGAGAGGCTCACCGGCGGAGTCGACGTCGCCGTCGACTGTGTCGGCACCTCAGACTCCCTCGAGCAGTGTCTCGACATCGTGCGTCCTGGAGGCCGGATCCTGCTCATCGGCATGCCCGGCACGGTCAGGATGGACCTCACTCCCCTGTGGCATCGCGAGATAGAGCTCCGAGCCGCCTACGCTTACGGGAGTGAGGACCGGCCCGAGGGACCACGGTCGACCTTCGAGATGGCTCTCGAACTCGTGCGAGACGCACGCTTGGATCGTCTTGTCTCTCAGCGCTACCCGCTCGAGCGATACGAAGACGCCATCGCCCATGCCGCTGCGGCTGGACGCCGCGGGGCAGTGAAGATCGTGTTCGACACGCGCAAGGGCGGTTCCGCTCCGGAAGCTCCTGTGGCGATCGCCGAGCGGCCGAAGTCAGCCAGGAAATCCAAGGAGGCAAAGTGAGCCCAAGGCCCGGCTTCGTCCTCGAGGTCGACCGGTCAACACCGGACACTCTCGTCTGGCACGGGGAGGGCTTCCGGCTGGAGAAGTTTCCCGTCGGAACCAGGATCATTTACGGTCCCGAGCCGCTCAAGGAGCTCGACGACCCCGACCAAGCCATCCGGGACGCCCTCGAGCATCCCCTGGGGGACTCGCAGCCCTTGCGCACGCTTCTGCACGCAGGGATGAGGCTCACGATCGCGTTCGACGACATATCGCTCCCCCTTCCTCCCATGCGCCCGCCCGACATTCGCCAGCGCGTGATCGAAGCGGTTCTCGACTTGGCCGCGGACGCCGGCGTGGACGACGTCGTGCTCATCGCCGCGCTCGCCTTGCACCGGCGGATGACGGACCCCGAGCTCCGACATGCCTTGGGCGACCGAGTCTTCGAGGCCTTCGCGCCGAACGGGCTGCTCCTTCAGCACGACGCCGAGGACCCCTCGAACCTCGTCCACCTCGGCCTCACCGACCAGGGCGAGGACGTGGAGATCAACCGCCGGGCGGCGGAAAGCGACCTGTTGATCTACGTGAATATCAACCTTGCCGCCATGGATGGGGGGCACAAGTCCGTCGCGACGGGCCTCGCCTCGTACCGGAGCATCAAGCACCACCACAACGTGCGCACGCTCCAAGAGAGCCGCTCGTTCATGGACAGGCACCACTCCGAGCTGCACAGCTCCAACTGGCGCATGGGACGACTGATCGCCGCGTCGGGCGTGAAGCTGTTCCAGATCGAAACCACGCTCAACACCAACACGTTCCCCGAGCAGCTCGGCTTCCTGCAAAAGCGCGAGTGGGAGTGGTCACTGAAGGACCGTGCCAGCTTCATCGCCGTGTCGAACGCCCTTGACCACACGCCCCCCGAGCTCAGCCGTCGGATCTTCCACTCGGTGCGCGCCCCCCACGACGTCACCTCGATCCAAGCGGGCGAGGTCGAGGCCGTGCACGACGCGACCCTCCTCACCGTCCATCGTCAACAGCTGGTCGAGGTCCCGGGCCAGACCGACGTGCTCACGATGGGCCTGCCCTACATCGGGCCGTACAACGTGAACTCCACCATGAACCCGCTTCTCGTCGCCTGCCTCGGCCTCGGCTACTTCTTCAACATGTACCGGGGCAAACCTCTCGTTCGGGAAGGCGGCGTGGTGATCATCTCGCATCCGACGCCGTGGGAGTTCAACCCGGTCCATCATCCGAGTTACATCGACTTTTTCGAGCAGGTTCTCGCGGACACGACCGACCTGTTCGAAATCGAGGCCAAATACGAGGAGCTGTACGCCACCGACCCGTGGTACATCCACCTTTACCGGACGAGCTACGCCTACCACGGCGTGCACCCGCTCTACATGTGGTACTGGTGCGCCCACGCCCTCCAGCACGTTGGCCGCGTGATCATCCTCGGAGGGGACCGCGAGGCTGTCCGCAGAATGGGCTTCACCCCCGCCTCGACTCTCAACGACGCCCTCGAGCTCGCCGAGGACACCGTCGGCAGGGACCCGACGATCACTCACATCCACATGCCCCCGATGCTGCTGGCAGACGTCACGTGACACGGCGGGTCCGCGATCAGGCGGACCAGGAGCGCCCGGGTCTCCGCTTCGTGGTCCAGCAACCGACGAAACCCGATTCCATCGTCCCGCCGCTGCCTGAACGCAAGCTCGGCATCGATTACGACACGTCGTGGGCGCGCCGCTATCCGGTGCGGCTCGCGCGGGCGATGGTGCTCGACGACTTAACCCGGCCGCTGGTCCGCGTCGCTCTCTCGCCCCAGGTAATAGGGATCGAGCACCTGGATCCGATAACGGGACCGATGATCCTTGCCGCCAACCACGCCAGCCACGTCGACACGGCGCTACTGGTTTCCATCCTGCCGGACAGGATTCGCCACCACACGGTCGTGGCGGCCGCAGCCGACTACTTCTTCGATCGCCAGTGGAAGGCCGCCCTTTGGTCCTTCGGCCTCGGGACGATCCCCATGGAGCGGGCCAAGGTCAACCGTCGCTCGGCCGATCTCGCCGCCGGGCTGATCGACGAGGGCTGGAACCTCGTCATCTTCCCCGAGGGCGGACGCACGCCGGACGGCTGGGGCCGTGAGTTCAAGGGGGGCGCCTCCTACCTGGCCAAGCGCTGCGGCGTGCCGGTGATACCAGTCCATCTTCGTGGCACCCGCGCCGTGCTGGCCAAGAACAGCTCCCGGATCCGGCCTCGATCGACGGAAATCCGCTTCGGCGACCCGCTCACGGTCAACGAGGGCGAGGATGCCCGGAAGTTCGCCGCGCGCATCGAGCAAGCAGTCGCGGCCCTCGCCGACGAGGCCGAGTCCGACTGGTGGTCGGCCCGCGGCCGGGCGGCTGAGGGGACGACACCGCCGTTCCGGGGACCGCAGGCATCGGCCTGGCGCCGCGCCTGGGCACTCCCCGACTCCGCTCGCAACAGCCGGGAAGCCGTCCATCAGCACCGAAAGCGCAAGCCGTGGACACGCGATGACTGATGGGCACCGGTCCCACCCAAGTCCGCGACACTCGGCGCTGCCCGTTGCCCTGAGAGCCGGCTTCGCCTGTCTTTTGTTGACAGTCCTGCTCCTTTCGCTCGCAGGTTGCGGAGTCAGCAACGCCCTCGGCGGCGCCGTGATGGCACCGCTCACCGCTCTGCCCGGTACGGACGTCATCCTCGAGACGAACCTGCAGTCCGCCATGGAGGGCGGCACAGCCCAGGCCGGCCTCTCGGGCATCTCGACCGCCACGGGGAACGGCGGCGGTCTTACGACAACGGGAGCGCCCACGACGCCTGAGCAAGTGAGCGTCGCCGATTCCACCGGAGTGTCGCTCTACACCGCCTTCAATCCCGCCGACGACCATTGCCTGGGCTTGTTCGTGATCAGGCCGGGGCTCCTGACTCCGGTCCTCGGCGAGACCACCGCCGGCACTTACTACTTCTGGTTCGGGTCGACCAAAGCGGTGGACTGCACCGCCAGCATCTTCACGGCCGAGCCGACCGTGCCCTCCAGATGGGCGTCCGGAGATCCCTCCCCGACCGGCTGGCCGAACGAATAAGCAGCAAAGAGGCGGCGGGTTGCGCTCGCTCACCCTGAGGGGGCCGGGGGCAGGACTCCCCACGTGGCGGAGAACTCGTAGCCCTGGCCGAGGACCAGGCTGCGGCGCCACTCGACGGCGCGATCAGCCGCGTACGTGACCCGTTCGACCTCGAACAGGCCGTCGCCGCGCCCCGCGCTCAGCAGCTTTCGCTCCGCCGGGCTGCCGGAACGCGCGCGGAACAGCTCCCTCCCGCCGGTGATGCGCACCCCGCACAACGCCTCCAGCGGGCCGTAGATCGACCCCTTGGTCAGGTCTGCAAAAGCCAGGGCTCTCCGCTGTGGGGCGTCGATTGCCAGCGCAGAGCGCTCGAGCGCCAGAGGCTTGCCGGCCGCGTACCGAAGGCGCTCGATCCACTGGACGGTTGCCCCGCTTGCGATGCCAAGGGCCCGGGCCGCGATCTCTCCCGCCGGCCCATCCTCGAACCGGAGCACCTCGCTCGCCTCCGAGAGTCCGGCCGCCGTGATCGCCTGGGCGAGCCCGGAGATCCCTAGGATCGGCGCGTCCAGCTCACGGCGGACCACGAAGGTCCCACTCCCCCTACGTGCCTCGAGCAAGCCGTCTCCCCGGAGCCGGCGTATGGCCTCCCGCACTGTGGAACGGCTCACGCCGTAGGCGGTCACAAGCTCAGCTTCTGTGGGGAAACGATCGTCGAACTCCCCCGCGCTCACGCGAAGCCGAAGGTCGGACGCAAGCCGTTCCCAAAGTGGCCGCGAATCATTCAACTCGACCACCGCCAGACCATCCCCGCCACATCTCCACGCCGTCCGGCCTCGCCCCGCGCCCTCATGCCACCAACCAGCCGACGACGAACGAGCCCACGATTATCGAGAGCACGCCGAACGAGATGGCGGTGAAGAGACGATCGCCCCTCCGCGCGAACGCCACGGCACTCGTGAGAAGACCTGCGACAGGCGTGAGAATGAGCATCAGCACCCCGGCGAGAATGATCGCCTCCCCGCTGCCTTGCCCGATACCACCGAAGAGGGCACCAAGGGAGTGGGGGAAGCTCGCCCGCCCTGCCAAACGGGCCGCCTCGGTGGCATGAGAAGCGAACACGGACCGGTCACGGACCAGAGCCAGGACGTACCCCGCCACGAGGGTTGCCGTGCTCACAAGTACCCCGGCGCGAAGCGCCTTCCCGGCTGCGGCTCGCACCCCGCGGGGCGAGGGTGGGCTGAGGGCGCCGTAAGCCTTGGACGCAGCCGGGATCACCCGACTCCCTTCCACAGCATCTCCGCCGCCACTACGACGAGGGCCACGACGAACAGCAGGCGAAGGCGATCGGCTCGGATCCTGAGGAGCAGCTTCGAGCCGTGGGTGGCTCCCAACATGACGCCGAGAGCAACCGGGCCGGCGATCAGTGGATCGACATCGCCCCTCGCGAAGAAGATCACCGCGCTCGCCGCCGCCGTCATCCCGATGAGGAGATTGCTCGTCGCCGTAGAGACCTTCATCGGGACGTGCATCGCCAGGTCCATAGCCGGCACTTTGAGCGCTCCGGACCCGATCCCGAGCAAGCCGCTCACGGTGCCGGCGACGTACATGAGCCCGAGGCCGAGGCCCGCGTGTACAACGGCGTATGGCACCTCCACGCCCTCTGCCTCGTCGTAATACGCAGAGTGGAGCGAGAGCCTGTCGGCCAGCTGCCCACCTCGGAGTCCATGCCGCGCAAGGGTCTTCGACACGCCCGTCTCCGCGTCAGCCGCCCTTGTCGGAGCTGACCGCCTGCGGAGCATCTGCGCCCCGGACAAGCCGAGGACGATCCCGAACAAGGCAAACAGAAAACGGGTGCCGAACACCCCGGCAAGCAGAGCCCCTGTCACGGCCCCGAGAGTCGTCGCGAGAGCGAGCGACACGGCAATCCGCAGATTCGTGATGCTCCCGCTCACGTTCCTCGCCGCTGCTGCCGACGACGTCGCCGCCACGGCGACGATCGAGGTCCCGATCGCCAGCCTGATGTCGAGATGAAAGAACAGGGTGAGCACCGGGACAACAACAAATCCCCCGCCGAGGCCGAGCAGCGAACCGAGCATTCCGGCGGCGACAGAGATCGCCAAGAGCACACCCGAGAGCTCGGCGAGGTTCACATACCCGACTCTACAGTTGTTCGTACAACTTGGCCACGACGCACGACGCGCCCGGACGTCCTCTCGAGAGGGCTGGGGTGGGCGGGGCTGGGCGGCCGAAACAGATCTGGGCCCCGAACGCGGAGAAAGGGCCGGTGGGGGGGATACCGGCCCCTTCTCAAGACTCTCCAGCAGCTGGAGGGGGGTCCTACCGCTGAGGTCTGCCATACATAGTGCACGATTTCACAGCATCGGTCAAACTACGGCGGCCGATGGCAGATATCGTTGTTTGAGATGGAACTACGCCAGCTGAGCTCGTTGGTGGGGATCGCCGATCAAGGCTCCTTCTCGGCCGCGGCAAGCGCCCTCGAGACGGTGCAGTCGAACATCTCCGCGCATGTCAAGAAGCTCGAGAACGAGCTCGGTTGTGAGCTCGTCGACCGCGCGACGGGCCAGCTCACCGAAGCGGGCGAGATCGTCGTCGCCCACTCGAGGCGGGTCGAAGCTGAGCTCGGCGCGTTGCTCTCGGACGTAGTCGCACTCACCCATGAAGCAGTGGGGAACGTCAGAATCGGGATCATCGGCACGACCGCTCGGTGGCTGGTACCCCAGCTCTTGCGGGCTGCCCCCCAGCGCTATCCCAACCTCCACCTTGTCTTCGTGGAGCTGACCACCACCCGGCTCCAGGTCGAACTCGCGACCGAGCAGGTCGACGTCGCGGTGCTCAACCTCCCGACGACAGGCACGGACCTCGACTTCACGCCGTTGTTCGAGGAGGACATCGTCCTTGTCGTCCCGGTAGACCACCCCCTCGCCGCGACCGGCGAGATCAGCGTGCGCGGCCTCAAGGGCATTCCGCTGTTGCTTCCGGCCACCGGCACGGCCTTCCGCGCCGATCTCGACGCCGCTCTCGAGGCAACTTCGTCCACGCTGCTCGCGCGGGCCGAGATCGACGGCATTCGGCTGATCGCCTCGCTGACCTTCGAGGGTTGGGGACCGTCGATCCTGCCCGCCACCGCCGTGCCGAACTACCTCCGGAACACCTGGACCCTTGTAAGGGTCACCGACGTCCCGCGACGTGTCGTCGGCCTCGTGCAACGGGCGACGAGCCTGCCCTCTCCTTCGGCACGGGCGGTGCGCGACCTGTTGACAGAGATCGTTTCCGACCCGGCGAGGCTCCCGGCGGGGCTCACCCCCATCGCCTCTCGACGCCCGCGAGCCAAGAAGGGCTCGCCTGACTCAGGAGTCGTCCCGCTCTAGAGGCTCAGCCCGCGGCTCGCGCAGCATGAGGCGCAACGAGACCGATCCGTCGGGCGTGCTCGCCTCACCGGTGACCTCGAAGCCGTGGCGCTCGTAGAAGCCGGCGTTGCTCTCCGCCGACTCGAGATACGCGGGGACCTTGTCCCGGTCGCAAACTGTGAGCACCGGGCCGATTACCTCCGAGCCGAGACCTCTCCCCTGCCAGTCTGGATCGGTGCCCAGGCCTCCGAGGTAGTAATGGGGTGTCTTCGGGTGGCGAGCCTCGAGCGTCTGGAAGAGTCTCATCACCACGCCCATGCGCCTGCCGCAGGCGAAGAGGATCGGCAGCTGCGCGATCACATCGCGTAGTTCAGGGGGAGCCTTCCGCGGCGGTATCCACAGTGCCGTCGACCGGCAGTCGCCAGTCGTATAGGCCAACACTCTCCCCTTGGCTGTCTGCTGAAGCTGGAGTCTGAAGAAGCGACGCAACACCCTCGTCCGGGTCCGCGGATCCGGGAACATGTAGACCATCATCATCTCGTCCTGGAATGCGCGGACGAGCGAAGCCCCGCAGCCCGGCACATCCTCCGGCCTCACCAGGTGGACCTCAGACATCGCTGGCATGGTACCTGGGGTGGCGGTGCCGTCATCGGCCAATCGGCCTCCCTTCGGTTCCACTCCGCAACGGAGACGACTTGCCGGGTCTTATCAATGACCGATCAGATGAACGGGTTCGGGCCCTTGCCCCTCAAAATGACGATTCCCACACTCCACTGCTAGCGTCGCCGCCATGCGCGTCATTTCAGAAGAAGAGCTCGCGAACCAGCTCAGTTCATTGCCCGTCGCAAATCCGCGGGTCATCGCTTCTGGCAACTGGGCCGCCCCCGTCCGGGCGCTCGAAATCCTCGAGGCGAACCTCGAGAGCTACCGGCTGTTCGTGATGAACCTCCGGTATGAGCTGACGGCAAGGCCGACGGTGCGCTTCGAGTCGCCCTTCGTCGGGGCAGGCATGCGCGGCACCGACAGGCTGGACTACATCCCGACGCGGCTGTCGCTGATCCCCTTGCTGTTCCCGATCTCGCATCAGCCCGACGTCATGCTCCTGCACACATCCACGCCCAGATCCGGCAAGCTCTCCCTCGGCATCGAGGTCAACATCCTGCCCGCAGCCCTCGAGGCCGCTCGGGCACGTGGGGCGCTCGTGGTGGCTCAGATCAACCCCCGGATGCCGTACACGTTCGGCGACTCGGAGATCTCGACGGACATGATCGATGTCGCCATCGAGGTCGACGAGCCCATGCAGGTGGCGGCGCACCACTCTTCCGACGATCGGAAGCATCAGATCGGTGAGTACATCGCGGGACTCGTGCCCGACGGCGCCACGCTGCAGCTGGGCATCGGCGCCATACCCGACGCCGCCGTGGGAAGGCTCGTCGAGCGCCGTGGTCTCAAGATCTGGTCCGAGATGATCAGTGACGGCGTGTTCGCGCTCGAGAAGGCCGGCGCCCTCGACCCCGACCAACCGATCGTCACCTCGTTCCTCGCCGGGTCTGAGGAGTTCTACCAGTGGCTCGACGGCAATCCCCGAGTTCGCCTATGCCGGAGCGAGACGACCAATGATCCAGGGAAGATCGCTCTCAACCCAATGATGATGTCGATCAACGCGGCCCTCGAGATCGACCTGTTCGCTCAGGCGAATGCGAGCTTCGTCCGCGGGCGCCTCTTCTCCGGCTTCGGCGGCGCGACCGACTTCCTCGTAGGGGCGATCCACTCCCCGGGAGGGCGTGCCGTCATCGGACTGCCGTCGTGGCACGACAAGTCGAAGACGTCCTGCGTCGTCCCCTTGCTCAACGTTCCGGCGACGTCCTTCCAACACTCCGTCGTGGTCACCGACCAGGGCTGCGCGCACATCTTCGGCCACACCCAGCGCGACCAGGCACGCCTGCTCATCGAGAAAGCGGCGGCGCCCGAGGCGCGCGACGAATTGTGGGCCGCAGCTGAAAAACTCGGCCTGGCCGATGGCCAAAGTCATGTGAGGTTCGAGGATCCGAAGTAGCGCGTCGCCCTTGTCGAGCTTTTGAGTACCAGGACCCAGTTGACTATCAGTGGCTCGCGTTAGAGCGCGCCGCCTTTGGCTCTCTCAGTCGAGCGAAATGGGCTCGTCGTCACTAACCAAGCCCCCGGCACCGATCGGCGTCTCAACCGCCAGAGTCGCCTTCTCGGCAACGAGATCACAGATTCTCTGGTGGATCTCCACCATGAGCTCCGGGCTGTCCCGCAGGAATTGCTTGGCGTTCTCACGGCCCTGGCCAAGTTGCTCACCCTCGTAGGTGTACCAAGCACCGGACTTCTTCGCGATTCCTAGGTCAACGGCCACGTCGAGCACGGATCCCTCACGACTGATCCCCCGACCGTAAACAATGTCGAATTCAGCCATGCGAAACGGCGGGGCGCACTTGTTCTTCACGACCTTGACCCGAGTGCGGTTGCCTACAATCTCGGCCCCGTCCTTGATCGACTCGAGACGGCGAATGTCGAGGCGGACCGAAGAGTAGAACTTGAGGGCGCGCCCTCCCGGGGTGACCTCGGGCGATCCGTAGATCACGCCGACCTTCTCCCGCAACTGGTTGATGAACAACGCAATGGTCGACGACTTGCTGAGCGTGCCAGTGAGCTTGCGAAGGGCCTGCGACATCAAGCGCGCCTGCAGACCCACGTGGGTGTCGCCCATATCGCCTTCGAGCTCTGCACGCGGCGTAAGGGCCGCCACCGAGTCGACGACGATCACGTCCATCGCCCCGGAGCGGATGAGCATGTCCGCTATCTCGAGCGCCTGCTCGCCCGTGTCGGGCTGGGAGATCAACAACTCGTCGATGTCGACACCGATGGCCTTGGCATAGACGGGGTCGAGAGCGTGCTCAGCATCGATGTAGGCGCAGATACCACCATTGCGCTGGGCTTCCGCCACCACGTGCAAGGCGAGGGTCGACTTACCCGACGACTCGGGGCCGAACACCTCGATGATCCGTCCGCGCGGGAGTCCGCCGATCCCGAGGGCGAGGTCGAGGGCCATGGCACCAGTCGAAATCACTTCGATCCCCATGCCGGGGTGCTCACCCATGCGCATGACTGAGCCCTTGCCGAACTGCTTCTCGATCTGGCCGAGCGCCGCCTCGAGTGCCTTGTCACGCTCCATCGTCGGTCCCCTCTCCTCTCCCGCTACGTCTCGACGCTTCTCTTCCAAAACCAGATCCATCTGTGAGTTCATCGCCTCGTCCCGACTCTCCGGTATTCCTCCGGAGGGACGCAACCTACGAAACGGGTGTGTCACTCCGTCCACAGGGCCATGCGACAACGTCATGACATGAGTGTAGTTCCAAACATATGTTCGTTGGTGGACTCATTTCGGACTCCCTCTCGATGAGGCCCCGACGCTCCGAGAACCGTACGACCTCCGGCGATTCCCCTTAAGGAACTTGGCCAGTAGCGAGCAGGCGACCCCTCAGCACGTTGAGTGCCGAGATGGTCCCCATCTCTCGCACACGGGCTCGATCGCCCAAGAGGCGCAGCTCGACCGCGTCCGGAGGCGACCCTGGCACAACCAGGCCCACCACCAGCGTGCCGACTGGTCGGTCTTCTTGGCCGGTCGGGCCAGCCACCCCGGTGGTAGCGAGGCCCACATCGGCGCCGAGCACACGACATGCCGCCTCGGCCATCGCCATTGCCGCCTCCGAGGTCACGACCGGGCCGAGAGGGACACCGAGGACTGAGTGCTTCACGGCGGAGTCGTAGGCAACGACGCCTCCCTTGAACCACTTGCTGGCGCCGGGCACAGCCACGACGCGTGCCGCTACCAGGCCTCCTGTCATTGACTCGGCGACGCCGAGGCTCCAGCCGCGTTCGATGAGCAGCTTGCCGACCGACTCCTCCATCGTCTCCTCGTCAACGCCGAACACGACGTTGCCGAGAAGGGCTCGAAGCTGGCTCTCCTCCGCGTCGAGCGCCCCTTCGGCAGCGGCGGCGTCGGTCGCCTTCACCGTTAGGCGCAGCTTGATGCCCTCGATGCCGCTGGCCAAGAACGCAATCGTCGGCACGCCGAGGCCGCCGACGTCGAGTGCCTCTACGCGCCCGGCGACGATCTCGGCCAGCGCGGACTCCGAAGGGCCCCAGGTCCTGAGCGTCCGACTGCGGATGACGGCCGTGGCGCCCGACCGCTCGCGCAAGTCGGGCAGGACAGACCGTTCCATCATTTCCCGCATCTCGTAGGGCACTCCGGGGAGGGCATACATCACCTTGTCCCCGATCGGGCAGATGAGACCAGGCGCGGTGCCGATCGTCTGGGAGATGACCGTGGCGCCCTCAGGCACGTCTGCCTGCCGCACATTGTTCTCGGGCATCACCCGGCTCGGGTCGCGCCGGGCGAACCGGTCCCTGATGACCTGCAGCACGGCGGCGTCCTGCAGGAGCGGAACGTCCATTACCTGCGCGATCGCCTCCCGGGTCAGGTCGTCCTGCGTGGGCCCGAGGCCGCCGCAGATGATTACCGCGTCGCTCCTGCCGAGGGCGGCCCACAACGCGGACGCGATGCGAGGGACGTTGTCACCGACCTTCGTCTGGAAATTACAGTCGATCCCCTCCAGGGCAAGATGCTCGCCGATCCAGGCCGAATTGGTGTCGACGACCTCGCCGAGGAGCAGCTCCGTTCCGACTGCCACCACTTCAGCTTTCATGTACTCGCCTCCGGCTGGGCGCGCTCAGGCGACGGGGTGGGCGGCGTCGCCCGGCGTCGCCAGCTCGACTCCGGCCAAGAGTTTGCGTGAGTCACGGAGGTACTCGTAACCAGTCCAGAGCGTCACGGCCACCGCCACCCACAGCACCCAGCCCACAACATTGGCGTGGTGGAGCCCCACGGGCGGCAAGAACGCGAGACCGATAACGATGTCCTGCAAGAGCGTCTTGCGCTTCGCTGTCTTGCGGGCCGGCACTGAGACGCCACGCTTCGCGGCGTAGCTACGGAACACGGTCATCGCGACCTCACGGGCCGCTATGAGGGCCACTGGGATCCAGCTCACCTCGCCGATCGCCGCGAGCGCGCCAAGCACGCCGAGAACGAGGCACTTGTCGGCCAGGGGGTCCAAAAACGCCCCTGAGCGCGTAGCTCCGTAGCGCCGGGCAACAATCCCGTCGAGCCCGTCGGAAGACGCGCTGACGAACCAGAGACCTACGAGGAGCCAGCTTGACGGCCCCGTAACGAGCACGAGCGCCACCATCAGCGGAGTCGCCAGCAGCCTTGCGAAGGTCAACCCGTTCGCCGGCGTCAACAGAGCCGAAGGCCCAAAAACCGTTTCGCCACTGCTCATGTCGCTCAACCGCCCACCAGCTCTAATGCCGGCACGGCCTCTAGATCAGGACCGCTGGCCCCAACGAGACTCACCGAACCTAGCCACCCGGTGGGGAGTGTCGCTGGCACATTTATGATGCCGTCGATCTCCGGCGCCTCCCGGAACGATCGCGCCTGCCCTGGCCTGTCGACCAGCACATCGCAGGTCGTGCCCACGAGCCCCTGGCGACGCTCTGTGGTGATCGCCTCCTGCACTTGAGCGCACTCCCCTAGGCGCTCGAGAGCCAGCGGGGCTGGGACCTGCTCACCTAGACCAGCTGCCAGGGTGCCGGCTTCCCTCGAGAAGGTGAAGAACCCAGCCCAGTCGAGCTTCGCCTGGTCGAGAAACTCCAACATCTCGTCGTGGTCCTCCTCCGTCTCGCCGGGATAGCCGACGATGAACGACGAGCGGAACACCGCTTTGGGCTCGAGGCGACGAATTCTCCCTATCAACTCGAGAAAACGTTCGGCGCTCCCCCACCGTCGCATCTCTCGCAGCAACCTTCCGGACGCATGCTGCAGAGACAGGTCGAAATAGGGCAAACCGGTGTTGGCCACTGCTTCGATCAGGCGCTCGTCGATCGAGGATGGATAGAGATAAAGCAGTCTGAGTCTCTCCACTCGGCGCGCTGCAGCCTCCACGAGCTCGACAATGCCGATGCCGTCACTCTTGTTCCAGGTTGTCGGATCCGAGTGGTCGCGCCCGTAGGAGGCGAGATCCTGCGCGACGAGCACCACCTCGCGGACTTCGAGCACGGCGATCTCGTCGAGTATCGACTCGAGTGGCCGGGAACGCTGGGCGCCACGGAACGACGGGATCGCGCAATAGCCGCAACGTCGGTCACAACCCTCGGCGACTTTCACGTACGCCCACGGCGACAAGGCACGAGGGCGCGGGAGCTCCAAGAGATCGAAGCTGGTCGTAAGGCCATCCGCGTCGGGAGCCAGAGGGTCGACGTGCACCACACGGCGCGGCGTCCTCAGCTCTACTGGAACCCCGAACCCAGCGACAAGGTCGATCCCGCCGATGGCGTCCGCAAGCTCGTCGCCCGAACGCTCGGCAAGGCAGCCTGTCACCACGAGCCGTGCCCCGCTCTTTCGTAGCCCGTCGAGCTCGAGGATGGCTTCGACAGACTCCTCCCGGGCGGCGTCGATGAACGCACACGTGTTCACGACGACAAGATCCGCCTCAGAAGGATCCTCCGCCGGCTCGTAGCCTCCGGCGGACAGGCGACCGACCAGCTTCTCGGAATCGACCTCGTTCTTTGGGCAGCCGAGCGTCGTGATCCAAAACCGCTCGGGCATATAAGCAGCGTACCAATGCCAGGACCCTGTTCTCGGGGCATCTTCACGAGCCCCCGAGTACCTCCCGGCACTTCTCCTCGTACTCGGAGTCGGTGATCACGCCCTGCTGGTACAGATCAGTCAACCTCCGAAGCCGTTGAGCAGCGTTCGCTGACAAGGCTGGCCGCGGCGCCGAGTCCACTCCGAGCGGCGAGATCCGCGGAGTCGGGTCCGTGACCGGCGGCGGTGGCGGGCTGGCCGGCTCGTCAGCGAACTCAGGAGGCTCACCCGGCCCGGACGCTGTTGGCCTCGGCGCCAGCCACTGCCCGGTCGTCGCCTGCACGACGACGCGGTTGATCAAAGACTGCACCTCCGCCGGTCGGGTGATGTCGGGGAAGGGGTCTTGCCCCTGGCGCCCGGCTGATTCGACCGTGAGGCTGCCGGCCCTTACGAGCCGCTCGACGATCGTCTGGTGGTAGGTGACGTCTTGGACTCGACCGATGGGTATCTCTCGGCCGGTCCGCCTGAGCGCACCTGTGCGATACACGATCCTCTGCGACGTGACGACGAATGACTTCGTGCGCCAGCCGATGTAGCGGGCACCGAGATAAACGCAAGCGCACAGTCCGCACCCGAGCAGGACCCAAGCCATGACCGTCGGTGCACTGGACCACACCACTGCGACGGCTACGCACGCGGCAAAGACGAGGGCGGTGATAACGACGGGCCAGAACAAGTACGACCAATTCGGGCGGGAGTCGAGATAGATCTCCTCCCCCGGTGCCAGCAGCTTCTTCGGAAAGCTCACTCCTCCGCCTCCGCTAATGAGCGGACACTCACCCGAGCTTGCTCGCGATCGATCCGGCAACCCGCAAGACAGACCCGTCCGAGCCCGCCGATGAGTACGCTGCCGCCGGTCGTGCCTTCGCCTCAGCCAGCAGGTCGAGCAGCAATGTATTGAACTCCAGGCGCGGGTCGACCCAGAGATATCGCGACAATGAGCCCGGAATCGTGTTGACCTCGTTCAGAAACACATCCTCGCCGTCCGAGAGGAAATCGATCCGCGCCATGCCTCTGAGTCCGACAAGCGGGGCGACTTCGGCCGCGAGGCTACGTATGCGCCTGGCGATCTCAGGGCTTATGTCGGCGGGCAGCTCGCGGGGCGCAGAGGCCATTCCTTCGGTCCCCACGTATTTGTCCTCGTAGCCGAGTATCTCCCCCTTGCCTCGGGTTCGCAGCGGCTTCTCGATCGCAGATAGTCCGAACTCTGGCCAGGCCCGCGCGGCTATCTGCAGGTCGAACATCTCCTCTTCATAGGGCTCCAGCACCGCCCCTCGGCAAAAGTGAGTGTTGGTCGTAAGGCGGGCCCGGGCGGTGTCGAAGTCGGCGACGACCTCGATGCCGATCGACGACCCCCCAAAGCGCGGTTTCAAGATGTAAGGAGGTGGGAACGCCGGTTCGGCGCTCTTGTCGTTGAGCGGCACCCGCGGCAGGACCGGCAAACCGGCATACGTCATCAGAGCGCCGAAAGCGAGCTTGTCCATGCCGAGCGCCGCCCCTATCGCCGATGGACCGGCGTAGGCAAGGCCCGTCAAGTCGAGTGCGCTCTGGAGCGTCCCGTCTTCGCCGGGGCCACCGTGGCAGCAGACGAGCACCGAATCGAGCTCGAGGCGTTCCTCCTTCGCGCGCAGTCCGCCCCCTGACTTGACGAATCCCCCACCTGGACTGCTGATCAGGCGCAAGCGCGCCGCGTTGGCGGGGACACCTTCAACAAAGCCTGCAGCCTCGGCCGCGGGCGGCACTACGAACCACTCGCCGGCCTTCGACCAGTACAGAGAGTGCACGGAGTCCACTTGCGGCGCCTTGGCTAGAGCGTGAACGGCCTGCAGTCCGGTGAGGATGGAAACATCGTGTTCGGGAGAGGGCCCCCCGTAGATCACGCCGACCCGGGGCAGTCGGGCGGCCTTTGCCGATGCGGATTGCGCCTCCAAGACGGCCTTCGGCAAAACGAATGCGCCCTCGTCGCCGAATTCGCGGAGACGCCAGGTGTGCTTGCTCATTATGTCGCCACTCTATGGCCTCGCCGCATGGGCAGCGAAGCTATCTCGGCGCGAGGACTGGCGGCGGAGCCACTGCCGATTCCGTTGGTGCGTTCAGTCGATCAGGGGAAGTGGTCGGGCAGGTCATTCTCGAACAGCACCGCGTCCCCAGGCCCGAGCCGCCGCCGCGCCCACTCGACGGCCTCGTCCCTCGTCCTGACCAGCTCCATAACAGGCGGGCGATCGCATCTCTTAGCGCCTCTTACGAGCGCCGCTCGGTTGGTCCTGCCGACCACCACGATGTCGGTAGCGATCTTCGCCGCGCATTCCGCAAGATCGGCGTTTTCCTCATTTTGGGTCCTGCCCAGCTCCACCATGCCCGGCGTGACAAGCACCCGCCGGCCCTTTGGCGCCTCCGACTTCAACACCTCGAGCGCGCGCCGGGCGCCGGCTGGGTTCGAGTTGAAGGTGTCGTCCAGCACCGAGTATCCGGCTGCGGCCTGGTGGCGCTGGAGACGATTCGGGACCTCGGGCAGCGACGCGAGGCGCCGGACGACGATCTCAGCGCTGACGCCGAGCTCGATCGCCACGGCGGCGGCGCAGGCCGCGTTCGACCGGATGGGAGCGATCGAGCTTTCCGGCAGCAGCGCTACACCCAAGGGCTTCCCGGCCACGAAGAGCTCGAGCCCGTCGCCGTGAGCCAACACGGCCAGGTCCGCGCTTGAGTGGGTGCCCGAGGCGCGCACAACCTTGTGGCTCGTCTCTAGGGCCTTGGCCAGCTGCTCGAGTCGCTCATCGTCGGAGTTCAACACCACCACGCGGGCTAGCGCGGTGATCTCAGCCTTGGCTGCGAGCGTTCTCTCCAAGGACCCGAAACGCTCGAGGTGTGCCGGCCCGATCGAGGTGATGACCGCCAGCTCCGGACGCAACCACGAGCACAGCGCGGAGATCTCCCCCGGGCCGTAGGCACCCATCTCGGCCACGAGCACATCGGTCCGGGGAGCGAGATGTTCGTTGACCGTGCGCGCCAATCCGGCGCGATTGTTGAAACTGCGTGGGCTCGCCACAACGCTCCGGTCGCCCGCCAGAAGATGGGCCACGTAGTTCTTCGTCGACGTCTTTCCGTAGGAGCCGGTTATCCCGACCACGGTCGGATGGACCTCGGCAAGTACCAGAGAGGCGCGCTTCACGTAGCGCTGAGCGAGGACGTCTTCGATCGGTCTCAGGAGAGCGAGCGCTCCGTCGACAACTATGGGGCACGTGATCGCGCACACGCCGGCGACGATCACCGCCCAGCGCAGATCTCCGAAGGCAGCGGCTAGTGCGATCGCTAGGGCCTCCAAGCCCACCGTGACGAGCGCCACCTGAGTGAGCCGCCGTGTCCAAGCAAGGCGCGACGTGCGGCCACGCAGGCCAAGCCCGACCGGTCCCGCCGCCGCTACCAACGCGGGGGCGATCTCTCCCAACAAAAGGTGACCCGCGGCGATGCATTCCAACACCGCGAGGACGAGAAGGATGCAGTTGACCGGCGTGCTCACCCACCATCGCCAAGCGAAGCGAGCTGTCGTGCCCGGTGAGTAGTGCTCACGTTGTGCCACTCGCAGCCACCGCACGTCGGCGCAGATGATCGCCAGCGCCGTAAGGGGAAGAAGTATCCACGCGTAGTTGAACGACGATGTCGTGGTCACAGGTGCGGCGAGTGCGATGTAGGTCACGTCTGCGCCCTCAGCCTCTCGATTGCGGAACGCAGTTCGCCTGGGACGGTGAGCGGAGTGAGGTGCCCCGCGCCCCGGCACACCGCGAGATGCGCATCAGCCAACGCGCCCTCCGCCCGCTCGGCCACCGCCAGCGGAGCTGCCGTGTCGTCGTCGCCCCACACGAGCTCCACACGACAGCGCACAGCGGCAATGGCTTCCGCGTAATCCTCGGTGAGCGTGCGCACCAGCACGCCTCTCATTACGCCCGAGGCCGCTCGGTAATCGTCCGACCCGTAGCGCTGCCTCAACGCCTCCACCTGGGCCTGGTCGACCAGACCATGGGCGGCCAGCCCACGAGCCATCCGCAAACGGAGAGGCGGCTTGACCCGGCGGCCGCTGGGTCGATATAGCGGCACTCCCGTCAAGACGAGGCCCGCGATCCTCTCGGGGCACATTTCGGCGAGATGGACCGCTACCCGACCCCCAAAGGAGTGGCCGAGAACGACCACGTCCTCTGTCATCTCGCCGAAGACCGCGGACACCGCCGCCGCGTACTCGGGAGTGCCCCAAACGGCCTCAGGTGCAGGAGCGCTCCCGAACCCGGGCAGATCGAGGGCGATCGCGTCCATCCCGGGAGGAGAGAGGACCCCATCGAAGTCATGGTGGTCACGTCGCCACCCGTGCAGGGCGAGCACCGACGGCTTACCCGTGCCGTACGACTCCCCGAACAGGCTTGATCCGGCGAACGACGTGAGCATCTGGAAAAAGCTAACGCGTCCTAACGCGGCCAGAACTGAACGCTGGACTCAAAGCTGACTGGAGTAACTCACGACTAAGGCAACCGACCGCTACCGTCTGCCCATGGAGCCAAGCGCGACGCGGTCAAACGACCTGGCCGGGCGACTCCTGGCCGGGTGCGACCCCGAGCAATGTCGCGCGATCACCACCGAGGCCCAGCCCTTGTGCGTCTTGGCGGCAGCCGGGTCCGGAAAGACACGGGTGCTCACGCGCCGCATCGCCTGGCGGGTGAATGAGGGAACCGCCTCGGCTCCTTACGTCCTTGCGCTCACCTTCACGCGCAAAGCCGCCTCCGAGCTCCGCGGCCGCTTGTCCGGTCTCGGCCTCGCCGGGCTTGCGACGGCCGGGACCTTCCACGCGATCGCACTCGCGGAGCTCCGCCGACTCGCCGCCGAGCGGGGCCGTAGCGCCCCGGTCGTCATCGCCTCCAAGGCCCGGCTCCTTGCGGCGGCGGCAGGGCAGGACGTCGGCCCGGATCGCTCCATGCTGGCTGACCTCGCATCAGAGATCGAATGGGCACAGGCCCAATGCCTCAACGCCCGCGATTACGTACGAGAGGTGAACGCCCGCGGGCGCCCGTGTCCGTGCGACCCGACGGTCGTGTCGGAGATATGGAAGCGCTATGAGCGGGAGAAGCAACGTCGGGGCGTCTTCGATTTCGAGGACCTTCTCGCACGCTGCGCAACTGAGCTCGAGAACGACCCTGAGGTTGCCGCCTCCGCCCACTGGCGCTTTCGTCACATCTTCGTCGACGAATACCAGGACGTGAACCCGGCTCAGGTCCGTCTTCTCAACGGATGGCTTGGTGCCAATGAGGACCTTTGCGTGGTGGGTGACCCCGACCAGGCGATCTACGCGTGGAACGGAAGCGACCCGCGGGCCTTGACCGAGTTCCCGGAGCGGCATCCTGGCGCCGAGGTGGTCCGCCTCCCCGTCAACTACCGATCGGCAGACGGCGTGCTCGCTGTCGCCTCCGCGGTGTTGAGCGGCCCGTCGGGCGCCGGCAACGACAGCGGGCTTGTCTCCGGATTCCCGCGGGCCGGGACTCCGGTGCAACCGGTCGCCGTCTACGACACGGACGCAGACGAAGCCACCGGCGTCGTTGCCGCTCTCAGGCGAGCTCGAGGACCAGGCGCGCCGTGGTCGAGTCTCGCCATCCTGGCCCGCACGAACGCCCAGCTCACGCTTTTCGAGCGGGAGCTAGAAGCCACAGGCGTGCCGTTCCGAAGCGGCGGCGGGCGAGCCTTTCTCACCCGCCCATCCGTACGACGTGCGCTCGATGACCTGACAAGGCCCTCGGACGCTCCCGGGCTCGACGAATGGCTCGAGGAACTCGCCAGAACTGCGGCGGACTCCCGGTCGCGCGGCGACGATCCCGACCACATTGAGGACCGGGCGGTTGCGGGAGACACCACCCAGGACGCCGCTTTGGACGACGACCTGGCTGAGCTCGTCGCCCTCGCCGAGGAGTACCGCCGATGCGACCCGGTGCCGGGTGCCAGCGGGCTCGTCTCCTGGCTCGAGGCAAGCCTGCGCTCCGACCCGCCGCGTCAAGCCGGCGACGCCGTCGACGTGATGACGTTCCACCGAGCGAAAGGCCTCGAGTGGCGCGTCGTCTTCGTGACCGGCCTAGAGGACGGCCTCGTCCCGATCGCCCATGCCCGAAGTGCCGACGCCATCGCAGAAGAACGCAGGCTCTTGTACGTCGCGTGCACACGCGCCATTGACGACCTTCGGTGCTCGTGGGCGCGCGAACGATCCTTCGCGGGCCGGCGCTCAGCTCGGAAGCCCTCGCCCTATCTGGCCGCGATCGAAGCCACCCAGCGCGAACTAGCCCGAATGACGGAGGTGACACCCGAGCGGACACGTGCGTCCCGGGACGAGGTGCGCGCTCTGTTGGCTCGCCGGAGGCCGCCGCCCACCTTCTCGTGACTCGAGGATTTTGGCGTGGCGCGCTTCGCATTCATCCCGGTCGTGCCCGCGACGGCTCGCGACAGTACCATCGCGATGGAACTAACGTCTTCGGTGTTGAAGGCCCCGTTGCCACCAGCGACGAGGACGTTGTTTCGCTTGTCTGAACTGAACGAACGTGTCCGTGAAAAGAAGAGACGCCGGGCGGCAGCCTGAAAGTCGTCCCGGGAGGAGAGTGGTTCATGCCTAGAGACGGCGACAGTGCCGCGTCGGACCTGGAGGCACGCAACCATTACCTGGGCATCATCGATGACGCCTGGGAGGTCTATCGCGAGGCTGTCGAGCACGCGTGGAGGGACTACGAGAACGCCCTGAAGCCGGTACGCGAGGCTTATGAGAACGCGCAGACCGACGCTGAGGCGGTCCACGGCAAGGCGATCGACGAAGCCTGGGCAGAGTACAAACAAGCCGTCGCAGATGCTCCGGCCACGATGCGCCGTGACGTCGTCACCGAGGCACGGGCCAAGTACAACGAATTGGCTGCCCAGATCCGCGAGGTCTACAACGCCAGCATGGCTGCCGCGAGAGACGACTACTTGAAGTCGGTGGAAGAGGCAAGAGCGGCATATCGAGCGGCGGTGGACGTCCAGCTCGATGCGCAACGCGAGGCCGTTGCAGTCGCCTGGACTGACTACCTGAAGGTGGTCGACGCGAGCCTGCTCGTCCAGGAATGAAACTCTAAGCGCTAAGCGTTACCGCGTTCGGCCCTGCGTTTTGCCTGCTCTCTCGGTTGAATGGGCCGAGACGTCGATAGGATCGGCTTCCAGCTACGGCGACAGCCCGTAGGCGACTGGACGCACTGATGCACATCTCAGCCAGAATCGAGTACGCACTGCGGGCACTGTGCACACTGGCCGCTCGCGAAGGTGAAGCCCTCACCGCCGAAGAGCTCGCAGATGCCCAGGGCCTCCCCGTCCGTTTTCTTCGCGCGATTCTGAACGACCTCCGGAGAGTGGGCATCGTCACCAGCCACCGCGGCAACGAGGGCGGCTACAAGCTCGCCCGGCCTGCGTCGGAGATCACCGTCGCTGATGTGTTCCGCCGCCTCGAGGGACCGCTAGCCGAAGTGAGAGGCATGCGGCCTGAAGCCGCCAAGTACGAAGCCGACGCAGTTCATCTGCAGGAGATCTGGATTGCTGTCCGATCCTGTCTCCGTGACGTCCTCGACGAGGTCTCGCTCGCCCAGCTCGTGTCCGGCAAACTGCCCGCGCATGTCATGCACCTCGTCGAACGACCCGGCGCTTGGGATTCGCACTGACACCTGAGCCCCGCTCGCCGCTCCGCCATCGCACCTTACTGATGGGCTCCAGGACTGGCTCGAGGGGCGGTACCCTCAGACCACTCCAGCCTGCTTGCAAAGTGCCTGCTCAGGCCTTCAGACTTTGGTGAAGGCCAGGCACGGCAGGTAACCTCGACCGCAAGGCATTCCTGTTCCGTGCCGCCGCGCACTCCTGCTCCCGGTCGATGCTCATGCATCGCGGGTGATCCCAGACATGCGCCGCGACCGTCCCGGCACGGCAGAGGAAGGCCACGGTGTCAGTCGACAAATGGAGGGCAAGATGAGTTCCGGTGAACGATCGTCCGACTTGAAAGCGACAGGAGGATCCGCACCCGGTCCAAGGATCGCCGATCACATCGCGCGGCTCGGCACCGAGACAGCCTTCGCAGTCTCGGCTGAGGCGGCCGCCTTCGCGGCCGAGGGCCACAAGGTTTACCCGTTCCACCTCGGCGACCTGAACATCCCAACTCCCGCCAACGTCGTCGAGGCGTCGTTCAAAGCGATCAAAGACGGCAAGACCGGCTACTGCCCGAACGCCGGCATCCCCGCCCTTCGCGCCGCCATAGCGGCCGATGTGACCGCTTCGCACGGCATCAGCTACACGGCCGACAACGTCACCATTGAGCCTGGCGGCAAGCCGGTGATCGGCAAGTTCATCCAAGCCGTCATGAACCCCGGCGACGAGGTCCTCTACCCGAACCCGGGCTATCCGATCTACGAATCCCAGATCGAGTTCCACGGTGGCGTCGCGGTCCCTTACAGCTACGTCGAGGAAGCTCGCGGATTCGTGATCGACATGGCTGCCCTCGAGGCGTCCATCACTCCCCGGACGCGCCTGCTCATACTCAACGAGCCCCAGAACCCACTGGCGGCCGAGAGCAACGCCGCCGAGCTCGAGCGGCTCGCCGAAATCGTCCTCAGGCACGACCTGACGGTGCTGTGTGACGAGGCGTATTTCGACATCCGCTACTCGGGCACGAGCTTGTCTTTGGCATCACTGCCCGGCATCGCCGAGCGCAGTGTCCTCCTCTACACGTTCTCCAAGAAGTTCGCCATGACCGGTTGGCGCCTCGGTGCAGCCATCGGCCCGCGCGAGATCATCGAGGTGATCACGAAGCTCAACGTCAACGACGAGTCGTGCAGTAACCACTTCATCCAGTACGGCGCCCTCGAAGGCCTCACCGGCGACCAGGAAGGACCCCGCAAGATCCTCTCGATACTGAACGAGCGGCGCGACGCGGCGGTCACTTTGCTGAACGAGATGCCCGGTGTGATCTGCCCGGCTCCGGAGTCCACTTTCTACCTGTTCCCCAATGTCACAGGCGCCATGAAGCGCATGGGCTTGACTGACGTCGAGGACTTCCGTCGCGTGGTTCTCCACGAGACCGGCGTGTCGGTGTGCTCGCGGGTCCATTTCGGCCGGCCGCAACCGGGCGAAATAGAGCACTACATACGGCTCGCCTACTCCGGCATCGACCTCGCCCAGATCACAGAGGGCCTGGGGCTCCTCAAGTCCTACCTGAGCGAGGACAGGCACGATGCCTAGAAGAGGCATCACGTTTCCCTCCGACACAGCCGACCGACCGGACGACGGCCCGCTCGCGCCAGCCGAGCTGGCCGCGTTCGAGACCCTCGACCAGCTCTACCGGTCCCTTTGCGCCCTGTTGTACAACTACGTGCCGATGTCGGGGCACCCTGGAGGTTCGATCTCCTCGGGTCGGCTCGTAGGCGGCGTCCTATTCGACGCCCTGGACTACGACTTGAGTGATCCCGACCGCCAGGACGCCGACATCTTGTCCTACGCGGCCGGCCACAAGGTCATGGGCCTGTACGCGATGTGGGCGCTTCGCGACGAGATCGCGCGCCTCGGAGCGCCAGAACTTCTGCCTAGCGACCAACGCCAGCGTCTCCGCCTCGAGGACCTGCTTGGCTTCCGGCGCAACCCGACCACGAGGACGCCTCTGTTTGTGGACCTCGGCGCGCGCGCACTGGACGGCCACCCCACGCCGGCGACGCCCTTCGTGCGCCTCGCCACCGGGGCCTCCGGCGTCGGCATGGCGAGCTCTATCGGGCTCGCGATCGGCGCCCGGGATTATTTCGGGAGCAATTGCCCCCGTGTTCACATCCTGGAGGGTGAGGGCGGGCTCACGCCGGGGCGAACGAGCGAGGCCCTCGCCGCCGCCGGCACCGCCTCGCTCGCCAACGTCGTGGTGCACGTCGACTTCAACCAAGCCTCCATCGACAGCGACCACGTCTGCCGCGACGACTCAGGCCCGGGCGACTACGTCCAGTGGAACCCCGGGGAGCTGTTCGAGCTGCACGACTGGAACGTCGTGCAGGTCGCTGACGGCCATGACCTCAAGCAGGTCGTGACCGCCCAACGCCGCGCCCTTGCCTTGGACAACGGTCAACCGACCGCCGTCGTCTATCGAACCGTCAAGGGTTGGAAGTACGGCATCGAGGGCCGGGCATCGCACGGGGGCGGACACAAGCTCTGCTCTGAGGGTTTTCACGAGGCTGTAGCCGAGCTGGACAATCCTGCCGATCCTGTGCTGCCGGGATGTGAGCCCGGGGATTTCAAGTGTGCCGGGCCGTGTGGCGACCAGGTCCGCGAGGACTGCTTCTGGCAGGCGCTCCAGCTCGTGCGCAAGCGCCTCGCTGAGAACCCGGCCGTGGTGCAGGTACTGGCCGCGAGGCTCGTCGCCGCCCGCGAGCGCCTCGAGCGCCGTGCCCGGGTGCCCCGGGCCGCGGCACCTCGCGTCGAGGCCGTGTACGACCTCGCCACGAGCTCCACTGAGACCCCCGAGGAACTGCGCCTCGAGCCAGGCACGCGAACGACGCTTCGCGAGGCGCTCGGACGCGCCCTCAAGCAGTACAACCAGGTGTCGGGGGGTGCGCTGCTCACGGCGTCGGCCGACCTGCTCGGCTCGACGAGCGTGTCGACGATCGCGGCCGGGTTCGCACCCGGCTTCTGGAACGCGGCCGCGAACCCCGAGGCACGCCTGTTGTCGATCGGCGGCATCTGCGAGGACGCCATATCCGGAGTGCTGAGCGGCATCTCCTCCTACGGCCAAGCCATCGGCGTCGGCTCCTCTTACGGGGCCTTCATGGCACCGCTGGGGCACATAGCCGCCCGCCTGCACGCCATCGGCGCTCAAGCGCGCTTCGGCGTCAGCGGCGATCCGTACCGACCGATCATCCTGATCTGCGGACATGCGGGTCTGGCGACCGGCGAGGACGGCCCCACTCACGCAGACCCGCAGGCGCTGCAGCTCCTGCAGGAGAACTTCCCGACGGGCACCGCGGTCACACTTACGCCCTGGGAGCCGCAGGAAGTCTGGCCGCTGTTGGCGACGGCTCTGTCGCACCGACCGGCCGTGCTGGCGCCCTTCGTCACCCGACCGGAAGAGACCGTGCTCGACCGGGAGGCACTCGGCCTCGCCGGGCCCGGAGAGGCCACGACGGGTGTCTATCTGCTGCGGCGCCCGAGTGGAAAGGGCGACGTGACGGTCGTGCTGCAAGAAAGCGCCGTGACCTACGCGTTCGTCACCGAGGTGCTCCCCCGGCTCGAGAAGGAGGGCATCGACGCCCGCGTCTATTACGTGGCGAGCGTTGAACTGTTCGACTCGCTCCCCAAACAGCGACGGCACGAACTGTTCCCGGAGGAGGATTCTCTGGAGGCGATCGGCATCACCGGCTTCACCTTGCCGACCATCTATCGCTGGGTCCGCTCCGATGCCGGGCGAGAAGCGACGCTTCACCCCTACCGCCAGGAGCGCTACCTGGGCAGTGGGCAGGGCCAGGTCGTTCTCGCGGAAGCTGGCCTCGACGGCGCGAGCCAGTTCACCGCCATCAAGACATACCTGGACGCAAGGAGCCGCGCGAGCGCCTGACGGACGCTAAGCACGGCGGGCCTCACCTGCGTCCAGGATCGGCGATAACCAGCAAAGGCCCGAGAGGTTACCGCCCAGTCCACTCTTATCTGCCCGCACCCTGACACTTCGGAGCGCTCGAGGCTGTGCCGCGTGACCACCGAGGGCATGATCCGGGAGGCCGACGGGCTCCGTGTTGAGTTCCACGCGCCCACCCTCGGGGGGTGCGCCAGGCGTCCACATTCCCAGTTAGCCCTGGGCCACGAAGTTCGGCGGGGCAGGCCGGCTGATTTCACTGCCTTCGGGGACGACCCGTCGCTGTATATGCATCCGGAGGTTCGGCCACGGTACGCGAAATCAATCCGTAACCGCTTCGTGGGAGCATGACCTCGATGCGAACACGTGCAGGGATGCTGATGGTGCTGGCCCTGGCCTTGTCCCTTGCCGCGTGCACAAACACAGCGTCGAGCTCTCCAACCACGACCACAGTCGGTCTCACGACCAAGACACTGCCGTTTGTGGACGTCTCGTCTGTGCCAGCCGGTTGGGTGCCCGTCGCCTTCGGAGACACCCAACTATCGGTGCCAGCGTCGTTCTGGGTCCTCGACCCGGGCCAGAACTCGTGCGAGGCGTTCCCGTCCTCGGGGGCACTGTTTCTCGCACCGAGCTCATCGAAGATTGCCTGCCCTGGCCTTGAACGCGCTCGCGCCACTTTCGTGCGTCTCGTTCCCCACACCGGAATCCCCGCGAAGGGCCCAGGCGAGAAGCTCATCGTCGTCAACGGCCTGCCGGTCTACTACGTGCCACCCAGCAAGGCGAGGCCGTACCTCAGCTACTTCGCGCCCTACTTGGGCGTCTTGGTCACTGGGTCGGGCCCGCTGGCGCGCCAAGTTCTCGACACCTTGACATGCTCCCCTCGCGACGTGGTTCTCGCCTCAGGCCGAGTACCGGCGATCCCGTGGTCATGGCGTCCCGTCACCGTTGCAGGATTGCGCTTCTCGGTCCCAAGAAGTTGGCCGGTGGAACAGACCAAACTGTGGAACCTGTGCGGGCCAGTTCAGATCGTGGTCACCCAGGACGTGTTCCTCGACACTGACCAGGAGTTTCAGCCCTTGCCGTGCCCGCTCCGCTTGCCGTACGCGATCAGGCCTTCGGATGGGGTACGCGTCGATACGGGATCGAGCCCAAGCCTCAGCGAACTCACCGGCTCCTTCTCGCCGGGGCTCACATGCCTTCACCTCGGCGGTATTACGGCTTGTCCGAGCCGCACACCCGGCTACAGCGTCCTGCTGTTCCGGGTGACCGTGCCTGGAGGGATGAGGCCTCTGCTCGTGTCCATCGGATTGGCCGGCAACGGCATGGTCGCGCGAAGGATCCTCTACTCGTTGCGAGCAGCTTGACAATCAGGGCCCGCCGTCTCATCGCGGCCTCCGCCGCCGAGGTGCCCGTCGAGTTGACGATGCCCGTGCGGGTGCCGTCCCTTTTGACGCGACCGGGCAACACGCCCGGCGGCCGTCCCCCTTCTTATGTCCCGAGTGGGCGGCCCGCCTCTCCTGCCTGTGGCGGACCCGTCGTGCCAGGCCGTCAAAGAAAGCTTGCAACGGCTGCGCCCTGCCCGCCGGGCTGAGGCCACCGGCTTCGAACCCGTCGGCCCAGGTGACGTTCGAAGGAGGAGCCATCGCCTCCAAGGGGCGGTCAGGCCGTGCTCTTCGTCTCGCCTCGGCTGGCGACGCCGTTTCACGCCTCCTTCGCCCACGCCCGCAGCATTTGAGGCAAGTGTTCTGCCGGGAGCCGTACGTTCACCGCTGCGAATCTCGCCCGGGCGAAGAGTCCGTCAAGTGGGCCTCCCTCTACGTTCAGCCCGTTGGCGCCCCCGGCAGGACTCGAACCTGCGACCGTCTGCTTAGAAGGCAGCTGCTCTAATCCGCTGAGCTACGGGGGCCTTGTCGGTACCGGCGACTCCGCCGCCCGCAAGCGTACGAGATTTCCACGCCTACGCTGAGAGAGTCGGGCAGCCAACGACCACATTGCCGCGCGTTGACTTCGTCATCTGCAGATGAGAGGAGCCATCCCCATGACCGTCCGGATCGAGATCGGGATCGACACCGTGATGCCAGAACGTCTCGCGCTGTTCTGGGCCGACGCTCTCGGATACGCGGTGGGCGACTTCGACGTGGCCAATACGTACCTCGACCTCGTGCCACCTGCGACCGGCTTGCCCGTCGTGTACCTGCAACGGGTTCCGGAACCGAAGACCGTCAAGAACCGCCTGCATCTTGACCTCATGGCCACCAACCCCGAGGAGCTGATCGGCCGGCTCGCGTCGCTCGGCGCCACACGGATCGGGGCGCCCATGTCCGGAAGCGAGGGAGGCTGGTGGCAGGTGATGGCCGACCCGGAGGGGAACGAGTTCTGCGTCTGCCGCGACGACTAGGCGCGAGGTGACACCAAGCCGTCCGCTTCGAGTTCCAACCTGTGCTGTGCCATGCTTGGGAAACGTCAAGAGGCCATGTGCCTCAAAGACCATGGTGGCCGTAGCTCAGTTGGTTAGAGCGCCAGGTTGTGGCCCTGGAGGTCGGGGGTTCAAGTCCCCTCGGTCACCCCGAAGCTGTCCGGCCGGGAAACCGGCTACGCTGACGCACTGAACGCGCCTCTAGCTCAATTTGGCAGAGCAACGGACTCTTAATCCGCAGGTTCCGGGTTCGAGTCCCGGGGGGCGCACAAAGTCCGCAAATTCCCTGTTCAGGGGCACCTTGTCCGCTGCGTTACCGACCCTCTCGCGGCTCCTCCTCACGGGCTGCGAGCCCGACCGGGCCGTCACCTCGGATCGGCTCCCTCGCCGTCTCGCCAGACCGGGCAGATGGCTCCTGCCGGTCTCAGCTGTAATACCAGTCTTCGAACGCGGTGCTCGAGACGAAGCGCGCCCGACTGCGGGGACCCGCGGGAAACCAGGCAAGCTCTCGAGCTGCCCCCTCTGGAGCGCGCGCCGATCGGCAACGGATGCCGTGCAGGCCAAGGGCATGCACGGCCGTCCCGATCGGCTGGCACACCTCATGGCTGACCAGCCTGCCTGCGGAGTCCAGAGGGTAGCTCTTCGGCAGTCCGACGGCGGCGACGCCGGCCGGAGTGTGCAAGTCGGCGACCCGCTGTCCACGGGGAAGCTGCGCCGCGACGAGGCACGGAGCGGCTTCGCCACGAAGGTCTTCGGGCTCGAAGGGCCAGCCGGCGATGAAATGGCGCAGGTTCAGCCTGGCCGTCACGAGGTCCTCGTTCACATAGAGCACGGGGAAGCTGTGTGGCGGGTTCCATCGCTGGCCGCGCTCACGCGCGAAGTTCGGGTCAAGCGGATCCGACCAGCTCGGATCGCAGATGCGCAGCCATTCGTGCCCCTCTGGCAGCATCTCGGTGACGACGCCGGAGACGTCGACATCGGCGTCGCTCAAGCGCTGACGCTCGCGAAGTCGAACATCGCCCGGCACGCCCGAAGAGCCCCGCGACTGTCTCCAGCAGCGACGAGATCTATGAGCGATACCCCATCGAGCCGGTCGGCCTTACGCCGCACCGCGGCGGGGACTCGGTCGATCTTGAGATAACGCACGAGCAGGTCAGTGGCCGCAGCCAGGTCGGCGACCATCTCGAGCCTGTCCGCGGGCAGTCCTTGAGCGAGCCACTTCGACAGGGCTTGGCGCGACACCCCAAACAGGCGCGCGGCGGCGGAGGCGGAAAGGCCCCAGACCTCAAGGAACCTTCGCAGCTGGCTCACAAGCACCTGCGACTCGAGCTCGCCAGCGAGAGTCGCCAACCACTCGGGTCGGTCCCTGCTCGCCTCGACCAGTTGGTTTGCCAGGGTTCTCGGGTCCTCGTCCAAAGCCCAAGCTACCGACATCGCACCTCCTCCGCGCAACCATATGTCAATCGCAACCATATGTCAATCACCGGGGAGGGCGCGGCGCAGCGCGGGCCATTGGCGACGCGCTCCCCCACCCGGCACGCGTGTGAGCCCGGGCTGAAAGCGTCAGCAGTCCTGAACAGCTCTGGGCGCCCG
Source organism: Acidimicrobiales bacterium (assembly GCA_050015475.1). GTDB lineage: Bacteria > Actinomycetota > Acidimicrobiia > Acidimicrobiales > Bog-793 > Fen-455. Next base: position 63,274 of record JBEKBI010000002.1, on the reverse strand, counting down.
GAAGGCGGCCAGAGGCGCGCGGGGAGTTGATCAGGCCGACTGAGAGCCTTCAGTCAAGTCCGGAGTCGACGGCTCGGACGCTGAGGTCGGGACCGTGGCACTTCCTACGGCGGACCGCGCTTTCTCCTGCTCTCCGGAGATCTCCTCGAGACTCATACGAGAGGGCTCCGGCAGTACGAGGGTCAACATGAAGCCGAGGAGAGCGGCACCCGCCGCCACTATCAGCATGCCCCTCAGTCCGATGTGCTTTTGAAGCTGCGGCACGATGAACACACCGATGAAGGCGCCGAGCTTCCCGACCCCGGCGGCGATGCCGTGGCCTGTCGTGCGCATGCTCACAGGGAACACCTCGGAAGGCAGCACGAATGTCGTCGTGTTCGGCCCGAACTCGACGAAGAAGTAGCTGAGGCCGAACACGAGAAGAAACGGAACGACCGTGGTTGTGAGCCCCGGGACGACCCCAAGGATGACGAAGCAAGCCACCATCACCGAGAACCCGATCAACTGCAGGCGCTTGTGGCCGATCCTGTCCATGCGCAAGACCGATAAGGCATAGCCGGGCAGCGCGAACACCACGAATATCCCGAGCGTCCAGAGAAGCTTCGTCTCGAGGGTCGCGTGGGCGTCGACGCCTTTCAGGATCGCCGGCAACGACAGGGTGTTGCCGTAGTAGGCGTAGTCAAACAGGAACCACGTCCCTGCCGTGCCCGCCAAGAGGAGCAGCATGCGGGGATTTGAGAGGAACTGGCCCAGCCCCATACGGCGGGTCCTCTCCTTGGAGGTGCTCGAGCCGTCGATCACGCCCTCGGAGAAAGCCACGGCGTCGCGCACGGCACGGTCACCCTCCCCCTTCACCTGTGCCACGAATCTGGGCGACTCTGGCATCCGCGAGCGCAGGTAAATCACGCCCGCCGCGGGGATCGCGCCAAAGCCGAGCAAGAGCCGCCAAACAAGGGGCTGGGATATGCCCGAGGACAACAGCGCCAGCCCCACGAGCGGGCCCACGATGAGGCCGAGCGCCTGCATCGAGAAGACCATGGAGACGAGGCGCCCGCGGTCGCGTCGATTGGAGTACTCGCTCATGAGCACGGCCGAGACGGGATAGTCGCCGCCGATTCCGAGTCCGAGCACGAAGCGTGCCAGCACGAGGAATATGAGGTTCGGCGAAAAGGCCGATGCGATGGCCCCGACGATCATGACGGCGGCGACAAGCACATAAATGAACTTGCGCCCAAGGATGTCGGCGATCCTCCCGAACACGAAGGCGCCGACGAACGCCCCCAGCAGCGCCGCACCCGTCACCCAGCTCGCCTGCGTGGTGCTCAAGTGCCATTGGACGGTGACGATGGCGCCGACCGTGCCGATCACGAACAAGTCATAGGCGTCTGTGAAGAAGCCCATCCCGGATATCACCACAGCACGGTGGTGGAACTTGCTCCGGGGCGCCTCGTTCAAGAGGTCGCTGACCGTTACGGGCTTAAGGCCTTCCTTCAGATTTTCCGGTTCACCGAGCAGCAAGGGAAGTCTCCTCCGGCGGAGTCCGCGCTCCGCTGTCCGGAACTTCACTTTCGCGTGATGAAGTGACTTTCTATCGACATTCGAGTGAACGCAAGGTGAATTGAGCGCGAATTCCCGGTAACCGGTGGCTATCGTTCTCCCTGGTGGGAAAACCTTCCGAGGATTCCGCGATAGAACGCCGCGTCGGTCAGCTCTTCGCCCTGGTTACCGAAGCGCTGGCGGGCGCGACTCATGCGCTCTTGCACGCTGACATAGCCCTCGCGCAGTCCGTGATCGACAGGGACCGGGAGATCGACGAGCTCACTTTTGAAGTCGAGAACTCCGTGTGGGACCGGATCGAAAGAGACTCGCCGAGGGGTAAGGAGCTGCGCAGGCTCGTCGGCATTCTTCTTATCCTGCCGGAGCTGGAGCGGAGCGCGGATCTCGCCGAGCACATCGCGCAGCGCGCCGCGTTCAACCTGGGCGCCGACATGACGCCTCTCAGCCGCGGCATCGTCCAGCGCATGACCGAGGTCGCCCTCGAAATGTGGATGGCAGCCTCCGACGCCTTCGGGGCGGGAACCGCGACGGCGATCGCTCTCGAGGAGGACGACGAGGAGATCGACATTCTCCACGACCGGCTTACCGAGGAGGTGGCCGGCGGGGGGATGCCGACTGGTGTCGCAGCCCAGGTGACGCTTCTCGCCCGCTTCTACGAGAGGCTGGGTGACCATGCCGTCAACCTCGCCAGCCGGATCGCCGCCATGCCTCCGACACAGGACCCTCAGCGGCGCCCGATGTCGCCCGAGTGACCTGAGAAGACCCGGGGTTTCCAAGGAAACGTCGTTCCCTCGCACCTCGGCTGCTTTGAGCTCTCAGGGTCGGCGACACGTCGGGCTCAGGAGCTATCAGTCTGCTACCGTTCGCCTCGGCGGCTTCGGCCGTCCCGCTGCCGTGCGGGGGAAGTCCGGTCAAAGTCCGGCGCTGGCCCGCAACCGTAGGCGAGGCTCGTCCTCGCAAGCCGGGAAACCTGTCGGTGGTGAGTCCTACTAACCGTCGAGGAACACGGTGACTGGGAACCGGTACAGCGGTGTCTCAGCGCTTCTCCGGGATCCAGTTATCCGGGAGAGGACCTTTCATGCCAAAGTCCGCCCGTTCGAGAACGCGAGTCTGTCTGACCGCGTTGCTGGCGACCGTGTCAGCAGTTGGGGCTGCTTGCGGAGGCCAGGGGTCGAGCACCCAGACAACTCAGACCGGCCGCGCCCAGACCGACACCGCAGCCCAGGCCGGAGCGGCCTGGATCGCCCGCAGCCTCGACCCGAGCGGGGCCGTGGTAGACGCCGAATCGAAGAAGCCAAGTGCGGGCGACACCGCCGAGGCGATCCTTGCCATGGTCGCGGCCGGGCGTGAGGCCGGCGACACAAAGGCCGCCGTTTTCTGGCTCGAACACAACTTCAGCTCGTACGTGTCCCAAAAGGGCTCTGACAGCCCGGGTGCGCTCGGGACAGTGGTCCTCGCCGCCGTAGCCGCCGGCGCGAGCCCAACGCATTTCGGCGGCAATGCGCCGTCGAACGACCTTGTCGCCAGGCTCGAGGCGACCGAACAGCTGCACGGTGCTTCCGCCGGCGTCTTCGGGCCCGTGGCGTCGGCTAATGCGTTCAGCCAGTCGCTCGCGGTGCTAGCGCTCGCGTCGGCAGGCATCCATGGCGCCGCGCTGGATCTCGGAGAGGCGTACCTGGCGAGCCGGCAATGCACCGATGGCGGGTGGGAGTACTCACTGGCGACCCCTTGCACCCAGGCCGACCCGAAAACCTACACGGGGCCCGACACGAACTCGACGTCCCTCGCCGTCATGGCAATCATCGCCGCCGAGGGCCGCATGTCCTATAGCCCGCTCCAGTTCTTCGAGAGCTCGCAGGAGACCGACGGATCGTTCGGCTACTACGGGGTGTCAGGAGACGGACAGGCCGGTGACCCCGACTCGACGGCCGAGGTCGTACAAGCCCTGATCGCGCTCGGCGCCGCCAAGGACTCGCAGTTCGTGCGCAGCCACAACACACCTGAGCAGGCGCTGGCGCGCTTCCAGTACGGATGCGGGGCCCCGAAGACAAAACGGGGAGAGTTCGCGTACTACGGCTCGCCGAGCCAACTCGCCACCTTGCAGGCGGTCCCGGCTATCGCCGGTGACGCCTTCCCACTTGGCGGGCGCCGGCTGGCCGGTCCCCTCCCAGGGTTGAGCTGCAGCGCACAGTGAAGCGGCGGCGCGGTTGTCGCCCGAGCGTGCTGGGAGCAAGACGCGCCCAGCTGGGCAAGTCTGGACTCGCCGTCAAAGTCGCCGCCCGCGGCGCAAAGACATGCACGCGGGCGGCTGTGGCGACGGTGATGCTGGCGGCCGCAACGATGGCGACGACCGCTCTCCTGACGCTTGCGACCGGCGCGATTCGTCCGGCGGCCGCCAGCCAGGCACGGGGGTTGGCGAAGTACTCGCCGGGGTGCACGGTCCCCCGGCGCCTGGCGCGTGGTCAGATCGTCGTCGCGGTCGTCGCCGACTTCGGTGGGGATCACGGGAGAGTCATCGTCTCTTGCGTCCTGGCCAGACCGGGCGAGAGTGGCGCCGAAGTGCTGGCGTCCCAAGCGGCGCTCCTCGGCGATCCGGAGCCTCGCTACGCCCAGTCCGGCTCCGGGCTCCTGTGTGCGATCGACGGCTACCCAGCGGGCGGGTGCGGAATCCAGTCCGGCACCCACTACGCCTACTGGGCCTACTGGCACGGTGGCAAGCGCTGGCAGTACGCGAGCGACGGGCCCTCGGAGTGGACAGTCGTCAAAGGCGACGTGGAGGGATGGCGATTCGAGCCCGACGGCAGCGCGACCCCGTCCGACCCTCCGCCGCGGGCCCCGTCGAGCGCGGCGGCGCTCGAACGCCAAGCGGGAGCTACCCGAGGTTCGTCCTCCGCTAAGCAAGACCCCAATCAGGCAGCCGGACCGATCGACCAGTCGCACGGCGGCGGATCGGGCTCGAGCACGCTGCCCTTCGTGGTCGGATTGGTCCTGATCACCCTCATCGGCACGGCCGGGATTTTCAGGTCCCGAAGCCATCGAGAGCGAGTCACCTAGATGCACCGGACCCGGCTTCAGCCCCTTCATCCCATCGCCTGGTGGTGCTGGGCAGGAGCCCTCGCGGTCGCCGCCGGCCGGACGACGAACCCGGTCCTCCTAGCCCTTCTGCTCGTCGTGGTCGCCTGGGTCGTGACCGCAAGGCGTGGCGCCAGTCCCTGGGCTCGGTCATTCGGTGCCCTGATGCGCCTCGGGCTCGTCATCATCGCCATTCGTGTGCTCGTCCAGGTCCTCTTCGGCAACCGAGTGCCCGGGGTCACCTGGTTCACACTTCCCTCCGTCCCCCTCCCCTCCTGGGCCGCCGGTGTGTCCATCGGCGGGCCCGTCACGGCCCAGGAATTACTCGGGGCGTTCTGCCAGGGCCTTCAAATCGCCGTGATCCTGGCGTGTTTCGGCGCGGCCAACTCTCTCGCGAGCTCGTTTCGCCTTCTCCGGTGCGTCCCAGCAGGGCTCTACGAGGCGGCGGTCGCTGTGACAGTGGCGATCTCCTTTACGCCCCAGGTCGTGCTCTCGATCGCCAGAGTCCGGGACGCCCGCCGTTTGCGGGGGCGGGCAACGCGCGGCCTCAAGGGTTGGCGTGGGCTCGCGGTGCCGGTCCTCGAGGGCGCCCTCGAGCGCTCGATCTGTCTTGCCGCCTCTATGGACGCACGCGGTTTCGGACGGCGTTGCAGTTCCCAACGGCTCCGTCGTTCCACGGCGCTGGCAACACTCGCCGGACTCGTTGCGCTCGGAATAGGGCTTTTCGAGGTGCTCGACTCCGGTTCGACCTCTGGGATCGGCTTGGCCGTCGTGCTGGTCGGCGGGGCGCTCATCGTCGGGGGGCTCGCCGGCGCCGCCCACGGGTCGCGCAGCCGTTACCGCCCTGACCGATGGATGGTCGGCGAGTGGCTGGTCGTGGTTGCGGGCCTGGCGGCACTTGCCGGGGTCGTCGCGGCGGGCAGCGTCAACCCCAACGCGCTTGTCCAGCCGCTGTATCCCCTCGCCTTACCTGGCGTCCCCGTCGCCGCCCTAGTCGGCATTCTCGTCGCCGGCCTTCCTTCAGTCATCGCTCCGATGCCGGTGACCGTCGGCGCCACGTTCCGCGAGGCAGTCGCATGATCTCCTTCGACCGCGTCACGGTCACCTACCCCGGAGCGTCCGCACCGACACTCGAGAGCGTCAGCCTGGCCGTCGAGGAGGGCCTCCTCGCGCTGGTGATTGGGGAGACCGGAGCCGGCAAGTCGACCCTGCTCCGCTGCGTCAACGGTCTCGTCCCCCACTTCTCTGGCGGACACCTCAACGGAACTGTGAGCGTCAACGGCCGCAGCACGGCCCAATATCGCCCGCGGGACCTCGCCGACACCATCGGGTATGTCGGCCAGGATCCCGACGCCACCTTCGTGGCCGAGACGGTCGAGGACGAGCTCGCCTACGCCATGGAGAACCTGGGCGTGGATCCCGCCACGATGCGACGAAGGGTCGAGGAGGTCCTCGACACTTTGAACCTGCACGCACTGCGAGGGCGCGTCATCACAACGCTTTCGAGCGGTCAGCGCCAGCGCGTCGCCATAGGCGCCGCCTTCACTGCCGCTCCTCGCGTCTTGGTACTCGACGAGCCGACCTCCTCGCTCGACCCCGTTTCGGCCGAGGAGGTCCTGGCATCACTCGCCCGACTTGTCCACGATCAGGGAACGACGATTCTCGTCGCCGAGCACCGCCTCGAGCGCATGGTCCACTTCGCGGACATCGTCGTGGAGCTCGGTGATGCCCCGGGAGACGTCCGCAGCGGCACGCCGGCTGCCATCTTTGCGACGGCGCGCCTCGCACCACCCGTGGTTCGCTTGGCGCGGCTCGCCGGATGGGAGCCGGTACCACTTTCAGTGCGGGACGCCCGCCGTCGGGCCCCCGGGCTCCGCCATCACCTTTCGTCGCTCTCCCGGCCAGCGGTCTCGGCCTCTCCAGGCCGGCATGTGGCCCGAGTCAAAGGTCTCAACGCCAGGTACGGCCAGATTCCGGCGCTGTCAGAGGTCACCCTCGACTTCGAGGAGGGCCAGGTCACCGCCATCATGGGGAGGAACGGAGCCGGCAAGTCCACCCTCCTTCATCATCTCGTGGGACTTCGTCGGGCCCAGCGGGGCTCGGTCGACGTGCTTGGCCGTACGCCTGCCGCCCTTCCCGCCCCTGAGGCGATCCGCCTGGTCGGACTCGTCCCGCAAGATCCGAGCGCGTTGCTGTGCGCGGAAAGCGTCGCAGCCGAGTGCCATGACGGAGACCGCGACGCGGGGCTCGCCGACGGGACGACGCGGGCGGTGCTCGACTCGCTCGTGGACGGTATCGCGGACGTCACCCATCCCAAGGACCTCTCTGAGGGTCAGCGGCTGGCGCTCGCCCTCGCGCTCGTGCTCGCGCCCGCGCCGCCGCTCGTGTTGCTCGACGAGCCGACACGCGGCCTCGACTACGGCGCCAAGGAGAGGCTCGCCCGCCATCTCCGCAGACTCGCCGCCGACGGCCACTGTGTCGTCGTGGCGACCCATGACGTCGAACTGGTGGCGGAGGTGGCAGATCGGGTCGTCGTTCTTGCCGACGGCGAGGTGATCACCGACGGTCCGACCCGCTCCGTCGTCTGCCACTCGGCCGGCCTGGCGTCCCAGGTTGCGAGAATCCTGGCGCCTGCGGAGTGGCTCACTCTCGAGGAAGTCACCGCCGCGCTCGGTGGTTCTGCCTGGGGGAACGGGCCCATCCAATGACGACCATGACGGGGCCGCGGGCCGTCGTTCTCGATCGGTTCGGCTCCGCCGCCGTCGGGATCGCCTCTGTGATCGGGGTGGCCTCCTTCCTCTGGCCGCTTTTCATACCGGCTCACGCCTCGCTCAACCAGGCGCACGCCGCCGACGCGCCCTGGATCGTCGCGGCCTTGCTGCCGTTGCTGCTGATTGCGGTTCTCGGCGAGTTCAGCTCCGGAGGCATGGACGCCAAGGGCGTCGCCATGCTCGGCGTTCTCGGAGCCTGCGGCGCGGCTCTGCGGCTTCCCTCGGGCGGGGCGGCGGGCTTCGAGCCTGTCTTCTTCCTGCTCTTCCCGGCGGGATACGTGCTCGGGCGCCATTTCGGGTTTCTGCTCGGCGCGCTCACGCTGTTCGCCTCGGCGCTCGTCACCGGCGGAGTGGGCCCCTGGTTGCCCTTCCAGATGTTCGCGGCCGCATGGATGGGCTACGGGGCGGGATGTCTTCCGCACCTTCGTGGCAAGCGGGAGCTGGCGCTCCTCGCCTCGTATGCCGGCGTTGCGTGCTTCGTATACGGACTGCTGATGAATTTGTGGTTCTGGCCCTTCGGTGCCGGCGCGGCGACGACCCTCTCGTTCCAACCGGGGGCGGGTCTCATACATAACCTGGTCCGCTTCCTGGTCTTCGACGCCACGACGTCTCTCGGGTTCGACCTGCCCCGTGCCCTGCTCAACGCGGGGCTAGTGCTGATGGCGGGCCGCCCCGTGCTCGCGGCACTCCGGCGAGCCAGCCACCGTGCCGCCTTCGGCGCCCCGATCGAGATCACAGGCTCACAGTCCTTTGAGCCTCTCCCGGCAACGGAGCTCCAGAGGGGTTCGCCACAGGACCCCCGCCGCCAAAGCGGGAAGCAGGCGCGGGCCGAGCAGGCTCAGCCCTGAAGGCGGCGGACGACGGCGACGTCATCGGCGATCTGCGCCACGAGCTCGTCTTCTGAGTCGAAACTGCGCTGGGCCCGGATGAGCTCTCCGATGTCGACCTCGATGTTCTGGCCGTATAGGTCGCCGTCGAAGTCGAGGAGGTAGGCCTCTACGAGCCGCTTCCCCGCCTCGTAATAGTGGGGTCGTCTGCCCACCGATATCGCCGCCGGGTGTCGTGTGCCGTCCTCCAGCTCGACCTCACCGGAGTAGACGCCGTCGACGAGGTCCACCTCGGCGCCCACCGCCAAGTTGGCCGTCGGGAAACCAAGTCTCCGGCCTCGCTCGTCGCCGAGCTCCACGACCCCCTCAACGCGAGAACTCATTCCTCAAAACTAACGTCACCCAAGGCATCACGACGGTTCCGAAGTGAGCATGACCGGCCCTGCCGGGTACATACTCTTGCCGTGACTTCTCCACTGCCTTCGTGGTTCCGCTCCCGGGCCGTCGACCATCTAGCACTGGCACTCGGCACAACCAAGGGCCTCTTCTTCGTGAGCGACGGCGCCGTGGACGGGCCGTTCTTCCCTGGAGACCGCGTCCCCGCGTTTGCGCAGGTTCAAGACCGCCTACTAGCGGCCACGAACGACTTCGCAGTGGGGCCGAACGTCCGAGTTAGCGACGACGGTGGACTGACGTGGCAGGACGCAGGCGCCCACCCCATCGCCTTTCCTTCCGACGCCGACACCGCTGTCACCTCTGTGTGGCAACTGCATGTCGACCGCCGGCCGAAGGCGGCCGGCACCGTGTGGGCAGGCGTCGAGCCCGCGGCGCTGTTCCGATCAGACGACCGCGGCGAGACATTCGAGCTCGTTCCAGGGATCTTCGAGCACCCCGACCGGCCTAACTGGATCCCCAGCCCGAGCGGGCTCTCGCTGCACACGGTGGTTACCCACCCGGAGCGACCCGACCGCGTGCTGGTGGCCATCTCTGCGGGGGGCGTCTACCGGTCCGACGACGACGGTCGGACCTGGGAGGCGCGCAACGAGGGGATCGAGCCAGCGCCGGACGAGGAGGAATCGGCTGAAGCGCTTCCGTGCGTGCACAAGCTGGCTGTCGACGCGACCGATCCCGACGTCATCTGGGCCCAGACCCATTGGGGCGTGTTTCGAACCGACAACGCAGGCGACCAATGGCGGCAGGTCGGTCGGGCGGGCACAGAGGGAGGATTGCCCTCTGATTTCGGCTTTTCGATCCTTGCCCACCCCAGCTTGACTGGCACGGCGTACGTGTTGCCCCTCGAGTCCGAGATGTACCGCTGCACCGCACAAGGCCGCTGCCGCGTCTATCGGACGACTGACGGCGGTGAGAGCTGGGAGGCGCTATCTGAAGGCCTGCCGGGCACCAACGTCCACGTGACGGTGTTGCGCGACGCATTCGATATTGGGGAAGACGGGCCGCACGCCCTGGCCTTCGGCTCGAGCTCGGGTCACGTGTTCGGTTCATTGGACACCGGCGAGACGTGGCGGCTCGTCACGTCCTACCTGCCGCCGATCTTGTGCTTGCGAGTGCTCGACTGAGTTAGGTGACCCGGCGCCAGACCCTTCATTCCGTCGCCACGTTCAAAGGCGAGCAAGGGGGAAGTCCCATGGAAGACCGACAGATTCACAAGCAGATCGACATGCTGGTCGCTGAGGAACGTGAGCTTGAGGAAGGCCACTTGGGCAAGCGCGCCACCCCCGAGCAAGAAAAGCGCCTGCAGGAGCTACAAGTCGCACTGGACCAGTGCTGGGATCTGCTGCGCCAGAGGCGGGCAAGGCGCGAGTTCAACCAGGACATCTCAAACACAAACACCCGTGCCGCCGACGTCGTGGAGGGCTACAAGCAGTAGACCGGCAGCCTGTCACTTGAGACGTCGCACAGCCAGAATGTGTCGCGGATCGGCGGCTGGTGAATTGGCGGACGAATGGACAAGCGGCGCTCCTCCTGCCGGCAGGAACTCGGGCGTAGACCGACCCGTGGCGATACCGTCTATGAATGGCTTCCGAGCTAGCCCACCCACTCCCTGATGCTGAGCGCTGACGAGGTCGCGGCCTTCCTGTACCGGCGTCAATCCGAAGTTGAGACGGCCCCGACGTCGGGCGTCTCCCGCCCATGCGTTCCGAGGCCCGGTGCAGGCCTTGTCGCGAAGACAACCAGGACCGGCTCAAGTCTGGATCAAGTTAGATAGGAGGCGTGCCCGAAGGTGACGGAGCCGGCTGAGAATCTGGGGGTCCCTTCTGCGCGGGCCCTCGAGGCACCTCAACCGAACCATCTTCACGCGGGAGTTCGCAGAACTCGCCGCGAGCTGAACCTCGCCGTGCTTGCGCTGTTGATTCTCCTCGCCGCGGCGATCACGGCCAATCTTTGGTGGATCTTCGAGAACCTCCGGGGCATGCCCTTCGACATCGACGCCGCGGGTTACCTTCAACGAGCCGTCCGAGACGGCGACGCTCTGAAATCTGGGGGCATTGTCGCCTACGTGAGCGCCGTTCGGACGCGCGGCGATATCCAAGCGCCGTTGCTCACCGCACTTGGGGGTCTGTTCCGGCAGCTGGGCGACTTTGGTGTATTGAAGCTGACGGCATCTCTTCAGCTCTTCTATGCCATAACTATCGTGTCCACTTACTCCGTCGCTCGCCGCGTGATCGACAGACGTTGGTCTCTCGTTGCGGCGCTCGTGGTGGCGTCGCTCCCTGCGGTCCTCCAAGCAAGCCGCAACTACAGCTTCGGCGACCCAGCGACGGCGTTGTTCCTTGCCGCACTTGCCGTGCAGATGCGATCAGAGAGGTTCGATCGGGTGCTGCCGTCCCTGGCCTGGGGCCTGCTCCTGGGTCTTTGCTCCCTCACGCGGACCGTGATGCTCGCGCTCCTGCCTGCACTGGTCCTCATGGGAGTTCCGCAGCTCCTGACAGGAACCCGCAAGATTCATCGGCTGCGAAACGCCGGACTCGGACTTGGGATGTGCGTGGCCGTCGCTGCGAGCTGGTACACCGCAACCTGGCACGCCGTTTTCCACTATTTGGTCAGTTACGGATATGGGTCGCAGGCGGCGAGTTACGGGCGCGCGACCTCCTGGCTCTCAGCGGGGCATTGGACCGCCAGACTCCAAGCAGTTGCTAACGAGGATGTTTTCCTCCCGCTGTCGTTGGCTCTTGTCGGCTGTGCCATCGTCGGCACTCTTTGTGGCGCAGTTCGCCACCACCGGCGCCACCACAGGCTCCGGTCCGCGACCGAGGCCGATCCTGGAACGGTAGGAGCAACGGCCTCGCGGGCAACTCTGGCATGGCTGGCTAGCGACACCGGAACCTTGGTGGGTGTCCTGGTCTTCTGCTACGTGGTTCTCTCGAGCACCCAGAACGGTGGCAGTTACTTCGAACTTCCTATGGTTCCAGTGATAATCATCCTTCTGACACGTCTTTCGAGCCTGGCAACGGGCAAGCCTGCAGCTGTCCTGATGATGTCATGCCTGGCCGCAGCAGGACTCACTTTCGCGAACCAGGCTGGCTGGTTGCTCGGAAGTTACTCCGACGTCATCTCGGTATCGGTTGGATCATCACATTTCATCGCGTTTGACACTCGCGGTGCATTGATTCGGGAGGCTTCTGCCGCTTTCGGCGGCTGCCCAGGTATCTACAGCTGCGTAAGTCCACAATTACGGCTTCGTGGTATCTCCGTCGGGACTCACGAAGATGCGGCCGTCAACCGGTACATCAGAGCCTGGGTGCCACCGGTACGGGACGTCACGACCTTCGTTGAGACTTACGCTCACGCGCACGATCGTGACCCGATCGTGTTCTTCGCCGTACAAGACCCGTTCTTCAACACCAACACCGTCGCGCTGCAAGCTCAACTCAGCTACTCATCCGCGCTCCCGATAGGAATTCTGAACTCTCCCTCCGCGGCCGGAGCGAGCTACGTGGACCAACTTAACGAGCCGCGGTTCGGTGAGCCCAACTTCGTCGTCGAGGGACCCCGCCCCGAGAATGCCTACGCGGCTGCGTTCTCTCCAGACGACAACCAATCCGAGGTGGTCTCGGTACTGCGTCGGGACGGATTCCGTTTGGTCGACAAGATCAAGCTGCCGGACGGTCGGGTACTGAGCCTGTGGTGGAGGAACCGTGGGGCGATGATCTCGCGTTAGCAAGGCTGCCACGGACTGAGCACGCCACTCGGTACGACCGAACTCCTCGTCTAGCCGCGCAACCACCCAACCACGACAACAGGGGTTTCGCACATCCTCCGGGCCATGACTGCAGTGGCTCTCCCACAGCCGCCCGCCTTCACGGAAGCACCGTCGTATCCTCCCGCGCTGTTAGCCTCCATCCGGACGTTTCGCTGCCCGTCCGGCCAGTCCATGAAGCCGATCGGCGTATCGCACCGAGCGCCTGGCCTTAAGAGCCGCTATCTCCTCCCGGAGCGCCTCCGCGGCGTGAAGTTGGTTATCCATGAGCGTTCGCGATTCCTGCAGCGCGTCCTTGAGACCCTCAGTCTCGGCCTGCCTCGCTTCGGCCGCGCTCCAGGCGCGGTCGGCCTCGGCACGCCGCCTAGCTAAATCGTTGTTCGCCCGTCGCGTCTCCTCATAGAAACGGGACCACGCGGCGCCAAGCGGCTGCTCAAGTTGCTCCAGTCGAGCGAGGAGGGACTGGATCGTCCCTTCGCGCTCAGCTACCACGGCCTCAAGCTCACCGATCGTCGCTTGGGACAGGCGCTTCTGGTGCCGCACTTCTTCGCTCCCTCGTTCCATCATTCGGCCTTCTCCTCGCGCTCGTCTCGCCGCCGCGGCCACCTTTTCTCTTGTCGCGTCAATCGGCCTCCACCCCTCGGAAAAGCCCGGGATAGCGCGAGCGCAGATCCCTGAATAGAGCGTCGACGGATATCGGCTTGTGTGGTGAGTAGGCACCCGCGATCATCGACTTCCCGTGCACCCGGTATCGGGCCACCGGAGTGGCTACGAATTCTCCCCTCCGGCCCAGGCTCGCCATCCTGAGCCAGAGATCCCAGTCCTCCATGGCGCGGTAATTCTTGTCCATCCAGGAGTCGTAACCACCCAGCTCTGCCCACGCGGAGCGGCGCAGCATGACCATCGCGTCCACATAGTTGCCTCGCACGAGCTCTGCCGGATCCCACGGAAACTGGCTCAAGAGCCCCGGCCGTTGGAGGTCCGGGTCCTCTTCGTCGAAGCAGTCGATGACACCGTAGGCCATGTCGGAGCCTGAGGCGTCGAGCGCGTCACCCAGCCGCTTGAGCCCGTTCGGATACACGAGATTGTCCGCGTCCAGCACAAACACGCGCTCGCAACGAGCGGCCTCGAATCCAGTGTTCCGAGCAGCCGACACACCGGCGTTTGCTGCCTTCGTGACAAGCAACAAGGGAAGCCACGGCTGTTCGGACATGAGGCTGCGAACAACTTGGACTGAGTCATCGGTGGATTGATCGTCGACGACAATGATTTCGGCGGCAACACCGGTCGAGCACGCCACGGAGTTAATGGCGTCCGACACAACGCGCCCGTAGTTGTACAGGCTGATTACGACGCTGACGTCCGGCACGAACGAGGAATAGGCAGGTGTGGCCTCTGTCCCAAAGTTCGTTGGCAGAGCGTCGGCTGCATCTGTGCCGCGTTCGCACCCATCGTCCACCTGCGTTGCCTCTACCCCTCCCTTCTCCGAGCTCAGATCGGACATCTGGTCGGACGCTTCGAGAGCCCCGGACTCGCTATCCGGCCCTGCCCCATGGCGAGGTTGCGTCGGCGATTCATGCTCTGCGCGACCCACTTCCAACGACACGGCGCCGGCCGCGCGCGGGCTCGCCTGGGCGAGCGCTTCCCTGATCGCGGGGAGGAGCCTGGCGAACAGCGACGTGAAGTGCAGCTCCCGCTTCACGTACCGATAGGCGTCATCGGCGAGCTTCATCAAGCGTGGCGGGTCGGCAAGCAAACCGGAGGCATAACCCGGGAGGGCTTCGAACGGGGCCGAAACGTAGTGCTCGAACTCGACCAAGGGGGAGCTGTCACACGATTCCTCGCTGAGGACCGCACATCGATTAGCGACGGCATCCATGACGAGCGGCCACGGGAAGGACCCCGTCTCCGTCTCGTGCACGTGGGCCACGAGCCGTGACCTCGCCAGGCGCCGGCGGCGGTCCGCAACGACAGTGTCGCCCTCAGGGAGAGCCTGGCCCAGCCGCCAGAGCCTGATGTCACACGACCGGTCCCACACAAGGGGCGCTACGCGCGCAATCAACTGCTCGACGCGCGCCGTCGAGTAGGCGAAGAATGCAAGGTCCTTTTCGCGGGCCTGGCCGTGCCCTGGACATTCCAGGATCTCGTGGTAGCCAGCCTGCAAATGCTCGGCCGTTACCCCCCGCCGCCCAAGCTCGGTCGCGGCTTGCTGGTCGGTGGCGATCACCAGCGCGCTCGCGGCAGCGAGCCGAGCGTCCAACTCGAACTCCTCGGAGCCCATCGGCGCCGTGAAGATGAGAACCGACCGGCTCAACAGCTCCAGGTTGCGCGGGTTCGCGGTACCCACAACCCCGAGGCATTGGCTCGGCGAGACAATGAGGTGCGCCTCGCTCGGCCGGTCGCCGCCCAAGCCCGACTCGACATACACATCGCGATCTAGGTCCTCGAGAGCGGCGGAGACCATCGCTGTGAACCATGAGGTCGCCGCGTCCGCATGGCCGGGCGCGTGTACTACGAAGCGCTCTCGGAGCACGACCGGTTACTCCCCGAAAGCGCGCCGAGCGCGTATAGTCGTCACCGGTGGCACTCTATCGGCTTGTTGCGTCGCGCTATAGGCGCTGTACAAAAGCCTTTCGCGCAGCGTGCCGGGTCAGTCACACGTGAGAGCGAGTCTCCCCGAACACGTCTTCGTCCTCGGCGGAACCGGTCTCCTGGGTGCTGAGGTGGCCGCCCAGTTTCGCGATAAGGGAAGCCGCGTCACCATCGTCGCCCGACATCCGTTCGCGCCTGGGCGAGTCGTCTACGGCTGCGAGTCCATAGAGGGAGGCGCCGCTCACGCCGACCTTTTGGCGCGCGTGGTCGAGCAGGCCGACCTCGTTGTCTACGCTGTCGGCTCGGCGAGCCCAGGAGAGTCGATCCTCGATCCCCCGGCGGACGTGGCGCGGTCGCTGCCGCCCTTCGTCCAACTCCTCGAGGCGCTCCGCCTCCGGCCCGAGACACGGCTCACCTTTTTCTCCTCAGGCGGCACCGTGTATGGAGAGCCCTCTGTCACCCCCGTGCCGGAGAGCGTGCGCTGCCGTCCAATTACGTCGTACGGCGTGTTGAAGCTCTGCGCTGAAAAGTACATCGACATGTACCGCCACCTCTACGGCATCCGCGCCACATCTCTGCGAGTCGCCAACGCGTACGGGTCCCGTCAGCAGGCCGACCGCGGCCAGGGAGCAATCGGCGCCTTCCTCAACGCCGTGCGGGCCGGTGGCACAATCCGGATCTTCGGCGACGGATCGGTGGTGCGCGATTACGTGCACGTTTCCGATATAGCACGCGCAGCTGTCGCCCTTTCTACAATCGATTCAATCCCAGAAATCATCAATGTTGGTTGCGGCACGGGCCATTCTCTCTGCGAGGTCCTAGAGGTCGTTCGCACCGTCACCGGGATCGAACCCGAAGTCAAGTTCGGGGCGCCGCGCCCCTTCGACGTGCACTCGATCGTGCTCGACGTTTCCCTGCTGTCCTCCCTCGTCGACTGGACCCCAACGCCGCTCGAGGACGGAATGGCACTGGTCTGGAAACAGTGCGAAGACTGATTGAGGCCCTGAGGGTGAGAGTGGAGAGCACCTTGCACCCTGGCGACGCGACGGGCCGCTCGCCCCGGCAATTCCCACCGGAATCAACGCCGTACCCGGGAGGCTCTTCCGTCACGCAAGCCTGCACTGCCGAGCCGACTCCACTGGTTCTCGGCTATCTCGACCTGCCCGTGGATGGGGAGCCGTTGCCCTTCGGCCTCGTTGAGGTGCGGGGTTGGGCCGTGATCGGCCGGCAACCTGCCCTGGCCGCGGTCGCGCAGGTGGACGGTCGGCCCCTAGGGGCCGGACCGGTGACCGTAGAGCGCCAGGATGTGGCCGACTACCTGGGCAACCCCGCCCTTGCGATGTCGGGATTCTCCTTCTTCATCGACACTACGGACTTCGCCGATGAGGGCGGGAGCGACCTCGAGGTGGTGGTCTCCGTCCTGGGCGCCAGTGACCCAAGCGACCCTTCCGGGCCAAGGGCCTTCGAGTTGGGAAGATCCACCGTGGTGGCGGTCAACCCCGGCGCCGCTTTCGGAAACCCGGTCGAAGTATTGATCGACCTGCCAGCCGAGGGTGTCGAGATCCGGCGAGGACCTCTAGGGATCTCGGGGTGGGCGCTCGCCTCGGTAGGTCCGGTTTCCGAGGTGGCCGTGGCGGTGAACAGCATGCCGTACGGCTGGGCTCGCCTGGGCATGCCAAGGCCGGACGTCGCCGAAGCGAGAAGAGTCGCTTTCGCGGCCGTCGCTGGCTTCGAGCACATCGTGGACCTCACCCAACTGCCCGCAGACGTCCACGACGTGTGCATAGAAGTCCGCGCCTCCGCCCTCATCGGCTCCGGGGAAGGCGTCGCGCTCAGATCGGTTCCACTGGTCGCCCAGGACGAGCGGCTCGTCCCGATCACGGCAGCCAGTCCGGAGAGCGCAATCGTCGAGCGCAGCGAGCGACTGACGCGGGTCGTCCGCGAGCGGGCCCACGTCTGGAAGCCCGAGCCAGCAACCAACGCCAGCTCCAACGATCGCCTCAAGCTCCTGGTCGTTACCCACGAATTGGGTCTCGGCGGAGGACAGTTATGGCTGTCAGAACTGCTGGAACGTTCACGCGCTGGGGACGAGTACGAGTGCACCGTCATTGCCTTTCGCGGTGGCGTCCTCCACGGCAGACTCGAGCGGCTCGGGATCAATGTACATGTCACCTCGCCGGTGCCGGTCGACGACGTGGACGCTTACGAGGGCAGGATCCGTGAGTTGGCGACGCTTGCCAGCCGGTTGGGCGTCAACGCCGTCCTGAGCAACACGATGTTGTCCTTTGCCGGCCCCGACATCGCTAGCCGACTCGGCCTGCCCTGCGTCTGGGCGATCCATGAGAGCTTCAGCCCCCCCGTCTTCTGGACCGTCGCCTTTCCCCCGGACTGCGTCGATCCCCTGGTCCGAGGGCGAGTCGAAGAGCTCCTGGCTTGGGCTCCCGCGGTCGTCTTCGAGGCCGAGGCGACCCGACAGCTCTATCTCGGCCATGTTCCACCCGAGCACGCGCTAGTCGTCCCATACGGGATCAGCACCACTGAGATCGATGCTTACCTGGCCAAGATGACGCGCGAGCAGGCGCGGGAAGCGCACCATCTCGCCCCCGACCAGCGCGTGTTACTGGTAATGGGGACAACCGAGCCCCGCAAGTCACAGATTGTCCTGGCCGAGGCTTTCGCACAGGTAGCGGAGCGGCACCCAGAAGCACTGCTCGTCTTCGTCGGGGACAACGGCTCCGGCTATGCGCGCGCTTTAGGTGAGTTCATTGACGCCAGTGGCGCATCGGCCCAGATCCGGCTCGAGCCCGTCACACCTGATATCTACTCGTGGTACAGGGCAGCCGACGTGCTCGTCAGCTCATCCGACGTTGAATCGCTTCCCCGGTCGTTCCTGGAGGCGATGTGCTTCGGCCTGCCCATCGCGTCCGCCTCGGTATTTGGGATACCCGACCTGATCGACCCCGACCGGACTGGGTTCCTCTTCCGCGCCAGGGATCTGCGGGCAGCCGTACAAGCGTTGGATCACGTGCTTGGGTGCAGCTCAACCCAGCTGGAGGCAATCGCGCGTGCGGCACGCGAGGAGGCGCTCCGGAGCCACGATTCCGCCGGTTACGCGACCTCGCTGATCAGGCTGCTCGAAGCCCAAAGAAACGACACACCGGCGCGACCGGGTGAACCCGCGAGTCTCAAGGCGCGCCCGGTGCTGGGCGATCGTGACGCCGGTGACCTGTCGGCTGGCTCGGGGCCCTTAGGCTGACCAGACCCAAAAAGTCATGAACGCAGAGGACTCGCAATGACGAGCGAACCAGTCGTGGCTCGCCACTCGCCCCACGACCCGGAGAAGATCACATCCCACACCAGCCTCGCCATGGTCGTGGTGATGACTGGTGTCCTGATCACGGCAGTCGACACCACGATCGTCGTCTTGGCTCTCCCCGAGATCGAGCGAGGGCTGCACGTGGCGCTCTCGTCGATCATCTGGGTCGTCGTCGGCTACCTGCTCGTCATCACTTTGCTGGCTACGCAAGTGGGCCGTCTCGGGGACATGTTCGGACGCGTGCGCATGTACGAAGCTGGATTCCTCGTCTTCATACTTGGTTCACTGGCATGTGCGCTGGCTTGGAACGAGGCCGCGATCATCGGATTCAGGATCCTCCAGGGCATCGGAGGAGCCTTTGTCACGGCAAACAGTGGCGCTGTGATAGCGGATCTCTACCCCAAGGAGCGCCGTGGCCGCGCCTACGGCTACAACGCCCTGGGCTGGAGCCTCGGCGCCGTGCTCGGCATAGTGCTAGGTGGCCTCATCGTCACCTACATCTCGTGGCGCTGGATCTTCGGCATCAATGTCCCCATCGGCGCCGCCGCGCTCGTGCTGGCGCTAAGGGTCTTGCGCGACCGCGGAGAACGGACGAGCAGGCATTTCGATCTTCTCGGCATGATCACGCTCGGGCTCGGCCTATTCGGGGTGCTCTGGGCCATGACCGCCCTCGCCACCTCGTCGTTCACCGCCTCGGTGACGGGATACCTGGTGGGCGGACTCGTGCTGATAGGGGCGTTCGTCATCGTCGAGTTGCATCAGGCCGAGCCGATGCTCCACCTCTCGCTGTTCAAGGTCCCGATGCTCGCTCCATCTCTGCTGGCGTCGCTTTTCCAGGGACTGGCCAACTTCGCCGTGCTCTATCTGGTGATCATGTACCTGCAAGGACCCCGAGGACTCTCCCCCATCCACGCCTCGCTCTTGCTCGTGCCCGGTTACGTGATCGGCTCAGCAGTAGGCCCTTATGCCGGCCGCCTCTCGGACCGAATCGGACCCGCCATCCCCGCAACCGTTGGGCTCGGTATCGAGGTGATCGCGCTGTTCATCTACGCACACCTGTCGCTCAGCACCGGGCTTTGGCTCGTCGTGGTCGCGAGCGTTGTAAATGGACTCGGGGCGAGCGCGTTCTTCCCGGCGAACGCTTCCGCGGTGATGAAGGCATCGCCCCCTCAGGTCTTCGGAATCGCCTCGGGGATGTTGAGAACTTTCGCGAACATCGGGATGGTGTTCTCGTTCTCCATCGCCTTCCTCGTCGCCTCGCGCTCGATCTCGAAGCACCTGGCTTTCGCGATCTTCGTGGGCACGACCAGCCTGCACGGCCATTTGGCGGCCGTGTTCACGACGGGCCTGCACGCCTCGTTTTACGCCATGATGGGCTTCATGGCCATTGCCGCGGCTCTCTCGGCGACGAGGGTTCGCGGTCTGCCGGCCGGAGGGCCGAAGAAGCCCTGAGGGTGTCCGCTCCTCTAAGAGCACCCGCTCGTCGCGCCACAGCTCGGGCAGGCGTAACAGGAGCCGGCGCGCTGCATCACGTTTCCGCAGGCGTAACAGAAGGGAGCGTCCCTGCTCTCCATCTGGCCCATCGACAATGCCTGACTGCCTCCATACGGGTCTCCGGCTGCGGTCGCATCCCCACCCGCCCCGAAGTGCTCCCGGTCGGCGCGCTCCGCGTCGCCCTCGTCGACGTCTTCAAGGCCAGGGAGCGTCGGCTGGGTCCGCTCTCCGGTCGAGAGCACCCCGAGCTCGAGCCTCTCGTCGAAGCTCAGGTAACTCAACGCCAAGCGCCTGAATATGTAGTCGACGAGGCTCGACGCCAACCTCAACTCGGGGTCGTCGGTGATCCCGGCGGGCTCAAAGCGCATGTTCGTGTACTTACGGACAAAGGTCGACAGCGGCACGCCATGTTGAAGGCCAAGACTGACCGCGATGGAGAACGCATCCATCACGCCCGACAAAGTCGAGCCCTGTTTGGAGACCTTCATGAAGACCTCGCCGGGACGTCCGTCCTCGTATTCGCCGACGGTGACATAGCCCTCGCAGTCGGCGACGCGGAAGGCGAAGGTGTTGGAGCGACGCCTGCGCGGCAGTCTCGTCCGGGTGGTCGTGGCCGGTGCCACCGCCGGGTCCTTTTGCAGAGCCCCTTCGAGCTCGGCGATGCGCTCGAGCAGCTCTGACTCCCGGACGTGGGCGGCAGAGGCGGCGTCGTCATCTGTCCCGAGCGAAGCGGTGTCGCCGGCGCGCTTGGTCGTCGCCAGCGGCTGGGCCACTTTGCAGTTGTCGCGATAGATAGCAACTGCCTTGAGGCCCATCTTCCAGGCGTCGATGTGCAGCTTCTCAATGTCTTCGACCGTGGCCTCCTCGGGGAGGTTCACCGTCTTCGAGATCGCCCCGGAAATGAACGGCTGCACGGCCGCCATCATCTTCACGTGGCCCAGGTAATGGATCGTGTTGTCACCCATGGAGCAGGCAAACACCGGCAAATGCTCGGGGCGAAGATTCGGAGCCCCGACGATGGTCTTGTGCTCGTCGATGTAGGCGATGATCTGATCGACCTCGTCCGGGCTGTAGCCAAGCCGCGTAAGCGCGCGGGGCACGGTCTGGTTGACGATCGACATCGTCCCGCCGCCCACGAGCTTCTTCGTCTTCACAAGCCCCAGGTCTGGCTCGATCCCGGTCGTGTCGCAGTCCATGAGGAACGAAATCGTGCCCGTCGGCGCCAGCACCGAGGCCTGGGAGTTGCGAACGCCGTGCTCTTCAGCCAGCTCGACTGCGGAGTCCCAAGCCTCCTGGGCGGCACAGAGCAGCTCAGTCGGTACCTTCTCCTCGTCGATCTTGGCGACTTCTCGGCGGTGCATCTTGAGCACCTCGATCATCGGGCCCGCGTTCTCGTGGAACCCGGCGAACGGTCCCATCCTCGCAGCCGTCCGGGCTGAGGTCTCGTAGGCGACACCGGTCATGAGGGCTGTGATCGCCGCCGCGATGGTGCGTCCCTCTTCGGAGTCATAAGGCACGCCCTGGGCCATGAGCAGAGCACCGAGGTTCGCGTAACCGATACCGAGCTCTCTGAATTTGCGCGTCGTCTCGCCGATTTTGTTCGTCGGATAGTCGGCGTTGCCGATCAGGATCTCCTGAGCAGTGAAAACGACGGTGACCGCCGCCGCGAAACCCTCGACGTCGAAGGTGTCGTCATCGTTCAGGAACCTCATCAAGTTGATGCTGGCGAGGTTGCAGCTGGAGTTGTCGAGGTGGACGTACTCAGAGCAGGGGTTGCTGGCCGTGATACGACCCGTGTTGGGCGCCGTGTGCCACCTGTTGATCGTGGTGTCGAACTGCATTCCTGGGTCGGCGCACTCCCAGGCGGCCTGGGCGATCTGGCGAAACAGCGCCCGCGCCTTCACGGTTTCGATGGGCTTGCCGGAGATCCGGCCCACGAGACCCCAATCGGCGTCGTCGAGCACGGCCTGCATGAACTCGTCGGTAACCCGGACCGAGTTGTTGGCGTTCTGATACTGAAGCGAATGGGTGTCTGCCCCGTCGAGGTCCATGTCGAAACCGGCTTGCGCGAGCACGCGGGCTTTGCGCTCCTCGCGCGCTTTGCACCAGATGAACTCCTGGATGTCCGGATGATCCACATCCAGGATCACCATCTTCGCGGCGCGTCGTGTCTTGCCGCCCGACTTGATGGTTCCTGCCGACGCGTCCGCCCCGCGCATGAAGCTCACAGGCCCGGACGCTGTGCCACCGCCCGCCAAAAGCTCTCGCGAGGAGCGGATGTTGGAGAGGTTGACCCCAGCGCCCGATCCGCCTTTGAAAATGATCCCTTCCTCGACATACCAGTTGAGGATCGCCGCCATCGAGTCCTCGACGGCGAGAATGAAACACGCCGCGGCCTGCTTCGGCACGCCCTCGACGCCGATGTTGAACCAGACCGGCGAGTTGAAGGCCGCCTTCTGCTGCACCACCAAGTGCTTGAGCTCATCGCTGAAGACAGCCGCCTCGGCGGCGTCGACGAAGTAGCCGTCCTTGAGGCCCCACGCTGTGATCGTGTCCACGACGCGGTCTGCCACCTGTCGGAGCGAGAACTCCCTTCCCTGCATCCCTACGGTGCCGCGGAAGTACTTCTGGGCAAGGATGTTGGTCGCGTTCATGCTCCACGTCGAAGGAACCTCCACGCCCAGCTGCTCGAAGGCGACCGCGCCTGTCCGATAATCGGATATACGGGATTCACGACGCTCCCACACGACCTCGTCATAGGGATGCCGCGACTCGGCCGTGAAGTGACGGTGGATGCCGATACCGAGGCGCTCTCCTGCAACGGCCATTGGATCTTCCCTCCTTGGCGAAACGTGCCCGCCCCATGAGATCCTGCGCCTGGCCCCAGCCAGACTCCCAAATACCACAATATCTTGTGGTCCAGTCGAATCCGGCCACCAGATGAGTGGCTAATTACAGCACCGTAGTTACGGCAATGTCAACGGGCCCGTCTCCGGGTAGTCCCTGCTCAGCAGCCGCTCGCGAAGGTTCCCGTTTGCTAGCCAGCCGTCCCGGAAAGGTCCGCGGCTCGACATCGGGCAGTCTGCCCGACCATCCGGTCGGACGGCCAACCGGCGGGCTACGGTGCCGCGGTGGCCGTGGTGGTGGCGATCGATGCCGGTACGACCGGAGTCCGAGCACTCGCTTTCGATGGGTCTGGACATCTCGTCGCATCTTGCTATCGAGAACTCACGCAGTACTTCCCGACCCCTGGACTTGTCGAACACGACGCCAGCGAGATCTGGGCTCTTGTCGAGGCGACCCTGGCCGAGTTGCACGCTCAATTGGCGAGACGGTCTGTCACCGTGGCGGCGATCGGGATCGCCAATCAGCGCGAGACGGCTGTGGCCTGGAACCGCTCGACTGGGCGGCCGGCACACAGGGCGATCGTGTGGCAGGACCGCCGCACAGCCGCCCGCTGCCTCGAGCTCATGGAGGACGGTCATCTGGAGCTCTTCCGGAGCCGAACAGGGCTCGTGCTCGATCCCTATTTCTCCGGCACCAAGTGGTCCTGGATGCTCGAGTGCGGTGGAGTCGCGCCCGACCGGTCGCTCGCCTTGGGCACGGTTGACGACTGGATACTTTGGAACCTGACGGGTGGCCTGGAAGGAGGCGTTCACGCCACCGACCCCTCCAACGCCAGCCGAACACTGTGCTACGACCTCGAAGACAAGTCCTGGTCACCGCAGCTGTGCGAGCTTCTCCGAGTGCCAATCGCGGCGCTTGGCGAGATCCTTCCCTCAGCGGCGAGGTACGGCACGGTCGCAGCGGGCGTGGCGGGCGACGCCTTCGCCGGGGTTCCGATAAGCGGCGTCGCCGGGGACCAGCAAGCTGCCCTCTTCGGGCACGGATGCCACGCCCCCGGCGACGCCAAGGTCACGTACGGGACCGGCAGCTTCCTCCTCATGACCGTCGGAGACCTTCTCCCGCCGCCCGCCGAGGGACTCTTGACCACCGTTGCCTGGGATCTAGGCGACAGCACTGCGAAGGCTGAGGCCTCGAGCTTCTGCTACGCGCTCGAAGGATCCGTGTTCTCCTCCGGCGCCACCGTGCAGTGGCTGCGCGACGGTCTCGGGGTGATCACGGACACCGCGGAGGTCGAAGCGCTCGCCGCCGAGACGCCTGGCAACGATGGCGTGTACATCGTTCCCGCCTTCGCCGGCCTCGGGAGCCCTTGGTGGGACACCGAGGCGCGGGCCTCGATCGTCGGCATCACCCGGGGTACCGGCCGCGCCGTGCTGGCGCGAGCTGCTATCGAGGCCATGGCGTACCAGTGCCGGGACGTCGTCGAAGCGATGACCCGCGCCGCGGGCCATTCCTTGCGGGATCTACGGGCGGACGGCGGCGCCAGTGCGATGGACCTCCTGATGCACTTGCAGGCGGACCAATGTGGCGTTCCCGTGGCACGCCCGCGGATGCAGGAAGTCACCGCCCTCGGTGCCGCCATGCTCGCCGGGCTCACGGAGGGATTCTGGGGCTCTCTCGGCGAACTTCGGACCTTGACGGCCGACGCCGAGGTCTTCGAGCCGGCCTCGAGCCGCTCCAGGCCTGACGCTGAGCACACTGCCTGGCTCAGGGCGCTCGGACGATCAAGGCATTGGGAACCGAGTCCGAAAGGACCCGACGAGCTCCAGGCGGATCCGCGCCTTCCCTGCTAGAAGGCTCGGAACCGACGACGGACAGCTGGCTCCGTCCGATCTAGGTCTAAATGCCTGCGTCGCCATTGCCGATGGTTAATTGAACTGATGTTGCACCTGAGGGTCTTGTGGTGCCGGTAAACCGACGAGCGGAGGCAAGATCACACACGCTAGGAGACTCCGGGCTGGGCGGCTCCCGTCTTTCCTCGCCGTGGCGATGGCACTGTCCGTCGCGCTCGCCGTCATCCCGCTCGGCGCTCTGGGTGTCGCGGACGCGGGCGTTCTGCCCCACACGGCTGGGCGCGCGACCCACGTCGGCCTAGCCACCGGGTCGAATGTCGGCAGTCCCGGATGGTGGCTGGGTGGCACCTGCGACCCAACGAACGACCCCGGTTCCTATCCTCTCGGCGCCTCCTGGCATGGGCTGGTGGCTTGCGGTCCCGGACCGACCCAAGGCGGAGCTGATCATCTCGTCAATTACTTTCCCGGCGCCTGGGGCGAGTACGAGTGGGAGTGTGTCGAGCTCTCCATGCGCTGGATGTACCTCGCCTGGGGTGTCAACCCCTATCCGGCGGACGGATGGGACGTCGTCACCAACTACGACGCGGGCAACAACAAGGCCGAATTCAATCCCAACGGTCCTGATCTAGTCGTCGTCGACAACGGCACTGTCGGCGCTGTGCCGCAACCGGGCGACGTCATCTCGGTCGGACGGACCGCGGACAACATGTACGGGCACACCGCGGTCGTGACGGCAAACGACGTGGACGCAGAAGGCAGCGGAACCATCACCCTGATCCAGCAGAACGGCGGCGTGGGCAACAACGGCTGGGTCACGTACCCCGTAAACGGCTGGGTCGTCGGCGACGGAGTGACCGGGTGGCTTCACAATCCTTCCTGGTACTACCAGTACCCATTGGTCGGGGTCTCAGGGCCGAACGGCTTCGAAGTCCGCAACTACACCCCTGGAGGTTCGTTCAGCCTGGTGAACTCGACCACCACGTCCGTCGCGATCGCCGGCGACACCGGTGCGACAGGATCCAACGGCAACGCGATCTACGGGTACATAGAGCCGAACGGGGAGTTCTACGCGAAGCTCGACGTGTCCACGGTCAGCCATCTCGACGCGATGCACGCGGCTGCAATCGCCATGGCCAGGACCGCTACCGGAGCACCCGTGCTCGGGTATGTGACCCCTGCCGGCAACTTCTTCGCCGAGCAGGGCTCGCTTGGCGGGAAATTCACGCTCCAGG
Source organism: Acidimicrobiales bacterium (assembly GCA_050015475.1). Lineage (GTDB taxonomy): Bacteria > Actinomycetota > Acidimicrobiia > Acidimicrobiales > Bog-793 > Fen-455. The sequence goes on along the minus strand of JBEKBI010000002.1, from coordinate 37,497 downwards.
CCGAGCACGTGGCGTCCATGGCCATCACCGACGGGGGCGGAACCGCTCCCCCGCTTCTCGGATACGTCCAGAAAGGGACTGGCGCCTTCTACGTGAAAAGTGGCGTGGCAACCGCCCAGTGGACGCTCGTCGTGCCTTCTGGCGTCCAATCCATCGCCCTCGCCGAGGGTGCCACCGCCGCCACCGGACTGCTGGGATACGTGTCGACCGACGGGACCTTCTACGCCGACAACCTGTCTCTAACGAACCCATGGACAAAGGAGGCAACGGGTGTTTCGGCGATCTCGCTCGCCTCGGTGGGACCGAACGGCATTCCGTTGCTCGGCTACCTGGCGGCGAACACGTTCTACGCCGCTGAAGGCCTCACGCCTGCGACATGGGATGAAGAGGCAACCGGGGTCACCCAGATGGCAGTGTCTTCGAGCTCCCTGCCAGGAGGGGTCCCCGTCCTCGCCTACATCTCGACCGCCGGCAACCTCGAGTTGCTGCAAGGCAGGATATCGAGGCCCTTCTCACTGCAGGCTCTCGACGTGTCGTCACTGGCCTTGTCGACAGTCGACAACTCTTGAACCTCGAGGCGTCGCCCGCGGTCGCCGGGGACAGCTACCGCGACATACAGCTGAGCTTTGCGAGCCTCTCGGCGCCCGGCCGACCGATTGGCTGACGGGCGCGTCCGCTCGCCATCGCTATCCCGCGGAGGCGGCCACCGCTTGCCGCGTCGGGGTGGGCGGGCTGGGCCAGTTGGCCTCGCAGTACCCCGCCAGGTCATCCACGAACTGCTCGATCGTGTCCCGCGCATAGTGCGTCGCATCCCAGCCGGCGAAGAGAGGCACGCTCAAGATCCCTTCCGGTCCCTCGATATCCAGCGGGCGGAGGCCAAAGCATGGATCGTCCGAGAGAATGGCGACACCGTGTCCCGCCCCTGCCAAGGCTTGCGCGATCTTCGGGACTGAGACCTCGAAGGCGATTCGGAAGCCCAGGCCCGTCCGTTCGAGGGCGGGCACGAGTATTCGGAAGCTGCTCGAGCCCGGGATCACGATGAGCGGTGGTCCGGAAAGCTCCTCCAACCGCACTGAACGCCTCTGGAACCACGGGTGTGCCTTCGCCACATACGCGAAGAGGCGGAAACGCGCGACCTCGCGCTGCAGGAACTCTTCTGGGGGGCGCCTGATCGTGAGTGATATGTCGGCGCGTCCCTCGGCGACGGCCCTATAGCCGGTGTCAGCGGCCTCTTCCCTGGCTATGAAGACCGTGTCCGGATTAACCCGCTCGACGAGGAAGGGCGCCACGACGTCCGAGATCGTGGTCGAAGGGGCGGCGATAGTGATCCGCGCCGGTCCCTCGCCAGACAACGCCCGCATCGTCATCAAGGCGAGCTCGTGCCGCGACACCAGGTCGCGTGCGATGGGGAGGAACTGCCAACCCGCCGCGCTGAGGCGCAAGCGCCCAGGTCCGGGCAGGAATAGCTTCACATGCAGCTCGCGCTCGAGCAGGTGCAGCTGTCGCGAAAGCGACGGCTGCCCAACTCTCACGACCCGTGCGGCCTCCGAGACTGAGCCGCACTCCGCGACTGCGACGAAATAGCGGACGACCCTTAGCTCCATATCATGCCTCCTAGGCATATCTACTGTAGCAATCAGGCATTTGACAGCATAGCCAGGCAGGCGCATGCTCACCGTGAAAGGCGGCCTCGTCGCTGCCGATCGCGGGCTCCTCCTCGGGCGCTCGGTAAGAGATTCACACAGCCTCGCCGTCACTCACGTCATGTGTTCAAGCTCTACGCCGCAGTTCAGCTATGTAGGCCGATCTGAAACGAGGTAACGATGGGTTCGATTACGACTGATCCTCCCGAGCCGGTTACACCTTCCCTCTTCGTCGGTGCGGGCCCCGATTCGGATCTTGCTTCCGCAAAACCAGAGCGTCTGAAGAGGGGCCAGCTCAGCCTGCCCGGAGTAGTCGCTTCCACCCTGGCGAACATCGCCCCCGCCATGAGCTTCTACTTCGGCTTCGCCCTGATTGCGTACACAGCCGGAGTTGCGTCACCGCTCACGATCATCGCGGCCATGATCGCCGTCATCTTTGTCGGCAACACGCTCGCCCAGTTCTCCCGGCTCACACCGTCGACCGGTTCATGGGTCAGCTTCATAGGCAAGGGCTTGGGACCGGTGGCCGCCACCATGACCGCGGCCGTGTACGTGCTCGGCCTCATGCCTGGGGCAGCGTCCCTCATGGGCATTCAGGGCGGCTGGCTCTCCGACATCTTCCAGAAGTACTGCCACGTGGACGTCCCCTGGCAGCTGCTGAGCGTCGTGCTCGCGCTTATCGTCTACTTCCTCGTCGCGCGCGGCGTGAGCCTGTCCACGAAGGCTGCCGGTGCTCTCTTCGCGTTCGAAGTCGCCATTCTCACTGTCGTTTGTGTATGGATCCTCATCGCCGACAGGGGCCACTTGCTGCTCACCCCGTTCGAGCCCTCGCACCTCGCAAGCGGGTGGAAGGGGCTGGGGCTGGGATTCCCCTTGGCGATATACATGTTCATCGGTTGGGAGAACTCGGCGGCCCTTGCCGAAGAGACGAATCAACCACGCAAGAACATTCCGAAGGCGATCTTCAGCTCCATCGGGTTCATGGCGCTGTTTTACATCTTCCTTTCCTACGCCACGGTGGTCGGCTCCAACTACAACGCCAACACGCTGGGGAATGCCACGGTGCCCTTCATCACAGTGGCGCAACCCATACTCGGCGGGGCAATTATCCTCGCTTACCTTGCCGGCTTCACGTCCATCATGAGTTCGGTGATCGCAGCGGTTAACGCGCAGTCACGTGTCGTCTTCAGCGCCGGCAGGGAGGGAATGCTGCCCAGCTTCCTTGGGCGAGTGTCAAAGAAGCACAGGACGCCGTCGGTCGCGCTGGGTGCCTACCTTCTCGTCGGAACCGCGATCGCCCTGTGGTGGGGCTGGAGCATGAACACAGTCACCTTCTACGACGAGTCGGCCACCCTCTGTGTGATACCGATCATCCTGATCTACTTCGTGGTGAATGCGTCGCTCATCGCCTACACATGGAAGAGGCCCGACCGGTCCGTGTGGAAGCACACCGTTCTCCCGGTCCTTGGAATAGCTGCCATCGCATTCCCCTTCTACGAGCTGGTGAAGCCCGGGCAGCCGACTCCGTACGACCTGTTTCCCTACGTGACGCTCGTCTTTGTCGCAGTCGCCCTAGTCCATGCTCTGCTGCTGCGCCGGAGGGATCCGAAGCTTGCAGAGAAAGTTGGCTCTCTAGTCGCTGACGAGGAATAAGGAGAAGCGCGATGACACGCTGTTTGCCGATCCTTGCGATGCAGTTTCCCGCTCCGGAGGATCCCAGTGCCGGCGGTTCGTTCGAACCCGTGCTCCGCTCGTATCTCCACCTGTTTCCGGCCACTCGGCTCGTGGTTTACCCGGAGCTGTATCTTTGCCCTCTCGGCTTCGGGAGCGCCGAGGAGCAGGCCCTACCGCTGGACGGGCCCCGCATGGAGTGGCTGCGGGGTTTGGCTCACGAACTTGGGGTATGGCTGGTCCCCGGGACTGTGTACGAGCGGGGAAGTGACGGCGCCGTGTACAACACGGCCGTCGCGATTTCCCCGTCCGGGGACCTGGTAGCCACATATCGAAAGTGCTGCCCTTGGCGCCCGTACGAGACAGTGACTCCCGGCCAGGAATTCACGGTCTTCGAGATCCCGGAGATCGGCCGAATAGGCCTTTCCATCTGCTACGACACCTGGTTCCCGGAGGTGGCCCGCCAGCTGGCCTGGATGGGCGCCGAGGTCATCGTCCAGCCGAACTTCACTCGAACGGCTGATCGGGCACAAGAACTCGTCCTCCTTCGGGCTGCCGCCATCGCGAACCAGGTCTTCGTCGTCAACGTCAACACGGCCGCCCCCACCGCCGTCGGTCAGAGCCTTATTGCCGGGCCTGAGGGGGAGATCATCTGTCTTGCCGGAGAGTCGACGACCCCGATCACGCAGGTGCTCGACCTGAATCAGGTGGCCAAGGTCAGGGAGTTCGGGACAGTCGGGCTCAACAGGGTCTGGTCGCAGTTCCACGAGTCCGATCTGCCCCTGCCCTTGCCTGCGTACTCCGGCCGCATCGACCCGCACGACTGGCAGCCACGCAACGACGCTGCACATGCCGCTCGCGCCAGCTTCGGCAACAACGGTGGACCGAGGCCGAGATTGCTATAGATCAAGCAACGTGCGGGGTGTGGGTGGCCACTCGCCCTCGCGACGCGATGCTCCCATTTCGGTGATCTCCACTCCAGCGGGCACGCAGACGCCTCAGGGCCGTCGACCAGCCGGCTGATCCTCGCCGTCTCGAGCGCGATCGACGGTAAGAGCGGCCCCTCGCCATACCGAGATCGTGCGCTGGCCCACCGCCACTAAGCGGTGCCGCTCAAACCCGAAGTGCGAATGGCCGACGCAACTAGCTCGAGCGATCGCGGCCAAGCCCAGATGACCCACTCCGCGCCGGCCTGTTGCAGGCATCCGAGTTTCTCAGCGGCGCCAGCACTACTCGCAGGCAAAGGACCGGCCCATGTGGTGCTTCCACACCCGGCCTCAGCCGCCAGCCGGTCGGGCGAGACGTTCCACAGATTGACGCTCACGCCCGCACCACGTGCCAGCTCGACGGTCCGACTCGATGTCGCCCCCACCCAGCACTCGATGCCCTTAGAGACGAGCGTGTCGAGAATGGTCATCAGCGACGCTCGGCGCTCCTCGAGCTCGGGCCACGCGACGCCGTACGCAGCGTTCTCCGGAACGCTCTCGTGATCCCCGATGCCAAGCGACGCCACAAGCCGGTCGCCAGCCATCTCGCGCAGCGACAGGAACGACTGAATCACCTGTTCGTCAGGGAGCAAACCGACGCGTGCCACCAACGAGCCGATCCGAATGTCGCTGATGGAGGCAGCGACAGCGCCGAGCACCGGGTACATCGACAACGCCGGTTGCGATTTATCGTGCCCGGGCCAAAGGTGATCGAACACGAATACGCCATCGATCCCGACTTCGTCGGCGGAACGTGACATCCTGAGCGCTTCGGATGCGTCCGAGGTGAACGTCGGCAGAGTAACGCCGATCTTCACTCTGTCAGCCCCAGCGAACCCAGGACCTCACGAGACTCACGGTGTTGACTCAACCCGCGCTTTCAGGTCCCGTATGGCGGCGTGGATGATGTTGCCCTCGGCTCTTCTCTTGATAAAACCTGGCAACGGAACCCGTAGTTCGACGGTCAGCTGGTAGGTGACCTCCGTCCCGCCCTCCGGCGCAGCTTTGAAGCGGTAAGCGCCATCAAGACGGCTGGTGAGATCACCGTCACGCTGCACCCAACGCACTTCAGCCGGTGCCTTCGCGTAGTCGTAAGCAAGGGTGTAGCTGGTGCTGCGCCCGAAAGCGCCCGCGCGGAATGCAACAAGGCGAGGCCGGCCTTGCCCGTCGCGTTCCAGGACGTGAACCTCCTTCAGATCGGCCACCCACTCCGGATACCTCTCGATGTCAGACACGACTTCGAAACAACGAGCCGGGGAGCCGTCGACGACCATTCGCTCAATGGTCTGGTCGGCCACACGTCCTCCTCTCTGCACTAGTGAACTCCAGCCTCGCACCTCTTAGGGCCGTCGGCCAGCATTCCGCCGCCGCGCCCAGGCCTCAGCCCTGCGCCTGCGGGCCGAGAACCATTCCGCGCGGTCAGTTGCACGCTGTGACTAGGGCCTCGTGCAACACCTGAGCTAGCCGGTCGTAATCGAACTCGGTCACCGCCCGCTCTCGCGCTGCTGCGCCGAGCCGAGCCCGTAACCCGGGATCGTCCAGCAACCTCGCCAACGAATCGGCGATCGCCGTCGGGTCACTCGGTCTGTCAACTACTAGCCCGGTCCGGCCGTCGACAACAGCCTCTTCGGATCCGCCGCTTCGCCCGGCAAGCTGGGCCACGCCGGCCGCGGCGGCTTCAAGAAAGACGATCCCGAACCCTTCCTGTTCCAGACCCAGCCAGCGATCGCGGCAGCACATCGCCCAGACGTCGGCCGCGGCGTCGAGCATCGGAAGGTCGTCGTCCTCGACTCTGCCGAGAAAGCAAACTCGCGCGCCGGAGCGACTGGCCAATCGCTCTAGGCGCCTTGAGTCCCGCCCTGTGCCGCCAATCGCAAGAGTGAGGTCGGTCCTGGTGGCGCTAAGCCTCCCGACGGCCTCGATGAGTACGTCCATCCCCTTGCGCGGAACCAGCCGGCTGACACTGACCACAAGCCTCCCTGTGGTGGGAAGGCCGAATCTCTGGCGCACGACTGCGCGTTCCTCAGGCTCGAGTGGATGGAAGCGCTCATGGTCGACACCCGGCGGCACGATCACGCAACGAGGCATGCGTTCCCGGGCGGCGCGTGCGGCCTCTGTCGCCGAGTAACCACCTCCAGCAACAGCCAGTGCCGCCCCCGACAGTACTGATGCCAACAACTGGCGAGACACGGGCAGACGCCCGGGAATGGCCACCTCGGCGCCGTGCAGTACAAGCCCGTACGGCACGCGCAACCGCTTGCCGATCATTCCCAGCGGCAGCGCCGGATCCAGCAAGACGAGTTCGATCTCGCGCTCTTCAATCGTCTTTCGCACGGCTCGCACCAGTCCGGGGGTTGGTAGCAGCACGGGCGACGAGGATCGCTCGATACCAAACTCCTGCCGTCGATCGAATTCCGCCGAGTCGCGTTGGGACGTGGTGAAGACCACGATCTCCTGTGGCGGCAGTCGGCGAACCAACTCGAAGAGATAGTTCTGGATCCCGCCGATCTTGGGAGGGAAGTCATTCGTGGCGAGGAGGCACCTCATCGTCGGCCCGGCCCCGAGGCGAAGTGCTCCCAGTGAGAGAGCTCAGCTGACGCGACGACGAAAGCGCAGCTCCGGAACCAGTCCGGCTCGTTGGAGCATGCGGACAGCACGGGCTTCCTCGACGTCGACGATGATCCCACCTGCCGCCCGAGGACCCAGGATGAAGGTGGCGACACAGTCTTCGCATGCTGAGGTCTCATGAAGGACACACTCGTCACAGCTGATAGTCAGGCTTTCGGTTGGCATCGCTGCTCCTTCCGGCCCTCGCCACTGGCAACGCAGACCGGCCGTCTGCTCCGAGGAGCGGGCGGTTGGGCGAGACCCACAACGACATGATGCCGGAAGGATGTATCAGGCCCGTCAGACTACCGGCGTTGCGCGACGAATTTCGACTGGGGTGATCGCACCCCTTGCGACAATCGGTCTCCGACAGCGATGTCCTGGGTCACCTACCAGCGGCGGCTGTCGTACCGCCCAACCTCACCACCGATATTCAGGATCTCCACAACTCGAACGATGCGCTTCACGCTGTCGAGCCGGAAAACGACGAGCGCCGTCTCGACTCTCGCCGCCAGCCGCCGCGCCAGGAAGCCGTACAGTTCGACACCTACCCCCACGGGGTCGCTGATCAACTGGCCAAACATGAACTTCCTCACCGCATCGGCGATGTGGGGTTGCAGCTCCTCGAGAGCACTGTGCGCGGGGGCACTTGCTACAAGAGCCCACCGCGTATCGCCCCCCAGGCGAGCAGTCACCGCAAGCGGTGCTCCGCGGGTGACTGGGCGAACCAGATAACGACCGTCCGGGTCTAACTCTGCCAGATCATCACCCATGAGCATGGCGCCGGCCTGCAGAGCGTTCTCGCCTTCGAGTATCCGGCGCACAGTCTTCGGCTCCGACAGCATGGCGATCGTGTAATCGCGACCTTCCAATTCACGAGCAGCCATGATGACGGCCGCCGGAGCACCGTCTCGCTCGATGAAGACTCGCTCCCGATTGGCGAGCACGTGGTCGACCGCCGCTTCGACACTGTCGCCTCTGTTCCCTGACACGGACATGGATCAACAGTAGTGCCCGTCGCTATGCGTTCTGGGGGCATCGCGCGGCAAGTTCCCTGAGGTCTGCTTCAGACCCGTTCAAGGTCTTGGACGCGAGCTGCCGCCCCTTACTGTCGCTCCGCGGTCTTGAGCTGTGCGACGAACGAGAGCAGGGCCAGACCTCGGTGGGAAATGCGATTCTTCTCGGCCTGGTTCATCTCGGCGAATGTGAGGCCACCTCCGCCGTCTGGAATGAACACGGGGTCATAGCCGAAGCCACCCGCACCCCGCGGAGTGGACGCGATCTCGCCCTCGGCGACACCGTCGGCCACAATCTCCCTGCCATCCGGAAAACGGCAGATCACCACGGTGCGGAATCTTGCGCGCCGATCCGTCTCGCCGGCGAGCACTGTCAACAGCTTGGCGACGTTGTCCTCATAGCTGGCGCCCTCGCCGGCAAAGCGCGCCGAGCGAACCCCCGGTGCTCCTCCGAGCGCGGCAACTTCGAGCCCGGTGTCATCTGCCACCGCGGCCTCGCCGGTCGCGAGCACCAGGGCTACGGCCTTGAGCCTGGCGTTGTCTTCGAGGCTCTCCCCTGTCTCCTCGACTGCCTCGATCCCGGAGGGACGCGGCACGAGTTCCATGAATCCGCCAAGTTCTGCGTCAAGGATCGTTCGCAGTTCGGCGGCCTTCTCAAGGTTCGCGGTCGCGAGCACGAGCCGCACGGCTAGCTGGCCCTCTCTGGCGCCGTGCCTTCGGATCTACGCTTTCCCATTCCGGTCGCGCTCTGGGGGCGGGGTGGCGAGCACTGCAGCCTGGAGTTGGAGGATCTGACCGATTCCGAGCTCCGCGAGCACGAGCATCGTGTCCAACCTGGAGCGAGCGAAGGGCTCGCCCTCGGCCGTGCCCTGCACCTCCACAAAGCGACCCGACGACGTCATGACGACGTTCATGTCCACCTCCGCGCCAGAGTCCTCGACGTAGTCGAGATCGAGCAAGCACTCCGAGTCGACTACGCCGACCGAAACAGCGGCACACGCCTCACGGATCGGGTGGTGAGGAATCGCTCCTGAAGCACAAAGACGCGAGCAGGCGTCGTGCAACGCGACGTAGGCCCCCGATATGGACGCTGTCCGCGTTCCTCCGTCCGCCTGCAGCACATCGCAGTCGATGAGGATCTGACGTTCGCCGAGCGCCTCAAGATCAGTGACACTTCGCAGCGAGCGGCCTATCAAGCGTTGGATCTCCTGAGTTCGGCCTGACTGACGACCCTTGGTCGCCTCCCGAGTAACGCGCTCGGGCGAAGAGCCTGGTAGCAGGGAATACTCGGCGGTTACCCAGCCGCGCCCCGTGCCTCGCATCCAGCGCGGCACGTCTTCGTCGACCGAAGCTGTGCACAAGACCCGCGTGCGTCCGCACACCGCCAACACCGAGCCAGCGGCGAACTCGGTGAAGTCACGGACGAAGAAACTCGGCCGCAGATCGGCGCGACTCCGGCCATCGTGCCGAGTCAGGTCCTGGCCACCAGGTTGCGATTCGCTCATCTCGGCAGGGTACCCGCACTGGACCGGGTGACGCGGCACAACGGCGCGTCTTGGCCGAGTCTCCGCGCCTGGTTCCATCGTCGGCAGCCACTTCCGCGGCTGCGCGGAGGGGCCTTGTCCGAGCCACGACCGCCAATCGGACCGCGGTGGGCTATCTCGCCAAGCCCGCAAGGTAGCGTTTCAAACGATGGCCGCCACGAAACAGACCGGGGCTCAACGCAATGTGGGCAAGTCCCGGACCTCCGGTGACCCAGACGAGCCAATCATCCGTTACGTGTCGCGCAACCGGCGCGCACGACACGACTACGACATTCTCGAGGTCTTCGAGTGCGGAATCGCGCTGAAGGGCGCCGAGGTCAAGTCACTCCGATTGGGACAAGCGTCGCTCCAGGACGCCTATGCCCGGATCGACGACGGTGAGCTCTGGCTCGTTGGTGCCCACTTCGCGCCCTATGAATATGCGTCCGGCTTTGGACGATTCGATCCGGTCCGAAAACGGAAGCTGCTTCTCCACCGTCGACAGATCGACGAGCTATCGGGTCGCGTAGCCCAGAAGGCACTCACGCTCGTGCCGCTCAGCATCTACTTCAAAGACAGTCTTGCCAAGGTCGAGATCGCGCTCGCCAGGGGACGCCGCCTCTACGACAAGCGACGCGCCATCGCCGAGAGAGACGCGAACAGGGAGGCGGAGCGCGTAATCCGCGACCAAGAGCGACGGCGCTGAGTGATCACCCGAGAGGTATCCTGCTTAGGAACACCGACACCATCAAGGGGGTGACAGGCTTCGACTCTGGTCGTCAAGTTGGGAGAAGCGAGCCGTGGTCTCCGGAGCCACGTTAAAGAGCCGGAAACCAATACAAACGCCGAGCAACCGCTCGCGCTTGCTGCCTAACTAGCAGCAACGTCTGCCCGATCCTGGTCCTGCGGATCGGTCCCAGGCGTCATATTGCAGGGCTTACCTGAACTGCGACGCTGACGAGCAGTCAGGGACAACTCAGTCGGCTGGGGTCCCGCACTGGTGCCGGTGGCGCGGCGGGGCCCGAGACACCACCGCCGGATGCGCTCGGAGAAGTCCCTTCAAGATGCTGGAGCACGCGGGTTCGACTCCCGCCACCTCCACTTCGAGGTGTCCACAAAAGGACGCCTCGTGACATCACGAAAGCCCGGTCGAGGAGGTCCTCGGCGGGGCTTTCGTGTGCCAAGACTCCGACCAGGAAGTCTGGAGACCGCCCCGCTCAAGCTGTGGAGACCGCGCGGCGACTTCTCCACAAGCGCTGCCCCAACAGTTCCGCGATCGCCTCACCCGCTGTCGGGAGCACAGGCTTTGGGCAGTTGACAAGCCAAATAGTGTGTTCGGTCGCTCGCCGACCAGAAGAGCCTTGCCCGAACAGCTGTGCGTGCTAGGTCCGTCGATGCGGGCGCCCGCGTCCCGCCGCATGGCCGGTCGCGTCGATCCTCAGGATGTCTTCATCGAGTCCAACAGCCCGGACCCGGGCGTGCGGGTTGCCCTCATCCGGGTTCGAGCCACGCCCGCCGAGCTGATGGAGATCGACCATCAAGTCCGCCTGGACCTGTAGCCAAGGTCCGGTCCGCGCCGGACACCCTGGTCTGCTGATCGGCCTCTGTCGCGGACCGAGGTACCGCGTTCCCAGGGAACCGGGGAGTTCTCGTTATGGGCACCAATTCGTGTGGGGCAGGTGCCCTCGGCACACCGCTAGAGGCACCCTCACACCTGATGGACCGTGGCCGTCTGGGCATTCATCCCCGGATGAAAGCTCGGGGTTGCCCAAACCGGGCCGTCACGTATCCCGCCCGGCGGCGATCTCGGGCAGGAAGCACCGAACCAGCTTCAGAAGGTGATCAGCGGTCCATGGAGTGGATCTCGTCGGTGGTGATCGTCAGGATCACCCGAACCTGATCGCGTCCCCCATACCACTGGTAGGGGCCACCGGTGTATCTCTGGGAGAGTGCCTCGATGTGCTCGGCCCCGCCCTCGGTCGTGATATCCGTGACACGGCCCCGAACAGCGAAGTAACGGGAAGGGTCGGTGGCATCGCAGACGGCGACAGAGACACGGGAGTCTCGCCGGACGTTTCGCATCTTCTGGTGCGTCTGGACCGTGTTGATGACGACGTGCTCACCGTCCGTGTCGACCCAGGTCTCAGTCGTCTGTGGCGAACCGTCAGGCATCAAGGTGGTGACGAAGCATGGGTTCCGGCCTCGCATCAACTCGACGAGCCGGTCAGGGAGTTCCATCAGCAGGACGCTAACGCAATGCCCAGATCCTTACGTCGGCGAAACAACGCGGATGAGTGTTGCAATCTGACCTGATGACTCCCTGGTCGATCGCGAGCGGAAGCAATGCCGTCGTCTGGGCCGAGGGCCCGTGACGAGCCGCCGGGCGAGGCTGTGACCGCCAACTGCGACGCGCCGCGATGCCGTCACTCTTCGATACCACGACTGGCGGGTTTCGAGGCCGTCCCACTCGAGTGGCACCTGCGCGGCGATCTCTCCGCTAGCGCTGCTCCGGTAGCCGTCGTCACCGCACGTGATGTGTCCGCGGGTCCAGCCGGGTGCGGCCCCCCTGTCGGGCGGCACCAGGCCGACGGCACACTGGAGGGGTCGTTCTAGTGGTGCCGGGCCGTCACCTTCGTGGCGAAGCAGCGGCCCGGCACGCGTGCCACCTAGATCTAGCTGCCGCCGACGGCTGGGCCACCGGCAACTGTCGCCGTCCCACCATCATCACCCGCAGCACTTCCAGGACCGTGCACAACGGCGGCGATCGCCAGCAGATCGTTGTCGTCTACGACACCTCTGGCGATGGCGCTGCGTCCCGACCACCAGAAGACAACCCCCAACGCCACCATGGCGGCCGTGGAGCCGAGAGTCACGGCCTCAAAGAAGACCCGCGACACGCCCCAGTTGCTCATTATCGAGTAGCTCTGCCCGAACATGTTGTTGAGGAGCCCGGGCCAAAGAAGGGTGATGCTCGTGAGCACGACCATAAGCACGGTCAGTATCACTGCTATCCAGGCGCCGACGGTGCCGCCCGGTACTTCGTAAGGGTGCACCCGATCCGGGTACTTCTTCTTCAAGACCAATATCGAAGGGAAGACAAGCAGGTAGCTAAGCGCCGTCGAGGATATAGCCAGTGAGATCATCACCGCGAAGAAACTAGAAAGGCTGCCACTCGAGGCAAGGAACACCACCAGCACGAAGGCGGAGCCAACTCCTCCAGAGACGAGGTTCACCGCGATCGGCGTACCGGACTTGGAGAACTTGCCTAACCACAGCGGGGCCCCACCGTTGAGTGCCGTCACGGCCTGGACTCGGTTCGCGGCCGCCAGCCAGGCTGCACCGCCCAAGAGAATTGTGAGGATGATCACGATGGCGAAGACGTAGCCGACATCTTGTGCGGCACCGCCCAAAACCGAGGTGACGCTGCTGTACGCGTCCGCAAAACTGCCCACCTTGGTAAGGCCGCTCTGGGGAATGACGAGCAGGATGCCGATTATCACCGCTGCATAGATGAGCGTGGTGATTATCCCTGCACCGGCGATCGCCTTGGGAACGTCGCGCTTGGCGTTCACCAACTCCTCGCCCGCGGCGTTCGGTGTCTCGAAACCGGTGAAGAGAAACAGCAGCAGCCCTATAACGGCGAGAAAGCCCGTAAGGGACGGCTTGAGGCTCGACACCGTCAGCGTGTTGGCGACATGGCCCTTGTTGACCACAAAGGCGATCACTAGCCCGACGAACAACAGTGTGAGGACGCCCTTGAGGATCGTGGCCACATTCGGTCCCCATTTGCCCCATTTCATCTCGATCTCGCAAAGCAGGACCGTGACCCAAACGAACGCCAGGCCGAAGATGATCTCCTCGGTCGTGTTGAGCGGCTTCTTGAGGATGAAGGCGTTGAGCATGGCAATCGAAGTCGCCGTCAGAGTGCCGCCGACCCATATCGGCGTGGAGATCCAGTAGAGCACCGCCGTCACCGCGCCGGCCACGCGCCCGAAAGCCATGCGTGTCCAGGCGTAAGGCCCGCCCTCGACCGGGAAGGTAGTGCCCAGCTCAGCCGCGATCATGCCGTAGGGCACCATGAAGAAAATCAGTGCCACCACAAGCCAGAAGACCGCTTGGCCTCCACATGTGGCCACGGCGGAAGGCGAGTCGAAGCCGATGATCGCGGCAGCCGCGAACAGCACCATGTCTATCCGCCGCATGGTCTTGCGGAACTTCTTCCGCTCCTCGGTCATGGCCGTCTTGGTGCCAGCGTCGGCGGCTACCGCAACAGTTGCCACTGTGCCTACCCCCTTCTTCCGGGCGCGTTTGACTACGCCGGGATGATGTCGATGGCTCTCAGTTCGAGCCGAACCCGCCTTCTCGTCCGAACATAGTCCGGGGCGGTTTGAAAGGAGTAATTGGATTCTTTGACTCGCGTCGTGCCGTGTCATCGTCGACACCCGGCCAATGCGTTGCTCCCACGCGGACGCGACCTTGAACATTTCGTAGCCAGCTTCGAGCGGAGCTTGGGCTCACGCCGTGTGGCCTCAGTTGTCCTTCCGGTCGCGCCCGCGCGGGCTGGGGGCCCGCTACAGATGCTTCCCGCCACGTCGGGCGTGGTTCCAGCGCCCCACGGGCGGAGAACTCAGGTCTCAGCCAGGGGTCTCAGAAAGCCAGAGCGGCAAGACCACTGGCCCTCCCGAGTCTCGCCATCCCCGCGCCATGGCAGGGGTATTGCAGCCAACGGCGAAACGGCCGTCCCCGGCGAGAACGATCCCGCCGCCGGTGCCACTGCGATCGCGAACTGAGCCCAGAGCGCCTTCCAAGGCCTCGTCGAGCGGCGAGCCTGCGAGGACGGCCCAGTCGATGCGATGGGCGAATCCCGCCACGATGAAGGACTCGCCATCGCCGGTGGCCGAGACCGCGACGCTTCTGTCGTCCGCCCATGTGCCGGCCCCGATGATCGGCGAGTCGCCGACCCGGCCGGGCAGCTGTCCGTCACGCCCTCCGGTCGAGGTCGCAGCAGCGAGGTGGCCGTCGCGGTCGACCGCGACGGCTCCGACGGTGCCGTGCTGGGAGACCGGTCGCACTCCGGCGGCGGTAAGCAGGGCTGGGTCTCTCCTTGGTAGCCCCGCCTCCTCACAGAACCGGTCCGCGCCCGGACCGGCGAGCAGAACAGGACCCTCGGCGGGAGCGCCGAGCGACATGACCTGCCGCGCCGCCCGCACCGGGCTGTCGGGCCAAGTCGCGCAACAGACCGCCCCGACATTGCCACTCGCTCCGTCCATCACGGACGAATCAGTCTCGACTGTGCCATCAGTGGTGGGCACCGATCCTCTCCCGGCGTCGAAGTGCCCGGAGGCTTCCAGAGACGCGACCGCCTCGACGACCGCGTCTAGGGCGGGGCCACCGAGATCGAGGACCGCCCATGCGGCCGCAAGGGCGGTAAACAGATCACTTTCGATGCGGGCGAGCTCAGCGGGCGCCTCCTCTTCGAACACGCCCGCCCCTCCATGGATGACGACCGCGGGCAGATCAAGCGATCCTGCCTCGATGTGGGCGCCGGGCGTCATATCTCGGCTCCCCGGAGACCACAGGAGGCCGTGGGCGCAACAGAAGCCTCATGTCGGGGGATCGAATCCAACTGCGGGCGCGACACCGCCTGACGGCAGAAGAAAGTGCGATGCATAAGGCGAGGTTATCCACGGTCGAGTTCGGTTGGCGAAGAGGTGGCCGCCAAGCTCCTGTTGGGCCTTGCGCCGGATTAGTGGTTGACAAACCCGGTTGCGCGACCACTGCCAGCCCCCGGGCCGCCAGTCGAAACCGCCCCCGATCCTCTATCGCGCTTGCCTGCCCGTTCCCGGTCACGTGCCCGCCCGGGGCTGAGATGTCGAAGTGCTCGCCGCCACCGAGACGAAATGGCCTGCCAGACCTGTGGCAGTCTGGCGAGGTTCAGCCCGGAGGCTCCGCCTGGCCTCGTCCTCAGCGTGGCACCCTGAGCAGAGTCAGGCTCTCATCGCGGCCCGCCTCGTCCATTCAGCGCTGGCGATGGAGCAACCTGTGATGAGGGTCGACGTCAGCCAATACACTGCGGCCGATGACCCACTCACAGTCTCGTTCCTGCGCGCACGTGCTCGTAATCGAACACGAGAGCGATGCTGGGCCTGGCATGTTCCGTCAGTGGCTCGTCGCCGCCGGCGTGGAGGTCGACGTCCGTAGGCCTTATGCCGGAGAAGATCTGCCTGAACGCGTCGATCATGGCGGGCTGGTCGTGCTGGGCGGCTCGATCAGCGCCTGCGACGACCTGAAGGCGCCGTGGCTCCCACAGGTCCGTACGCTGCTCGCCGAGACGACAGCTCACGATCTGCCCGTTCTGGGCATCTGCCTCGGCGCCCAACTGCTCGCGGCAGCCTGCGGGGGCCGGGTGGAGCCGAGCCAGACGGGCGGCGAAGTCGGGCTCGGCACAATCGACCTCACCGATGAGAGCAGGCGCGATCTGCTCTTCGCCGGCATCTCGCCTCCGGTGCAGGCCGTGCAGTGGCATCACGACGAAATCACTCAAGTGCCGGACGGGGCTGTCGTCTTGGGTACGAGCTCGCGTTGCCCCGTGCAGGCGTACCGGATCGGCGATCGTGCCTGGGGAGTGCAGTTCCATCCCGAGGTCGACGGTGCGACGGCGCAGGCGTGGGCCGCGGACGAAGCTCGGCTCTCGCCCGAGCTTCTGGCCGAGATGGAGGCCATCGCTGTCGCCGTACTTGCCGCCGAGACACACCTTTTCGAATGTTGGCAGGGCTTTGCTGAACGATTCGCCGGCGTCGTAAAGGCGGCATGACTTGATCGGTTGCGGCTGGCGAACGCCGGTTGGCTAGAACTGCCGGCCCAGTGCTCTTGCGCGGCGAACTCTGTCCGTGCGCCCGCGTTTCTCGCCTGCCGCTTTCTCTTCCTGGGTCGCCTCCCGCGGCCCCGCGTAGAACGGGGAATCCTGCCGCTCGGGTCGGTACATACAAGCACGTTCCATTCGCGCGTCGGGGCGCTCGGTCTTTCACTGGCTTCGCTACCGTGGAACCGCGTGACCGAGTCCGTGTCGGGTCCGACGCCATGAGGCCGCGCAGATATGTCCCGCTCCCCCGCGAGAGCGACTCCCGGGCCCGCGTGACCGTCTCACGGCGACGGGGCCAAGTGTCTGCATCTCGAGTGGGCGGCTCACTCGAGATGTGCACACCTTCAGACCTCGCCGGCCGCACGACCAACGGCCTGACCGGCTGTGACCACGATGAGTGCAAACGGAACCGGCAGCCGGCGGCCTGGGAAAGAGGGCATCGTGGGTGACGAGAAATTCGGGGCACCGGACAGCACGGCGGTGAGAGTCGCTTTGTGGCGAGCCATGCACGTTCAGCTCGACGCACAGCCGCACGTGCTCCAGGACGAGATCGGCCTGCGCTTGGCAGCACCGGACGACGGATGGCGGCAGCGCCCGGACATGGACCCGCGTGCCACGAGCCGCGTTCGGGCAACCATCGTGGCCCGTGCTCGGTATGTCGAAGATCTGGTCACAGAGCAGGCCGGCCTCGGCGTCGGCCAGTACGTCATCCTTGGCGCCGGGCTGGACACATTCGCCCAGCGCAATCCGGAGGTGGCTTCCACCCTGCGGGTGTTCGAGGTCGACCGGCCTGGAGCACAGGTCTGGAAGCAACACCGCTTGGTCGAGCTCGGCTTCACTATCCCAAGGTGGCTGCGGTTCGTCTCCGTCGACTTCGAAGTCGACCGGTCCTTGTGGGCAGGGCTGGCTGCGGCCGGCTTCGATGAACGGCGGCCGGCGGTAGTGGCGTCCACCGGCGTCTCTATGTACCTGACAAAGGACGCGAGTGCTGCGACGCTGCACCAGGTCGCGCGCCTGGCCGCGGGTTGCACGTTCGTGACGACCTTTCAGCTGCCGCTGGAGCTCGTGGAGGAAGACGAGCGCCCGCTGCGCGAGGCCACGGAGAACGGCGCTCGAGCCGCAGGGACGCCCTTCATCAACTTCTTCACTCCTTCTGAACTGGTGGCCCTGGCACGCGAAGCCGGCTTCAAGGACGCCCGACACGTCTCAGCGCGGAGTCTCGCCGATCGTTACTTCAGCGGCCGGGTCGACGGCCTTCGGCCCTCGAGCTCGGAGGAGCTGCTGGTGGCGAGCACCTAGCGTGGCCCCCTTTCATGCCTGCGGATCGGGCCGAAGAGACGTCCGGAGGTGGACCGTCGCCGCCCTCCGGGTGGAGCAGCCAGCAAGCGCGAGACGCTTGTTTGGTCACCGGCCTGGTCTGTGGGCCACCTCCCAGCAGCGGGCACGACGAGACTCGCCTTCGTGATCGATGACGAGGCGGATCCTTGGCCCGACTTGGACGGACGCGGACGCCAAGCCCGACTTTCGCTGTCAGCCCTCGCTTTGCGTGAGTAGAACTGTCATATGACCTCCCCCGACCTCCCGCCGCGAGCCACGGCCCCGAGCCCCGCTCGGCCACAAACGACCACGCACATGCGCATAGCTCTTGTGGCCCACGACAACAAGAAGGAGGACCTGCTCGAGTGGGTTCGCCTCAACAAGGACGTTCTCGCGAATCACGCTCTCATCGCGACGAACGCGACTGGAGCCGTTATCGAAAAGGATGTCGGGATCCCCGTGGAACGTCTACTCAGCGGGCCAGTGGGCGGGGATCTCCAACTTGGGGCGAAGATCGCCGAGAACAGCATTGACCTGCTGCTGTTCTTCTGGGACCCGCTCGAGCCGCAGCCTCACGACCCCGACGTAAAAGCGCTGCTCCGGATCGCCGTCGTGTGGAACATACCCGTGGCATCGAATCGTGCGACGGCCGACTTCCTCATCTCTTCGCCCCTGTTCGCCTCGGACTATCGCCGGACGGTCCCCAATTACGGCGCCGTCCCTGCCCCAGCCCCGCCGATGCCGCTCACCGAGCCACGCTGAGCCGATCTGCATGATCCTTGGGGAGTGGCGCTTCCCTGGTCTCGCAACGGAGTCTGCTCCCCCACCCCGAGTGCGCCTCGAGCGATCCGCCCCGACGGTTCGCGAACGACCGACGGCAACCCCTGCCCGAACAGCAGGCATGAAAAATGGGTGCACGGCCTTTTGCTTCCCTCGCAAGGCAACAGGGGTCGTGCACCCACTAATTACATCGGCAGCCCCGTCCCCAACTTGAGCACAATCAGTGAGTTGCTGACCACTCACAGTGACACATCGGGCAGGCGACGTTCCTTATCCTCGACCGCGCGACTGACGTGAGCCTCAGGCGGGAAGGCCCAGGCTCGCGACGACGGCTTCCGGATCCTCGCAGCCGAGGATCAGCTCAGTGAAATGCGTGCCCTCCAGTCCGACGCGGATCCCGCGGGA
The DNA here is from genome assembly GCA_050015475.1 of Acidimicrobiales bacterium. Classification (GTDB taxonomy): domain Bacteria; phylum Actinomycetota; class Acidimicrobiia; order Acidimicrobiales; family Bog-793; genus Fen-455. The sequence goes on along the minus strand of JBEKBI010000002.1, from coordinate 18,687 downwards.
CGTCGTGTGATGCACCACCGCGAAGATCTTGGCTTCCCGGGACGTGAAGGTGCCTATGGCCACTGAGCCCGGAATGCCCGTGCCGACCCGGAGTCCATGCACCGCGCCGAGGACGTCGTCGAGCACCTCGATCTTGGTCACCGACGCCCGTGGCACCCGGACTTCTGGGTGGACCGCCTCCAGCTTTTCGACTGCCGTGAGGCGCACCACGAGGTCGTCACCCTCGGCAATAAGTTCGGCCATTTCAGCCGCCTCCGTCCTCTGGTACCGAGTAGAACTCGTCCCTGAAGCTAATGCCCTGCAGTGACCTTGTGGGTCAATCTGGGGCAACCCACCTGCGGATCGGAGTAATCGTCGTCGCGTCGTCCGCGGCACTGTCGTCTGCTACCGGAATCAACACATTGTTCGCCATTGGATTCGCGCTCGGCGCCTCGTCGGCTGTCGGCGCGTCCTCGGACGATTCGCTCCCGACACCTCGAACAGGATCCTCCAACGGGCCCAGGGGCATCGCGGCGGGAGAAGCCGCGGTGAGAATCGAACGTGCCGGACGGGTGCGACCAGCGACTCGGGTGCGACCGAAGGCGCCACTATCGGTCCCAGCCGCGCGTTCTCGATCTGCCGCCTCCTTGAGGCGCGCCTCCATCAGTGTCCTTGAACGCTGCCACTCCTTGCCCTTGAGTAGCTCCACCAGTTCCGGCAGCTCGCGCAGCAACTGCTCGGCCTCACTGCGGTAACGCCCGGCGACGCCGCCCATCGCGAAGACCGTCGCCCGCGACAAGAGCGCGCCCTCGTCGCCAAGGGCGATCTCCTCGAGGCGCGACGCCGCGACCTCGGCGTCCTGCATGCTGCCCAGCGCGTCCTGCAACCGCGTCATCTGACGGACGAAACCCTTGAGCTCTCCGTCATACAACCCGGCGGCGAACTCCAGCGAGTAGCGCAGCCTCTTGCAGCGGATGCGGAGCCGGTGATAATCGCTCGCCAGTCCCGTCCGAGTGGCTCTGCGCGCAGCCTTTCTCGCCGCCCGGTGCCGCTCGCCGATCAACGCCGGCATGGCTGACACTGCCGGAGTACGTCCGGCGCTCGATCGCCGGAGAGGGCCCTGCACGAACATCGCCGCCAGCCCTGACTCGAGCCGCTCGTATCGACGCGAGTCCAAGGCCTCGAGCAGCACTCGCCTGGCTTGGACGCGGTGGGCCACGAGAAGATCGGACAGCTCGTCGAGAGCCTCCCGGTAGTCACCGGGCATCTCCTCGGTCCAGTCGTCGAATCGGCTCAGCTGGATATCGAGATCCCGCACGGCGCCGAGCAACGCCGCCAACCAGCCGAGCTCAGCCCGCAACCGGCCCGCGCGCACGGGAAGCACGTCGGCGAACATCTCGAGACCAGCTCGCATCCGCCTTGTGGCCACTCGCATCTGGTGGAGAGCCTCTATGTCCTCTCCCAACCGGGTCCCGGGCACGTGAGCGAACATCGCCGAGGCGTCCTTGCGGAGCACCCTGAAGGCAAGCTCCCCAAGCGTCGCGGCCGGGGAGACACTGGTGGGACCGAGATCTGGAAGACGCGGGATACTGAGGCCGGCTGCCATCAAACCCGCCTCGAACTTCGACAGTGTCGCGGGCTGCAGACCGCACTCCCGCCGCAACCGCTCCACAAACGGTTGCATCGCGTCCACCCACCCAGGCAACACTTCGACTTCGACCCGTGTGAGGCGAAGCCGCCTTCGCTCGTGGCCAACCGCGACCGCTGTGTCGTCCAGGGCGAGCTCGCCGACGCGTTCGCCATGGATCGTGAGATCGAACGGGCGCCTTCGCGTCCGGACCTCCATCACCTCTTTGAGCGGGTGCGCTCCCGCCAGCGCCTCCACCCGCCACCCGACATCGCCTGTGCGATCGAGGTCGGGCAAACCCGAGGACGGCAATGCCTGGGTTACCTCCAGCCGTCGGCGAAGCCCCTTGGTCGCGGTCGAAAGGTCCTTGAGGGTGGTCTCCAGACGCCCGGCCCTCTTCCGGACCCGCAGCACGTATCCGGCGCGGCCCATCCGCCAATCCTCGGTGTCGACGTACACGTCGACCAGCCGCTTCGGCGCCGCGGGCAGGATTTCGAGGCCCACTGCCGGCTCAGCGAGAACGCCGGGGCCGATTCTGAGCGCCAACCAGCGCTCAACGGGCCGCAGGTCGAGGGCATCGAGCTGCCATTCAACCTCTATGTCCGTTCGCGAGTCCCCCGGTGCGGACATGAAATACAAGCTACTCGCACCAAACGATGACGCCTCGCCGTGCCACCGGGTACGGTCGCGGCATGACCGAGCCCGTCGGCGCCGCTCCCGACGAACGCGGCGTTGTGCGTGCAGGAGGAGGCATCGTCTTGCGCGCCGGCGAGTCCGGCGGATGGGAGGTTGCCGTCATCCACCGCCCAGAGCATCTCGACTGGACGCTGCCCAAAGGCAAGCTCGAGGCAGGCGAGGGTCCCACCGAGTGTGCGTTGCGGGAGGTTAAGGAGGAGACCGGCTACGACTGCCATCTCGGCCGCTTCGTGGGCGAGGTCGAGTACTTGGATCGTCGCGACAGGGTGAAGATCGTCTCCTACTGGCTGATGCAGCCCGCCGACGGAGCCTTCCAGCCGACAGCAGAAGTTGACGAGCTTCGCTGGCTGCCGATTGCCGAAGCGCTGCAACTGCTCAGCTACTCACATGACCGAGACTTGCTCGAGTCTGTCCAGGTTCCCCTGACGACGGACGGTGAGTAGCCGCCAGACTCAGGCGGGAACGGAGTTGACGAAGGTGCCACTGCTTCCTTCGAGGGTGAGAAGATCCGCCTGTGGCTGACTCGGGCACGACACCCGATGGTTTCCTGGCGGCGGTTCGCGATGCCGTCGGGTCGAAGCACTGCCTGAGTGACCCTGAGCTCAAGGCTTCGTACGAGATCGACTGGACGAGGCGCTTCAGGGATTCCGCCTCGGTCGTGATCCGCCCGGCGAACACCGCCGAAGTCGCGAAGGTGCTGTCGGCCTGCAGCCGCTTCCAAGTCGCCGTCGTCCCCCAGGGCGGGAACACCGGCCTCGTGGGCGGGTCGGTGCCCCGGCACGGCGAGGCGGTGCTGAGCCTCCGCCGCCTCGACCGGGTGCTCAGCTGCGACCCCGAGGAGCGGTTGCTCGTCGCCGAGGCCGGGACCACGCTCGCGGCCGCCCAGAAGGCGGCGGCGGCAGTCGGAGCTGAGCTCGGCATCGACCTCGCGGCGCGCGACTCCGCAAGCCTCGGAGGCATGGTTGCCACCAACGCCGGAGGCGTCCACGTCGTCCGACACGGCTCGATGAGAGCGCGGCTGGGCGGGATCGAGGTCGTGCTCGCCGACGGCACTATCGCGAGCCGCTTGTCGGGTCTTGTAAAGGACAACGTCGGTTACGACTTGGCGCAATTGATCGCGGGAAGCGAAGGGACGCTCGGCGTCGCAACGCAAGTCGCGTTGCGTCTGGTGCCTATTCCCCCGTTCCGCGTGACCGCCCTCATCGGGCTCCGCGGCCTCGAGCACGCGGACCGTGAGCCCGATGTGCGAGTGCGGTCCGTGACAAAGGCTGCCGTCGCCGTGGCCGCCAGGCTGCGCGAGCGCGTGCCCGGCATCGAAGCCCTCGAGCTCATCTATCCCGAGGGAATGGCACTCGTCCGGCACGCCGCGAAGCTCCCCGCCCCGCCCGACCCGGGTGCCGACGCCTGGGTGTTGGTGGAGGCCTCCGGTGCTCAGGACCCGAGCGAGCTGCTGGGCGCAGCTCTAGAAAGTGTGCCAGGTGTCACCGACATCGCCGCCGCCGACGAAAAGGGCAGGCGTTCCCGCTTGTGGGAGTACCGCGAGCGACACACAGAGGCGATCGCCACCCTCGGCGTAGCCCACAAGCTCGACGTGACATTGCCCATGAGGGCACTGGCGGACTTCGCCGGTTCAGTCCGGCCCGAGGTGACAAGAGCGGTCGGCGACCGGACTGACATCCAAGTGGTCCTCTTCGGCCACATCGGCGACGGGAACATCCACGTCAACATCGTCGGACCAGAACCGGAGGACTACCGGGCCGACAACGCCGTCTACAAAATGGTGCTCGCCCGCGGCGGCTCGATAAGTGCCGAGCACGGAGTCGGGGTGGCGAAGCTGGGCTTCGTCACAGCCGCGCGCTCCCCGGGCGAGTTGACCGTGATGCGCCGGATCAAGAGCGCTCTAGACCCTCTCGGAATACTCAATCCCGGCGTACTCCTCCCGCCTGAGACGTAGAAGACCCGGTCGAGCCAAGCCGAGACAGTACGGTCGGTTCCATGTCTAAGCGGGCGTGGCTGCTGTTCGGCGCGCTAAGTGTCATTTGGGGCATCCCTTACCTGCTGATAAGGATCTCCGTGCGGGAGGTCGCACCCTCCACTTTGATCTTCTTCCGCACCGCGCCGGTCGCGTTGGTGCTGCTGCCTGTCATCGCCCACCGCGGACAGATACCCGAGCTATTGCGGCGGTGGAAGCCCCTCCTCGCCTACACGGCGGCGGAGATCCTCCTTCCCTGGCTCATGCTGTTCAAAGCGGAGGAGAAGCTAACAAGCTCCCTCGCGGGCCTGCTGTTGGCGGCCGTGCCTCTCATGGGCGTATTGATCGCGAGACTGAGCGGAGACGCGGACCGCCTCGACGCAAAGCGCGTCGCGGGACTCCTGCTAGGGCTCGCCGGCGTGGGACTGCTGGTAGGCGTAGATGTGCGCGGTGCAACCGCACTGCCGATAGCGGAGATGCTGGTGCCTATCTTCGGTTACGCTCTCGGGCCGCGGATCTTCGACCGGCACCTGTCTGACCTGCCCAGTCTCGGTGTGGTGGCCGGGTCGCTCACTGTCGCCACCATCGTCTACGCACCCTTTACCTTCTCGAACCTCCCGACGCGCCTGTCGGCTGAAGTCACGGCGTCAGTCGTCACACTCGCCGTCGTCCCCACCTTTCTCGGGTTTCTCGTCTTCTTCTCCCTCATCAACGAGATCGGCCCGGTGCGCACCACCGTTGTCACCTACGTCAATCCCGCCGTGGCGCTGGTACTCGGAGTCCTTCTCCTTCACGAGCCCTTCACTTTCGGGCTGGGCGTTGGGCTGCCCCTCATAATCGCGGGATCCGTCCTCGCGGCTGCCAGGCGCTCCGGCAAGCTCGGCGAGGATCCGGGAGCGGCCGGAGGTTTCGTGGCTCATCCCTAAGATCTGAAGTTGACACGCCGACGGTGGTCGATGCCGAGGGTCCGACCACGGCTCCGGCGCAGGGGGTGGCCGGTGGCTGAGGATATCGAGCGGGAGTCATCGCAAAGGCCCGACGCCGGCACGAAGCCGCCTGTGCACATGGGTCGCCGAACGGTGCTGGGGATACTCGGCCTCGCCGGGATAGGCGTCGTCGCGGGAGCGAAGATCGAAGGAGTCTTCGGCGGCGTGAGCAGTGCGGTGAGCAGCGCCATCGGGGTCCCTCTCCCAGGCGACGAACAGTTCCGCTATTACACCGTCACAGGCTCTTACCCAGTCATCTCGCCCGCCACCTACGAACTCGCCGTCGACGGCATGGTCCGCGAGCCACTCCGGCTGAGCATCGCCGATCTGAGGGCGATGCGGCGAACCCGTCTGGTTCATCGTTTCCAATGCGTAACGGGCTGGTACGTGCCCGACGTCCATTGGGAGGGTGTGCGCCTTTCGGCGCTCCTTGAGCGCGCGGGGGTCATGCCGAAAGCCACCGCATTGCGGTTCTTCTCCGCTGACGGCGTTTACACCGAGAGCCTCACGCTCACCCAGGCGCAATTGCCTGACATCCTCGTCGCCGACAAGATGCTCGGGGCGAACGTCACACCTGACCATGGTGGGCCGGTCCGGCTGTATGTTGCCCCCATGTACGGCTACAAGTCGATCAAGTGGCTGAACCGGATCGAGGTGACAAACGAGGTTGTCCCCGGTTACTGGGAGGACAACGGCTATCCGACCAACGCCTGGATAGGCGGCACTCCCCGGTGACCGACGCTTCCGGCGACAGCCCCGAGCCGGGTTCCCCCGCCCCGAAGGCGGCCGCGTCTGCGGAGCTGCCGCGCTTCGACGTCGTGGAGCGACTGGTGCACTGGAGCCTCGCGATCATGGTGCTCACCTTGATCGTCACGGGCGCAACCCTTTACTTCCCGATACTCGCGCTGCACGTGGGCCACAGGGGCCTCATCGAGGAGATACACGTCACAACGGGACTGTGCCTCGTCATACCTCTCGGAGCCGGACTGGCTGGGCCGTGGCGCAAGCGCCTGGTGGTGGACCTGCGCAGGTTCGACCGCTGGGGAGAGGCCGACTTCGACTGGTTCAGGCGCAGCGACCGCCGCCTGGGCCTGCCCCGGGACAAGTTCAACGGCGGCCAGAAGATCGAAGCCGCCTTCCTCGGCGCGGCGCTGGCAGCCGCCTTGGTCACCGGCGTCATCATGCGCTACGCCCCATCCTCGTGGGTCACCTTCGCGACCGGCGCGACCCTCGTGCATGATGCGCTGTTCTTCGCCATCGTCGTGGCCGTCGTAGCGCATGTTGGGTTCGCGCTCTCGCGCCCCGATCAGTTGAAGTCGATGTTCACAGGGCGGATCTCGCGCTCGTGGGCACATGCTCACGCCCAGGGCTGGTTGGCCGAGGTCGAGGCACGCGACGCTGTCGCTCCCGACAAGGAACCGATCGAGGCTGTATTGCCGGGTCCCGACACCGAGCCGGGACCGCCAGCCTGAAGGGCGAAGATCACGGCCGGGGCGACCGACCGCGGTGATGGCCGACTCTGCAGCCCCTCGGCCATAGACTGCAGCGATGCCACCACGTCGAGGGGACCCAAGAGTCCTGTCCGTAGCCAGAGGCGATGAACCTGCAGACCTACTGCTCAAAGGTGGGAGCGTCTTCGTGCCCGGGACTCGGGAGTGGGTGAAGACAGATCTTGCCATTGCCGGTCGCACCATCGCCGGCTGGGGGCCGAGGGAGGCCCGCGAGACAATCGATTTGAGCGGAGCTGCTTTGACACCCGGCTTCGTCGACGCACACATGCACTTGGAGTCGACGAAACTTTGGATCGACGAGTTCGTCCGCACGGTGCTTCCGCACGGGACGACCGCCGCCGCCGCCGACCCGCATGAGCTCGCCAACGTCTTCGGTGTGCCCGGGGTCCTCGCTCTCGCCGAAGCCTCGCGCCAGGTTCCCTTCACGTTCGGGATATCAGCTCCGAGCTGCGTCCCGGCTTCCCATTTCGAGAGCCCCTGGGCTGAACTCGGAGCCGCCGACTTGGCGGAGCTGCTGAGTGAGCACGGCGCGATCGGCATCGCCGAATTCATGAACTTCCCTGGCGTCGTCAACGGTGACCCGGATGCCCTCGCCAAGATCGCCACCGCCGGCAACAAACGCGTCGACGGTCACGCGCCGGGCCTGAGCGGCCGGCAGCTCGATGCCTACCTGGCTGCCGGTGTCGAGTCAGATCACGAATGCACGGTGCTCGAAGAGGCTGAGGAAAAGCGCCGCAAAGGGATGTGGGTCTTCATACGCGAGGGTTCCGCCTCCCGGAATCTCGACGACCTGATCGGGACGGTGCTCACGCACGGGACCGACCGCATCGCGCTCTGCACCGACGACAGGGAGCCCGACACGCTGCTGCACTCAGGCCACGTCAACGACTGTGTACGCCTCGCGGTCGCCGCAGGTGTGCGCATCGAGGACGCCCTTGTCATGGTGACGAGCAACCCGGCCGACTACCACCACTTTGACCATTTGGGCTGGCTCGCCCCCGGCTACCAAGCCGATGTGCTCTGCTTCGACGACCTCTCCAGCCTCGAGCCGGCACGCGTCTGGCAAGCCGGCAAGCTGGTCGCATCCGAGGGCACGATCGTGTCCGGAGCAGTGCCCAACGCGGACGTTCCAGATTGGATGCGCAAGTCGGTCCACCTCGCGACTCCGCCGGGTCCGCGCGCTTTCGACCTCCAGCCGCCGTCGAGCGGACGGGCGCGAGTGATCGGCATCGAGTCGCGCTCACTTACAACCCGCGACCTCGTGCTCGACGTGACCGATCCGTCGGCCGAGGTGGCACGCATCGCCGTCGTCGAGCGCCACCACGACACCGGCCGCATCGGGCTCGGATACGTGCACGGCTTCGGACTCAGCAAAGGCGCGATCGCCTCCACGGTCGCCCACGACGCCCACAACTGCATGGCTGTCGGTGCGATCGACGCCTCCGGCCCCGCGGACATGTCAGTGGCCGTGGCGCGGCTGGCCGAGATAGGGGGCGGCCAGGTCGCCGTGAGCGATGGCAAAGTCCTCGCAGAGGTGCACTTGCCGATCGGCGGTCTGATGAGCGATCGACACATCCAGGAGGTCGCCGCCGAGGTTCGACAGCTGTCTGCGGCGGCAAGGAGCGGGCTCGGCGTCACGATCGACGCCCCCTTCATGCAGCTGAGCTTCCTCGGCCTGTCCGTGCTGCCCGAACTGCGGATCACCGACCAGGGGCTCGTCGACGTCATGAGGTTCGCCCTCGTCGATGTCGAAACGATCTGACGCCCTGAGCCCAGTCACGACCAGGTGTTCGGTGGTCGTCGCGAAAAACTTCGGCTATAGGCTGTCCGCGTGTTGGTAACGGTACCGGCCTGTCTTGACGAGGCCCTCGACGCCCTCGAGGAGTGCCCGGAAGCTCAGATCCTGGCGGGTGGGACCGACTTCATGGTCGAGGTCAACTTCGCCCACCGGCGCCCGCCGGCGGTCGTGTGCTTGAGGAACGTCACGGAACTGAAGGGGTGGCGGCTCGAAGGCGAACAGGTCGTGCTCGGCGCCGGCCTCACCTTCTCTGATCTGATGGAGCCACAGCTCGCACAGCTTCTGCCCGGACTCGCCCTCGCTGCGCGCACGGTCGGCTCCCCGCAAATCCGCAATGCGGGCACGCTTGGAGGCAATCTGGGCACGGCGTCACCCGCCGGCGACTCGCTACCGGTTCTCGCCGCCCTTGACGCCGAGGTCGTGCTCGCCTCCAAGCACGGGCGACGCAGCCTGCGGCTCGATGAGTTCATGGTCGGTCCCAAGCGAACCAGTATCGAGGCCGGTGAGATCATCACCGAGATTCGGGCCCCAGCCCGGCTGGGCTCGCAGGAATTCCTGAAAATCGGCACGCGCAACGCGATGGTGATAGCCATCGCGAACGTCGCCCTCGTCGTGGACTGGGCCGGCAAATCCGTAAGGTGCGCGCTCGGGTCGGTCGGACCGGTCGTGATCAGGGCCCACGACGCAGAACAGTTCGTCTCCTCGCGTATCGACTGGGGGGCGAGGACGCTCTCCGACGGCCACGACCTGGAGAGCTTCGCAGCCCTGGTGCGGGCGGCGGCTCGTCCCATCGACGACCACCGCTCGACCGCTGAGTACCGTCGCCACGCGGTCGGAGTGTGCGCTCGCCGCGCGCTCGGACGAATGCTCCAGAGCGAGGACATGAGATCTTCGGAGGGAGCGACGTGGGCGAGTTGACGAGCTACAAGCTCCACGTGAACGGCAGGGACCTCGCTGTCACCGAGGCTTGGCTCGGGGAGAGTCTCCTGTACGTGCTGCGCGAACGCCTCGGGCTTCCCGGGTCCAAGAACGCCTGCGAGCAAGGCGAGTGCGGCTCGTGCTCGGTCCTCTTGGACGGCAAACTCGTCTGCTCGTGCCTGGTGCTTGCTGCGAGCGCGATTGGCGCTGACATCGTCACTGTCGAGGGTCTCTCTGAAGGCGAGAACGAGCTCTCCGACGTCCAGGCCGCCTTCCTGGCCGAGGGCGGTGTGCAGTGTGGTTTCTGCACCCCGGGGTTCGTCGTGAGCGTCCACGACCTTCTCGAGCACAACCCCAACCCGTCCGAGCTCGAGATCCGGGAGGCCGTTTCCGGCAACTTGTGCCGGTGCACCGGCTACGGCCGTATTTTCGCCGCGGTCCGGACCGCCCAGGAAATGCGCCAAGGATGAGCACAGCCCTCGGCGCTCGGCGTGGCCTGGTCGGCGAGAGCGCCGCCCGACCAGATGGGATACCCAAGGTCCGCGGTCAGTTCGCGTTCTCCTCGGACCTTTTCGCCGAAGGCATGCTCTGGGGAAACATCTTGCGCTCCCCGCATCCGGCGGCGGTCATACGCAGCATTGACGTGTCGGCCGCGCTGCGGGTTCCCGGCGTCAGGGCAGTTATAACCTCTGACGACGTGCCGGGTCGGAAGACCTTCGGACTCGACTACCCGGACCAGCCGGTATTCGCTTGGGACGTCGTCAGGTACATGGGCGAGCCTGTCGCCGCCGTTGCCGCGGATCACCCCGACACGGCAAGACGCGCGGCCAAGGCCATCGTCGTCGAGTACGAGCCGACTGAACCGCTCTGGGACCCTGAGATCGCGGAGAGCGCGCCTGCGATCCATCCGCTCGGCAACGTCCTCCACCGCCAGAGGGTCCGCACCGGTGACATCGACGCGAGCGCCGCTTTCGTGGTCGAGGGACGCTACGAAACCGGCATGCAGGATCAGGCACAGATGGGACCCGAGTCCGGCCTCGCCATCCCGGGCGAGGACGGCAGCGTCGATCTTTACCTCGCGACGCAGTGGCTGCACATCGACCAGGAACAAATGGCGGCATGCTTGGCGCTACCTCTCGACAAGGTCAGATTGCACCTCGCCGGTGTCGGTGGCGCCTTTGGAGCGCGCGAGGACCTGAGCATGCAGGTGCAGATCTGCATGTTGGCACTGCTCACCGGGCGCCCCGTGAAGATGGTCTTCACCCGCGAGGAATCGTTCCTCGGCCACGTGCACCGGCATCCCTCGGTCATGTGGTATCGCCACCACGCCGACGCCGACGGCCGTTTGGTGAAGGTCGAGGCGCGCGTGATCCTCGACGGTGGTGCGTACCTGTCGAGCTCTACTGCGGTGACGATGAACGCCTCCGCCTTTGCCCCCGGTCCCTACCGGTGCCCGAATGCCGACGTCGATGTCGTTTCGGTCCGGACCAACAACCCGCCCTGCGGAGCCATGAGGGGCTTCGGGTCGGTCCAGGTCTGTTTCGGCCACGAGGCCCAGATGGACAAGCTCGCTGCCGCGCTCGGGATGGACCCGGTCGAGCTGAGGCTTATCAACGCCTTCGAACCCGGGGACTCGCTCATCACCGGCCAGGTACTGCGCGGCACGGCTCCAGCCGCCGAAGTGATCCGAACTTGCGCCGCTGCACCCCTGCCCCCGGGCGGCCCCATGACCGCCGAGGAGCTGGCCCTCCCGGGTGGTGCCGGTCGGACCGCAGACCGCGACCGTGTCCGGCGCGGAGTCGGGTTCGCGGCAAGCGTCAAGAACCTCATGTTCGGGGGCGGCGCCGACGACTACTCCGTGGCCCGGTGCCGGCTGGAGGACGGAGTGGCCACGATCACCTGCGCCGCCGTCGAGGTCGGGCAAGGCTTCGTCACGCTCGCCCAACAGATCGCCCGCGACGTTCTCGGTGTCAGCGATGTGATCCTCGCCCCTTCCGGCACGGTCGACATCGGATCCGCGGGATCGACATCGGCTAGCCGCCAGACGTGGATGTCCGGCGGCTCCGTGCAGGCGGCGTGCCTGGCAGTGCGCGATCGGCTCTTCGAATCGGTCTCCCGTCGCTACGGCGTTCCGGCCCAGTCTCTCGAGATCACAGACGGGCGGGTCGTGTCCGCAGACGGCACCGTCGACGTGGAGATCGCGAAGGCTTGCCCGGGCGAGGTGCTGGAGAGGACCGTCGACTACCACCACGCCCCGACGGCACAGCTGGACGAGAATGGGCAGGGCGACGCCTTCGTCTCGTTCGCTTTCGCGGCGCATCGCGCGGTGGTCGACGTCGACGTCGACCTAGGCCTCGTGAGGGTCGTAGAGATCGCCACTTCCCAGGACGTCGGGCGCGTCCTAAACCCGGCCCAGCTCGTCGGGCAACTCGAGGGCGGGATCGCCCAAGGCGTGGGACTGGCAGTGATGGAAGAGATCGTCCTCAACAAGGGCCGCGTGATGAACCCATCCTTCACCGACTACGTCATACCGACGGCTTTGGATATGCCGACGGTAGATATCGCCGCCTTCATCGAAGAGCCCGAGCCGGGCTCGCCTATGGGTGCCAAGGGCGCGGGCGAGCCCCCGATGATCTCGTCGGTGGCCGCGGTCGTGGCCGCGATCCGCGCCGCCACCGGCCTCGAGTTGCCGAGGGCGCCCGTGCGCCCGCAGGACATCGCTTTACCAGGCCCGAATCTTGGGCCAGCATCAGGAGGAAGTTCCATCAACGGGGAGGCGGGAGCATGAGTACCCAGGTTGCCATCTATCTTCAGGATGCACATCCGATCCGGGAAGGGATGGAGATAGCCCGTTACGCGGAAGCCAAGGGATTCCACGCCGTCTGGCAGGCCGAGAGCCGTCTCGTACGCGAGGCGACGGTGCCGATGTCGGCTTTCCTCTCGGTCACGGACCGGATCAAGGTGGGCTCCGGAGTCGTGAACAACTGGACCCGAAATCCGGCATTGCTGGCTTCGACGTTCTCGACGCTCGACGACCTCGCCCCCGGCCGCGTCATCCTCGGGATAGGGGCTTGGTGGGAGCCGCTGGCGACCAAGGTCGGGGTGCACAGGGTCAAGCCGCTCACGGCGATGCGTGAGACCGTCGAGGCCGTGCGCGCCCTGCTCGCTGACCAGACCGTCACCTACAACGGAGAGTTCGTCCACCTCGACGGCGTCGAGCTCGACTATGTCCATCAGGAGCGCAGGCCGAAGGACGTGCCCATCTACATCGGGGCGACCGGCATGCAAATGATGGAGCTCGCCGGGGAGATAGGCGACGGCGCGGTCTTCAACTACCTCGTGTCGCCGGTCTACAACGACATGGCCATGGACCACCTCGAGCGCGGCGCGCACAGGGCGGGCCGCTCGGCGACCGACCTCGACCGCCCGCAGCTGGTCGTGTGCTCGCTCGACGAGGACCGGGCCGCGGCCCTCGACGCCGCCCGGCTGCTCGTGACCCAATACCTCGGCCAACAGCCGCACATCATGAAGGCATCGGGTGTGCCGGAGTCGTTGCTGGAGGAGATCAGCAAGGTTCTGACCTGGCCCGCAACCGCCGAGCAGGTGGAAGCCGCCTCCAAGTTCGTGCCTGACGACGTCGTGCAGATGATCACCGCGTCCGGAACAGCCGAGGAGTGCAAGGCTAAGGTCGCCGAATACGTGCAGAGAGGCTGCACCTGCCCGGTGCTCTACCCTCTCGGCGCCGACGTGCGCGCCATGATCGACGCCTTTTCGGGCTGGACCGCCTGAACCAGTGGCTGAGCTGTCAACCGGAAGCCCAGGTGGGCCTGGGTCCGTTTAGAGCCGCGCCCAGAGCCTCAGCGCCTGCTCATGCGCTTTCGCGCGCACTTCGACGGGGTCGACCTTCGTCGGGCGACCGTCTTTGAGCACAACCTCGCCGCCGACGGTGACCTCGACAGGACACACACCGGGGGTGAAGGCGAGATACCAGGGGTCGATCGGCTCGTAGCTCCACACGACGCGGTCCCCCGCTGCCTCTGGGACGAGGGCCCTGCCGTTCTCCAGCCACGACCAGGCGGAGTCAGGCGCCGCCGTGACGTCATCCTCCCTGTGGCGGACGTAGGCGATGCGGAACTCCTCGAGCATGTCGCCGCCTATGCCGTCGGTACCAAGCACCACGGTGTTCTTGTGACGGACGGGGCGTGCGTAACCCACGGCATTGTTCATGTTCGAGCGCGGGTTGTGCGCGATCGTGCCGCGCAGCGGACGATCCAGGTGCACGCAGTGGGCGAGCAGCCAGGCGTCCCCAGCCACACCTTCAAGCCTCCCACCGGCGGCCGAGTCGATGCGATCCTCGGCCACGTGGATGTGGACGCCGACGCCGAGCTCGCTCGCGAGGCCCGCGACCGCCTCCAAACTGGCCGGAGACAGAGTGAAACATGCATGAGCGCCGACGAACCCCCGCCCTCCCGCGCGCAGGAAGCGCTCGTTCTCCTCAAGGCCCGCCCGCATGCCCTCCGGGCCGTTGCGGTCCGTGACCTCATAGCAGCACGACGTGCGCACGCCAACCTCGGCGCACGCGTCCGAAATGACGCTCAACGAACCCTCGATGGCGTTGGGGGACGCATGATGATCGACGATCGCCGTCGTCCCCCGCTCGAGCGCCTCGAGCGCCCCCAGCATCGCCGACCACTTGATCATCTCGAGATCGAGGGCACAGTCAAGGCGCCACCAAACAAGCTCGAGGATCTCCTGGAAATTCCGGGCGACACGGGGCGGGGCCGGCATTCCCCGAGCCAAGGTGGAATAGAGGTGGTGGTGACCGCAGACCATCCCCGGTGTCACACCCGGTTCCATGGCGCGCAGCGCGCCGGAGTCCTCGGAAGTGCTCATTCCTCGCTCCCTCCCTCTGCCACGTCTGCCGCCAATTGCATCGGCAACGTCGACCGGAACTTCCCGTCGAGGTCCCTCAGGGCGCCGGCTACGGCTCCCGCGGTGGGAACCAGGCCGATCTCCCCTACGCCCTTGATGCCGTAGGGAGACCGCGGCTGGGTCGCCTCCACGAGGATCGTCTCGATCGGTGGAACATCCTTGGCCCTGATTATCCCGAGACTGCGAAGCGTCATGTTCAGCGGCCGCCCCTCGTCATCACACGGGAAATCCTCGGCCAAAGCGTACCCGAGGCCCATGTGGACAGCTCCTTCGATCTGCCCTTCACACAAAAGGGGATTGACGATGCGTCCCACATCGTGCACGGCCACGACCCTGTCGATCTGCCGGGTCTCACGGTCGATCACCACGAGCTGGGCAGCGTAGGAGAACACGGCCTGTATCACCGGGTTCTCCAGGCCCTCTTCAAGTGAGTTGGTCCAGTCGACACGGTATTCGCCCAAATAGTCCACGTCCGGCCGGCAACCGTCCGCGAGCGCGCGCCGGCAGGCGTCCTGGATCGCGCCGGCTCCCATCACCGTCCCGCGAGAGCCCGTCGTCTGACCGGCGCTGAGATCGCGCGTCGTGTCGACCACCACCCTCACCCGTTCCGGGTCGACCCCGAGCTCCTCGACAACAACCTGGATCGCGACCGTGTGGACGCCTTGGCCCATCTCCGTCCAACAGTGCCGCACCTCCACCCCGCCGTCGGCCGAGAAGCGGACGACAGCCCTGATGACCTCAAGGAAGCCGTTCCCGAGTCCCGAGTTCTTGAGCCCGAACCCGAGGCCAACCGCCTTACCGTCCCCAATCGCCTTGAGATACGCCGGCTTGATCGCCTCGAGGCACATTCGAGCACCCCGCGCGCCCTCGTCCATCACCTGGCCCGGACCCCAGACGGCCCCGGGTTCGACTGCGTTCAAGGACCTCATGTCCCATCGGTCAATGCCGGCTTGGGCCGCCAAGCGGTCGATCACGCCCTCCATCGCGAACTGTGCCTGGTTGGCGCCAAAACCGCGAAACGCGCCGCAAACCGGGTTGTTTGTCCGCACGGCGATTGACTCGACGTCGATCGTCGAGACGCTGTATGGCCCCGAGGCGTGCCCCGCGGCTCGTTCCAGGACCTTCATGCCCACTGACGCGTAAGGCCCCGAGTCTCCGATCATTCGTGCCCGCAGGGCGGTGAGCCTGCCCGCGCTGTCACAGCCCGCCGTGTACTCGAGCCGTATGGGATGGCGCTTGGGATGGATGAGAAACGACTCTTCCCGCGACAAGGTGCACTTCACCGGCCGCTGCAACAACCACGCCGCCAGGGCGGTCTGGCCCTGGTTTGACATGTCCTCTTTGCCGCCGAAGGCGCCTCCGTTGGAGACCAGCTCGACCACGACCCTGTCGGGCGCGATGGCCAGCAAGGCGGCGATTTGGTCCCGGTCGTCCCAAACTCCTTGGCCGCCGGAGAAGACTTTCAACGAGCCGTCTGGTCCAGGCAGCGCGACAGTGGACTCCGGCTCCAAGAAGGCATGCTCCACCCGCTGAGTCTGGAAGATCTCGTGCACGGTGTGGGCCGAGCCGGCCAGCGCCGCGTCCACGTCACCGCGGCGGTATACGGTCCGGGAAAGGACGTTTCCTTCAAGTCCCCAAACTGCGTCCTCCGGATCCTCCATAGCGGCAACCGGGTCCGTGAGTGGCCGCAGTGGAATATACGAGACGTCCACCAGAGCGGCCGCCTCTCTCGCTGTCTGTCTCGAATCTGCCACGACTATGGCCAGCACGTCGCCCAGGTAGGACGTCCGGCCGCCCTCGGGGATGAACGCCGGCCAATCCGTGTCCAAGATCCCGACGCGCAATGTGCCCGGCACGTCCGCCGCCGTGAAGACCCCTTGGACCCCCGGCATTGCGCGGGCCGCTTCCGCGTCGATCCTCGTCACGTCTGCCCTGGCGTGATCCGCGAGGCGGAGAGCCCCATGTAGCAGACCCGGAATCCTCATGTCGTCGATGTAGCCACGGTCACCGAGGGCGAGCTCGACCCCCTGATACCTCGCGCCGCGGCTTCCCAAACCTCGGGGCAAGACGGCCCCAGGGGATTCGCCCCGCGCCAGAGCCTCCACGGCGTCCAGGATCTTTGTGTAACCGGTACACCGGCACAGATGAGCGCCGAGATAGCGGGCGGCGTCTTCTCGCGTAAGTTCCGCGCCCTTTTTGTCTATGAGCGCCTTGACCCTCACGAGGATGCCCGGCGTGCAGTATCCGCACTGCAGGGCCCCGGCGTTGGCGAACGCGGCTGCGTAGCGCTCGCGCTCGAGAGGATCGAACCCCTCAAGGGTCGTGACGGACTTGCCGGCGATCTTGGCAAGGGGAATCTGGCAGCTCACCGACGCCTTGCCGTCGATCAGGACCGTGCAACATCCGCACTGGCCGGACGGGGAACACCCGTCCTTCGGGGAAGTCACATTTAGCTCTTCACGCAGCGCGGCAAGCAGGTGCGGATGGCTTCCGACTTCGACGGCTCGGCCGTTGAGTGTGAACTTCGTGATCTTCTCGACCCCTCTATCGCCGAGACGGCGGATCGCTTGGCAACGCCGGATCCAGCCCAACCAGCTCCGGGTGCCGTTCCCGGGCTGCCAGCCGGGCACGGCCCGGGGACCCCTTCAAGTGTGGCGCCCCGAGCCGGACCGGCTTCCGGCTATCAGTCCAGTGTGAAAAGGGTCCCCGTCTCGCCTTTGAGCGCCCGGGCGACATTCTCGGGGTCAGTGACGATCGCGGCCTTTCCGCCATTGGACAGGTAATTCACCACGGCTTGGATCTTCGGCGCCATGCTGCCCTTGGCAAAGTGCACTCCCTCGTCCAGGTATGCCTTCGCCTCAGCCAGCGTTAGGTGATCGAGCGTGGTCTCGTTCGGCTTGCCGAAGTTCAACGCCACCTTCTCGACGGCAGTCGAGATGATGAGCAGGTCAGCACCGAGCTGGTTCGCGAGCAGCGCTGAGGCGAGGTCCTTGTCGATGACCGCCGCCACTCCTTCGAGGTCACCGTCTTTGTTGGCGACCACGGGTATCCCGCCGCCGCCGCAGGTCACCACGACGACGCCGGCCGCTATCAAAGCCTTGATGGCGGCAAGCTCGACGATACGAAGGGGTTTCGGCGAGGCGACAACTCGCCTGAAGCCCCGGTTCGCGTCGTTGACGATGTTCCATCCCTCTTTGCGACGCTTGTCTGCCTGCTGCTCGTCCATGAACCCGCCGATGGGCTTGGTGGGGTTCTCGAAGGCGGGGTCGTTGGCGGCCACTTCGGTCTGACAGATGACCGTTGCCACCTCACGCTTCATGCCGAGGCGCCGGAACTCGTTGCAGAGGTTCTGCTGCAGCGAGTAGCCGATCGCGCCCTGGCTGTCCGCGCCGCAAACGTCGAGCGGGACCTCATGGAGTTCGTGAGCAGCGAGCTCGGAGCGCCTGAGGATGAAGCCGACCTGCGGGCCGTTGCCATGGCTGATGGCGACATTCCAACCGTCTTTGATCATGGCGACGATGTGCTCGCAGGTCTCCTGGGCGGCTATGTACTGGTCCTGCACCGTCTCGTGTTGCTTGTCCTTGATGAGCGAGTTGCCACCGATCGCCACGACTGCGGTGCCGGGTTTGTTGAACAAAGGTTCCATTGACTGATCTCCGTTAGCTCATTGTCAGTGCCATCACGGCCTTTTGGGCGTGAAGGCGATTCTCGGCCTGGTCGTAGACGATCGAGTGCGGACCGTCGATGACCGCGTCGGCAACTTCCACGTTGCGGTCGGCAGGCAGCGGGTGCATGTAGATCGAGTCCTCGTTCGTCAGTGCCATCCGCTTCTCGTCTGTGATCCAGGACGGGTACTTGTCGATGAGCCGCTTGTCCTCCGCCGGGTCCTGGGTGGTGAGCATCGCGCCCCAGCTCTTGGCGTAGATGACGTCGGTGCCTTTGAACCCCTCGTCGAAGTCGTCGAGGATTTCAAACCCGGCGTGCGCCTTCTTGGCGTTGTCGCGTGCCTGTTCGACGATCTCCGGCATGAGCTTGAACTCGGGCGGGTGCACGAGGCGTACGTTCATCCCGAAACGCGGAAGCAGCAGGACGAGGCTCTGCGCCGCGCTAACCGGCTTGGAGTAGCTGGACGCGTAAGCCCAGCTGACCGTGGCCGTCTTGCCGCGTGGGTCGCCGAAGTGCTCGATGATCGTCATGAGATCGGCGAGTGCCTGGTGGGGGTGGTAAACGTCGCACTGCATGTTCAGCACAGGGACGCGGCTGGCTTC
>JBEKBI010000001.1:0-178907 GCA_050015475.1 Acidimicrobiales bacterium | reverse complement strand
GCGCTCGTCTTGCGTTGGGGGTGGCGGTTCGTGGGGCTCGCCCGCCAGAGCGCTACGGCGAGCAACAGGCACCCGCAAACGATCGCGGCGTCGGCGACGTTGAAAGTCGGCCAGAAGCCCGAGTAGAAGAAGTCCACCACCGCGCCATGGTGGCCCCTGAAGAGCCGGTCGGCGAGATTCCCGACAGCGCCGCCGAGGACGAGGCCCATGGCGACCGCGGCGGTCGTGTTGGGCACGGCCCGTCCCGCCCAGGCGACAACGGCGATGAGCGCGACGACTATGAGCACAATCGGGAGCGTCAGCCCGGCGCCGATGCTGAAGGCGACGCCCGTGTTGTACGACAGGGTGAGAGCGAACGGTCCGATCAGGTGAACTGACTCCGACGAAAGACGGGCGACCGCGAGCGACTTCGTGACCTGGTCGGCAAGCAGCACCGCAGCCGCCACCGCCGCCGTCACGCGAATGTGCCGGGCACGTTGTCTTGATTCTGCGGAACTCGCTCCCCCGGTGGCGCCGGGCCGGTCACCGCCGGCCGTGTTCAACGTCTCGACAGCCCCCCGCTCTTGCAGTCGATGCAGAGCCGCGCGTATGGGAGGGCCTCGAGGCGCGCCTTGACTATGAGCCGCCCACAGTTCTCACAGATCCCGTACGTGCCGTGGTCGATCTTGGCGAGCGTGTCTTCGATCTCCTCGACAGCAGCCAGGGCCTGGGCGGAAAGGGCCAGATCCCGCTCGCGGTCGACCGTGACGGTTCCACCCTCGCCCGACTCGTCGTCGAATTGGATATCACCTGGCTCCATCTCCTCGACCAGCGCCTCCGCTTCGGCCTTCAAGCTGGCAGCCTGATCAAGGTATGTCGCACGCTCTTTCATGAGCGCCGCGCGTTGGCTCGCGAGGAAGCGCTCGTCCTTCGAGTACCCCTCG
This sequence comes from Acidimicrobiales bacterium, assembly GCA_050015475.1. Lineage (GTDB taxonomy): Bacteria > Actinomycetota > Acidimicrobiia > Acidimicrobiales > Bog-793 > Fen-455. Next base: position 177,984 of record JBEKBI010000001.1, on the reverse strand, counting down.
GTGACACGCTTGGCGAGCTTCGGCTTTGCCCCGAGTCCGGCCGCGTGGGGCGCCGCGCCCGGTCTCCGTTCGGCTCCTTGCGCCTTACGGATCGTCTTCGGCGCCGGGCGCGTCGCCGCCTTGGCCGGGGACGACGGCTTAGCGGTGGACTTGGTGGGCGCCTTGGCCGTGGCCTTGACCGGCGCCTGCTTTGTCGGCGCAGCTGCCTTGGCGGGCTTGGCGGGCGCCTTCGCGGTTGATTTGGCGACAGCCGGCTTCGCCGCTTTGGCCATCGGCTTGGCGACCTTGCGGGGACCGCCCGGGATCGCCTTCTGGGACCTCGGGGCCGCTTTCGACACTGGTTTTGTGACGGCTGGTCTCGCCGCTGTGGCGGGGAGCTTCGCCGAAGCCTTGGCCGGCTTGGCGGGGACCTTCGCGGCGGCTTTGGCCGCCGTCGGAGCAGCCTTCTTCACCGCCTGCTTGGCCGTCTTGGGAGCCGCTGGCTTGGAGGTCGCCTTCGCGGCGTTCGCCTTCACGGCGGCTCCCTTCTTGACATCGGCCGCTACCTTGCTCGTCGGCACCATCGGTCCCTCCTGTCGCGGCGAGGGTGATTGACGTTAGCCCCGCCGGCTGGCAAGCGCCAAGGACACTTCAACGCGTTCACGGTCTTGGTCGACTTGCTTTGTCACCATGGTCCTTCGGCCGGGACCCACTCGTCGCCGAACGAAGCTCGCGCTCGATTACGTCACGAGCCCGGCCAGGTTCTATGCCGCCGACTCGGACGCGCTTCAACCGACTCCTGTCGCCAGAGACGAGCTCCACGCCCGACTTCCGAACGCCGAACAGGTCTGCGATGAGCTCCAGACACTCCGCATTCGCTCGGCCGGCCAGGGGCGGCGCCGCGACGCGGATGGCGAGAGCGTCACCATGGTGTCCCGTGACCGACGAGCGGCCGGCACCCGGCTGGACGCGGACACGCAGCACAATGCCCGTCGGGGCACCGTCTTTGGATTCAAGGTCGAACAAGTCGTCTGTCATTGCCGCCTACTGTATGGCCATGGCAGAGGCACCCGGCGCAAGCCGATATCCGCAGGTCCCGGCGCAGCCGCGTTACCCCGAGCTCGAGGAGGGGATCCTCACTTTCTGGCAGGACGACCGCACGTTTGAAGCCTCGGTCGCCCTGCACGGGCCTGAAACCGAGTACGTCTTCTACGACGGGCCGCCTTTCGCGAACGGGCTCCCCCACTACGGCCACCTCCTCACAGGCTTCGTGAAGGACGCCGTCCCTCGCTTCAAGACGATGCGAGGCCATCGCGTCGAGCGGCGCTTCGGCTGGGACTGTCACGGCTTGCCGGCCGAGATGGCGGCCGAGCAGGAACTCGGGGTTTCCGATCGCCAGGCGGTGATCGCCTACGGGATCGGTAACTTCAACGCCTACTGCAGCCAGATCGTGCAACGCACGACCGACGCCTGGGAGCGTTACGTGACCCGCCAGGCCCGGTGGGTGGACTTCGAGGACAGTTACCGGACGATGGACCTGCCCTTCATGGAGAGCGTGCTCTGGGCCTTCAAACAGTTGTACGAAAAGGGCCTTGTCTATGAGGGCTTCCGGGTCCTCCCCTACTGCTGGGAGTGCGAGACCCCGCTGGCGAACTTTGAGACACGTCAGGATGACTCCTACCGGGACCGCACCGATCCGGCTGTCACCGTCCGCTTCGACCTCGAGGAAGTCGACAACGGACCGGAGCTGCTGCGAGGACCGCTCGGCGTGCTGGCGTGGACGACGACCCCGTGGACGCTCCCCTCCAATCTCGCCCTGGCTGTGGGGCCGGAACTCACCTACGCCGTCGTCGAGACCGACGGGCGTCGGGTCGTGATCGGGGAAGGATGCCTCGCCGCTTACGAAGATGAGCTCGGCACGGCCCAGGTCCTCGGCACTGTGACCGGTGCCGCGCTCGTCGGGCGCCACTTCCGGCCGATGTTCCCCTACTTCGCAGACACGCCCGGCGCATTTGTGGTCCTCGGCGGGGACTTCGTCGCGACGGACGAAGGCACTGGCATCGTGCAGATGGCGCCCGGATTCGGCGAGGACGACCAGCGCGCCTGCGACGCGGCCGGCATCCCCGTCGTGTGCCCGGTCGACGACCGGGGGCGGTTCACCGACCAGGTCGGCGACCTCGCCGGAGTGCACGTATTCGAGTCCAACGCCGCCATCATCGAGCGCCTCAGCGCGGCTGGAAAGCTCTTGAGGGCAGAGGAGTACACGCACAGCTATCCGCACTGCTGGCGGACCGACACGCCGCTCATCTACCGCGCCATGAGCTCCTGGTTCGTGCGCGTGACTGAGATCAAGGACCGCATGGTCGAGCTCAATCAGGAGATCGAGTGGGTGCCCGAACACGTCCGCGACGGTGCCTTCGGCAAGTGGCTCGAAGGCGCCCGCGACTGGTCGATCACCCGGAACCGATTCTGGGGAACGCCGATCCCGGTATGGAAGAGCGACGACCCCCGTTACCCGCGCATCGACGTCTACGGCAGCCTCGACGAGCTGGCGGCGGATTTCGGTACTCGTCCGGGCAACTTGCACCGGCCGGGCATCGACGGGCTGACCCGCCCGAATCCCGACGACCCGACGGGCGCATCGACGATGAGGCGCGTCCCAGACGTGCTCGACTGCTGGTTCGAGTCCGGGTCCATGCCATTCGCCCAGCTCCATTACCCCTTCGAGAACGCCCAGAGGTTCGAGGACCACTTCCCGGCCGACTTCATCGTGGAGTACGTGGGCCAGACCCGCGGGTGGTTCTACACCTTGCACGTGCTGGCGACCGCCCTCTTCGACCGGCCCCCTTTCAAGAACTGCATCGCGCACGGCATCGTGCTTGGCGACGACGGCCGCAAGCTCTCCAAGCGCCTGCGTAACTTCCCGGATCCCGAGGAGATCTTCTCCTCCTACGGGGCCGACGCCATGCGCTGGTACCTGCTGAGCTCGCCGGTGCTTCGCGGCCTCGACGTCGTCATAGAGGAGAAGGCCTTCTCCGATCCCATCCGGCTCGTCTGCAATCCGATCTGGAACACGTGGTACTTCCTGTCGATGTACGCCAATGCCGACAACCTCTCGGGACGGACCCGCACGGATCAAACCGGGGTGCTCGACAGGTACATCCTCGCCAAGACCCGTCGGCTCGTCGAAAGCGTCACCGACGCCATGGAGAGTTACGACCTGGCGGGGGCGACCGGCTACATCTCGTCGTTCCTCGACGCCTTGACGAATTGGTATGTGCGACGCAGCCGCGACCGTTTCTGGCGCCCTGTGGACGCCGGGGCATCGGCTGCAGCCGGGGACGCCGGCGCGCCCGCGGACGACAAGCAGGACGCCTACGACACCTTGCACACGGTCCTCGAGGTGCTCTTGAGGGTCGCCGCGCCCTTCCTCCCCTTCCTCACCGAGGCCGTGTACCAGGGCCTGACGGGCCAACGTAGCGTCCATCTGTGCAGTTGGCCCGAAGCCGGCGAGCTGCCGTCCGACCCGGACCTTGTCGAGGCAATGGATCTTGCCCGGGAGGTGTGCTCCGCGGGCCATTCGATCCGCAAGGCGGCGGGACGCCGGGCTCGGCTCCCGTTGTCGCGTCTCACCGTGGCCGCGCCTGGTTCCGCCCGGCTTCTTGCGTACGCGGACCTGATCGCCGATGAGGTGAACGTCAAGCAGGTCAAGCTCGTCGAGTCGGTGGGCGACTTGGCGGAGACGGTGCTCAACGTCATCCCCGCCGCCATCGGGCCGAGGCTCGGTGAAAAGACCCAGTACGTCATCGCCGCCGCCCGCAAACGGGACTGGTCACGTCTCGAGGACGGCACCGTAGTCGTGGGCGGCGTCGCCCTCAAAGACGGCGAGTTCGAGCTCAAGCTGCGACCCTCCGATCCCGAGTCGAGCCGCTCCCTCCCCGGCGAAGTCGGGATTGTGGCCCTCGAGCTCGAAACCACGCCCGAGCTCGAGGCCGAGGGCCTCGCGCGCGATCTGATCCGCCTCGTGCAGCGTGCCCGGCGCGACGCCGGCCTCAATGTCACGGACCGAATCCGCCTGTGGGTCGGAGTGGGCGGAGAGACTGCCGGCGTGCTCGAGGACTGGACGACTCACGTCGCCACCCAAGTTCTCGCGCTGGAGCTCCACATCGCCCCCCTTGAAGCTGCCGGGGCGGGAGGCTCCGGGCCCGGTGCCTTCGAAGCTGCCGGCGAGCTCTCAGATGGCGGCGCGGTCGTGGTCCGGATCCAGCGCCTCGGCTGAATAGGCCAATAACCGGCCTGAAACGCGCTCCTCGCGCGGCAGTTGGCACCCGGCCCGCCCGGCGTGGCTTCGTGTGTGACACGCTTGAGCCACCTACGCCCAGGCGGTACGAGCCCTTTTTCGCTCTGCTTGGCCCGGCGCGCCACGGGTCGCACTCCCAAGCGCACTAGGCAAGCCGCGGACCGTGCCTGAAAGCTCGACCCGGGCGGCGGACCTGTTCGACGAATGTCCCAGCGTCTTCAACGCCCGTACTTTCTGGCTGCCCGCGGTTTACGAAGTGTTTATGCCAAACGGAGTGTTTTGACGCGGTATTTACGCGCTCTTGCTGTTGAACGATACGGAGATCAAGAAGTAATGAGAGGTGATTTGAAATGCAGAACACTTATCTGTTGGCAGTCGATCAGTTCGATTCCACAGAGACGGCCTTAGAGTTTGCGGCTTCTCTCGTTGTCGCCACGGCAAGCGAGATCCGCGTCGTGCACGTACGCGAAGTCCCTGCCGTCCGAGGCGGCGCGCTTCCCCTTGAGACGACCGAAGACGCCCGCGCAGTGATTGAGCACGCGCTCGCGTTTCTCACTGGGCGAGGCATTCGCGCCAGCGGCAGGGTCGTGACCGGGCTCGAGACTCAAGTCCCTGCCATCATCGTCCAGGAGGCCGCGGACCGCGAATGCCAGGCCATAATCATGGGCTCCCGGCGCCTGCACGGCTTGGGACGTCTCGCCGGCCATGGCGTGAGGAGCCACGTGCTGCGCCTCACGGTCCTGCCCGTGATGACGGCACCGCCAGCCAGGGAGCGACTCGCCTCCTGACGGTGAGCTCGCTCAGAGGTGGTCCTAACGATGATTCGAAGGCTCATCGTCCAGAGACCGGCTCCAGGTATCCACTGGCCATCGCAGCACAACGCCCGCACTTACGAACTCAATGGCCCGTGGGTGCGGGCGTCTTCCTTCTAGTGACAACCACGCAAACTCGTGGGTTCGCCCGGCGGGCCGGCGGCGAGAACAAAACGGCTGCCGACGCGGGCCTCGGCGGCGTAGGTGGCTTTGACCACGTGCTGGCCTTTGTCCATCGGCGACCAGGAGAGCGCGCAAATACTGTCCAATTCGTCCAGTGGCGGCCGCCCCCCAGTCCTTTACCCTGAAGGTGGCAGTGGAGCGCCCATTGTGCGCGACCCGCCGGGCGCTCCTGCAGAGAGGGGGAACATCGTGAGAGTTATGCGCCTGTTGCCGATCATTGGGCTGATCCTGTTCTGCGCCTTCGCGGCTAACTCCGGCGCCGCGACCGCATCACCTCTTATCAGCTCCTATACCTGCGAAGCAGGAAACGTGCCTGCCGGGACGTACGGCTCGATGGTTATCAGCGGCGTGTGCTACATGCCCGCTGGCACCGTTGATGTCCTGGGGAACCTGACCATCGCCCCGGGGGCGTTGCTTGACGCCGTCACCCCTGGAGACGGCCTGGCGTTTCCCACGCCTTCGACCCTCAGCCTCGAACCCGCGGGCACAGCGCTTGTGCCAGCAACGGTCGTGGTCGGGGGAAATGTCGTCGTCGGCGCCGGAGCTGTGTTGCTTCTCGGCTGTTCACCCAACATCAGCTGCCCGGAGGCAATCACTGACGACTGGATCGGTGGGAACCTCACCGGCCTTGACGCGCTGGCGGTCGTGGTCCATTCGACCTATGTCGGCGGCAACTTCTCGCTCGTGGGCGGGGGCGGTGGACCGAGCGTCGTAGATGGGGCCAATTCCGGGGCGTGCCTGGGAACCCCACCGTTCTCCGGCATCGACGTGCCTGCCCCCGCGCCGTGGGCCGATGACTCCAATCTGGCGGGGCTTCCCGTCTACAGCGACGCCGAGGACGATGTCATCGGCGGGAACTTCACCGAGAGCGGCCTCGCGTCGTGCTATCTGGGAGCGTTCCGCAACGAGGTCGACGGCAGCGCGACGATCTCCAATAACACGATGGGCGACCCCGACGCGGTGGAGGTGGGCAGCAACCTGGTCACCGGGAGCCTCACGTGTCTCGATGACGACCCCGCCGTTCAGTTCGGCGACTCGTCCGCCTCACCGACCATCGTCGGAACGGTCGCATCCGGCCAGTGCGGCTTCAATGTCGTCCAGCCCAACCCGGCGCCGGAGGCCATGGAAGGCCCCGGGATCCCCGAGCACATCTCGGTGAGCTCCTGGAACCTCGGCACCTTCTCGGGGACCTTCACCCACACGACGACCATCGCCACTGCCACGTTGGCGACCACTGAATCGAACCAGACCCTGGTGGGCGAATTGGGCACCGGCCTGTTTGGTGGAGGAGGCCTCGTCGGCTCGGCCTCTGAACAGAGGTTGGGCACCGTGACCGGATACGGCTCGGAGTCCTTCGTCGCCTACGACACGTGCTCGGCGTGCAGCCTCGGAGGCCAAGTTGGCTCAGTGAGCATCTGGTTCTACGGGACCACCTCAGGCGCCAGGACTACGAAGGGGACGTTCCTCGTCACTTCCGGCGGTCTTGGAGACGCCGGGCTGTCAACGCTCGCCGGTTGGGGAACGTTCTCCGGCGTCAGCGGTCCGTCAGGGACCCTGCAGCTGGTGGAACACCTCGCGATCTCTTGAGAAGGTGAAGAAAGCTAGTCCCTGACCCATTGAGCGCTACTGGTCCCATCAACCGGACCAGCGCCTGGCACTAGGGCCTGAGCTGCGCGCTGCCCAGCCAACTCGACCGATGCCAGGCTGCTGAACGGCATCCAACTCGCGATGCCGTTCAGCAGCGGTCGCAAAACTGGAGGCCCACAAAGATGTCGGATCGACCCGGCCGCAGCGCGTTGCGGCCGGGGATTTCTGCTGTGTCTCAGGCGATCCAGTCGGATCCGAGAGGAGTTACCCGGCGCGGGCTCGCGACTGAGTCAGGAAACATCGGCATCGACTCGGCGCGCCACGACTCGGTGACCGGCGCCGGGCTCCCAAGCGGCGGCACAGCGGAAAGGCTGGCCTGCTCACTCGGGTAGTCGTCGTCGGGATAGTCGTCGTCGGGCGGGACAGAGGGCGCTGCGACAGCGGCGTCCTCACTGATCTGAGCCTCAATGTCGTCCACGGGGCCTCCCTCGAAGGAGAGGTGTTCGGCGTGGAACTCCGGGACCTCGATCGGGGCCGGCAATGCCCCTTCGACGAAGCTGAGGGCGGCGGAAAGCGACTCCCTCATCTTCTTGCGGGTGGCCTCGAGCACGGCGGACAGCTCCCTCAGCTCGCGACTGATCTTGTCCCGCTCAGCCTCGAGCCGGGCGATGTCGTCGGTGTGGCGGCGCTCAGCCTCCGAGGTGAGGTGGAGCGCCCCCTCTCTCGCCTCGCCCAACAGCTCCTCAGCCTCCCGACGCGCGGATTCGACGAGCTCGACTGCCTGTTCCTGGGCCTCGTTCACGGCCAGGTCAGCGGCTCGTTGCGCAAGCAGCAGAGTACGGCTGATGCTGTCGTCTTCGCCGCCCGTCGCCTTGTCCGAAACGGCTCGTTCGGCACGCTCGGCCCGCGCGACGAGCTGGCGCATCTTCTCTTGCAGATCCTCGACCTCGACCGCCACCTTCTCGAGGAACTCGTCCACTTCGTAGCCGTCGTAGCCTCGAAGCCGCTCGCGAAACTCAACCTCACGCAGGACTTTGGCAGACAGATCCATGGCCGGATGCTACCGGTCGGCTCCTAGGCGATGGTGGATGCTGCCACCGGCTAAGAAACGAGGATCCGGCTCACGATGAGGATTACGAGCCAAACGATGATCGGCGACAGGTCCAAGGTCCCCGAGCCGATCCGCACCGGCGGGATGAGACGCCGGATCGGCCGCAACACCGGCTCGGTGATCGCCTCGAAGAACCTGGTGATCGACGCCAAGGCCGACCCCGGTGACGCCGGGACGTAGGAGAGCACGATGCGAATTATGAGAATGAAAAGGAAGAGGTTGAGGACGTCGACGACGTAGGTCAAAGCTCATCGCCTCGGTTGCGAACGAACATGGCGTCGGGCTGGCGGAGGAGTGTTCAGGGCCGGAACAGCCCGTTCTCCTGGAGTCGCATGCGCTCCTCGGGGGAGACCTCGACGTTGGACGGGGTTAGCAGGAAGACCGACTCGGCGACTTTCTCCATCGACCCGCCCACGGCGTAGGTGAGGCCGGAGCAGAAGTCGATCATGCGGCGGGCTAGGTCCTTCTCGCTCGCCTGGAGGTTGACGATGACCGGCGAGTTCGCCTTGACCATGTCGCCGATCTCCTGGGCGTCGGAAAAACGCGCCGGAGCCACGACCTGGGGCTTGGAGTGCCGTTGCGTCACGAAGGGTCGCACGACAGCGCCCCGGGCGACTGGGGTCTGCGGTTCGCGCCCATCGTCACGGGCAAGCGGCCGCACCGTGGCCACATTCGACCGAGACGGCGCAGGCTCGGGATACGAGCTCTGGCGAACGCGACCAGTGGCCTGTTCGGGAGCCTCATCGGGGTCGCGGTCGTAGTCGTCCTCGTCCTCGATGTCCTTTAGACCGAGGTACATCAACGCTCTTTGCACAATCGAAGCCATCGCCAGCCCTCCTCCGAGATCCCTATTGTTACAGCCTGCGACGTTGCGGGCGAGTACCGAACAGGGCGGTCCCGAGGCGCACCATCGTCGCGCCCGCGGCCACGGCCTGCTCCAGGTCGCCCGACATGCCCATCGACAGTTCGACGAGGCCGAGGTTGTCGCGCAACCGAGCCACCTCGTCGAAGGCCCTCCTTGCCAGGTTTGCGTCACCGGCCGGAGCCACGGTCATCAAGCCATCGACGCTACAGCCGAGTGCACGCAGGCCTGCGACCACCTCAGGCACCTCGCCCGGCGCGCAGCCGCCTCGGCCCTCGAGCCCGGTCGTGTCCACCTCCACCAGGAGCGACGCGGGACCAAGTTCACCACCGCCCGGGTCGCCCGGAGGGGCTTGGCCCCGTGGAGGCTGTGACCGATGGCGAAGGATCGCCTCGCCCTCGACGACCCTCGCCACTGCCTGCCAGCAGTCCACGAACTGGGCAAGACGGCCCACCTTGTTGCGCTGCACCGCCCCGAGGAAGTGCCAGCTCGCCGCGTGGCCGAGGGTGCCCCATTTCGCCAGCAGCTCGTCCGCGTAGTTCTCCCCGAAATCCCTGAGGCCCGCCAAGTAGGCGGCGGCGACCTCGTCGGCCCCGAAGCCTTTCGTGACGGCCACGATCTTCACCAATTCGGGATCCCCCCCGGCGTCCGCGATCCGCTCGCGGGCAATGCGGGCACGATCCGCGATGGCATCCACGAGGGTTTCGGACGCACCCGAGAGTTCGGGGCCCGGGTTCATCTCGCCTCCGCCACGACGAGCGCCTGCCGGGCGGTATCGCCGCGCGCCCGCCACGAGAACCAACCCGGCCCGCAGGCCGTGCAGCTCGGCTCCTCGCCCAAAACCGGGATCGACGAGGACTCAAGGGCGCGGTGCACTCCGGCTCGCAGGTCGAGGGCCGGCCGTCCGGCCGAGGTCGCAGCACACAGCGACGACCCGTACCGGGCTTCGAGCGATCGCAGGTCGTCCGCGCCGAACTCGTAGCACTCGGGACCGATGCATGGCCCCACGACCGCAACCAAGTCCGTGGCGCCCTTCGAGCGCATGGCAGCCGCCGTCGCCTCGAGGATGCCGGCGAGAAGCCCGCGCCAGCCCACGTGCGCAGCAGCCACAACGCCGCCAGGGCTCACAAGGCCGACGAGCGCGCAATCAGCTGCAAAGACCGCGACCGGGTCGCCGGGCAGGGTCGTGACAAGCGCGTCGGCCTCGCGTCCCTCGCATCGTTCATCCGGATCGAGGACCACGACCCGGTTTGAGTGCACCTGGCTCACCCAACGCCAGCGGCCGGGCGCGAGCAGCTCGCGCCTCGAACCGAGGGCGCGCGACTCCAGGCCCGAATTAGGGCCCAAGTCGCCATCTTCGGCTCCGCTCAGCAACACGACCGCGGGCACGCCCGCGATCCGGAAGCTTCTAGCGGAGGAAGGACGGGACGTCGAAGTCGTCGTCGAGGTCGAGGTCGTCGTCGATGCCGACGTCGAATACGTCGCGTCCCGTCTGGACGCTTCGCCCCGGTACTGCGGCGGCGAAATCACCCTTGGCCTCGTCCCCGTCGCCCAACCGGGAGCTGCCCCGCAACGCCGTCTCCGGAGCCGGACGGGACGCGCCCACGGACGGCCTTCTCGTCTCCTCGGCCGCGTCGAGATGGTCGAAACCGGCCGCGATGACCGTCACCCGCACTGTGTCACCCAGAGCGTCATCAATGACGTTGCCGAAGATGATGTTGGCGTCCGGGTGGGCCACGTCGTGGATGATCGCCGCGGCCTCGTTCACCTCGAACAAGGTGAGGTCGCTCCCGCCGGCGATGTTGAGCAGGATGCCTCGAGCTCCTTCGATCGAAGCCTCTAACAGCGGGCTCGTGATGGCGTGCCGGGCCGCGTTGACGGCGCGCCCCTCGCCAGAGCCGGTGCCGATTCCCATGATGGCGGAACCCGCGTTGTTCATCACCATCTTCACATCGGCGAAGTCCGTGTTGATGAGTCCTGGCACGTTGATCAGGTCCGTGATGCCTTGCACGCCATGAAGCAGCACCTCGTCCGCCATCGCGAAGGCTTCCACCATCGACGTCCGCTCGTCCGAGATCGACAAGAGGCGCTCGTTCGGGATCACGATAAGGGTGTCCACCTTCTCGCGCAGGCGCTGGATGCCGGCCTCGGCCTGGCTGGAGCGGCGCCTGCCCTCGAAAGCGAACGGCCGCGTCACCACTCCGATCGTCAGGGCTCCAAGCCCCTTGGCGGTCTCGGCTATCACCGGAGCCGCGCCCGTGCCGGTGCCACCGCCCTTGCCGGCGGTGATGAAGACCATGTCTGCGCCCTTCAGAACCTCCTCGATCTCCTCGAGGTGCTCCTCAGCGGCCAAACGCCCCACTTCAGGGTCACTCCCGGCTCCGAGCCCGCGCGTCAAGGTGCGTCCGATGTCGAGCTTTATGTCTGCCTCGCTCATCAAGAGCGCCTGCGCATCCGTATTGACCGCCACGAACTCGACCCCTTGCAGGCCGGCGTCGATCATCCGGTTGACCGCGTTTACCCCCGCGCCCCCGACTCCGACGACCTTGATCACGGCGATGAAGCTCTGGCCTGGCGTGCTCATCCGCGCTCCAACCTCTCCTGAGTTCCCGTTGGGCAATTCCCGAGCAGTCACGGGACGTTACCGGTTGGTGCCGATTGGCTTCGAGCGGTCGTTACTAGCCGTCCTCAGCCCCTGTAGCCGGATAGACACTCCACCGACCCGCGGTCACCGCTGGTTGGCGAGGCACACTTCCGGCGACCTCGACCACCCCTTCAGCACCGGTCTCGTCGCGAACTATCTCAGCCATCACCCTTGCCCTGAACGTTAGAGGGGCTGACTAGGGGGGTCAAGACCGGGGAAGTCGCAACTCGGAGGTCGATTCCGCCCACGCCCGCCAGATTGACCCTGTTGAGCACGGTCACGAGCGAGACGAACTTCTGCGGGAGCGACTGGTCGCTTCCCAAGACGGCCTCGAGCCCACCCTTCAAGCGCAACACGACGCCTTGAGCAGATGAGGTGATGATCTCGTCAACGCGGGGCAGCAGCGACACAGGCAGTGCGGCCGCGGCCATGAGGACCGCGCGGGCTGACACCCCGAGAAAGCTTCCGGGCTTCCCCGGAACTTGTGGCAGGGCGATGACAGGAAGTGACACGGGCCGTATGGCGCGGTCCTCCAACACCCGTCCCGACGAGTCGAGCAGCGCGTAACCGCCCCCGGGCAGGGCATCGGCGGCCACCGGCACTCGCTCGACGACGGCGATCGATACGGTGGACGGCCACTCTACGCTCACCGTGGCGCTGTCCACCCACGCAAGCCGCTCGACGCGGCGGGCGAGGGTGGCGGAGTTGATGTCGATCAAAAGCGGCTTCCGGTCCAGGCCTGTGACTCCCAAGATCTCGCTCCGGGCGATGTTGGTCGTCCCGACGATCACGACCTTCCGGGCCGCGAAGAGCGAGGTGTGCGTCAAGGCCACCGCTCCGGCGGAGAGCAGCACCAGCACGACGAAGCCGAGCACGATCCTGAGGCGGTGGCGGCCGTTCTGGCGTTGCACCTCGACGCGCCGGGCGTGAATCCTCGGGTCTGTCATTGGTCCTCCCCAAAGCCGATGAGGCGCAGCTCGGTCCCGAGCTCGATCCCGAGCTTTCGTGCCACCGCCGCCCGCACTTCGTCCATGACCCGTTTGACATCGTCGGCCGACCCGCCCGGGTCCGCCTGGATGAAGTTGGCGTGCTTGTCCGACACCGCGGCCGAGCCGATCCGGAAGCCCTTCAGACCTGCCTGCTCGACGAGAAGGCCCGCCGAGGAGCCGGGCGGGTTCGTGAACACCGAGCCTGCGTTCTGGCCGCCGGGCTGATGCTCTCGTCGCCAACTCACGATCTCGTCGATCCTGGCCGCGGAGGCGGCCGCGTCACCGCGCTCGAGGCCGAAACAGGCCTCGGTGACCACGTCGTGGGGCCGCACGGCCGAATGCCGGTAGGAGAGGTCCAGATCCTCCGCCCGCACGGTGTGCTCGACGCCTCGGTCGAGGTTGAAGATCCGGCACTCGACCAGGCAGTCGGAGGTCTGGGAGCCGTGCCCCCCGGCGTTCATCCTGACCGCGCCGCCCACGGACCCAGGTATGCCGACCGCCCATTCCAGCCCTGTCAGGCCAGCAGCGGCGCTTCGCCGGGCGAGCACGGGGTACGCGACCGCGCCACCGGCGCGCACCAGCTCGCCGCTGACGTCGATGCTCGCGAAGTCCCCGCCGAGGCGTATGCACAGGCCTTCAAATCCCCTGTCTGAGACGAGGACGTTCGAGCCCTTCCCTAATACGAGCACACAGATCCCCGTCGCCTCCACAGCCGCCGCGACACGCTGCAGTTGAGCGACAGTGCCCACATCGGCGAACAGCGCCGCCGCACCGCCGACCCGATAGGTGGTGAGCTCCCCTATCGGCCGGTCGCGGACCACAATCCGGTCGAGCAGCTCGGCCGCCGCCTCGATCGTGGACCGGGAAGCCGGACCGGGGACGCGAGTCATTGGGACCGGGGGTCGCCGAGCTCGGCGACGAGATTCGTCAAATCGCCTGCCGACAGGGTGAGGCAGAGGTCCCCAGGGCGCAGGTTGGAACGCAGGAAGGCAACGAGATCCTCATGGCTCGGCACGTACTCAGTGCGGGAGCGGGGATGGGCAGCCTGGATCGCGTCGACGACGAGCTTGCCCGACACTCCCGGGCGCGCCTTCTCGCCCGCCGGGTAGATGTCGGTGACAACCAACAAATCGGCTCCCAGGAACGCATCGGCGAACCCCTCTGCCAGCATCGCGACCCGCGAGTATCTGTGGGGCTGGAAGACACAGATGATCCGGCCGAAGTTGCCGTCCCGAGCGGCGTTGAGAGCGACACGCACTTCGCCGGGCAGGTGGGCGTAGTCGTCTACGAACGTGACGCCTTCGAGCTCCCCGCGGAACTCAAAGCGCCGTGCGACACCGGCAAAACGGGCAAGCGCCCGACGGGCGTGCTCGGCATCGACACCAAGGGCGAGGGCGGCCGAGACCGCGCCAGCGGCGTTGCGTGCATTGTGCACCCCGGGCACGGGCAGCTCGAAGACGCCCAAACTCCCGGGGTGTCCCACGAGCTCGAAGCGGAGATGGCTGCGACCCGATTCGACGTCCACGATGCGGACGTCGGCGTCGGGGGAACACCCGTAACTCGTCGCCGAGGCCGGCGCGAGTGCCTTGGCCACCGGGTCGTCGGCGCAGACGATGGCGGAGCCGACCTGCCCGAGGAATGCGGCGAAGGCCTCCTTCAGCCCGTCGTAGGAGCCGTAATGCTCGATGTGGTCAGGCTCGACGCTCGTCACGACCCCAATCTCGGGCGTGATGTCGAGGAAGGTCCCGTCGCTCTCGTCGGCCTCGACGACGAGCCACTCGCCCAGGTCCCAGATCGCGTTCGTCCCTATCTCGTTCACGTCGCCGCCGATGAGGAAGCTCGGGTGAAGGCCGGCCTCGACGAGTACGAGCGACAACATGGAGGAGGTCGTCGTCTTGCCGTGGGTGCCCGCGATCGCGATCGTCCTTCTCAAGGCAACTATCGCCTGCAGCATCTCGGAGCGCGACAACACCGGGATCCCCTTCCGGCGTGCCTCGTCGAGCTCGGCGTTCGAGTCCGGCACTGCTGTCGAATAGGTGAGCACGTCCGGCGTGGCGACGTTCTCCCGGCGATGGCCGATGGCGACCTCGACTCCGCGGGCGCGCAGACGCTCGAGCGAAGGCGACGACTTGAGATCACTGCCCGTGACGTGGTGGCCCATGGACGCGAGCACCGCCGCGATGGCGCTCATGCCCGCTCCGCCCGCCCCGACGACATGGATGCTTCGCGGCACGCCCAAGTCGATCCTTGGTCTTGAAGGAACGCTCACGCCGCCTCCTTGCTCACTGACTCGACCAAGGCGGCCACTTCGTCCGAGGCGTCCTTGTGGCCCACTTTGAGCGCTGCGGCGCTCATGGCCGAGAGCCTCTCCGGGTCCTGGCGGACCGAGTCGACGACCTGTTCCAAACGCGCGGCTGTGCACTCGGCGTCCGGGATCAGCACGGCCGCGCCGACGCGCGTCAAGGCCTCGGCGTTGCGCGTCTGGTGGTCGTTCGGCGCCCCGGGGAGCGGCACGAGCCCGCTCGGCGTGCCGATTGCCGCCAACTCGGCCACCGTCAAAGCGCCAGCTCTGCACACGGCGAAGTCGCAAGCGGCCAGCAGCGCCGGCATCTGCCGCTCATAGCCGACGAGGCGGTAGTCGAGTCCGCCGCTCACGCCGTTGTTCGGCCCGAGCCCGAACCCGGCCGCCTCATGGTCCACGACGGCGAGGTTTCGTTCCCCGGCAACGTGGTAAATGGTCACGTCGCCCCGCGCCCCCCAGGACTTCGCGAGCTTGAGGGTGGCCTCGTTGATGCGGCGAGCGCCGAGCGATCCACCCTCGACCGCGAGCAGGAAACGATCCTTTGGGACGCCGAGGGCGGCCCGGGCCTCCTCGCGGCCTTCGTCATTCCGGTTTGCGCCGCGCACGGCGCTGCGGAGCGGGGCCCCGGTCACGACCTGCCGTGGGAGCCCCGTGCCTTCGAAGGCGACCGCGCAGCTGCTGGCGAAGCGAGCGACGGCCCGGTTGGAGGCGCCGGCGACCGCGTCGCAGCTGACCACCACGAGCGGGATCCTCAAGGCGATCGCGGCGACCGCACAGGGAAGGCCCGCATAGCCGCCCACGGTGACCACGACCCGCGGGCGTCGGCGGAGCAGGATCCCGAAAGCACTCCAGCACGCAACGAGCAACCCGGCGGCTGCCCCCAGGTTCTCGAGCGTGAGGCGTCGCTGAATGCCCCTGCCCGGCAACAAGGTCACCTCGAAGCCCGCCTCGGGAACGAGCCGGGCCTCCATGCCCCTCCGCGAACCGACATAGATGATCGTCTCGCGCGCGTGCCCGCGGGCCACGAGCGCCTCCCCGACCGCCAAGGCCGGCTGCACATGTCCGGCGGTGCCCCCGCCTGTGACGAGAGCGAAGGCGCGTGGCGAGCCGTGTCGCGTTCCCGTCGTCACGCGACCATCCTTACGCAGGTCCTCGCGGCGGCCGGCGCCCCGAACGCGACCGATTGGCGGCGGGGCGGGCTGGCACGGGCATGAACCGTGCCGGCGCGGACGACCTTGAGGACGCCTCGGACTGGCGCCGCGCGATGCCGAAGAGCAAGCCGACTCCGATGAGGGCCACAACCAACGAGGAACCACCGTAGGAGATGAACGGGAGCGGGATACCTGTCACGGGCAGGGCGTCCACGACACCCCCGATGTTGATGACGGCTTGCGCGATCACCCAGCAGGTGACGCCGACGGCCACGAAGCGGGCGAACGGGTCCCTCTCGCGGGCCGCGATGCGGAACCCGGCCCACCCGATGGCGGCAAAGCCGACCAGAGTGGCGAGCGCCCCCACGAGGCCCAGGTTGCCTGCGATGACAGCGAAGACGAAGTCCGTGTGGGCGTTCGGGAGGAAGCCCCAAGTGGTGGCGGACGCCCCGACGCCGCTGCCCAGCAAGCCGCCGAGACCAAGCGTCGCGTAAGCCTGCACGACCTGGTAACCGGTGCCCGCGGCATGCGCGAACGGGTTGAGGAACGACAAGAGCCGATCGCGGGAGTAAGCGGCCGACAAGGCGACGAACGCCCCGCCCGCACAGACGACCGCTCCCGACGCCAATAAGTAGCGGACCCGGACGCCGGCGGCAAAGAGCATCGCGTACGTGATGCAGCACAGCACCATCGCTGTGCCGAGGTCCGGCTGTTTGACGATCAGCATTGCCGCCACGACGAGGAAGATGAGGAGCGGCCGGACCATCTCCTTCCACTGGTCCCGGCGCTTGTAGCGCCGAGCGAGCAAGTCGGCGGCGAATATGACCACGGCGAGCTTCATCAACTCCGAGGGCTGGATCTGTATCGGCCCGATCCCTATCCACCGGCTCGACCCGCCGGCGTAGTGACCGACCCCGGGCACGAAGACGACGACCAGAAGTGAGAGCGCTAGAAGAGGCAGCAGGAAACGAAACTTGCGCACCGTCGTGATCGGCACTCGGCTCACTACGACAGCGGCAACGACGCCGATGACGAGGTAGCCGGATTGTCGGACCACGTAAGTCCAAGGTGACTGCCCGTGAAGGATCGCCAAAGGAGCCGACGCGGAGAGCACGATCGGGAGTCCCAGTAGGCACAAGCCCGCCACGGCGGCGAACAGCACATCGAACTCGAGGGTGTGACGAGCGGCCTTCGCTGACGACTCCGAACGAGCCGCGCCTTGGACCACCGAGATGTTGTTGCGGGAGCCGGCGGCGCCAGCCCGGCGCGTCGAGGTGACCTGACGCGAGGGCGCTGCGATGGCGCGAGCCTCGGACGCCCGGGTCATTTGAGCGGCCCGGTCGACAAGAAGTCCGCATAGAACAAGCCCAGGGCGAAAGCCACACACAACCCCGAGATGATCCAGAAGCGAATCGTCACCGTCGTCTCCGGCCATCCCTTGAGCTCGAAGTGGTGGTGCAACGGGGCCATAAGGAACACGCGGCGGTGGAAGGTCTTGAAGCTCACGACCTGGATGATCACCGACAGGGTGACAAGCACGAACAACCCGCAGATGATCGGCAGGAGGAGCTGGACATTCATCGTGAGCGCCAAGCACGCGATGCCGGTCCCGATCGCCAAAGAACCGGTATCACCCATGATGATCCGGGCCGGGGCGGCGTTCCACCAAAGAAAGCCGACACACGCGCCGCACATCGCCACCGCCACGAGCCCGAGATCGAGAGCGGAATGGACCCGGTAAATCTCGGGGTGGCGGTACTGGATGAAGCCGACCAGAGCCAGGAAGGCGAACACGAACGCCGCTGAGCCTGCCGCCAGTCCGTCGAGCCCGTCGGTAAGGTTCACCGAGTTCGCCGTGGCGTAAATGATGAGAACGCCCCAGACCACCCACAGCACCGGTCCGAGCTGAGTCCCGGGCACGTCGTAGCGGGTGAACGAGATCGTGGTGTGGATCCCACCCCAGTTGACCTCCGCCACGCAGAAGGCGACGGCGACGGCGATGAGAAGGATCGTCTTCCAGCGCACGTTGAGCCCCAGCGAGCGCCGTCTGCGCACTTTGATCCAGTCGTCCGCAGCGCCGACAGCCCCCGCGGCGACGATCGCGCCTAGCACGAGCACCGCCGAGCGCGTGAAAGGAGCGGACGTCCCGACGTGGCCGAGGCAGTAGCCGACGACGACCGCGATGAGGATCGCGATGCCGCCCATGGTCGGGGTCCCGGCCTTGAGAGTGTGATGAGCCGGACCGTCGGCACGGATCTGCTGGCCGATGCGCCACCGGATGAGCCAGCGCAACAGGATCGGGGTGCCGAAGCCGGCCACGAGGAGCGAGAGTGCCCCCGCCGACAGAAGGGGGATCATGAACCCGCTCCCCCGGCGCCAAGCCTCTCCAGTTCCTCGAGGATGACGGCTCGATCGTTGAACTCGATCGAGCGGTCCCCCATCTGCTGGACCGATTCATGGCCCTTGCCCGCCACGATGACAACGTCGCCGGCCCCTGTTGACTGAAGCGCGATCGCGATCGCGTGCCGCCTGTCCGGCTCGGTCACGAGCAGCGCGCTGCCGTCGCACCCCGCCCGCACCTCGGCGATGATCGCGAGCGGGTCCTCGCTCCGTGGATTGTCGGAGGTGAGCACGGCGACGTCAGCCATGCGGCTGGCGACCGAGCCCATGAGCGGGCGCTTGGCCCGATCCCGGTCCCCACCGCACCCGAAGACCACAAGCACTTTGCCGCCAACGGTCTCGGCCTGCGTGCGGGCCGCGCGAAGCACCTCTGAGAGCCCAGCCGGGGTGTGTGCGAAGTCGACGATGACAGTCGCTCCGAGGTCGTTCTGAACTTCCTCGAGCCGACCGGCCGGGCTCACCGCGGCCGAAAGCCCGGCGGCGATCGTCGCCGCAGGGACCCCCAAACGCTCCGCAGCCGCGGCGGCACTTAGGGCGTTGCGGACGTTTATCTCCCCGCCGGGCCGGAGCCGCACGGGCTCGCCGGTGAAGCGGAAACGGCTCTCTCTCAGCCCGACCTCGAGTTCGTCGGCCTCGGCGATAGAGAAGGCGCGCATCGGTATCGTGGCCGCCTCGAACAGCCGACGGCCGTAGGGATCGTCCACATTGACCACCGCTTGGCGTGCATGCTCTGGGGTGAAAAGGCCCGCTTTGGCCTCGAAATATGACTCCATGCTCCCGTGGTAGTCGAGGTGGTCCTGGCTTAGGTTCGTGAAGACTGCCACGTCGTGGCAGTAACCGTCGAGCCGGTGCTGGACGAGCGCGTGAGAGGTGACTTCGAGGGCGACGGCAGCTCGCTTGGAGTCTCTCGCGTGGGCCAGCGCACGCTGCAGCTCAGGCGCCTCAGGCGTCGTTCGTGCCCCACCGAGGGTGCCGATCACCGCCGTCGGCCAGCCCTGGGCCTCGAACACCGCCCGCAGGTAGTAGGTCGTCGTCGTCTTGCCGTTGGTGCCTGTAACCCCGACGGTGGTGAGCGACGAAGCCGGATCGCCCCAAAGAGCACACGCCGCCTGCGCCATGGCAGGCCGGGCGCCGGCCGCACCGACGATGAGCTGGACGGCGGTTGCCATCTCGTCGCCGAGCGGACGCTCGCACACGAACGCGAGCGCACCGGCGCGCCTTGCCTCTGCCGCGAAATCGTGCCCGTCGACGTTTGCTCCAGGAAGGCAACAGTGCAGCGCGCCGGGGGCCACAGCTCTGTGGTCGTAGGTGACCGATGAGATGAGAATGCCGGCCACATCGCCGATCACCCGCTCCGGGCAGACACGGTCGATTATTTGCGCGAGGGAAACCCCCGGGCCCGCGAGGCCTGCCTCGGCATCGCTCATGGGTTCCCCAACTCCGACGAACCCGAGAAGAGGGCCCTCTGCCCGGTGGGGGCGATGTCGAAATGTCGCAGTGCGTACCGCATGATCGCCGAGAACACCGGCGCCGAAGCCAAACCGCCGTAGATGAGGTCCGGCCTGGTGAGCATGACGAACGTCGTGAGGGCGGGGTTACACGCCGGAGCGAAACCCACGAAGGTTGCACTCCAGGCGCCTGGCTCATAGCCGATTCCGGTTGTGCTCGGTATCTGGGCCGTCCCGGTCTTTCCGGCCACCTGGTAGCCGGGGATGCGGGCTGCGAGCGCCGTCCCGTCCTCGGTGACCTGCTCCAGCATCGGCAACAGCTCGGCGACGGTTTCGCTCGAGAGCACCCGCCTGGGCTGCGTGCTCGGGAGGAAGTGCTCCACCCCATCGGCAGAGATCGTCGCCTCGACCAGGCGGGGCGTGACGAACTCGCCGTCGTTGGCGACGGCGTTGTAGGCGTCCAGGATCTGCAGTGGCGTGACGGCTTCCCCGGTGCCGATCGGGACCGTGCCCATCGAGGAGGCGGACCAGGCGTTCGGATCGCTGGGGCTTGGCACGAGACCGTCGCTCTCACCCGGCCAGTGGAGCCCGGTCGGTCGGCCGAAGCCCAAGTCGCGCAGGAAGTAGGAAAGCCGGTCCGCGCCGAGGAGGTGGGCGATCTCAATCGTCCCGATATTCGAGGACTGGGCGAGAATCTGGGTGGCGGTGAGTTCCTCGGTGGGGTGGAAATCGGCGTCGTTGAAGGGCCATCCGCCGAGCGAGATCTGGTAGGGAACCGTGAAGACCGAGTTCGGCTTGATCAGGCCCTCCTCGAGAGCACCTGACATCGTCACGAGCTTCATGACCGAGCCTGGCTGGTAGACCGAGGTCGCCGCCAAGTTCTGAGCCGCCGGAACGACCTGGCCATTCCGCTCGGTGACGAGGTCGACCATGGCCAGGATCCCACCTGTTCGCCTGTCCTCGACGATCGCGACTCCGCCGGTGGCGTGGGTTGCGGTTATCTGCGCGGCGAGATCCTTGGTGACCTCGAACTGGAGCGGCTCGTCCAAGGTAAGGACCAGCCCGGTTCCCTGACGCGCGGGCACGACCTGCGTGGGCGTACCGGGAAGGCCCTCGCCGTTCGGGCCAGTCGGCACGACCTCGGAACCGGCGGTCCCGGCGAGCACGGAGTTCTCGAGGTACTCGAGCCCTGACAGACCCTGGTCGTCATAGCCGACTATGCCAAGCACGGGAGAGAACAGATTGCCGTCCGGGTCCGTTCGGGCTACGTCCGGAGCGAAGGTCAGGTACGGCAAACCGAGGTTGGCGACTTCCTGCTCGACGTTTGTGTTGACCTGGAAGGCGAGCGGCACGTAACCGCTGTGCTCGCTGAGCTTGGCCTCGAGCGCCGTCACCGAGAGCCCGAGAAGGGAAGCCAGGCGGCCGCGATCGGCTTTCGAGCGGCCGACGAGGAAGTCGTCCGCGATGACATCTACACGAGGCGAGGACGCCGCGATCAGGTTCCCGCTCCGGTCGTAGATGGACCCGCGCAGGGCCGGCAGGGTGATGTGCTGATCGACCTCCTGGGATCCGTAGGCGGCGTAATGGACCGCATCCACGCCCTGGATCTGGACAAGCCGGGCCGCCAGTCCCGACAACGCCAGCGCGGAGATCAACAGCAGCGCCAGCAGGCGTCGCCGCGACTGGGCCGACCTCTTCGGGCCCGAGGACCGCGGCTTGTTCGTGGTTTGGGCCACTGCCCTCGAGCGAGCTGATGCCGTCCGGTCGGAGGGGGCCAACCCGCTCACCCGGTCGGCGAGGTGGTCGAGGGCGAGTCAGCCCCGCTCTTCGGGTCATTCTTCGAAGATGGCGCGCCGCCTTGGTGGCTCTTGGTAAGCCTGGCCGCGGCGGCTCTCGCCGCGTTCGCTGCCGCCTGGCCCACGGAGATGCCGGGATCGACTGGCGCCAGGTACGAGACGGACCCCGGTGAGATCATGCCGAGATCGTGCTCGGCGATATTGAGCACCCGCACCGGCGACTCGAGCGCGGCACGCGAGAGCTGGAGGTTCTGCTGCTGGGCGAGAGTCGTGGCGAGTTGTCCCTGCAGGGCGTCGATCCGCTGCTGGTCGGAGGCGACGAAGGCATGTGCCACAGCTGTCAGGGCGAGCGCGCCCACCACGAATGCCACACCCAGGGTTCTAAGGAGGTTCGCCTGGCGGTGGCTCGAGCGGGACGCAGCGCGACCGCGTTCGACGACGTCCAGCCGCGGCCGAGCATTTCCGGAATGGCCGGGGCGCGGCTGTGCCGACTCGCGGGCCGAGGTCGCGACGGCACGCGCGGTGCTGGCCATCAGACACCATCCCCAACAAGCCGCTCGGCCGCCCTGAGCCGAGCGCTGCCGGCGCGCGGGTTCACGGCCTTTTCGGCCGTGGATGCCAGGCGTGCGCCGCGCGTGAGAACCCGGACCGTGCCCTTGGCGCCGCAGACGCACGGGAGCCCCACCGGGCAGGTGCATCCCCCGGTCTCGGCGTCCAGGAAGCTCCGCTTGACGAGCCGGTCTTCACCCGAGTGGTAGGACAGGACTACGCAGCGCCCGCCGGGCGTGAGCAATCCAAGCGCGGTCTCGAGGCCGGTGGCCAACACCTCGAGCTCCTCGTTGACGGCGATGCGCAAGGCCTGGAAGACACGCTTGGCCGGGTGACCTGCGCGCTTTCGGGCGACTCCAGGCAAACAATGTTGGACGACCTCGACCAGCTGGGAGGTCGTCTCGATCGGCCTGTTGGAGACGATGCCCTCGGCCAGGGTCCGGGCGAAGCGGCCCTCACCGTTCTCGGCGAACAGCTCCGACAACTCGCCGACACTGAGACTGTTCACCAAGTCCGCAGCGGTGGTCCTGAGCGAGCGGTCCATCCGCATGTCCAAAGGTCCGTCGAAGCGATAGGAAAATCCCCGGCCGGGACGGTCGAGCTGCGGCGAGCTGACGCCGAGATCGAAAAGGGCGCCGACGATCGCGCGCCCCGGCGCCAAGTCGTCGACCACGTCGGCCATCTCGTCGAAACGGGCCTTGACCACCCGGGCCCGCACACCGAACCGGCTGAGACGGCTCGCCGCCTCGGCAACGGCGTCCTCGTCGACGTCGAGGCCGACCAACTCCTGGTCCGGAAAGCGGTCGAGCAGAGCTGCGGCATGCCCACCCCCACCGACGGTGGCGTCGATGAAGACTCCCGCCGGCACGGGCTCGAACATCGCAACGACCTCCGAGACCATGACCGGCGTGTGGTTGAACTCCTGGGTCATCCGCAGCCCCCCGACCGGACCGAGGAAATGGCATCCCTCGACGTGGGGATGAGACAGGGCGGAGAGGGTTCGAAAGCCATCCGACACTTCGGCCGAGGGACTGCGGACAACCCAGGAGTTACAAGCAGAGGATCGATGACGCCGGCAACGGACCGCTGCGAGGAGGTCTTCATGGTTCACGGCCCGACCTTTCCGGCGAAGGGCACGCCCGAAGCTGCGGGACGGCGCGCCGCCCAGGTGTCGGGTGCCCAAAGCTCGACGCGGTCGAGCACACCCACGAACAACACCTCTTGGTCGAGCTGAGCGAGGGATCGGAGCTCTGGTGGTATCGGCATCCGGTTCTGCCGGTCGAACTCGACCATGGTCACCCGCGATGCCCAGTCACGCAGGTCGTTGCGCGCCTCGGCGCCCAAGGCGTCCTTCTCATGCTGGCGCTCGGCTTCGAGTACGAACTCCTCTTCGGGCCAAAGAGCCAGGCAGCCGTCTGCTCCGGGGGTCAGGTAGCCGTGCTGCTCGAAGTGGACCCGCAGGCGCGACGGCAGGATCACCCGGCCCTTCGCATCGAGCGACCGGGGAAAGTTCCCGACGAACTTGAAGCTTGGCGTCAAAGCTGCCTTCGTTCCCACCGTCACGGGTACGCCCTCCCCAGGCCCCCACTTCACGCCACTCTATGGGTCCCAGCCCCCACTAGTCAACAACCGGAGCAGCTTTTCGGCCCGTTTTGGTCGCGCTTCACCAAGGGCTTGTGCCCAACTCGGGGCGGCAGGAAGGCGTCTCTGCGACGCCGGAGGATTGGGGTCTAGTTGAGGCGGTTCAGCAGATCCTCGGTCAGCTGGCTGACCAGGTGCTCTGCGTCGGGGAGGCCGACGCTTCCCAGCAGGGCGCGAGCCTCCCCCCTCGAGCTGGCCGGCTCGGCCAAGAAGTCGGCCACGGTGACACTGCGACTCCCGACGACGGCCATGGCGTGGATCCAGGCGCCCGCCCGTTTTCTCCGCTGCGACATCCCGACCACCTTGCGGCCGGCGACGGTCACCTCACCCGGCCCAAGCCCCGCGAAACACAAGACTTCCGACCAGGAGGTCTTTAGGGCCGGTCCGCGGTTCACTTCGATGAGGTTGGTGGCCGGCGACAGCCCGAGAACGCTCGCCAGCGAGGCGGCGAAGACTTCTCCCAGCCAGTGAAAGGACTTCCCCACGTCGTCTTCCGCCAATTCGTCTCCGCTCGGCACGAAGACGTCCACCCAGACCTGTTGCCCCGGGGCAACGAGGACGGCTCCCCCACCGCTGTGGCGGCGTACCAGGGCCATGTTTGCCGCGACGAGGCGGCCCTCATCGAAGTCTGATGCATCTTGGGAACTGCCGATCACGACCGCCGGACTAAGCGGCCTGCACACACAAGCGAGTCGCGCGCCGTGCGGATCAGGCTGCTGGCCGTGGAGCTCGCCGGGCGAGGCGGTCCGTTCCAGGACACGCCAGGTCCTGCCGTGGTGAGACGTAGTCGTCGCGCTCAGAGACCGACGGCGCGCCCAAGCGCCGGCTCCACGTACGGGGCCCACTCATCGCGAACCTCGCCGCTGGCCGCGAGCAGCCACAAGCGGGAGTGGGGGGCGCGGGGCATCCGGGCGAGCCTGAGGCCCGCCTCGTCGAGCAGCCTGTCCTCTTTGCGGCTGTTGCAGCGCCGACAGCACGCGACAACGTTGTCCCAGCTATGGGTGCCGCCGCGGCTCTTCGGGACGACATGGTCGATGTTCTCCGCCTGTGCCCCGCAGTACTGGCAGCGATGCCCGTCGCGAACGAACACCGACCGCCGCGTGACAGCCACGCGGACCTGGTGCGGCACGCGCACGTAGTTCACGAGCCTAACTATGGACGGCTCGGGGAACTTCGCCTTCGCGGAATGGAGATCGCGGCCGGTGCCATGCACCATCTCCGCCTTGTCGGAGAGAACCAGAACCAGGGCACGCCGGGAGGCGACTACGGAAAGCGGCTCGAAAGACGCGTTCAGCACCAAGGCGCGGCCGGTCATCTCAGCCCTCGTGTGATCCCGGCGGAGCCATAAGGTCGGAGGCTACCGCAACTGCTCTCGGCGGCATGGACCCGGTCGCGCCGCCGACCCATATCGAAGCGAGTACTCAGCCGCGGTTCTGGAAACGTGAGCGCAGACGGCGGCGCATCTCCGCCCACTCTTCGCTTACACCTGTCCCTGACTTCGCAGTCTTTCCGTCGGACCCGGCCGGCATTCCCGCCTCGTGCACGAAAACGACCGCCGCAACCAGCATGATCAGGAATCCAAGGGCGCCGAGCAGCACTGAGGAGCGGAACAGAGCGAGCAATACGACGAACCCGACGATGAACGCCACGACCGAGGCGCGGGTGGCGTGACGTTTCGAGATGTGCGGAGACTCCGTGCTGACGCGATCGGCGAAAGCTCGATCATGTTTGTACAGCTTCTCCTCCATCTCGTGGAGGATCTTCTGCTCTTCTTCAGAAAGCGGCATCGTCACCCCCTTTCGGACAGCGACTCTTGCTGCGCCGCTTCAATCATCCCACAAGAAAAACGCCCGTAAATGGCGCGGGTACCGCTCTGTCGGCAATTGCAGCCCACATCGTTATGAACGCTCCGCAGCGGGTGACATTCCCGTCCGGGCGAGCCGACCGGAAACCCGCTCGGGTCTCTCACGAGCGCCGGGCGCGTCCAGCCCCCGGCTCGGGGCTTTCGGCGAGGGCGGTGATGCCGACCGACGCCTTCCCGTAACGCGCACGGATCGCGTCGACGGCCGCGTCCAGGTCAGAGTGGGCAGCCGACGCCCAGTCGGAGCGGTCGGCCCCTGCGTCCGAGGACTCCCAGAACCTGAGCTGCTCGCCCTCGCCTTCGCCACGAGCCTCGAGCGAGGAAACGCTCACCCCCACCAGGCGCACTCCCGATTGGATCTCAGCCTCGGCCAGCAAAGATGCGGCGATCTTGACGAGCTCGGCTGAGGAGGCGACGGGCCTACGTAACGACTGCGACCGGGTGATCGTCTTGAAGTCGCCGAAGCGCAGCTTGAGCGTCACGGTACGGCCCGCGAGGCGCGACTCTCGCAGCCGGCCGCTGACGGAGTCGGCTAAGCGAACAACCTCCAGGCGCAACTTCTCAGGGTCGTGCAGATCGGTCGCGAATGTCTCCTCGTGGCCCACGGACTTCGCAGGCCTGTCTGGAACGACCGCTCTCGGGTCTCGAGCCCAGGCGAGGTCGTGGAGCTGCGCGCCGGCGGCGCGCCCCACGAGGTGGGACAGGTGCGCCGGATCAATTCTGGCGAGATCCCCGATCGTGCTGATCCCATAGCCGGCGAGGCGCTCGGCCGTCCGGGGGCCCACACCCCAAAGCTCTGAGACCGGACGGGGATGGAGGAACTCGAGTTCCTGCTCCGGAGGGATCACGACAATGCCTGGACCGGGAATCGTCCCGCCCGCAGACGCCACCGGCTTGGCGGCCTTCGAGGCCATCTTCGCGAGCAGCTTGCACCGCGCTATCCCGACAGAGCAGGAAAGCTTCAAGTCCTCCCTCACCCGGGAACGAATGGCCTGCGCGATCTCAAGGCTCGAGCCGAAAAGGAGGTGGCCGCCAGATACGTCCAGGAACGCCTCGTCCAAGGAAATCGGCTCTATGAGCGGTGTGAACACTTCGAAGATCGCATTGAGCTGACGGCTCACCTCCCCGTAGCGGCGATGGCGGCCGGGCAGCACTACGGCCTGGGGACACCGGCGGCGCGCCTCGCCCATGGGCATGGCGGAGTGGACCCCGGCAGCTCGAGCCTCGTAGGAGCACGAAGACACCACCCCTCTCGGGCCGATGCCGCCGACTATCACCGGAATTCCACGAAGGGCCTCGTCGTCTAGAACCTCGACCGCTGCAAAGAACGCGTCCATGTCGACATGCAGGATGTCGAGCTTCCCGGTCACGGGGCGAACCAGATACGCCGGAAGGATTCCGCGTATTCAACGCCGGCCTCCCGCCCGGCATGCTCGGCACCGTCACGGAGCGCACTCGCGATCCAGTCGCCGGCGTCGACCAGCTGCGACACGTGGCAGGACACCGCGGCAATCTTCTCATCGATCGTCGAGGTCACGTCCACCCACACATTCGGCTCCAGCGAGCCTGACAAGTAGCCCGCAGCAACCTGGTGGGCTGTTCCCACACCCCTGAAATACAAAGGCGAAGCCGCCGCCGGCGCGGCAGCGTCAAGCGCCGCCCAGCCGACGACGCGATGGTCCCGGTGGTTGTAGTGATGCTCACCGAAAAACACGGCGAGCGGATCGGGAGTCACGATCGCCTCCGGCCGCACCTCCCTGATGATCTCCACGAGCTCGCGCCTCAACGCGTTGTCGTTCTCGAGCTCGCCGTCCAACCGGCCGAGAAAGTGGACCCGCCTCACGCCGAGCGCCTCACCGGACCGCTCGGCCTCGATGACCCGTAAGGCCGCGAGGGCCTCGGTGTCCGTGGCCGGATCGGTCGAACCCTTATCGCCCCGAGTGCAGATGACGACATGCACGGCGCTTCCGGCGGCGGCCCACCTGGCAAGCGTCCCGCCACATGAGATGGCAGGGTCGTCCGGATGGGCATAGATGGCGAGTGCCGTGGACGGTATCTCTTCAAGCAGAGCCTCGGTCATGGCGCGCCGTGGGCCGGTGTCCCGGGATCTGCCTGGTCGCCCCCGGCCTCACCCGAGCCGGTGGTGGGACTCGCGTCCTTGTTCAAAAGACCCAGCTCTCGCGCAAAATCGTCGACCTGTTCAAAGCCCTTGTAAACGCTGGCGAACCGCACAGCCGCCACATCGTCGAGTTGTCTCAATCCTTCCAGTACGGCAAGCCCCACCTGCTCGCTATGCACCTCCGGTCCGAGCGACCAGGCAACCTGCTCGACCGCCGCCGCCAACTCCTCGAGCTGTTGCGGCTCGACAGGCCGGTTCTTGCAGGCCGCGCGGGCGCCCGCGATCACCTTGCTCCTGTCGAACGGTTCGCGCCGGGCCGACCGCTTGACAACCCACAGGACGGCCTGGTTGACGCGCTCGACGGTTGTGAACCGGCGCGTGCAGGAAATGCATTCGCGGCGTCGGCGAATCGCCTCGCCCTGCTCGACCTCTCGGGAGTCCACGACCCGGTCCTCAGTCGCCCCACACCACGGGCAGCGCACAGAGGGAACGTAGCGCCGATCGGCATCCCGGCGGGGAAATGCGGACTCAAGCAGGGTTCCTCGTTCCGGCCGTCTCGCGCGGCGCCCGAAGGGAGCCCACGTCGGGACCACGACCGCTCGTCTCTTCCTCAGGGCAGCTTCAGCTTGTCGCCCGGCACGAGCACAGCTCCATGAAGCTGCTGCTCCAGGGAGTAGACGAGGGGTCTCGGGTCCCCGTTCGGCTCGAGCTTGGACGCTATCGACCACAAGGTGTCCCCCGGGCGTGCTGTGTACAGGTAACCACCGGGCACCTTTACGGCCGCGGCCGGCACCGCCAAGGCGGGTCGATTGAGGCTCGCCAACGCACCCGCGCCGAACCAGACACTCGACAGGACTGCGAGGGTGGCAGCGCCGGGGAGGAGGCGCCGCAACCCTCGCGATCGGCGGGCCACACGAGGCGCCTTGGCGCTGTTCGTGTGGCGGACAACCCGCACCGTCTCGAACGCCGGCTCCACCTGGACCGCAGGGCGCCGAACAGGGCTACGCGAAGGAGTACGTGTTTCGGGAGGAAAGGGAACGAGTTCTTCCGCGAGCACGTTCCAACTTGGCCGGCGCTGGGCTGCTGGCCGCCGGCGACGCGCCGGCGTGGATCTTGGCGATCTTGTCGCGATCTCGTCCTGCCATTCGGCAAATCCACGATCAACCTGATCAGCCTGTGCCAGTGCTCCCATCACCCCTCCTCGGGCCACTCGAAGCGCCGGTGGGTCCCGGTATTCGCCTCCGTCACCAGGTATTCCTCCGGCGCACATATGTTCGTTGCGTTAATCAGACCACGAACGCATGTTCGCTGTCAACACTCTAGCGAACGCATGTTTCACGAACGGGTGTTTGCATTCGCCGAGCCGCCCGCTTAACGTTGTGCCGCGGGGACCGGATTCCGGTCTGGACGGGAGGAGCACGAATGTCCGAGGCGACTCTGGCGGGTAAGCGGCGCAAGATCCTCGAATTCATCGCCGAGCAGATCCGCGAGCGGGGCTACCCGCCCTCGGTACGCGAAATCGGCGAGGCCGTGGGCCTGACGTCGCCTTCGACGGTCCACACTCATCTCCAAGTGCTCCAGCGCGAGGGATACCTACAGCGCGACCCGACCAAGCCGCGGGCGATCATCGTCAGGTGGGAGCCCTCCTCCGGGACCGCCATGCGCGTCCGCCCGGTGTCCCACGTCCCCCTCCTCGGCCACGTCGCGGCAGGCACAGGCGTAGTCGCCGAACAGTCCGTCGAAGAGCTCCTCCCTATCCCTCAGGACTTCACGGGCTCGGGCGACCTGTTCATGCTGAAGGTCCGTGGCGACTCGATGATCGAAGCCGGAATCCTCGACGGCGACTACGTGGTGGTACGCCGCCAGGAGGACGCCGAGTCAGGCGACATCGTCGTGGCCGGCATTGGAGAAGACGAAGCCACCGTCAAGACGCTCCGGAAGAGGCGCACGAAAATCGCTCTCGTCCCCGCGAACCCGAATTTCGAGGAGATGGAGTTCCCGTCGGACCAAGTCGTCGTCTATGGAAAGGTCGTCACCGTCCTCAGGCGCCTCTGATCTCGCTTGGGCTCTCGATTCCGCCCGCCGGCGGCGCCTATCCCCGATCAGACCCGGCCCGAGACCAGCTTCTCGAGACCGGAGAACGCGGCTTCGAGTTCGTCTGTGCCCACCCACTCTCCCGCAGTGTGAGCCACGAGCGGGCTGCCGGGGCCGAAGTTGGCGGCAGGCACTCCCCGAGCGCTGAAGAAGCTCGCGTCGGTCCAGCCGAGCTTTGCCCGAGGCGCGCTGCCGCTTGCGGAGACCAGGGCGGCAAGTAGCGGGTGAGCCAGGTTCGGCGCGGCCGCGAGGGCGAAGTCCTCCAGATCGATCCTGTCGCCTAATGCAGGGTCGATCGCCGGGGCCAGGGCCTCGCAGAGTCCTTGAAACGCCTGATCCTTGGTGTGGTCCGGGGCATAGCGAAGGCTCAACACGAGGCGCGCCTCGTCGGGCACGACGTTGTTCGCGACGCCTCCCTCCACCCGGACGGCCTGCAAAGACTCCCGGTACTCGCAGCCGTCGATGACCGGCCTGCGCTCGACGTAAGCGCTCACGCGATCGAGCAGGTGCCCAAGCCTGTGGATGGCGTTCACGCCTACCGCTGATCTCGCCACGTGGGCCCGTCTGCCACCGAGATGAACGCCCACACGCAGCACGCCCTGGCAGCCCGCCTCCACCGCGGCTGCGGTCGGCTCAGTGAGCACCGCCGCGTCAGCGGCGAGAAGGGCGGCGTCGGCCGCCTCGATCTCAAGCAGTCCCGAGTAGCACTGCTCGATCTCCTCGCACACGTACCAGGCGAACGTCAGATCGACGGCGGGCTCGGCGATGGTCTTGGCTAGCTCGAGCATCACGGCAACCCCGGCCTTCATGTCGGCCGACCCGATCCCGGAGCAGCGGTCGCCGTCAAGAACGGCGCGCTCGTTGCCGTTCGGAGGGACGGTGTCGAGGTGACCCGCGATCATCAGTCTTTGCGGGCGACCGAGCAAGGTTCGCGCGACGATGTTGTTGCCGATCCGGGTCATTTCGAGGTGTTGGGCGCCGTCGAGTGCCGCGGCCACGAAGTCGGCAATCCTGGCCTCGTCGTGGCTGACCGAGGGTATGTCGACGAGCTCTGCTGTCAGCTGGAGCAGTCCGGGGCCGGTGACGGTCACGCTGACGCCCCGTGTTCCCTGAGAATTTCGTTCAACATGGCTTTGTCGTGCCTCTCGCCGGGTGTCAGGTGGCGAACCACGAGCACGCACGGCAGAAAAAAGTCCCCTCCGGTGTAGTGCCGACGCCTCATCGCCCCGACGGCGACGCTCCAGGGCGGCACGTAGCCGCGACCGAGTTCGTCGCCCGACCACGAGTCAATCACGGGTATGGAGGGATTGAGGATCGTGCCCTCGCCTAGCACCGCTCCCCTTCCGACTCGGGCCCCCTGGGTGATCATCGACCGGCTGCCGATGAGCACGTCGTCTTCGATGAAGACTGGGCGGGCGTTGGGCGGCTCGAGAACCCCGCCGATGCCGACGCCGCCCGAAAGGTGAACCCGGTCACCGATCTGGGCGCACGACCCAACCGTGGCCCAGGTGTCGATCATCGTTTCCGCGCCGACGCGGGCACCGATGTTCACGTAGCTCGGCATCAACACCGCTCCACGTCCAATGAACGCCCCACGCCGCGCGCTCGCGCCCGGAACCGCTCGCACGCCAGCTACCTCAAGGCCCCGTTTCAAGGGCAGGGCATCGGTGTATTCGAAGGGCCCGTACTCGGTGGTCTTCAACCCGGAGAGGACAAAACGCAACAAAATGGCTTCCTTGAGCCATTCGTGGACGACCACCCGGTCGGTCGTTGGATCGATCTCGGCGACGCGGACCTCGCCCCGGTCGAGCATCCCAATGACCTCGTCAACCTGGTCCCGAGCGTCGGCGTCATCAGGCGTGAGATCTCCCCGGCGCGCCCACAACCCGAGAACTACGGAACTCAAGTCGTCCATCGCGCCGAGGTTATCCCTTGGGAATCGCCGTGCCCTGCCCGCGCTTCTGCTTGTCCCCAACCCCGCCAAGAGCAGGTCGCGACAAGTCAGGCGAAATTCCCTGCAGCGCCGCGCCGGGCCGCGAGCCTTTGGGCGACGAGCTCGAGCCGGTCATCGGGCTGCACCAACGCGACCCGTACATGCGCGGCTCCCGCCGGGCCGTAGGTGTCACCCGGCGCCACTAGGACGCCACCGCGTTCGGCTAGCCATCGAGTCAGCGCCCAACCCGCGTTGGCTTCGTCCTGAGTGCGCGCGCTCGCCACATCCTCGGGCACGTCCACCCAGAGGTAGAAGCTGCCCCCGGGCGCGGAGGCCTCGATCCCGTTCTCAGTGAGCACTTCCGCGAATCGCTCGAGGCGACGGCGGTAGGTGGCTCGCTGGCCTTCGACGTGCGCGTCATCCCCTAGAGAGACGGCCCCGGCATGCTGCACAGGTCCAGGCACCATGTATCCGGCATGCTGCCTCAACTTGGACAGATAGCCCACGAGGTCAGGGTCCCCAGCGTAGAAGCCCGCCCTCAACCCTGCGAGATTCGACCTCTTCGACAAGGAGTGGACTGCGACAACGCCGTGCGGGCCACTAGACAGGATCGTGCGAGCGGGACCGTCCCAGGTGAACTCTGCATAACACTCATCTGAGAACACCGGGACACCGTGGTCGCGGCCCCACCCCGCGATCGCGTCGAGGTCCTCGAGCTGACCTCCCGGGTTGCCAGGGCTGTTGACCCAAAGGCAGAGCGCGCGGTCAGCATCCTCCTGCGAGATCGCGGACAACTCCATCGTCGCGTCCCGCCTCGCGGGTACGGCGACGGCCCGGCATCCGGCGAGGGTCGCGCCCATCTCGTAAGTCGGGTAAGCGAGCGTCGGGCACAGCACCGTGTCGCGCCCAGGCGAGCGCAGCTTCAACCAGTGGGGCACTCCAGCGACCAGCTCTTTGGTACCGATACAGGCCGCCACCGCCAACTCTGAGGTCTCGATGCCGAAGCGCCGAGACATCCAAGCCAAGGCGGCCTCCCGGTACTCCGAGGTCCCGAGCGACGACGGGTACCCGCGTTCGGCCCCGGAGCTCGCGAGGGCGTCGACCACCGACTGCGGCGGAGGATCGCAAGGCGTCCCGATCGACAGGTCGACTGCGCCGCCCTCATGGCGCTCCGCGAGTCTTGAGACGGATGCAAGCCGGTCGAAGGGATACACAGGGATCACCAAGCCGGCTCCGCCGGCCGCAACCGTGTCCTTCCCGCCGGCATCCGCCGACGCTAAGACGCCCTTCATTGCTGAACGAACTCCGCGTAGCGCCGGGCACCACGCTCCCCGAGGCGGGCGGTGACGAACACCTGCTCCCCCTCGTAGCGTTCACCCAAAACCTCGCCTTCACGATGGATGGCGGCGACGACGTCCCCGCGCGAAACCGGCACGGCGAGGTCGACCAGGTGATCAGTCTGCCGGAGCTGTTCAGCCATGGCTCGGAGCAGCTCAGGAACGCCACGACCGGTGAGGGCCGAGCAAGCCACGGATCCCGGATGCGCAGCTTTGAGGCGTCCCGCCTTCCGACGGTCGAGGTCGGACTTGTTGAAAACCAGCAACTCCGGCACTTCAGCGGCATCGATCTCGGCGAGCACGGCGCGGACCGCATCGATCTGTGCCGACGGGTCGGGAGCGGAGGCATCGACGACGTGAACCAGCAACTCTGACGAGGCGACGACCTCGAGGGTGGCATGAAAGGCATCCACGAGTTGGTGGGGCAGCTTGCGGACGAATCCCACCGTGTCGGAGCACAACACCGACTCCCCACCGGGCAGTTCAAGACGGCGCGTTCGGGGGTCGAGAGTCGAAAAGAGCTTGTCCTCGACGAGTACGCCGGCGTCCGTGAGCATGTTCAGCAGAGTCGACTTTCCGGCGTTGGTATAGCCCACCAGCGACACAGTCCTGAGTGCGCCGCGATGGCGCGCTTTGCGTTGGGTGCGCCTGGTCCCTTCTAGCTCCCGCAGCTCCACCTCGAGCTTGCGGATCCGCCGCATGATCCGCCGCCGGTCGACCTCAAGCTGAGTCTCGCCTGGGCCTCGTGTCCCGATCCCACCCGCCTGCTGGGACAATGTCAGGCCCTTGCCCCTCAGTCGCGGAAGCCGGTATCTGCTGAGCGCCAGCTCGACCTGCGCCCGGCCCTCCTGGGTGTGGGCGTTCTGGGCGAAGATGTCGAGGATCACAGCGGTCCGGTCGATGGCAGTGCGCCCGAGGATTTTCTCCAGGTTCCGCTGCTGGGCAGGCGTCAGCTCGTCGTCGAACACGACCGTGTCGGCATCCACGGCTTCGCTGATCCTGCGCAACTCCTCGGCTTTGCCCCGCCCGATGTAGGTGGCCGGATCCGCCGCCTCGCGTCGCTGCAGGATCCGAGCCGCTTCGTCGGCGCCGGCCGTGTCGACCAAGAGCGCCAGCTCGTCGAGACTCGCCTCGACTTCTTCCAAGGTTCGTGGCCAAGCGACCATCCCGACGAGCACGATCTTCTCCCGGATCCTCCGGTCGATGAGCGTGTTCGACACCATTTTCACCACGGGCCCGCGATCCCTCCGGTCTCGCCGAGCTCGTCCGGGTCGACTTCCACGCGACAAACGCGCTGCACCGGGCCTTGTAGCTCAGCATCTATGGCGAGCGGGTCGTCTCCCGAAAGCGTCACCTGGGCCGTCCCGCCCGGGTTGTGGACGTGCACTCGATCGGCCACCATGCCTGCGGAGTGCAAAGCCGCAGCCGCGGCCACGCTCCCGCTCCCGCATGCGAGCGTGACGCCGGTGCCGCGTTCCCAAATGACAATCGACAAATCGCCGCCGCCCGGCTCCCGGGTGGCGATCTCGACGTTTTGGCCTCCCGAGCGCAACTTCTCGAACGCCGGCCCGACTGCCGCGACCGCGACTCCAGCCAGCGACGGTGCAAGCACGACGAGGTGCGGATTGCCGGCGTCGACGAACCACGCCGGCCACGGGACTGACTTTGACTCCGGCAGCAAGGCGTCCGAGACAGGATCGAGTGCCCGGACCTTTACGCTGCCCATCTCGACGGAAACTTCCGCTGGGCCCGGCACGAATTGGTGTCGCAACACCGCTTTGCGCAAGCCGGCGTCGGTCTCGATGAGGACTTCGGGCCCGGGCACGATTCCGGCCTCGATCGCGGCCAGGGCGAAACAACGCAGCCCATTCCCGCTTGTCTCGGCATGGCTCCCGTCGGCATTGCGAAGCTCCATGCGGATCTCACCGCCGGAGTTTGCCGGGCGCAAGATGAGCAGCCCGTCAGCCCCTACCCCGACGTGCCGGTCGCACAGTGCACAGGCGAAGTCGCCCACCCAGTCCTCTCCCGAGAAGACAGCGTCTCCGCTCGGCTCTTGGGCGACAGGCTCCTCAACGGCCTCGTCGAAGGCGCGCGTGTCCAGCGCCACCAGGAAGTCGTTCCCGAGTCCGTGGTACTTCACGAGCGTGAGCATGCTCATCAGTGTCGCGCCGCGGGAGCACAGCTCGTTTGCTCGAGGCGGGCACGGACGGTTTCGCAGAGGTCGCCCCGGTCGGCTCGGATCCAGTACACGCGCGGGTCACGTTTGAACCACGCCTCTTGGCGCCGCGCGAAGGAGCGAAGGCGCCGAATCGCCTCTCGCTTGGCGTCATCGAGAGCAACGCCCTCCTCAAGGTGACTTAGGAGCTCCCGATACCCGATCGCCTGGCGGGCCGTACGGGACAGGCCTGCCGGACGCTGCGCCAGACTGCGCACCTCGTCGAGGAACCCCCGGTCGAGCTGGTCCTGGAAGCGCTCCGCAAGCCTGCGATCAAGCTCAGCGCGGTCAAGGCTGAGCCCGATGATGATCGCCTCGGTCGCGGGATAGGCGATGAGCCCGGGCCCGAAGGACGAGAAGGGCTGCCCGCTCCCAAGTGTCACCTCGAGCGCCCTTACGATCCTGCGACGGTTGCCCGGCTCGACCCGGCTCGCAGCCACCGGATCGAGCTCGCGAAGCCGCCCGAGAAGCTCCTCGAGGCCGCCAGGTTGCTCGGCCCGACGCTCCAGCTTGGCCGCCAAGTCGGGGAACCGGGCTGGGATATCCAGTCCGTCCAGGATCGAGCGGTGGTAAAGGCCGGTCCCCCCGACGAGCAATGCCTGATGGCCGCGAGCGGCGATGTCGGCGAGCACCCGGCGAGCTTCGGCCTGAAAGGCCGCCACCGAGAACTCTTCCGACGGATCGACGATGTCGATGAGGTGCCAGGGGGCAATCGCCTGCTCCTCAGCGGTCGGCTTGGCCGTTCCGATGTCAAGATCGCGGTAGACCGCCATGGCGTCGACGGAGACGAGCTCGTACCGGTCCGGGGAGGACCTTGCCAGCTCAAGGGCAAGCGCCGTCTTGCCAGTGCCGGTTGGGCCCACCAGCGCGGCAGTGGGCCGAGAGGCGCCTAGGTCGTCGGTCAGTCCGAAGGCTCCATCGCCTTGGACCCGACCGCACCGTGCCGGGGGCGGGAGCGATGCACGAGCCGGTCCTGCATCCTCGTCAACCGCTGCGTCTCCTTTACGACGGCAGTTTCGAGGGCAACGGTCGGCTGGTGGCCACTCGCCCTGACTCGCACGACACGGCCGTGAGCCACGACCGAGATCTCGCACGAAACGTGGCCCTCGTCGCGGGCCGCGTGGTCCTTCGAGAAGATGATGTCGGCCTTCTGGGCACCATCGAGGAAGCGCTCCAGGTGCTGCGCCTTTTCTAACGCGAGCTCGCGAAGCTCGTCTGGGATGTCCAGGTGGCGAGTGTGCACCGTGATCTCCATGGAGGAGCTCCTTTACCATCGGCAGCCAGATCGTCAAAAAGGTGATGGGTTTGCGCGGCTGACCTGGTCTTTGACCCCACACCCGCCTGCTGAGGGTGTCCCGTGCCTGGTATGGGCAGCCGGCTCAAGCCGACCCTTCCGCACCAGAGCTCACGGTTGGTCCCTTCTTCCGCCGGCACCGCCAATCGGCGCCGCACGGAGCAGGACTTACATCTAAACCGCACCATGCTCAGCGACCACGAGTCGCCTTACGTGGGTCGTTTCGCCTGCGACTGGCATCGACTTTCAACCACAGACCCGCGCAGCCCATCGGCGCAAGTCTAGGCGCCGACGCTGCGGCACCGACGATGAGGCGCCGAAATTCAGGGCGCGGCCGTCCAAGAAGCCAGGTACGCCTTCTGTTCGTCGGTGAGGTCGTCTATCGATATCCCCATCGTGTCGAGCTTGAGCTTGGCGATGTCCGCGTCGAGCTGCCCGGGGACACCGTAAACACCACTCGCGAGCTTGCCGCGGTTCTGTACGAGCCACTCGGCCGCGAGGGCGTGGTTGGCGAACGACACGTCCATGACGGCCGCGGGGTGACCCTCGGCGGCGCTCAAATTCACGAGGCGGCCCTCCGCTAACACCAACAGCCGCCGGACGCCGTCACCCGCGGAGCCCAGGGTGAACTCCTCGACTAGGGGCCGCAAGACACGCCGCCTCCCAGCAGCCATCTTCTCAAGTGCCACAAGGTCGATCTCGACGTCGAAATGCCCGGCGTTCGCCAGTACCGCTCCGTCGCGCATCTCGGCGAAATGTTCGGCCCGCAACACCTGGCTGTTGCCCGTGGCGGTCACGAAGACCTCGCCCTCCCTCACGGCCTTCGCCATCGGTTCAACGCGGAAGCCGTCCACGGCGGCTTCGAGAGCGCGGTACGGATCAATCTCGGTAACGGTGACAAGAGCGCCCATTCCCCTCGCGCGGGCCGCGACCCCCCTGCCGCACAGCCCGTAGCCGGCGACGACGAAGCGCTTCCCAGCCACGAGGATGTTCGTGGCCCGGATGATGCCGTCGAGAGTGGACTGGCCCGTCCCGCACTGGTTGTCGAACAGGCGCTTGGAGTCGGCGTCGTTGACCGCGACTATCGGGTAGCGGAGCACTCCGGCCGCCTCCATCGCCCTCAAGCGGATCACGCCTGTGGTCGTATCCTCGGTGCCGCCGATCACGCCGCCCAGATCTTGGGGGCGGAACTGGTGCAGGCGTGACACCAGGTCACAACCATCGTCCATGGTGAGCTCGGGCCGAGCGTCGAGGACAGCATCCACGTGGCCCAGATAGCGCTCCTGGTCCTCGCCTTTGACCGCGAACACAGAGACGCCGTCGTCGGTCAGTAGCGAGGCGGCGACTTCGTCCTGGGTGGAAAGGGGATTCGACGCGCACACGAGCAGACTCGCTCCGCCAGCCTGCAGGGTCTTCAACAGATTCGCCGTCTCCGCGGTCATCTGCAGGCAAGCTCCGACGACCAGACCGTCGAGGGGGCGTTCGCGCTCGAAACGCTCCCGGATCGAGGCGAGCACCGGCATGTTTCCGTCCGCCCACTCGATTCTCTGGCGTCCCAGGCTCGCGAGGCTCCCGTCGGCTATATCCCCGCTGTGACGCCGGCCGGTCATCCGAGGCGGCCTATTCGGGCGCCTGTTGCCCCGGCGCAGCCAACAAGCGCTTCACCTCGACGAGCACTGCCACGGGCCCGGGGTCGATTCCCTGCCTTGCCGCGATCTGCAGCGAGACGAAATCGCCGATCATGACGAGGTCGAACAGTTGTGCGAGCGGCCCTGAGCCTTCGGCCCGCGCCTCGACCACAGAGGACACGGCTTGGCCCACAAGATCCTTCACGAGGGCGAAGCGACGTTCCACCTGTGGGTGCTCGAAGTCGCTGCGGAGCTTGACAATCGTGAGTAGGCGCCGTGTCGCCTCTGCGTTCTGCCCGAAGCCGCAAATCTCGTTGTGACACCACTCGGGCTGGGCCGAGAAGAAGGCCGGCGCCTTGGCATTCTCGTTCAGTTGCGTTTTCCATCGCCGCGCGGCGACAGCGCCGATGCCGTTCGCGCCGATCAGGAGCGGGATCGTCCGGTCGAGTTGCTGAGCGATGTCGAGAGCGACGCCTCCGCCCCCGACCAGGCTGTCGCGCCTTTTCCGGAGCTGGTTGACTGCTGCGCCGATGGCCGGCGTCATCCCCTCCAACAGGCCGAGGCGCTCGAGGGCGACGAGCAGAGGAGCCGTGGTGGTCGCGACTCCCGCTCTCGGCTGAGGTATCCCCTTCTCGGTCAAGAAGACGGGCGCTCCGTTGGCCGCCGCCAGTTTCGCCAGACGCCCACCGCCCGTGACGGCGATGAACCTGGCGCCGCGCGCGAGGGCCGCTTCGGATGCCTCGAGTGTCTCCTCCGTCTCACCGGAGAACGAGACCGCAAACACCAAAGTGCTCGGGCCGACGAACTGTGGGAGCGAGTAGTCGCCGACCAGAACGACGGGAAGGCTCAACTGGTCCTTTCCTATCGCGTGGACGATCTCGCCCGCGACACCGCTTCCTCCCATGCCGAGCACAACGATGGAGCGGAGACCTTGAGCAGACGGCAGGCCTTGCACTTCGGCGGCGTGCGACGCGGAGGCCTCCAGCTGCTCTGGCAAGCCAGCTGTCGCCGCCAGCATGTCCTGGGTGTCAGGCGTTATCCAGCTCATTTTCCCTAGGCCCCCCCGGCACCGTTGTCTTGGACGAAGTTCGGTTCGATACCCTCGGCCTCCGCCTTGGCCAACAGACGCGCATGCTCCTCGTCGGTCACGTTCTCGGCTTCGTCGACGAGCATCACGGGAATGCCCCCATCGATGCGATACCGCCTCTTGAGCCGCGGATTGTAAAGGGTCTCCTCGTCCGCGAAGTAGAGCAGAGGGCCCTTGTCCTCAGGACAGGCGAGAAGCGCGAGCAGTTGGGAGTCGAGCTGCATCCGAGCAACCTTTCGTGTTCACGACCACTCCGGTCATCGTGTCCGACTCTCTGCGAGCCGGTGTATGAGCCCAAGCACGTCTTCCAGGTGGCGATCCAGCTCGGTGGCGTCCCGCGCCTCCAAGTTCAGCCTGAGCAAAGGCTCGGTGTTGGACGGCCTCAAGTTGAACCACCAGTCGCCGAGGTCGACCGTGATGCCATCGAGGTCGTCGATCCCGGCGCCCTCGGCCCGGTAGTGGTCGGTCACCTCTGCGATCAACCCCACAGGATCGGCGACCTCCGTGTTGATCTCACCGGAGTCCAAGTAGCGCTCGAACGGGATCCGAAGCTCGGAGAGGGGGACACCGGCGGTGGACATGGCCTCGAGCACGACGAGGGCGGCGATGATCCCCGAGTCGGCCCGATAGTTGTCGCGGAAGTAGTAGTGGCCGGAGTGCTCGCCCCCGAAGACGGCCCCCGTCTCGGCCATCACCGCCTTGATGAATGAGTGGCCGACGCGGGTCCTTATCGGGACGCCGCCGTGTTCGAGGATCACCTCTGGCACCGCATGTGAGCAAATGAGGTTGTAGAGGATCTTCGAACCCGGGTACTTCTCGAGCATGGCGGCACTCACGATCGCCGTCGTGAGCGACCCAGACACCGGCTCCGCCTTCTCGTCGACGAGGAACACCCGGTCCGCATCGCCGTCGAAGGCGAGACCGACGTCCGCCTGGCTTTCGAGTATGCGCGCCCGTAGATCGGCCAGGTTCTTCACCTGGATGGGATCGGCTGGATGGTTCGGGAACGAGCCGTCGAGTTCCGGGTACAGCACCTCGAGCTTGAAGGGAAGGCCTGCAAAGACCCGAGGCACGACGAGACCGCCCATGCCATTGGCGGTGTCGGCCACCACCTTCAAAGGCTTCAAGTTCCCCAGCCGCACGAAGGAGTGCACGTGCGTGGCGAAGTCACCCAGCAGGTCGCGATGAAGAACGCGCGGGTCGTGCTCAACGCCCACGGCGCCGCCGTCCGCTGGGGCCTCGCCGAGGACTTCGGATGCGACTTCGCGAACGTCGTCAAGGCCCGTGTCCCGGCCGATCGGACGTGCGCCGGAAAGACACAGCTTCAGCCCGTTGTAGGCCGCCGGGTTATGTGAGGCGGTGAGCATCGCGCCCGCCAAGTTGAGCTTGCCCGACGCGAAGTAGAGCAGGTCGGTAGACACCAGCCCGATGTCGACGACGCCGAGCCCGGCCGAGAGCACACCCGCGCTGAACGCGTGGCTGAGCTCCACGCCCGAGCCGCGCATGTCGTGGCCGACGACGACGTTCTTCACGTCGCGGTCCTCACTGAGCACGAACCTGCCGAAGCCGACGCCCACCGCGTAAACGATGCGGGCATTGAGCTCGTCTGGGACGGTGCCCCTTATGTCGTAAGCCTTGAAGACATCGTCAAGGACGGAACGGATGGGATGCGCTTGCTCGCTGGCCATGACAAGGCGAGCCTAGCCCTGGCTCAGCGCGCAGCAACGATGGCGATGATGGTCACGGTGTTGAACGCCATATGGGCGACTATCGAGGGCCCGAGGCGCTGCGTCTTCCAGGCGAGCACGCCCAGCACCACCCCGAAGCCGGCCAGGCCGAGGAACTGCAGCGCCTCGAAGTGGACAAGAGCGAACACGACCGCCGTCACGACGATCGACGACAACGGAGCGAGCCAGGAACCGAGTCCCTCGAAGCTGCCCAGCAACGACCGCAGGAGCAAGCCCCGGAAGAACAATTCCTCGACCACGGGGCTGCCGAGACAGACCAGCACGGAGAGCACTATCAATCCCGCCCCGAAGGCGTTACCGGTCAGGCTCTGTGCCGGGTGACCGAGCCTTGAGTAGAGATGGTGAACGAAGGGGACGAGCGGGGCCTCGACGACGGGAACGAGCAAGTACTGCGAGGCGACTCCGACGACGATCCCGAGTGGGATGTCAGGCCAAGGCCTCAGCTTGAGACCGTAGTCGGCGACGAGGCTCCCCGTTCCCGGTCGGCCGGTCCGTTGCGCTCGACCCGGGGTCGGTTGTGACTGTTCCCGTGCCGCCAGTTTGGTGGCCACAATCGCCGCCCCGATGAAGCCGACCCAAAGCGCGACGAGCCCAACGACATTCTCGCCGTACTGGCTCGAATGGCCGGCGTGCCGTGCGAGGGCCGCGTACGCCGACACGGCCAAGTACGCGAGAACGAAACCCCCCGCGATCCCGAACATCGCCTCCGGCAGCCCGAATGAGTTGCCGATCGGTCCGCGAACGAGATCGGGCGACTGGCCCGCGGACGTCTCGTTAGCGTCCGGACTTCGCCGCCGGCGGTGCATCTTCACCCTGCGAGCGTGGTCGCCAAGAGCCATGCCGGTCAAGCGCCAAGGCGCTTGAGCAGAGCACGAGCCCGCCGCGGGGACCAGCACCGTGCGGCTCCCGCCTACGATGGTTGTGTGAGTCGTCAGCCACAAGACATGGGACCCGGGCCAGGACCGGGCAGGAATGGGACAGGCGCCCCCACAGGCCCGGACCAGATGTGGCGTTGGGCGGCTGCCGGAATCGTCGTGCTGCTGGTCCTGTTGCTGCTCGGCAGCGGCCTGCTCAACCACACCAGTACCAAGTCGATCAGCTTTTCCGCCTTCCAGCAGGATGTGATCTCGAAGAAGGTCGTATCGGCCGACTTCAACAACGGTTCGGGTGTCGTCACTGGCACTCTCAAGAACGGCGAGAACTTCACCACGACGGGACCGCTCCCACTGCCGAATCTCGTCTTCACCGAGCTCAAAGCCTCGAGCACCAGTTACAAGTTCTCGTCTCCCCCGGTCGACTGGTTCGCTGACCTGTTCTATCTGGTCCCGATCATTTTGATTATCGGGTTCTTCATCTGGATGAGCAGGCGCGCCCAAGGCCAGATGTCCGGGATCATGTCAATAGGACGTTCGAGGGCGAAGGTGTTCTCCGCCGACCGTCCCCACACCACCTTCGACGACGTGGCGGGCTATCAGGGAGTGAAACAGGAGATCAGCGAGGTCGTCGACTTCCTCAAGTCTCCAGGCCGCTTCAGGGAGATCGGCGCCCGCGTCCCCAAGGGGGTTCTGCTCGTCGGACCTCCGGGCACCGGCAAGACGCTGCTGGCGCGCGCCGTCGCGGGAGAGGCGGGAGTTCCCTTCCTTTCCGTGAGCGGCTCGGACTTCATGGAGATGTTCGTCGGCGTCGGCGCGAGCCGTGTCCGCGACCTTTTCCAGACGGCCCGCAAGCAGGCGCCGTCCATCATCTTCGTCGACGAGATCGACTCCATCGGGCGAAAGCGCGGTGCCGGGCTCGGCGGCGGTCACGACGAGCGCGAGCAGACATTGAACCAAATGCTGTCGGAAATGGACGGCTTCGACGTCGCCGAGGGTATCGTCGTCATGGCGGCTACCAACCGGCCGGACATCCTCGACCCCGCTTTGCTCAGGCCGGGACGCTTCGACCGCCAGATCGTCGTGCCTCTGCCGGACCTCGACGAGCGACTTCCCATCCTGCAGGTCCACTGCAAGGACAAGAGAATGGGGCCCGAGCTCGACCTGTCCATCATCGCCCGCGGGACACCGGGCATGTCCGGCGCCGACCTTGCCAACCTCGTCAACGAGGCCGCCCTGCACGCCGTCAGGCGCGGCAGCCAGTTCATCGAGATGCGCGACTTCGACGCAGCCCGGGACAGGATCTTGATGGGCCAACCCCGCGACAGCCTCGTGCTCTCGGACCTGGAAAGGGCCCGCGTCGCCTACCACGAGGGCGGCCACGCCGTGCTCGCCTACGTGTTGCCCCACGCGGACCCACTGCTCAAGGTGAGCATCATCCCCGTCGGCATGGCCCTCGGAGTCACCCAACAGCTGCCCACCGAAGAGAAGCACCTCTACCCGCGCGAGTACATCGAGGACGCCCTCGTCGTGCGGATGGGAGGGCGGGTGGCCGAGATGCTCGTCTACGGGGACTTGTCGACCGGGGCGAGCGACGACCTGCAACGCAACACCGAACTCGCGCGCAAGATGGTGCGGGAATGGGGCATGTCCGAACGCGTGGGCCCGATGGCCTGGGGTTCACAGGGCATGGTGTTCCTCGGTGAGGACCTCATGCACACCCGCGACTACTCGGAGGACACGAGCCGCGTCGTCGACGAGGAAGTGGCCAGGATCCTTCGCGAACAGGAAGCCAGGGCCACGAGCGTGCTCACGGAGCACCGGGCGGGCCTGGAGGCCGTCGCCCATGCCCTGCTCGAGTTCGAGACGGTCAACGGCGACGAGATCGCCCGTCTCATCGACACCGCCTACGGCAAGCCCGTGCACGACGAAGCGGACGCGAAAAGCAAGTCCAAGACGGAGCGGTACGCGCCGTCTTTGACAAGCGGCGCTGTGACGACTCCTCCGGTGCCCGGGATTTCCTCCACGGACGTGCCGCCGCCCGGCGCCTGAAGATTGCCGGCTCTCTAGAGCGCCTTCGGGCCGCCCCGGCTCAACCGATGACCGGGATCCCGCCCACCGTCGTGATCATTCCCTGCACCGCCATCTCCTGCTGCTCAGCGAGAACCGGGGCTGTGGCCGAGACCTGAACGGCGAACAAGCGCCCGGGCTTGCCGGCGGGACCGAGGCTGACTTCGATCTCAACGCCCGCGCCGAGGGTCACGACTTCCACTCGGGTGGGAGCGAGCGCTCCAGGGCGGAATTCACTCAGTGTCACGGTTGCAGGCCCGTCGCCGGGGTTGGCCAGCAAGGCGACGTCGCCCGTCCACGGCGCCACTTGCGCCCCCGGCAACAACCATTCGTCGCAGGGGCGGCCCGTTCCCGCTGTGGCTTGCAGCTCCTCGAGATGCCGGGTCCTCAGTCTTGTCGTCACGCGGGCGACGACTATGGGGGCGTTCCATCTCGCCGAGACCACGACTGAGCCCACCGGGATCTTCCCGCCGACGATGACGGGCGTCGCCACCTCGACTATGCCTCCTGCGGG
Source organism: Acidimicrobiales bacterium (assembly GCA_050015475.1). Classification (GTDB taxonomy): domain Bacteria; phylum Actinomycetota; class Acidimicrobiia; order Acidimicrobiales; family Bog-793; genus Fen-455. Next base: position 133,458 of record JBEKBI010000001.1, on the reverse strand, counting down.
CACCTCGGCGGTGATGGCGGCGGTCTTCTCGGACTGGCCGGGTGGGGCGACACTCACCAAGACCGGCCTGTCACCGGGGTTGAAGACGACGTAGGTGCTGTTCATCCCCCCGCTCGACTGCCTTGCCAAGAAGGACCACTTGGCGAAGCCACGGCTGGGACCGACGAGCAGCGAGCTGCCGGCAAAGCGGATGCGGGCAGACCGGGTCGCCACCTTCGACCCGGCCGGAATGGCGACGACCTCGGAGGTCGACTCGAGGGCGCCGAGGACGACGTCGCCGGTGACGGCCGTAGCCGTTAGGGCAAGAGCGCTTCGCTGAGGCTCCCAGCGGCGCAGGTCGAGCACGACGAGACCGGTCGCAGGGACGGCCACCCCTTGGAATGCGGGAGGTGACGTCTCGCCGGTGCCCGTCGAGACGCTCAGGTCCACCACGGCCGGCGTCACGTCCGGGTTGTAGAGAGAAACCTTGACGTCCGAGCCGTCGAGTGTGCTGCCTACCGGCAGGTAACCGTGCGTCGCCGCCCCGAGCGAGCACGGGGACGAGAGCACCGACAGGCCTCCGCCCGTTGAATCATGAGCGGTCGAGACATTCGTGATCGACTCCGCCACTGCGATCCCACTTCCATCCGCGTCGACCGACACCGCCGCGAACCCCGCCGAACCGCGTTTTGCCAAGGAGAGCAACGCCTGCGAGCCAGCCGGGACCTCCGTGACGAAAGTGGAGGTGGTCGCTCCCGATGACGTACCACCCCGGGGAGGCCGCACGCGGGACACCTTCACAACTGCGCTGACAGCCTTGGGCCCGGAGTTCAGTATGGAGATGCGCGAGTTCTCCCTCCCGCCGCCAACCGGCAGAGGCCCCGGGCAGCGCCAGGCACTCGCCTTTCCAACCTGGACCGCAGGCAACGACGGCGCGGGGACGAAGTGCCCGCCAGCACCCTTTGGGCCCGGCCCCCTCACGACCGAGTTGACCACGATCAGCCCGACGATGACGGCAGCCACGCAGACCAAAGCCCGTCCCCGCGGGCCGCGGGCCCAACCCGGGATCACGCTTGAGCGCTCGTCGGACGCGGTCATGCCGGCACCGTTCCCACATCGGCCGCCTCGCCGCTCGGCGGGGCATCCGGCGCCGGCCTGTGCCGCCTTCTACGGCGGGCGAAGCCCTCCCCGAGGCCTAGGGCGACAGTGACGAGGCCCGCGGCGACGCCGAGATCCCTCAGCCAGGCGGGGATGCCGCTGTGCGCGCGGCCGAGCGCCACAACCGGATGGGCGGCCGTGCTGCCCGGCGAAGGCCAGGCTGTGTTCTCGAAGGCGACGATGCCACCCTCGGTCGGGAGCTGACGGAGCTGGTCCTCGGCCTCGAGCGCCTCAACAATGCTCCCCGGCGAGGGATACGAGGGAGGGCTCTGGACGCTGGGCAAAACCGGCCCCACCGCGCCGGGCATGACCACGTAGCGGATGTTCGCTCGCGCGAGCTCCGTGCCGAGCTGGACGGTGAGACCCTGCTCGGCACTCGCCACGTCGTCTTGGACCTCGGACCCGACGCCCGGGTCGGCGCTCGGCCAGAGGCGCTGACCGTCGGGAAGGCCATCAACGCTCACAGCGAACGCGAGCCCAGGCCGTATCTGCCACGACGGCGCTGGGATGCTGGAGGGCTGGCCCAACCAGAGCACGTCGTAGGTCTTGGTCGGTCCCTTGGGCGCCATCCAACCGAGGATCTGGTCGTAGCCGACGGAGGGAAGCTCGCTACGCCCGTCAATTGTGGAAACAAGCGTCGGGAACAGCCCGACGACCAAACAAAGCGCGGCGGCGGCGCTCAGGTTCTGGCGCCACCCGTAGCGGCTCCTCGCCAGGTCGACGTCGAAGGCGGAGACGCCGAGGCCGACCGCGGCCGCGAGGCAGCACGCGGCCGGGACGAGTAGCACGAGCGTCGCTCCCCCGCCGGCGCCAAGCCATCCGACCGAACCGGCGTACGCGATGAGAACGGCGACAACCGCTGCCACCCAGAGCCGCGTCGCCCAACCAAGCCGCAACCCGCGCGCCACGAAGAGCACGAAGCTCGCTCCGAGAGGGATCCCCCAAGCGAGCCAACCGCCGCCGATCGGTCCGGCACCAAACCGGAACAGCCGGAGCACGCCGACGGCTGTTCCTCGCGAGTTCACGGCCCCGGCGAGGATGCTCCATCTCGCGCCACGCTGGAGGAAGGTGACTGACCAGGGCAAGCAACATACGAAGGCGACCACGAGCGCCCCGGCGGTTATGCCGGCAGCCCGGAGCGCCACCAGAAATCGGCCCGCGGCGACCGGGCCGAGCAACAGCCCCAACGCCAAGGCGACGACCGCGAGCATCGACGTCGGCGCCAGAGCCGCGAGCAGTGCGAGCAACAGGCCGAATGGCACGACCTCCGCTACGACACCCCGCCATCCGACCCCGTCGTCGAGGAGGACAAAGGGCTCGAGCCCGGTCGCGCGGCACATCCGCGACATCACGAACGGCATGCCGGCAAAGGCCACCAACGCCTCAAGATTCCCGCCCGCCATTCCGTTCCACACGAGCGGGAGGCCCACGTACGCGATCGTGCCCGCGAGCCGAGCTCGACTCGAGCCGAGCGGCTTCAAGAGGCGGTGCATCCCGGTCGCGCCGATGAAGATTGGGCCCACCAAGAGCAGCTTCTCCACCTGAGCGGTGCTGCCGACCAGGATCGCGCCCGCCAAGCCCACGAGCCCGAAACCGGGCGACGCCGGTCCCGTGGCCTGCCAGCCGGCGTCGTGCCAGCCGCCGAAGAAGTCTCTGAGAAGCGTGGCCGCACCGGGGAACGGCAGCAATTGGCCCACAAGCGGGAGATGACCCAGCAGCAGGTTCCGTATGCCGAAGAGGAGCACGACAACGAGGATGAGCACAGCCCAGGCAATGCTGTGCGATCTCGCCACTTCGCGTCGGCCGGAGCCGAAACGCGTGGGCTCGGGATACTCCTCGCGATTCGAGTCAGAGGCGAGGGGGGCCGACGGGGCGGGTTCGAGAGCCGTTCGCCGGTCCCCGCGGTTCAACAGTCGGGCGACGACGTTGTCCGGTTGCTGGCGGAGGGTCGCGAGCGCCTCGCTCGCCCTCCGGCGGCTGCGCCGGTGCTGCCAGTTCCACCACCACGCGTCCATGACGCGCTTGGAGCGGTCCCGCTCGCCCCGCAGGTAGGCGACGACCACCTCCGCCACCGATCCGGCGGCGAGGTCGATAGTGACGAGCAGTCGCCGAGGGCGGTCGTAGTTCTTGAGCACGGCGCGCAGTGCGTGGCGTCGGTTCAGTCTCTCGGTGTCCCCGAAATCCCTCGACCCGGATCGGACCGCCTGCAGGTGCCGGACGCGAGCCGAGGGCACGACGACGATTCGCGCCCCGGCGACCTGGGCCCTCCAGCACAGGTCCACGTCCTCGCCGAACATCTCGATCTCCGGGTCGAATCCGCCGAGCGCACTGAACAGGTCCGATCGCACGAGCGTGAAGCCGCCCGGCACTGCGAAGACTTCCCTCACCTCGTCGTGCTGTGCCTGGTCGAGTTCGCCGCGCTCCACCCGATCGACGGCGACGCCGAAACGATCGACCCCCATCCCGAGGTCCAAGAGACGGTCCGGAGTCTCCCAATCGACGAACTTGGGACCGACGACGCCGGCGTTGGACCGCAAGGCCTCGCCGACCATCAGGCGGACTGCGTCGCCGGCCGGAGCCACGTCGTCGTGGCAGATCAACAAATGTGAGGCACCCTCGACGAGCTCAAGAGCCTCGTTCGCAGCCACGGAGAAGCCGGCGTTCTCGGCCTGGCGGAAAATGAAGGCGCGAGGAAGCACCGCTGCGACACGCGCCGTCAACTCCTCGCGGCTTGCGGCGTCGACCACGAGCACGTCGAGGTTCGGATAATCCTGAGCGCCAAGCGACTGCAGACATTCCTCGAACCACGGACCCGGGTCATGAGCGACCACCACGGCGACGACCGGTGGTGCTTGTTCCTCCGGCATCAGGGTCATAACGCTACCGCGGACTCGAAGCACTCCCTAAGGTCGGGCCGCGCTCGCGCTTGCTAAAGTTAGCGGGTTGCACTACAGTAGTGAGCGAAGAAGAGCTGCGACTCAAGGAAGGAGGAACGGACCATGACCGACACCCGACAGCACCTGTCGAAGGCAGCTGGCAGCCTCGCCGGTCTCGCCACACAGGCGGCCTACGTGGCGATCGGAGTGGGGGTCCTCGAGTTCCAAAAGGCTCAGGTCTACCGCCAGAAGGCCTCCGAGGCGCTTGGGGCGAGGACCGACGGCGCCCGCGAGCTTGACGCGAAACTCTCTCGAGTGGTGAAGCTCGTCGACGACACCTTCGATCCCCTAGTGGAGAAAATGCCCGCCGCGACGCAGGCCCTCGTGCACCGCGCACGCGACACGCGCGACCAAATTCGCAAACTGGTCCTGGGCGCCGCCTAGGTCAGGCGAGGCGCTCGCGCCAGTAGTCGAGCACGTCAGAAAGAGTCCGCGTCAGCTCGGCGATCGGCTCCCACCCGGTGGCGGACCGGAGCTTGGAGGCGTCGCCAATGAGGACGGGAACCTCGACGGGACGAAACAGCTCGGGATCCGCGACAAGCTCCACGTCATACGACAACAACCCTGCCATCTTCCCGGCGAGATCGGCGATCGTGATCGCCTGTCCCGAGCAGACGTTGTAAGCCTCCCCGGCCACCCCTTTTGTCGCCAGCAGTCTGTACGCCCCCACGACATCGCGAACGTCGGTGAAGTCGCGGGACGCGCCGAGATTCCCGACTCTCACGACGCCGCTGCCGTCGAGTTCCGCCTCCACCATCCTTCGCGCCAGGGCGGAGACGACGAAACTGTCCGACTGCCCTGCGCCGACATGATTGAAGGGCCGGGCCCGAATTACGCGCAGGCCCTTGCCAAGGAAAGCCTGCAACCCAAGGAATTCGGCGGAGACCTTGCTTACGGCGTAGGGGGTCACCGGGCGAAGCTCATCCCGCTCGGTGAAGGGTGTCGCGTCCTTTGCCGGGCCGTAGACCTCTGCTGAACTGATGAGAACGACGGTCGGCGGCACCTCGCAACGCGACGCCGCCTCGAGCACGTTGAGCGTGCCGAGCGCGTTGACCCGGAAAGTCTCGCCCGGGTCTCGCCACGATTCACCGACCTGTGTCAAAGCGGCGAGGTGGTAGACGACGTCCGGGGCCGCTTTCACCAGATCGGCGTTGATCTCTTCCGGGTTCGTCACGTCGACTTCGGGAATGGTGGCGATGGTGACGTCGCCTTCGTCGGCGAGGTGGCGGAGCAGCCAACCGGCGACAAAGCCCGCCCCACCCGTGAGAAACGCGCGCACGGACTGCAGGCTAGTGCCGGATTGGCGGATCTCCACCAGAAACGATCTCGACAGCGCTCGGCGCGAATCAGCCGCCTGTTAGAGCAGGTCTCCCGCCCATAGGTCGCCGAGGTCGGTCATCTGCCTTGGCCGGCGGCCAAGCGATAAACCGCGAGATGGGCCTCCGCACACGCCGCCCAGGTGTACTTCGCCGCAGTATCGAGACCGCTGTTCCGGCGCTCGACAGCCTCGGACGTTCCCTCGCCGGAGATCAAGGCCTCGATCGCTCTCGCGAGCGCAGCCGGCTCGCCGGGTGGGACCAACACGGCGCTTTTCCCGGCAATTGCCGCCATAGAAGTACCCGAGGTCGTGACAAGCGGAGCGCCACACGCCAGAGCCTCGAGGGCGGGAAGCCCGAACCCTTCCTCTCTGGACGGGTAGGCCACCAACCTCGCAGAGCGCAGCAGGGCCGGGACATCGGAGTCACTGACGTAGCCGAGGCGGCGAATGCGCCCCGCCGCGGGCGAAGCAGCCATCGCCTCCATGATTGGCCCGCCCTTCCAGCCCTCACCACCCGCCAGCACCAGTTCGAGCCCTGGTTGCTCGCCGGCGACGCGGCCGAAGGCGCTCACAAGATCAGCGATCCCCTTTCTCGGCTCCAAGGTCCCGAGGTGCAACACGTAAGGCCGCTCAAGCCCAAGGCGACCGAGAACCTCACGATCGGCCCCGGGGGACGGCTCCTCGGTTGTGAAGCGACTGTGGTCGACCCCGTGCGGCACCACCACGACCGGGCAGGCCGGGGACACGACCTCCTGCAGGCGTCCCGCAGTCGTCTCGCTCACACAGATGATGGCCGCCGCGTGTATGGCCGAGCGCCTGATGGCCGCGCGGAACCACGCCACTTTCCTCTGCTCGTGCCATTCTCCGTGGTCAAAGAACGTCAAATCGTGCACTGTCACGACACAGGGGACCTTCGATCGCCGCGGCATCGTGTAATGGGGGCCGTGGTGCACCTGCACGGGAGGGTCCGTCAAGGAGGCGACAACCGGGCCGAGGCGCAGCTGCTCGTAGACGAGGCGGGTCGGGCGGGACGAGGGCACGACGGCGGCCACACGGCCCCGGGGCGCGAGCTGCTCCCATCTCGAAGCGTCATCGCGCCGGGCCAGCAGGGTCAGACCCACATCACCCCGGTCGGCGAGCGCACGCGCAAGCTCGACCACGTAACGGCCCGCCCCCGCCGGTCGCGCCGGCACGGCGCTGACGTCGAGCGCCACCTCCAACGGCGCCTCGTCGGGGACGGCTGTCATCGGCGGGATTCGCTCTCGGATGCGGCCCGCTCCCATACCGCCAGGTGAGCGCGCGCTGTGTCCACCCAGCGAAGCTCGGCGGCGCGCTTCAGGCCGGCGGAAACCAGTCTGGCCCGAGTCTCCTCGTCAAAGGCGGCGGCGACAAGCCCGTCGGCGATCGACACGACGTCATTCGGGTCCACTTCGAGCGACGCCCCACCCGAGCTCGGCACGGGGCTCGCCACGACCGGCGTCCCCTGCGACATCGCCTCTAAGACGGGAAGCCCAAATCCTTCGACCATCGGCACGTACGCCGAACACCGGGCACCGCGGTAGATGGCGGCTAGCGTCCCGCCTCCGACCGCACCGGTGAAGACCACGCCCGCGCTCGCCTTGTCCGTCACCCCGGCTTCGAGCGGTCCCCAGCCGCTCGGCCCCACGACCACGAGTGGCCAGTGCTCGGGAAGCCGCGGCCTGGCCAGTCCGTAGGCCTCGACGAGCCGGGCGAGGTTCTTACGCGGCTCAAGGGTGCTCACGCTCACGATGTAGGGGCCCGTCACCCCGAGGCGCCCGAGCAGAGCCGCGGCCGCCGGAGCATCCGGAACCTCGAGATGGTCCGCCCCCTCGCTTACCACCACGAGTCGGTCCCGACCGATGCCGACGTCGGCATGAAGGACCGCTTCGGCAGTGGCTTCGGAGGGCACGACGATGAGCGCTGCTCGAGCCGCGGCCCGGCGCAAGGCGGCCTCGTGCCACCGCCTGCCTCTTGGCGGGTACGCCTCCGGCATCGTCCTCCAGGCGACGTCGTGCACCGTCGTGACAAGCGGGACGCCAGCGAAGGGCACTGGCGCCGCCAGCGAGACGGAGTGCACCACATCGGAGCCCTTCCCGACCCGGGCGCGCGCTACGTCCCAGGCTCTCGTCATCAGCGGCCCCGGCAGCCGTGAGCTCGCCACCGGGTACCCGAGTCCGGCGAGCGGGTCAGGACCGCGTGGCGGGCGGCTGGCGACAATGGTGAGCGAGGGACGCTCGTCAGCGGGGAGCTCCCCCATTCCCTTCAACAAAGCCCGCGTGTAGGTGCCGATGCCCCCGGGGACACGTCGGCGCAGCTGCTCGACCGCGAGCGACACCACGAGCCTCGTCATCTGCCCCTCCCGTCGGCCGCCGCCGACTCGTAAAGCTCGGTCATGGACGCGGCCGAGGCTCCCCACGCAAAGCAGGCTGCCCGGACGCGGCCCGCGCGTGTGAGCTTCGAGCGCAGTTCCGTATCGTCGATCACCCTCTCCAACGCGGCCGCCAAGGCCGGGACATCGCCCGGCGGGACGAGCTCGGCCGCGTCGCCGACCACCTCAGGCACCGACCCGGACGCCGCCGCCACAACGGGCACGCCGGCCGCCATCGCCTCGAGCGGTGGAAATCCGAAGCCCTCGTATATGGACGGGTATGCGAGCGCCACCGCCCCGCGCAACAGTGCCTGCCGCTCGACCTCCTCGAGATAACCGAGGCGCACCACCCGGTGGGCCACGCCGCTCGAGGCGACGGCTCGCTCGAAATTGGGCACGCCCCACCCGTCCGGCCCGGCGACGACGAGTTCGAGCTCCTCATGACCCGGCGCGATCAAGGCAAACGCCTTCACCAGACTGGGCAAGTCCTTCCGCGGCTCGACGGCGCCCAGAGCCAGAACGTAGGGCGCGGACCTCTCCGTCTCCGGCGTGGACTGGGGTGGGTCGGCGAAGCCGGCTGCGTCGATGCCCGGGGGCACGACGTGGACACGATCGGCCCTCGCCCCGAGTATCCCGACCACCTCGTCGCGCACGAATTCGGTCAGCACGTGCACGAAGGCCCCGCTCGCGATAGCCCGCTTGACGAGCCTCGGGTAGGCGAGCGACGCAGGTGCGCAAAGCTCCGGATAGCGGAGCGCCGTCAGGTCGTAGACGGTCACGACCCGTCCCGCCCGACGCGCCGGGGGCACGACGAAATTCGTGCCGTGCACGACGTCGACGGCCCCCACAAGCCATTCGATCGGCGGCCATTGACCATGCGACCAGGCGGCGTTCGCGAGCCGTGCCGGCACCGGCCAGCTCCGGACAAGAAGCCCGAGCGCCCCGGCCCGGACGGCAGTGTCACGGCGGGCGTGGCGGCCCACGGCGTAGCCTTTCAGCTCCACGGCCTCACTGGCGGCGAGGGCACCCGCGAGGCCCGCGCAGAACCTCCCGATGCCTGTCAGCTCTCCCGCCAAAGGCAAAGCGTCGAAGGCCACGCTGAGACGCGTCAACGGGGTCACGCGACTCTTCTGGCACTCAGGGCGACAGTGTTGACGACAAAGCCGCGGCCGGTCAACGGAACAGGTCCTCGCCGTATGGACGGATCACTTCGCCGGCCACCGAGCCGCTGCCCAAAACGGCGGGATCCACACCCCTCACGAGAGCCACCGGTACACCGCGGGACTTGCCCATCACGAGGTCCGCGGCCGCAGCCACCTCGTCAACGACACAGACCTCGGTCGCGACGAGCTCGCGACCCATGGCGTCTTTCGTCCCCCGGAGATCCACGATCCCCTTGATACCGGCGCAACCGAGGGCCACGTCGGTGACCCCCTCTCGCCAGGCGCGCCCGAAGGTATCCGAGATCACCACTGCCACCTCGAGGCCCGTCCGCGCCCGCAAGCCATCCCGGATGCGGCGAGCGGAACGGTCAGGGTCGTCTGGGAGCAAGGCTGCCCACCCTTGTTCCACGTTCGACAGATCGACCCCTGAATTCGCGCAGACGAAGCCGTGCCGGGTCTCGGTGATGACCATGTCGTCACGGCGCCTGAGCACGCGAACCGCCTCGGACTCGGCCAAGAGGCGCTTCGCGTCAGGATCGGACGAGTCGACCTGGACCATGCGGCCTTCAGCCTTCGACACGATCTTCTGGGTGACGACCACGACATCGCCCTCGAGCAAAGGGGCGTGCTCGGCGATCAGACCTGACAGGTCGTCTCCCGCCGCGATCTCTCCCAGGCCCGCCACGCCGAGCACGAGCAATGGGCCTATGACCGTCATTGGAGCAGTCTTCACCACCTCGACCGGCGCACGCTACGCACCGCGCGAATCACGCCCCGTCGTGCCTTTCGAGCCGGCGCTTTCGAGCACGACCCGGGCGAGGGCGGCCGCCAGCTCGGGAGTCTTCATGATCGTGGGAGCCACCAAGCTCCTCACGCCGGCCGCCTCGACCTCGCCCGCTGAGTCCGCGTCTGAAGCGTCGATGACGAGTGTGCCGACAAATGCGGTCAGAAATCGGGCAACGCCCGCCGCGGAAGCTTCTTCCCCGAGCTCGGTGAGAAGCCTGTCCGCCGGCCCCTTCAACGCCGCTCCGGCGACTATCGGCGACACGGCGACGACCGAGTCGCGCCTTGATTCAAGCATGCGTTGCACACCGGGCACGGCGAGTATCGGCCCTATCGAGACGACCGGATTCGACGGCGCCACCACCACGAGCTCGGCGAGGTTTAGCGCGGCGAGAACGCCTGGGCCGGGGGTGGCCGACTCGGCGCCGGCGAAGCGCACGGACTTGACGGGGACCGAATGGCGGAGCCTCACGAAGTACTCCTGGAAAGGCACTTCCCGCCCGTCGTCCAGCTCCATCCATGTCCGCACCGGGTCATCGGTCATCGGGACCAGGCGGACTCCGATCCCCCAAGCGCGCGCGATCTCCGCTGTGACCTCCGAGAGCTTGGCCCCCTCCCGGATCCGACCCGTCCGGTAGAGGTGGGTGGCGAGATCCATATCACCCAGCCGGAACCACGTGTTGGTCCCGAAGCGCTCCAGAGCCTCCATGGCGCGGAAGGTCTCGCCCTCGAGGCCCCAGCCGGTGGCCGGGTTCGACACGCCGGCGAGGGTGTAGGTGATCGTATCGAGATCCGGGCTCAGGCAAAGGCCGTGGATCTCGGTGTCGTCGCCCGTGTTGACGATCGCCACGATCTCTCCCGGATCGACGACGGCCTGCATCCCGGCGAGAAGCCTGGCGGCGCCGACGCCGCCGCAGAGGACTGCTATCACGAAGCCGCGCTGCGCAGGTGTTTCACCACGGCCGCGATGCCGTCCGCGATTGAGGTCCACGGTTTCCACCCAAGGTGCAGGCCCGCCCGACCGGGATCGAGGGCGCTTCGTTCGAGCTCGCCGGGCCGAAGCGGCGCGAGCCGCGGCTCGAGCTCGCTCCCGCAGGCTTTGGCGACGATGTCGTACAACTCCCCCACGGTCGTCTCCTGGCCCGTGCCGATGTTCAGCACGAGTCCCCCGCCTCTCGAGGCGGCGCGGGCGAAGGCGTCGACGACATCGTCGACGAACACGTAGTCCCTCGTCGGCCTGCCCTCGCCATAGACGACACAGGGTCGGCCCGCGATGAGGTTGCCGGCGAAGATGGCCACTACGCCTGCCTCTCCGTGGGGGTCCTGGCGCGGCCCGTAGACATTGGCGAGGGCGAGCGCCGTGAACTCGATCCCGTGCAGCTCGCGATAAGCGACGAGATAGTCGATGGCGGCCTTCTTCGACACCCCGTACGGCGACAGCGGTCGGTGGGGATAGCGCTCGTCAACGGGAAGGTCGTCACCATCCGGCTCGCCGTACAGTGTCCCGCCAGAGGCCGAGAAGACGACTTTCGGCGTGCCCGCTGCCCGCGCGCCCTCCAGGACCTGGATGGTCCCGAGGATGTTGACCTCGCCGTCGAACACGGGCCGTTCGACCGACACGCGGACGTCCGCCTGTGCGGCCAAGTGGAAGATCACTTGCGGCTTGCGATGGCGCACCAGGTCGACGATGTCCCCGGAGCGGACGTCGAGATTGTGGAAGCGCAGGGCGCCGGCGCTCAAGCGGGCGTCGGCGAGGTTGGCGAGCGATCCCGTTGACAAGTTGTCCACGACATCCACCTCGTGGCCCTCTGCGAGGAGACGGTCGACAAGCGTCGAGCCGATGAAGCCCGCACCTCCGGTCACCATTGCGCGCATGTCGTCCCTCTCCAGCCTCGAAAGCCCTCAGGGCATCGGGTAGCAGGCACCGTCGAGCACCGATGCAGCCGGCACGTCGGCTCCGACCCCTACGACGCTCGTCCCACTCAGGTGGGCGCCGTCACCGACGACCGCGCCGGGACCGACGATGCTGTCCTCCACCAAGGCGTTCGAGGAGACCTGCGCCCCCAACATGATGAGCGAGCGGCACACGACGGTGTTGCTCCCGATGTGGGCCCCGGTGCAGATGACGCTGTCGGACACGGACGACCCCTGCGAGATGGAGGCGTCGGCGCCGACGAAACTGTGGGGATGGACCGCGCCGGCCACAGCGGCAGTCGGGTCGACCCATACGCCCGGTCGGATCTCAGGCGCGGAGATCGGACTCTGGTGGCGGCCGGACAGGATGTCGGTCTGCGCCTGGAGAAACTGCTGCGGCGTGCCCGTGTCGAGCCAATACGCGTCCGAGGCCATGGCGTACAACTTGCCTGCCTCGACCAGGGCGGGAAATGTCTCACGCTCCATTGAGACGCGTCTGCCAATCGCGATCCGATCGAGGACCGAGGTCTCCAGCACGTAAATGCCGGCATTGATCAGGTTCGTGGGAGCCTCGTCGCGCGGCGGCTTCTCGATGAACGCCGTCACGCGCCCATCGGCGGTGGTGGGAACGACACCGAACCTGGAGGGATCCGCGACCGGAGTCAGTGCGATCGAGGCCTGGGCGCTGCGCAACCGGTGAAAGGCAACGAGGGCCGAGGCGTCGAATTCGGTGAGCACGTCCCCGTTCAGGACCAGGAAGGCCTCGCTCACGCTGGCCTGCTCTGCCGCGAACCGTATGGCTCCTGCGGTGTCGAGCGGCTCCGGCTCGACCACGTAATCGAGCGCCACGCCTGCGATCTCGCTCGACGGGAACGCTTTCACGAAGGCGTCCGCCCGATAGCCGAGCGAGAGCACCGCCCGGTCGACGTCATGGCGTGAGAGCCATTCGACGACGAGCTCGATCATTGGCCGTCCGACGACAGTCAGCATCTGCTTCGGGATCTCGTAGGTGAGCGGCCTCAGCCGCGTACCCTCTCCGCCGACGAGAACGATCGCGTCCATTAGCTGGTGGTGGAAGTCGTCTGGCCTGTTGTCGTCGTGGTGGCTGGCTTGGTGGTGGTAGTGGTGGGCTGCGTCGTCGTGGTGGTGGTCGCAGCCTTGAGGAACGCCGCCACGTCGCTCTCCGCCAAAGGCCTCGGAACCGAGGCGCCCTTCGGCACGAAGGCGACCATGAACATGTTGCCGTCGCCGTAGCGAATTCCGACAGCCTGCGTCGCCGGGAACGGCACCTTCGTCGTCGGAGAGCCCCAGATGAGCACCTCGACCTTCCCTGGCCCGCCGCTGCAGCTGCGGCCGTTGTTGTAGGTGCCGGCAAGCTTGCCGAGCGAGTGCGGGACCTTGAGTGATGTGTCGGTCAGGCCCACTCCCTCCAGCGACAGATACTGGCTGAGGGTGGCCTTCGCTCCCTCGTACAAAGGCGCGAGCGTGCCGGCCCTCGCCGGCTCCACGTCGACCACGCCGTTGCCTGAGGTGATTACTCCGGCGTCCTGGTTGGCGCTTCGGGGCAGGTTCACGACCTTGCCGCAGACGTCGAGCGAGACCGCCACCTCCCAGTGGTCGGCCAAAGTCGGCGGCGTCGTGCTGGCCTGGGTGGTGGACGTCGTGGTCGATGTGGTCGTCGCTGCCTGATGGCTCTCCTGGCGGCTGTACACGATCAGTGCCAGGCCAAGAACGCAGACCAAGATGACGATTGAGTACCACCCGATGGGGGCGCGTTCCTTGTAATTGCGGCTGCCGCCTATCGACGCGGCCCGCGCGACCCTTCGACTAATGGAATTCCTGGGCACGGGCCCTGACTCTAGCCCCGACCAAGGCCTTCATCTTTGCGACCCGGGCCGCCGTATGATTCCGGCCCACCCGAGCACGGTATCGACTTGGCCGCCGAGCGCTCGGACATCAGCGCCCGGATCTGGCCGACGAAGTGGTCCGCCGAGACGAGCACGAGTCGAGCTCCGAGCGCGACAGCCACGAATGGGAGCCACGCCCGACGGAGTCCGGACGTCGAGCGGATCGAGAAGCGAAGGATGGAGCGGTGGTGCGCAAGCAGCATCCTGTAGGGCTTGAGCGACGTGGAACGGCCCTGTTCGTGCACTACGCGGGCCGTCGGCTCGTAACGCACGTCCCACCCGGCGCGGTGAAGCCGCCAGCAAAGGTCCACGTCCTCCACGTACATGAAATACGCCTCGTCGAACCCGCCCACGGCCTCGAAGGCGACCCGGCGCACCAGGAAGCTCGCTCCTGACACCCAATCCGCGCTCCGCGGCTCAAGCTGTTGTGCCCCGAGCAACCGGTACCGCCGCGTCCAAGGGTTGCCGCTCCAGAACACTCCGACGAAGCCGTGCCCGAGCGAGTCGCCGAGGTTTGGGAATGATCTGCCCGAGGGATAGACCGAGCCGTCAGTCTCGAGCAGCATCGGACCCGCCGCCGCCGCCTCGGGATGCTCGTCCAGTGCCGCGGTGAGGCTTTCGATAGCGGCGGGCTGCGCTACGAGGTCCGGATTGCAGATGAAAACAAGCTCCCGGTCGAGCGACTTGGCTCCGAGATTCGCTCCCGCCCCGTAGCCGCCGTTGCATGCCGCGCGGACGAGACGGGCCTCGACATCGAGAGTGGAAAGTGTCGCCACGGAACTGTCAGTGGAGCCGTTGTCGACCACGACGATGTCGGCGACGCCGTTGTCGCGCAGGCTCGCCAGGCACCGGGGCAACGAGTCACCCCCGTTGTAGTTGACGACGACCGCCCCGACCCTCTGGGAAATGTCGGACGTCGGCAACTCAAGCCGTCAGTTTGGCGACGAGCCCTGTGATCGCCTTGTCCCAGTTGGGCAAAAGCTCCCAGCCCGAGAGCCGCATGGCAGCATTGTCGAGCACCGAGTTGGCCGGGCGCGGGGCCGGGCGCGGCGGGTCAAGCTCGCCGCTCGAGATCGGCTCGACCCGCGCCGAATCAAGCCCTGCCGCTTCAAGCACGAGCCGGGCGAACCCGTACCACGTCGTCGATCCCTGATTGGTCACGTGGTAGATGCCCGCGTGTCTGCCGAGGGCGAGGTCGACGACCCTCGAGGCAAGGTCGGAGGCCAGCGTCGGGCTCCCGTGCTGGTCGTCGACGAAGCGGAGCGTGGCGCCTTCGCTTGCCAGGCGGAGCACGGTCTTGACCATGTTCGAGCCCACGAGGCCGTTAACCCACGCTGTGCGGACGATCGTGTGGCCCGGATCGAGTTCATGTTCTCCACCCAGCTTCGACCGCCCGTAGACGGAGAGCGGATTGGGCGTGTCCCACTCCACGTACGGCCTGGGGGACGTGCCATCGAAGACATAGTCCGTCGAGAGGTAGCAGACATGGGCGCCGACGAGGCGTGCCGCCTCGGCGACGTGGCGGGTCCCTATCGAATTCACGAGGTAGGCGCGATCCGGGTCGAGTTCGCAGGCGTCAACTGCCGTCATGGCGGCCGGGTGGATGATCAACTCGGGCTGGACCGTCCCAATGGCGGCGAGCAACGCGTCGCGATCGCAGAGGTCGAGAATGTCCTCCTCGGGGGCGATGATGTCCAAAACCGGGCCACGAAGGCGTTCCTCCGCCCTGCGGTGCAGTTCGCCAACGATCTCGGACCCGACCTGGCCGGTCACACCGGTCACGAACACTCGCACAGGTGACCCTCCTCAGGACTGACGGGTTGCAGCCGACACGCTCGCCCAAGCGGCCTCGACGACCGGGGACCTCCCGATGAGCGGCTCCCACCAGGTCCGGTTGTCGCGGTACCAGCCCACCGTGGCGGCAAGACCGGCGCTGAAAGGCACGGTCGGCTCCCAACCGAGCTCGGTCCGCAGCTTGGTCGAGTCGAGCAGGTAGCGACGGTCGTGTCCCGGGCGGTCGGGGACGATCGTCTTGAGCGAGGCCGGTTGTCCTGCGGCTGCAAGCACGCCGTCGGCGATCTGCTCGATGCTCGCCTCGTCCCCGGAACCGACGTTGTAGGTCTCGCCGATCACGCCGCCAGTGAGAACGAGCTCGATGGCCCGGCAATGGTCCTCCACGTGCAGCCATTCGCGCCGGTTCTGCGTCGAGGCGTACAGGGGGAGCGTCTGGCCCTCGAGGGCCCGGGTGGCAAACAACGGGATGACCTTTTCGGGGAACTGGTACGGGCCGTAGTTATTGCAGCAGTTCGTGATCGTCGCCTGCAGGCCAAAGGTCTCGATGTACGACCGGACGACATGGTCGGCGCCTGCCTTCGAGGCGTTGTATGGCGTGCGCGGCCGATAGGGGGAGTCCTCCCGGAAGGACTCTTCGCTGTCGAGGGCGAGATCGCCGTAAACCTCGCAGGTGGAGATGTGGTGGAACCTCGCCACTCCCGTCCTTCGGGCGGCCTCGCACAGCGTCTGGGTGCCGAGCACGTTCGTCTTGAAGAACCGGGCCGGGTCCAGCACGGCCAGGCTGTTGTGCGACTCGGCCGCGAAGTGCACGACCGTCTCGACTTGGTTGTCAGTGAGGGTCGCCTCGACGAGGGGCTGGTCGCAGATGTCCCCATGGACGAAGATCACCCGGCCATCGCTTTCGAGCTCCGCCAGGCTGCGGCGGTCACCGGCGTAGGTGAGGGCGTCGAGGACCACGATCTGGTCGTCGGGTCGGCGCTGCGCCCAGTACCTCGCGAAGTTCGAACCGATGAACCCGGCGCCGCCGGTGATGAGGAGTCGCATGACAGGCCTAGGTTAATCGCCCACGGCGGGGAGCCGGAGGGCTGGGCCCGCGGGGCTCGGCTGGCGTCCGCTAGCGGACGTGGACTACATCGCCTGCCGCGATCGTCCTCGGTCCGGTCTCGGTCGAGACCAGGAGGTGTCCCGCATTGTCAACGTCGAGGGCGACTCCAGCGACTGTCTCGTTCTCGAGCTCGACGCGGACCTCCTGACCGATGGTTGCGCATGCAAGCCGGTAGTCGTTCACGACCGAGCGGCGGCCGCGGGAGCTGGCGAGCATCTCATTCCACCTGCCTGCGCCCCGCAAGAAGTGGTCAACGAGTTCGCGTTTGTCGACAGGGTGCCCGGCGAGCCGATCGAGCGACGTGGCGCGAGCGGCTATATCGGCCAACGCCGGGTCTGTGGAGCCCACGGGTGGCCAGTCCGGCGGCCAGTTCACGTTGATGCCGATCCCGACCACTATCCCGGCCGGCTTTCCGGTCGTCTCTCCCGAGTCCTCGTCGCCCCGGTGAGTCAGTGCCTCGGCGAGGATGCCCGCCACCTTCCGCTCCGCATCTCGGGACCGGGCACCCGATCCGGGAGCGTCCCCTAAAGGCTCTTCAAGGGCGATCAGGTCGTTGGGCCATTTGAGCGATAGGTCCACGCCTGAGGTGATCCGACACGCCTGGACCGCCGCGAGCGCTACGGCCCAAGTGACCAAGTGCAGCTCGTCTGGACCAAGATCCGGCCGGAACAGGATGGAGCACAACACCGCGGAGCCGGCCGGCGCCTCCCAGGTTCGATCCCGCCTTCCTCTGCCGGCACTCTGCGACTCCGCCACCACCGCGTAACCCTCGGGGATCTCCAAGCCTCCGGGAACCCCGGCTTTCGCGAGGTCCACCAGGTAACGGTTCGTCGAGTCGACGACGTCAAGCCGCTCGGGCACGGCGAAAGGGCTCGGAAGCGGGCCGCGCGGGATCGGATCACCCTTCCGGCCCTGACGGATAGCCTGCGGGACTGGGCGCTCACGCGCGGGCGGGTCGCTCTTGGGAGGCACCAGCTCCATAGCAACACGAGGCTAGGGCGAGGAGGGAGAGCCGTGTTCCAAAAGGTGCTCGTCGCGAATCGCGGTGAGATCGCCGTGCGGGTCATAAGAACTTGCCGCGAGCTCGGCATCGCGACGGTCGCCGTTTACTCCGAGCTCGACGGCCAGGCGCTTCACGTGCGGCTCGCCGACGAGGCGTACGCCCTGGGAGGAAGGACCGCCACCGAGAGCTACTTGTCCATCGACGCCATCTTGGGCATCGTCGAGCGCAGTGGCGCCGACGCGGTTCACCCTGGATATGGCTTCTTGTCTGAGAACGCCCAGTTCGCGCGAGCCGTCGCCGCTGCCGGCGCGACCTTCATCGGGCCGCCCCCCGAGGCAATCGAGACCATGGGGGACAAGATCAACGCCCGGCTGGCGGCCGCACGGGCCGGAGTCGCCGGAGTGCCCGGGATCGACGAGCCGATCGCGGACCCGGCCGCAGTCATCGCGTTCGGTGAGTCCAACGGCTGGCCGGTCGCGATCAAGGCGGCCTTCGGCGGTGGCGGCCGCGGTATAAAGGTCGTCGCCGAAGCCGCCGAAGCCGCCACGGCGATGGAGTCCGCCCAGCGAGAGGCGCAATCTTCCTTCGGGCACGCCGAGGTGTACGTCGAGCGCTACTTGAGCTGGCCCCGCCACATCGAGATGCAGGTGTTCGCCGACCGGTTCGGGAACGCGGTCTGGCTCGGCGAGCGCGACTGCTCCTGCCAGCGTCGTCACCAGAAGGTCATCGAGGAGAGCCCGGCGCCACAATTCCCCGACGACCTCCGCCAAGCCATGGGCGCCGCCTCTGTCGCGATCTGCAAGGCGTGCGGCTACGAGGGAGCCGGGACCGTCGAGTTCCTTTACGAAGACGGGAAGTTCTACTTCCTCGAGATGAACACCCGCCTTCAGGTCGAGCATCCCGTGACCGAGATGCTGACCGGTCTCGACCTGATCGAGTGGCAGCTGCGGGTGGCATCGGGCGAGCCGCTTCCGCTGCCGCAAGGTGATATCGCGGCTCTCAAGCGCGGACACGCGATCGAGGCGCGCGTCAACGCCGAGGACCCGTCCCGGGGCAGGTTCCTGCCGAGCGCAGGCAAGATCTCGAAGCTCCGCCTTCCCCAGGGGTTCGCAGTCCGCTGCGACTCCGGCTTCGAGTCCGGCGATACCGTCAGCCAGTTCTACGACAACCTCGTCGCGAAGATCATCGTCTGGGGTGCCGACCGGGACGCCGCGCGCCGCAGGTTGCTCAGGGCATTGTCGGAGACCGAAGTCGACGGTATCGCTACGACGATCCCTGCCCTCGAGGCGGTACTCACCCATGGCGACTTCGCTCAGGCCCGACACTCGACGCGCTGGCTCGAGGAGCGTGTCGAACTCTCCGATCTCACCCCACCGGCCCCAGTTGCCTCCACGGCAGACAGAAGCGGTGAGGACATGGTGGAGCGCGAGGTCGACGCCGAGGTCGGCGGGCGTCGTTACCGCGTCAAGGTGTGGGTCCCCGGCTCACCGGCCGGCACCCGAGAGACGCTCCGCGGCGGCCCTCAAAGAGCACGTCGACCTCGTTCCAGCGCCGTCCCGGTCCTCGCCACGGACGGGGAGGTCGCGGCCCAAATGCAAGGCACGATCATCAAAGTCCTCGTGAGCGAGGGCGACGTGGTTGAGGTCGATCAGGTTCTGTGCGTGCTCGAAGCCATGAAGATGGAAAACCCGATCAGCTCCGACAGGGCCGGGACAGTGAAGGAGCTGCGCGTCTCGGTCGGTGACTCGCTCGGCGCGGGCGATGTCGTGGCGGTCATAGGGTGAGCCGGATGACAGCAACGCAAGCCAAGGAAGTGTGCAAAGCGGCCGTCACCAGCTCGCGCGAGAACTTGATCGCCCTATCTCACAAGATCCACGACAATCCCGAGACCGGCTTCGCAGAAGAGCGGGCGGCAGCCTGGTGTGCCGACGAGCTACGGCGCAGTGGCTACGAAGTCGAAGTAGGCGTCTGCGGCTTGCCGACGTCTGTGTCCGCGACGATTGGGAGCGGACCGCTTGTGGTCGCCATCTGCGCCGAGTACGACGCCCTGCCTGAGCTAGGCCATGCCTGCGGCCACAACGTGATCGCTTCCGCAGCCGTCGGGGCGTCACTCGGTTTGGCGCCGATCGCCGACGATCTCGGCCTGACGGTGCGGCTGCTCGGCACGCCGGCCGAGGAAGGCGGTGGGGGCAAGATCCTCATGATGGAGCGAGGCGCCTTCGACGGCGTCAACGCCGCGCTCATGGTTCACCCCGCCCCGACCGAATCCGACCGCATGCCATGTTTGGCGGTGAACCAGTTCGACGCCATCTACACCGGGCGGGAAGCCCATGCCGCCGGATCGCCCGAGCGTGGGATAAACGCCGCCGACGCGCTCACGATCTCTCAGGTCGCGATCGGGCTGTTGCGGCAACACTCGAACCCCGGGGACCAGGTGCACGGGATCGTCACTTGTGGCGGGGCGGCGCCCAACATCGTCCCCGCCCACACTTCGGCGAGGTTCTACGTGCGGGCCGAGACTCTGGAGCGACTCGCAGAGTGGGAGCCGAGGGTGCGCAGGTGCTTCGAGGCCGGCGCCCTGGCAACAGGTGCTTGTCTGGAGATCGTGCCGGTCTGCCCGCCCTACTCCGAATTCGTCACCGACGAGCCGATGGCCGCGCTGTACCGCGAGAACGCTCAGGCCATCGGCCGCGTCTTCCCCACCGATGACGAGGGCGTGCTCAAGGCGTCGACCGACATGGCCAACGTCTCGCGCTCGATCCCGTCGATCCACCCGCTGTTGGCGATCGACTCGCTGCCGGCGGTCAACCATCAGCCGGGCTTCGCCGACGCCGCCGCCGGCCCGGCGGCCGACCGCGCCGTCATCGACGGCGCGCTCGGGATGGCGTGGACGGTGATCGACCTCGCCACCGAGGAGCCGACACGCGCCCGGCTCTTAGCGACCTCCTACCGGCACGGCTGATCTCCCCGGGCGCCTCGAGGCGCAGCCCGTTCAGCGCTCGAGGGCGTGAGGTGAGTGCTTCGGCGCCTTGGAAGGGTGGGGCAGGCAAGCGCTGTCGTACTCGGCGATGACGATCTCTCCGGCCTTCTCGCCGCAGGCAGGGCAGTCCGGATCGCGGCGGATGTTGAAAGTCGTGAAGGACTGCTCGAGGGCGTCATAGGCGAGCAAGCGCCCGACCAGCGGCCGGCCGAGCTTCAAGAGCAGCTTGATCGCCTCCACCGCCTCGATCGAGCCGATGATCCCCGGCAGGACTCCGAGCACCCCGACCTCTGCGCAGGAAGGGGCAAGCTCCGCGGGCGGCGGCTCGGGCACGAGGCACCGGTAGCAGGGGCCCTGGTAGGGGAAGAACACCGTCGCTCGGCCCTCGTAGCGGTAGATCGAGCCGTGTACGACCGGGATCTTTTTCACCAGGGAGGCGTCGTTCACGAGGTAGCGGGTCGGGAAGTTATCGGTCCCGTCCACGATGACGTCGTAGGAATCGAAGATCTCGAGCACGTTGTCCGCCCCGAGGCGCTCGTCGTAGGTGACCACGTCCACGTCCGGGTTCATGGCCTGAAGCGTCCTCTTGGCAGAGTCGACCTTGCGCGCTCCTATGCGGTCGACGTTGTGCAGGATCTGGCGCGACAGGTTCGACGGGTCGACGATGTCCATGTCGACGACGCCGAGCTTGCCGACACCTGCCGCGGCCAGATACAACGCGGCCGGCGAGCCGAGCCCTCCGGCACCGAGCACCAACACCTTGGAAGCCAGGAGGCGCTGCTGGCCCTCCTCACCTATCCCAGGCAGGAGCATGTGCCTCCCATACCGGAGGCGCTTGTCGGAGTCGAGCACTCTCGGCATGGCCCAGCTGAGCCCCTCGGCCTTCCACCTCGTGAACCCCCCCGCCATTGACGCCACTTGGGTGTACCCGAGGCTCGAAAGCGTGCTGGCGGCGAGCGCAGAGCGCGTCCCTCCCGCGCAGTACACGACGATTCTCCGGCCCTTGTCAGGGATCCGGGCCTCCACGTCGAGCTCGAGCCGACCGCGGGGCAGGTGGACAGCGCCGGGCACGGCACCTTGCGCAAACTCCTCGGGCTCGCGGACGTCGAGAAACACGGCCTCTCCGGACAAGGCGGCAGCGGCCCGTGGCTCGATCTCGACGATCTCACGCTTGACCTGATCCAAGATGTCCTTGAAGCTCGGCAGCGATCCCACCTCTTCTCCAGAGCTCCCCTCGTTCGAACGCTACCAGCGCCGTGGACTTACCCGACCGGTGCGCGCCCGGGTCTTGAGCGGCCTCGCGGCGTTGGCGCGAGGTCAGTTAGCGTCGGTTTCGTGGAATTCGAAGACGTCATCCGGCGGCGGCGAATGACGCGGAGCTTCTCGAGCGAGCCGGTGCCCGGCGACGTCCTCGAAAGGGTCCTCGGCGCGGCCACGCACGTCCCTTCGGCGGGCTTCAGCCAGGGGGTCGATCTGCTCGTGTTCGAAGGCCCGGATGAGACCGCACGCTTCCATGAAGCCACGAGCGACCCAGGCTTCGTGGCCGACCGCCGAGCGCCTGTCGGCACCCTCGCAGCGCCCGTCGTCGTCCTGCCGCTCACCGACCCGGGCGTCTATGAATCGCGATACGGCGAGCCGGACAAGGAAAGCTCGGCATTCGCCGGCCTCACCGCAGCGCAATGGCCAGTGCCGTACTGGCTCGTGGATGCTTCGTTCACGGTCATGGTGTTGCTGCTCGCCGCTGCCGACGAGGGCTTGGGTGCGCTCTTTTTCCATCTCCACCGGGATCCCGCCCCGTTGCTGGCTGCGCTGGGAGTGCCGAGCGGTAAAGAGGTGATCGGCGCCGTAGCCCTCGGGTACGACACGACGAGAGGCGCGACCGGCTCGCCGACGCGTCGCTCGAGGCGTCCGTCCGAAGACGTCGTGCACCGCGGTCGCTGGTAGTACCGGCCCGCGGACCCAATCTCTTTCGAACGTCTCGCGCGATCGGTGCCGCGGCTCAGCCCGCGAGCACGGCAAAGCGCCGCGTCGAGCCGAGCAGGCGGGCAGCGACCGAACCCAGGGCCTCCCGCGTCGCCCATTCCACGTCACGGAGCCGTTCCACTCGAGCGGGGCCCCAGTCGGTCGACTCGACCAGCTCGACAAGCTCCCCCACGCTCGTGCCCGATCCGAGCGGGAGCCCTGCGCGAATGTCGTCGCCGTACTCGGCGTGATGATCCGGCGGCTCGCGCCGGACGCGGCGAACCAGGTCGCGCGCCCGGGCGAGGAGCTGCTCCTCCAAGCCCGCCCTCGGGCCCCAATTGGTCTCGATCAGCGCGAGCGTCCCGGAGCTTGCCGCTTTGCGCCACGCCTCAAGGGCTGCTCGCGGGTCCGGCAGCGTCCAGACAAGGTGCCTCTCCACGACGGCGTCGTAACCGGTGTCGGGCGGGTCGGCGGCGTTGGCCTCCACGGTCTCGATCGTGAGCCCCTTCTCCTCCGCCTTGGCCCGAAGTTGCGCGAGCATGCCCGGCGCCAAGTCGAGCGCCGTCACCCGGTACCCCTCACGTGCCAACAACAGGCTCAAGAACCCGGTCCCGGCCCCGACGTCGAGCACGCGCGCCGGTGGCGGCGGCAATAGCCGCCGCAAAGTGGCCGCCCACACGGCCAGCTCCACCGGCGTCCGCGGATAGTGCCAGGCCGAGCGGTCGTAAGTAACCGCGTCCTCGTCCCAGTAATCGCGCATCTTGCGCTCCAGATCATCGCTTTGGGACATGCCCGCCCTGCCTTTCGCTATCAATCTCAGCTACTTCCCGGGGAGCGCTCCCTTGGGGCCAGAGGCGCCGCACCACCGTCGCCGCTCGGGATCCTGTTGCCGCCCGGTCAGGCCGTGCCGAGCACGGATTCGAGCACGGCGAGCTCACGGACACCGACTAATCCGAGGTCGGTGATGGCGTAGTCCGGAATGGACGTGATCTCGAGGAACATCAGGTACCCGAATGCGGACGGAAGTTCGCATCCGAGCGCGCGGGCAGCTGCGTCGAGCCTGGCCTCGGCGGGTGCCATGGTCTCGACGTCGATGTCGGCGACAATGCCGCCGACGGGCAACGCCAGCTTCTCGACCACCGCCCCGGCGTCCGCGACTGCGAGGCCGCCCCCCATACGGATCACTTCGTTGATCGCGACAGCCATGTCGGCCGGGTTCGCGCCCACGCAGATGATGTTGTTGTCGTCCGGAGCGGCGCTTGTCGCCAGTGCACCGGACCTAAGCCCAAAACCGCAAACGACCGCGACCGGTGAGGAGCCTGTCTTGCCGTACCGCTCCACGACGGTCACATAGAGCGCGTCCTGGCCGAGGTCCGGCTGCACGACTCCGTCGACGACGGGCAACACGACGTCCTTGCGGGTGCGCACGAAGGGAACTGCACGGTCCATCTCCATGGCCAGCACCCGAACCGCCGGCGTGAGCGCCGTCGTCAGCTTGATCTCCTCGGGCTTTATCGGCGCCCGCTTCATCGTGTTGAGGAGCGCCGGGCCCCGCGTCGGCGCCTGGGGCGGCCGCGTGGTGCGGTGCGCCTCCGCGACCGGGATTCCCTTGGAGAACACGCGCTCGACGACGAAGCTCGCCGGGTCGTCGATGACGAGCACGTCGCCTGCGCGTCCCGGGCTGATCGACCCGACGAGGTGGTCGATCCGGTACATCTGGGCCGTGTTGATCGTCGCCATCTGGATGGCGGCGACAGGCGGCACACCCGCCTTGATGGCCATGCGCACCAGACGGTCGAGGTGGCCGCCAGAAAGGATGCTCGTCGCGGTGACGTCGTCGGTACAAAAGCCCACTCGGCCGGGATTCGCACCGAGCCGTGTCACCACTTGGATGTTCTCCTCCATGAAGTGGGCCACGGCCGATTCGCGCACCATCACATACATGCCGGCGCGCATCTTCGTCAGCACCTCTTCGGCGCTGTAGCTCTCATGATCGAGGCGGATGCCCGCCGCAGCCAGCACGCCGATCGTGGCCGTGTCCGCCATCGGGGCACAGCCGAACACCGGCAACCGGTTCTTGCCCGCCAGCTCCACGACCTCGAGCACTTCCGGGTCTCGGTTGGTGATGAACTCGGTGACCGTCTCCCACACGCCGTAGCAGTCGTCCCACTTCTGTGCGATCTCGTGGACGTCAGGACCGAAGCGGAACCCGACAGTCGACTCCGGGATGGTGTAGGGAACCTTGTACGGCGCGCCCCAGAACACCTTCATGGGGCTCGCCGCCGCCTCGGAGAGGGCATCCCGCACGCCTTCGAGGCCGGCCACCGCGAAGGTCTGGTCAAGCCCGGAGACGACGCTGGTCGTGCCGTAGCGCACGACCGCGTCGGCGAACATCGTGATCGACAGCTTGCTGCACTCGATGTGGAGATGGCCATCGATGAGCCCCGGCGCGAGGTATTTGCCGGTGACGTCGACGACTTTCGTATCGGGCCCGGTCTGGGCCGTAACATCGCCCACCGCCGCGACGATGTCGCCGGTCAGGGCCACGTCAGCCGGGTAGATCTCGCCCGTCACCACGTTGACGAGCTTTCCGCCGGTCAACACGAGGTCGGCCTTGCGAATGCCCTCTGCTGCGTCAATCCTGTCTCGCAACTGCATCTGATCTCCTTTGTGACCCTGGCGCTCGGTTTGAATGGGGACGGCGAACTCAGAGTGCCTGCCTCAAGCCCGGCGCCTTACGGCATTGGTCCAGGCTCAAGTCGTCGGTGGCGCTCACCTCCGGACACTAGGGCAACCGGACACCTGGTGGGCGCGCTCGGAGGACCCGGCGTTTATCGGCAGGTAGGTGGGGCGGTATGGACCGGACCGATGGTTCCGGTGCCCCCTCCACCAGGGCAGGGCGAGCGGCCGGCGTGTCGCCCGCCTCTCCCGGAAAGCAGGAGGTCCCGCACGCTCCCCCCAGAGTCGTGCGGGACCTCAAGGCTTGTGACTACCGGTACTGCTAGTCGCTGCCTAGCTCGCGAAGTCGGCCGCCAGTCGGGCGAGGTTCGGCGTGCCGAGCCCCGATCCGACGTTGTAGATCTGGCCCGGAGTACCGGTGTAGTAGAGGTTGTCGTTGTCGGTGCCCGCCGTGCTTAGCGGCGCGAACGGCGAGTGCTGCCAGGCTGCGAACTGGTAGATGGCCGGGTTCCAGAATCCGACCCTCTTGCCCAACAACGAGTCGATGACAGCAGTGGACCCGTTCAGCTGCGGCGCCACGAAGCTCGTGCCGCCCCATCCGGCTTCGAGAGTCTCGCCCGGGGCGTAGCAGCTGCAGTAGAGCAGGTACCCGGTGAAGGGGTCTGCGTCGGCGGATACGTCAGGGGTGGCCCGGCCGGTCCCCCATCCGCTCGTGACTGATGGATCCGCGTTGAAGTTCCACGCCGTCGGCAGGTTCAGCCCGTCCTCGGTCACGTAGTCGGTCGGGGTCAGATACTCAACTGCGCTGAAGTGGTGCACGCTCGGCACGAACCATTGGTACTCAGGCGTCGGCTCATAAACGCTGAATCCACCGCCACCGCCTACCGGTGCTGTCTCCGCGAACGCGGCCTCGGAGGTGCAGGCGCTCGATCCGCAGTTGAATAGCGAGTAGTAGGGCCACAGCCAGTCCCATCCCCACGTCCGCTGGGCGGAAATGGTTGCGGAGACGGTCGTGGAGATCGGAATCGTGCCTGCCAAGGTCGTGCCTCCGGCCGAGGTGACCCACGGGCTGCTGTCCGGGTTGCCGACCGAGAGGTTGGCGCTCCCCTGGTCCTCAACCGCGGTGTAGGCGCCGTAGTCACCTGCAGAGACGAACGAGCTCTGTCCCTGAGCCGCCAGCTCGAGGAAGGCGTCGTCGAAGCTGATGGCGTAGTTAGGCGACTCTGTTCCGGTGTTGACCGCCGCCTCGATGGCGGTTTCCGACTCGCCCCAGCTCGACGACAGCGTATCGACGATGTTCTGGCTCGCCGCGTCGTAGAAGCCGTCCACGAAGCCGTAGTCGGTGTTCGGGGCTTGGTAAACGATGATCTTCGCCTGCGGGGCGAGGCCTCCGGACTGCTCGACGTCGAGGGTGGTCTCGTCAGAGCCAAGGGCCGCGCTGACCGGGCCCGATCCGCCGGCGACGTTCACGAGTGAGATCCGGTTGGGAAGGGTGCTGATGCCCAGCACGTCGCTCCAGAAGTACTCCGGGTCGCTGGGATCGACACTGGCCAAGGTGACAATCCCGATCGTGGAGCCGGCGCCCGTGGCGCCGTCTTGGTAGAGCGGGTCGAGGTTGTACTGCTTGGCGAAGTCCGCAGGGGTGAGTGTGCCGGTCTGGACGGTGCTGGCGGAGTCCTTGGAGGCAAGGGCCGGGACGTGCACGGCGTCACTGGCGAACGTGGGGTAGTCGCTCAGGCCAAGGATCGACAGCACGAAGGAGGCGAGATGCCTGGGCAGAAGAGGCGTTTGCGTGGTGCCGTGGATCTTCATGGCGGGTCGCCCGGACCCACGAAGCCCAGCGGCGACAGCCGGCAACTTGTACTCGCACTGGGAGACCGTGAGAGCGCTGTCGAACTCGCCTGCGGTCCCGGTCGCGGTGATGTCGAGGCCGTCGGGGTAGGCGTGGCTCTTGATCCCGTAATTCGCCAAGTAACTCTCGAGGGCTGAGATGTTGTCCCAGCGCTGTCCGTACATCCGGGCGAACTGGCGGACCGACAGGTAACCGCCCGGCATCCCTGCTTCTACGCTCGCCTCGAGCTGGCCCAAGTTCCGGGCCTTCAAGATGAAGGAGACGGTCTCAGGCGTCGACGCCGGAGTCGGGCCGAAGACGGACAAGGAACTCAGCGCGGCGGCCCCGATGCCTTGCGGGACGGCAACCTTCGCCGAGGGCTGGTTGTGAATGGCGCCGCTGGCTGCCGGCGCTCCGGAGAGCAGCACAAGCGACAAGGCCGTGCCGACCACCAGGACCGCGCCGATTCGATGCTGCGTTGCCCACCGAACGAGCTTCATCTCCGACTGCCTCCTCTAGATACCATCTACCCGACGCTCCGGCGAGGGAAGTTTCCGTAGAGGCCAATACAGCGATGTGGCTCCCGTAGGCAACTGCGCGGCAACCGAGAAACGCAAGGCTGAACTGCAGGTTAGAGGAAAAACGGGAGTCGGGCAACGGGTGAAGAGGATTTCTCGGCCCACCGACGCCATGGACGAGCCCTGGTTGCGGTCGACGTAGCGGCAGGTAGGTAACCCGGGAACTGGCGAGCTCACCATGCCGTGAATCTCATCCCCAGGTTCGTCGCGGAGGTCAAGAAGTGCTGGTGCAAGTTGATGCAAACGCCAATCCCTGCCCAATCGATCCAGGCCGCGAGGAGCTAGCCGCGCGGCCACGACTCAGAGTCGAACCCTTCGTCGACCCCGTCGTCGACGAGATCGGGCACGATCCGCGGTCGGCCTACGTGGAGACTTTCTGGCTCCCTGTACTGGGACCATCTACGACCTGGCTGCTGCGACACCTCAACAACAAGCTCGAGGAGTCCCCGGAAGGTCTCGACCTCGACGTGGAGGACACGGCCCGCGCGCTCGGGCTCGGGGAGCGCCTGAGCCCGAACGCCCCTTTCGCCCGAACCGTCAAACGCTGTGTCGACTTCAACATGGCCGAGTGGCGCGGGCCCGAGCAGCTTGCCGTTCGGCGCCGGCTCCCGCCTCTCGCGAACCGACACCTCCGCCGCCTGCCCGAGTCGCTGCGATTGAAGCACGAGAGCGAGCAGGTGTCGCCCCAGTCCTGTCAGCAGGCCGAGGGCCTGCGCCAACATGGTTGCCGACTCGCCCTCAGCCTCGTCGATCTCGGCGAAGATCAGGAAACGACCGAGATGCAGCTTCGCCGGTGGAGATTCCAGCCATCGCTTGCCAGCGAATGTGCGGCGTGGGCGATCGAAGAGCGCGCCCGCCGCGCAATGGCTGACACCTCGCCGACCGCCTAGAGCCGCCGCTCCCACCGGAGCTCGACAACACCGCAGGTAAGCTCTTTCGGCAGTGGCCACAGCCAGGAACTACGTCGAAATGGCGCGCGAGCGTGTAGTCGTCTACGACGGCGCGACCGGAACCAATCTGCAGCTGCGCGAGCTCTCCGCGACCGACTTCGGCGGCGAGTCGCTTGAGGGATGCAACGAGATGCTCTGCCTCACGCGGCCCGACGTCGTCCAGGAACTGCACCGGTCGTTCCTCGAAGTGGGCGTCGATGTCGTCGAGACGAACTCGTTCGGAGCGTTGCCCATCGTGCTCGCCGAGTACCAGATTGCCGACCGGGCGGAGAAGCTCGCCCTCGCGGCCGCCCGCTTGGCCAAGGAGGTCGCCAACGGCTACTCGACGCCGGACAGGCAGCGCTTGGTTGCCGGGGCGATGGGACCCGGCACGAAACTGCCGACTCTCGGCCAAGTCGGGTTCGCGGAGCTTCGCGACGCCTACGAGGTGCTGGGGCGCGGGCTGCTCGAAGGCGGAGTCGACCTTCTCTTGATCGAGACCTGCTACGACGTCCTCCAGGCCAAGGCAGCCATCCAGGCCGGCCGCCGTGCCATGCGCCACGTGGGACGCGAGGTCCCGATACAAGTGCAAGTGACCGTGGAGCTGACCGGCCGGATGCTGCTCGGCAGCGAG
Source organism: Acidimicrobiales bacterium (assembly GCA_050015475.1). Classification (GTDB taxonomy): domain Bacteria; phylum Actinomycetota; class Acidimicrobiia; order Acidimicrobiales; family Bog-793; genus Fen-455. The sequence goes on along the minus strand of JBEKBI010000001.1, from coordinate 104,416 downwards.
ATAGGCGCCGCGTTGTGCACTCTCGACGCGCTGAAGCCCGACGTGATCGGCATGAACTGTGCCACCGGCCCCGTCGAGATGTACGAGTCGCTCCACTGGCTGTCGACCCAGGCGCGCACGCCGATTTCAGCGTTGCCCAACGCGGGCTTGCCGTCGGTGGTGGACGGAAAGATGCACTACGACCTCACCCCCGAGGCGCTGGCCGAGCACCTCGCCGAGTTCATCCGCGAGCTTGGCGTGTCCATCGTGGGCGGGTGCTGCGGCACGACTCCCGCGCACCTGGCCAAGGTGGTGGAAACCTGCGCGGAACTCGTCCCCACTCCCCGTTCCCCCGTGCACGAACCCGCCGCCGCTTCGCTGTACGTGGCAACCCCCTTCGAGCAGGAGACGTCGTTCCTTGTGATCGGCGAGCGCACGAACGCCAACGGGTCGAAACGCTTCCGCGAGGCGATGCTCGCGGGCGATTGGGACACGACGGTCACCATGGCACGCGAGCAGGCGGGCGAGGGTGCGCACCTGCTCGATGTCTGCGTCGATTACACCGGTGCCGACGGGGTAGGTGACATGACGGAGGTGGCACGGCGATTTGCCACGCAAGCCTCAATCCCGCTCGTCATAGACACCACCGAGGCGGCGGTCGCGGAGGCCGCTCTGCAATGGATCGGCGGTCGCCCGGTTCTCAACTCCGTGAACCTCGAGGACGGTGACGGCCCCGGCACCCGGCTCGACGCTTTCCTCACGCTCGCGCACGACTATGGCGCGGCGGTGATCTGCACTTGCATAGACACCGACGGCCAGGCGCGCACGGCCGAATGGAAGCTGCGGGCCGCTACAGCCATACGCGACCTGGCGGTCGGGCGCTATGGACTCGAGCCGTCCGACTTGCTCATCGACCCCCTCACGCTCCCGCTGTCAACCGGTATGGAGGAGAGCCGCCGCGACGGGATCGAGACGATCGAAGCCATCAAGCGGATCAAAGCGGAATTGCCCGGCGTCCACACCGTGATCGGCCTGTCGAATGTGTCCTTTGGACTGTCGGCTGCGGCGCGCCAGCTCCTCAATTCGGTCTTCCTGCACGAGTGTGTCGCAGCCGGACTCGACGCCGCGATCGTCCATGCCGGCAAGATCCAGCCTTTGCACAAGATTGCGGACACCGACCGCGACATCTGCCTTGACCTCATCTACGACCGCCGCAGGGAGGGATACGACCCCCTCTCGGCGTTGATCGCCGCCTTCGAGGGCGAGAACGCGAAGTTGCACTCCATCACGGAGGACCGGTCCGACTGGCCGATCGAGAGACGCTTAGAGCAGCGCATCGTCGACGGCGACCGCAACGGCCTCGAGGCCGACCTCGACGAGGCTCTCGGCACCGGGCACCCGGCGCTGGCGATCGTGAACGACGTGCTGCTGGCGGGCATGCGCACAGTGGGTGAGCTGTTCGGCTCGGGCCAAATGCAACTACCGTTCGTGCTCAGCTCCGCCGAAACCATGAAGGCGGCCGTGGCTCACCTGGAACCGCACATGGAGCGTTCCGAATCGGGCGGGAGGGGCCGGATCGTGCTCGGCACGGTGAAGGGTGACGTGCATGACATCGGCAAGAACCTGGTCGACATCATCCTCACCAACAACGGCTACGAGGTTCACAACCTCGGCATCAAGGTGCCCATGGCCGAGCTGCTCGCCAAGGCCGAAGAGGTCAAGGCGGACGCCATCGGCATGAGCGGCCTGCTCGTCAAGTCGACGCTCATCATGCGCGACAACCTCGAGGAGCTGAACCGGCTCGACAAGTCCGATTACCCGGTGCTGCTCGGTGGAGCCGCTCTCACCCGCACCTACGTAGAAAAGGACCTCCGCCAGATCTACAAGGGCCGCGTCTTTTATGGCAAGGACGCCTTCGAGGGCCTTCACCTGCTTGACCGGCTGATGGAGATCAAGCGGAGCGGCGTCGACGACCCGAGCTTCGGGACCGAGCTCTCGGGTCGCAAACTCCCCCCCAGGAGAAGCGGGATGGCTGCAGTGAAGCCCGCCGCCATCCCGGCGCGCTCACCTGAGGTCGAGATGGACAACGAATTGTTCGCTCCACCCTTCGTCGGGACCAGAGTCGCCAAGGGAGTTCCCATCGACACCGTCGCCTCCTACTTGAACGAGACAGCTTTGTTCCGAAACCAGTGGGGATACCGCCCCGAGGCCGGGGAGACGGACACCGACTTCAAGGCGCGGGTCCGGGGCACTCTGCTGGCACTTCTGGACGAGGTGAGGGCCGACGGGTCTCTTGTCCCTCAGGCCGCGTGGGGCTACTTCCCCGTCAACTCCGAGGGGAACGACCTCGTCGTGTACATAGACGATGAGCGCCGGAAGGAACGGACCAGATTCAGCTTTCCGCGCCAGGCAAAGGAGCCGTTCCTGTGCATCGCCGACTTCTTCCGGCCGGCCGATTCCGGAGAAGGTGACTACGCGGCCTTCCAGATCGCGACGATGGGTCCCGAGGCGTCCAGCAGGACCGCGGAACTGTTCGCCGCCGATCGATACCGGGATTACGTCGTGATGCACGGGCTGTCGGTCGAGATGGCCGAGGCTCTGGCCGAGCTCTGGCATCGACGCATCCGCGAGGAGTGGGGATTTGCCGACGAGGACGCGCCGACGCTGACGGGCCTGTTCCGCCAACAGCACCGCGGCGGCCGGTACTCGTTCGGGTATCCGGCCTGCCCGGACCTCGAGGACAACGAGAAGGTCGTCGAGCTTCTCGAGGCCGACCGGGTCGGCGTGACCGTGAGCGAGGGATTTCAGCTCTTCCCGGAACAGACGACGCTCGCGATCGTGTGCCACCACCCGAAGGCCAAGTACTTCGTCGCCTGAGGCCTCTCCTCCACCGTGGCGCGCCGCGGCCCGGAGCCGTCGGTATGCTGAGGTTTTGGCATATTCGCTGCAGTTCCCCGGTGGCTGTCGTAGCGGCGAAGTTTCGCTGGCGGCCGTGGGTGACCCAACAAGGGGAGTATCCACATGATGAAGCTTTCGACCAATTCCAAACCGATCCGCATCGTCGCGAGCCTGGCCGCAGTGGCGGCTATCGCGCTTGCTGCGGCCGCGTGCTCGAACTCCAGCTCGGGCTCAAGCACGACCACGACGACCATGCCGGCCACTTCGAGCACGACCACGACGACCTCGCCGAGCGCGCTGGGATCGGTCCTTCTGGGGAGGTTCAAGGCCGGCGAGGACACGACGTTCATCGCGCAGTACGCGATCCACACCGCAGCCTCGAGCGCGCTGGCGAGCCTGACCATCGCCCAGCAGCCTCCGAACTCGCTGTTCAAGGGGACCTCGACGGAGGGCAGTTTCGAGGTGCTCACTACCAACGGCACGACCTACGGCTGCGAGGTTCCCGCTAGCGGCTCCGCCGTGTGCTACCCGGTCGCCGACTTCGCGACCTACGCGTCCATGTTGAAGATCTTCCAACCGAAGAACTACCTCCCCTACTTCGAGGCTGCCGCAGCCGCCAAGGGCGTGCACGTCACGTACTCCTCGAAAACACTCGCCGGCCTCTCGCTCTCGTGCCTGTCAGTGAGCCGCATGTCGTCTGCGGTGACAAGTGGAGAGTTCTGCATCACGTCCCAGGGAGTGCTCGCCTACGCCTCCTGGACGGGCGCGACCGCGATGGAGAGCGGCAGCTTCTACATCACAAGCTTCTCGACAGACGTTCCCGCGGGCACCTTCACCCTGCCGGCGACCGTCACGACCATGCCGTAAGACTGACTCCCGGGTCATCCGCAGGCCCGCGCGTCGGCCGGGTGGACGCGCGGGCAGCGGCGGGTGAGCCCCAGCGAGCCAGTATGGTTTCGCCAGATGGCAGTAGAAACGTCCGACGCAAGTTTCGAGGACGACGTCCTCGTCCGTTCCGATACGGTGCCGGTCATCGTCGACTTGTGGGCGCCCTGGTGCGAGCCGTGCAAGACCCTCGGCCCGATCCTCGAGCGTGCCGTTGAAGCCACCGCCGGCGCGGTCGAGCTCGTCAAGGTCAATGTCGACGAGAACCCGAGAGTCGCACAGAGTTTCCGGGTCCAGTCGATCCCGGCCGTTTTCGCCCTCAAGGCCCGCCAGGTCGTCGACAACTTCATAGGAGCCCTCGGCGAGTCTGCTGTTCGCGAGTTCGTGGCCAGGCTCCTCCCCCAGCCGAGCGAGGCGGAGACCCTTGTCGCGACCGGCGACGAGGCCTCGCTTCGTCGGGCCTTGGAAATCGAGCCCGACCTCCCAGGTGCTGTCATCGGGCTGGCCGAGATCCTCGTCGCGCGCGGCGAGCCCGAAGGAGCTCTCAGCCTGCTCGCGCGGATCGTCGACACAGCTGAGTCACGTCGCGTCGCCGCGCTCGCGCGTTTGGCGATCGCCGGCGCGCCGTTGCCGCCCATGGGCGACGCGAGGATTCCCAACGGGGAGCTCGAAGAGCTCGTCGGGTCCCTCCTCGACCGGGCGAGGACCGACGAGGAGGCCCGACAGGAGCTCGTCGACCTGCTCGAGACCATGGATCCTTCGGACCCGAAGCGCGAGCAGTACCGTCGGGCACTCGCCGCGCGGCTGTTCTGATCGCGGCGGGTCCCCGATCCAGCAAGTGCCTCTGCCGGAAAGCTCGGTGTGGTGGCCGTCCCGCCCGGTCCTTCTGTCTGTCGGTGAGCGTCGCTTCGACCTGACGACAAGGGCTCTCGTGATCGGGATGCTGTCGAGCGCCAGCGGCGCCCTTGGCGGGGAAAGTCCGCGAGCCGAGATCGACCGCTGCCTGGAACAGGCCGAGCGGATGATCGCCGACGGTGCCGACCTGCTGGACGCGGGAGTCATGGTTGACGATGAAAGGACCAGTGAGGCTGAGGAGCTCGACCGGCTCGTACCGATCGTCGAAGCGCTCTGCCATGCCTTCGACGTGCCGGTGTCGGTGAACACCACCAAGGCGTCGGTCGCCGCGGCTGGCTTTCGGGCCGGTGCCCTCATTGGCAACGACCTAAGCGGCTTCAGCGATCCTGACTACCTTTCCGTCGCGGCCGACTCCGGCGCGAGCGTGGTGGCTGGGCTCGGGCCGTATCACTTGCCGCCCACTCCGCGGCCCGAGCGGGCCGAGCGAGACCTCATTGGCGAAGTCGAGCGGTACCTTTGCGAGCGCGCCGAGTGCGCAGTCGAGCACGGGATCCCGGCGAATCGCGTCATCGCCGACCCGGGGCCTTTGGATCGGGACTACTCGTATTGGGCGCGGTTGTTCCTGCGTGGCTCGTCGAGGCTTGCGTCGCTCGGATATCCGGTGCTGCTGTCCTCGCCGGAGCCACACGGGCCGAAGAGGCTGTCGGCAGAGCCCGCCGACACGTTGCTCGCCGAGTCTCTCGCCGCGACATCACTGGGGATAGTCGCAGGTTGTCGGTTGGTGCGGACCAGCGATGTTTCACGCGCGTGCAGGGTGCGTGATCTACTGGCTTCGATCATGGAATCGGCGCCCGAATGCGAAGCCCTGCCAGAAGATGGCGCCCCGAGCGAGTCCGTAGGTCTCGAGGTCCCTCCGGCGAGGTCCCGATGACCGTGACGACCAGCCAGTCGGGCGCGACCACCTTGTTCGTGGTCAAAGGCGCGGATCCAACTCTCGTCGACCGCGGACTGTCCCGGCTGCTCGCCGAGCTCACGGCCCCGAAGGGCGCGACCGGCGGGACCGGCGGCGGCGCCTCCGGCCAGCCGACGCCGGCGGTCGCGGTGGAGGACCACCGCGTGCCACCACCCCCGAACAGCGACGAGGGCGTGGTCGGCGTGGTCGTCGATGCGCTTTTCACTCCGGCATTCCTCGCCGACCGCCGGATCGTCGTGTTGCGCGACGCCGAGAACCTTGAAGCCGCCCAGGCCGACGAACTCGCCTCGCACTTGACGCAACCCTTCGCCCCGAACGTGCTCGTGATCGCAGTTACTGGCAAAGCGCTTACCGGCGCCCTGGCCAAGATCGTCAAGAAACTGGGGCATGACGTCGAGACATCGCCCGGCTCGTCCACTCAAGCCCGCAGGCAGTGGCTAAATGAGCAATGGCGGGTCGCCCCAGTGCACCTCGATCCGGCCGCCCGCCAGCTTGTCGAACAACATCTGGGCGAGGACATGTCCCGCCTCCACGCGCTGCTGGATGTCCTCGCCGCGGCTTATGGCGTCGACGGGAGCGTGACGGTCGCGGAGCTCGAGCCCTTCCTCGGCGAGGAAGGCGGCCTTCCTCCTTGGGACCTGACCGACGCCTTGCGTGACGGTGACAAGGACAAGGCCGTGAACGTCGCCCATCGGATGCTCGGCCAAGGGGGCCGCCATCCGTTCCAGCTGCTCGCCACGCTCCACAAGCACTACGCGGCCATCCTGCGCCTGGACGGCAGCGGCGCGGCGGGACCGGCGGCGGCGGCGTCGCTGCTCAAGATGAGCCCGTTTCCGGCGCAGAAGCTCTTCGAGCACTCACGCACCATCGGCCCTGAGCGGGCCAGAAGAGCGGTCGAGCTGATCGCCGACGCGGACCTCGCGCTACGAGGGGTATCGGGCTGGCCCGACGAACTCGTGGTAGAGGTGCTCGTCGCGCGCCTCGCCGCCCTCGTCCCCAGGCGTTCCTCCGGCCCGTCCGGGGCGCGACGACCGGCACAGGCCCATGACCGGTATTGAGCTCCGCCCAGAAGAACGGGCCAGCCTGCTCGTACTCGCCCAACAGGTGGCCCGTGCAGCCGGCGGGCTGCTCCGCGACAGGCTGAGCGACGTGGCCGACGGGCGACTCCTCGCCTCAGGTGCCTCGTCGAAGTCGAGCCCGACCGATCTCGTCACTGACGTCGACCGCTCGAGCGAGGCTTTGATCGTCGAATCCCTGTTACGCGCCCGGCCGGACGACGGCATCCAAGCCGAGGAGGGCAGCACGAAAGAGGGCTCGTCCGGCGTCAAATGGGTGATCGACCCCCTCGACGGCACCATCAACTATCTCTACGGCATACCTGCCTTCGCGGTCTCGATTGCGGCTTTGGTAGGTGACCGAGGCGTCGTTGGAGTCGTCCACAACCCGGTGAGCGGCGAGATCTTTTCCGCCTCGCTCGGGGACGGCGCCCGGCTCGACGGTGGCCGACTGCGGTTGAAACCGACGGGCCGACCTCTGTCCGAAGCTCTCGTGGGCACCGGCTTCTCCTACTCAGCCGAGGCGCGTGCGGCCCAGGCGCGCATGCTCGAGACAATCCTCCCCTCCGTTCGAGATATCCGCAGGGCCGGCGCGGCTGCCCTCGACCTGTGCTCGGTGGCGTGCGGCCGTCTCGACGCCTACTACGAGGCCGGCCTCAAGCCTTGGGACCTGGCCGCAGGCAAGGTGATCGCGCTCGAAGCCGGAGCGACAGTAAGCCTGGTCGAGGGCCTGGCTCACGGGGCCCCGACGGTCGTGGCCGCGGCACCGGGCCTCGAAGAGCCCCTTCTCGAGCTGCTTGCACGCACGAGGGCCGCCGGGCCGGGCCGGGCCGGCATCGCCTCGGACTTCGAGAGTTAAGAGCCGACCCGCAGGTTTATCCGCCAAGCCTGCTGCATAGGCTGCACGAGTGACCTGGCGAGCAGGTCGTAGCCAGGCGGAAGCAGGTGCACCCCGTCGGTGGAGCGGATCTGCTCGAGGGTCCCGTCCACGGAGATGTACTCGGTGAACCTGCCGGTCTTGGTGGTGAGCACCTTTGCCGCCGGGAAGTAGGTCGCTCCGGGATGGAGCAACACCTCATGCTGGAAGACCTTGTTCAACTGCTGGGGGAACCACCCGGGCACCGTCGAGCCGGGCCCCATCGGGGGCAAACCGACCCACATGACGTGCGCCCCCACCGAAGTCGCCTCGTCGATCATGAGTCCGACCCTGGCCGCGTAGGCCTGCCACCACTTGGGCGTATTGAAAGCAAGGTAACCGCCGTTGATGGACAGCGCCTGGGCGTCATTGGCCCCGAGCATCACCACCACTATCTGCGGGTGGTAGCGGGCCAGGTCGACCTCGAGGGTCGAAGGCCAGTTGTAGTAGTCGCTCCGGGCGAGCCCCGTGCTTTCGACGCCTTCTTGGACGACGTGAACCGCAGGGTCAGTTGAGAACACGTCCCCGAGCCCGAAACCGAGGTCCTCCCCGATCGAGTCGCCGACGGACAACAAGGTGAGCGGGTGCGAGGCCGTCGGGGACACCAGCGGCGGCGGGCCCCCGTTGGGGGGCGGAGCGATGTAGCGGGACCCTGCCCCGAGATGGGGCGCGGCACCAAGGCCGAGGTACCCCGGCGGCCGTGGGGGCATGATCACGAACGGGGCCGACCCGCCACAGACCGGCTCGCCCCCGAGACCGCACTTGCCGAGCAGGGAGTTCGCCGTGTTCACCGGGCCCGAGAACCCGAGGGCGTCGGTGACGGCGGCGATCGGACGCAGGATCGTTATGGCGACAGTGCGCCGGGCCCCGATCGCTCCCGCCTGGGCAGAGCGGTAGAGCTGGTTCGCGTCGAACAGGAGCCAGACCATGAAGCAGATCAGACCGACCGCGAGTATGTGTCCCGCCGAGGCGCGAGGCCGCTGATCGGCTGGCACGCCGTCTACCTCCGGGACGGGCTGGGCTTTCGGGCCGTTCGGGCGCTTGGTCGTCGTGCTCGGCACGGGCCTGTCCGTGGCGCGTCTCGTGGCGGCCTGAGGCTTGGGCGAGGCGGTCCTCCGGTCCTGGTCGGCGGTTCGGGCAGGACGGGCCACCGAAGGCCGGGCGCGCTTGCTGACAGGCTCGTCACCTCCCGGCCCGGCTCCCCTCCCGGGAGTGCTCACTTGGCTCGTGCCGCCTTTTCGTTGATCATTCCCACCTCAAAAACGGAAGTAGATGAAAGGAGCGACGCCCGGCGGGCCGAGGGTCGTGATCGCAAGCAGCACCGCCGCCAGTACCACCCCCTGCGCGAGCAGGTTAAGGCGTGAGAAGCCTTCCTGGACGCGCACGGGGAACGTCTGCGGGACGTACTGGGACCCGATGCCGACCACAAGCGTGAGCAGAACCGCGAAGTTCACGAGTGGGGACGGGACGGTCCAGGCGGTGAACAACCTGGCAAACACGGCGAAGGCGTTGGCGAACGAGGTGGCGCGGAAGAACACCCAGCCGATGCAGACGAGCTGGAAGGTCGCGAATCGCTGCCAGGCGACCCACCATCGGCCCTCGCGCTGCTCGGACAGCGCCCTCTCGACGCGTTTCGCGCGTCGGAAGTGGCCAATGCACTGCCCCAGCCCGTGGTAGGCGCCCCAGGCCACGAAGGTCCACGCGGCGCCGTGCCAAAGTCCACCTAGGACCATCGTGATCATGATGTTGCGATACAGCTCGGCCCTCGATCCCTTGTTGCCGCCGAGGGGGATGTAGAGGTAGTCGCGCAGCCACAACGACAAGGTCATGTGCCACCGGCGCCAGAAGTCCTGCAGCGAGCGGGCCGTGTAGGGGGCGTTGAAGTTCTCCGGGAAGCGGAAGCCCAGCAGGAGCGCGCATCCGATGGCGATGTCGGTGTATCCGCTGAAATCGCAGTAGATCTGGACCGCGTAGCCATAGATCGCGAGCAGCACCTCGAGCGAGGAATGCGTGTGCGGATTGGCGAAGACGGGGTCCACTAACTGCGACGAGATATAGCTCGAGAGCACGACCTTCTTGAAAAGGCCGGCGAAGATGAGGTATGCGGCCCTCGACATGGCGATGCGGCGCGGGTCGCGTCGCTCTGCCCGGCTTATCTGGGGAAGCAGGTCCGCGCCTCGCACGATCGGTCCTGCAACCAGGTGTGGGAAGAAGGCCACGAACACGGCCACGTCGAGCCACGGGTACGGCTCGAGCCGCCTGCGGTAGATGTCGATCACGTACGACAGGCCCATGAAGGTGAAGAACGAGATCCCGACCGGGAGTGTGACCTGGACCAGCGGGACGGGATTGCCCAGACCGAGGCTGTGCAGGACGTTGTCGAGGTTGATGGTGAACCAACCGGCGTACTTGAACCAGCCGAGCAGCCCGAGCTCGGCGGTGACCGTGGCGATCAGCCACCCTCGACGTCCCACCTCGGACCGGGCCTCATGCACAAGGCGGCCGCCGGAGATCGTACAGACCGTCGAGACGGCCAGCAGGAACACGAAGCGCCAGTCCCACCAGCCGTAGAAGACATAGCTCGAGATGAGGATGAAGACGCGCCACGCCTTGGGAGAGGGCGCGAGAAGCCAGTTACCGACGAAGACGATCCCGAAGAAGATTGCGAAGTCAATAGTCGGGAATAGCAACCGGCGAGCCCTTCGTGCTCCCTCTGGCTACGCGGGTTGCGTAAACCTTCGGTCGGCCCGACGATACATATCCGCCGGCCTCGATGCGTGCCGTTCTGCAGGGTTTTTTCGAGCTTTTCCCGCCCTGCGACCGAGCCGGCGTCCAAGCTCGGATGTGCCGGGGCGGCGCGGCCTTCGCGCAGGCGGCGACTTCCCTTCGGCGACCCGCTTCGGGCAGCTGCACCGCGGGCATCGAACCGCCCGCCGATCCTCAATCGCCGTAGAGGGGGAACCCGGCCGAAGGGTGGTGAAATCGCTTGAGCGCTCGACGAGCGGTTTCGACGTCGTTGGTGATGACCGCGTCCACACCCAGGTCCGCGAGCTCCGCGATCTTGAGGGGATCATCCACGGTCCAGGCCCGGACGCCCACGCCGAGCCGCTTCGCCTCGTTGATCAAGGCCGCGTCCGCGAAGGCGAAGAAGGGGTGAAGGCCAAAATGGCCATGCTCAAGCGACGCAGCTAGAGCCTCACGGGCACCACTGGTGGGATGCACCAACAGCGCCGTGGCGAGGCTCGGCGCCTCTTCCCTAACGATGTCGAGGACCGCCATCGAGAACGAGGACACGATCGCCCGTTGCTTGTCCGCACGCTCGGCGAGCAGGCTCGCCACGGTCGTGGCGAGCTTCCGATCCACCTCGGAGGCGGTCCCGGGCTCGTCTTGCTTGATCTCGACGATGACCTTGAGCGGAGCGCAAGCGTCGAACGCCTCGGTGAGCGACGGAAACCAGTCCGGTAGCAACTCCCACTTCAGCTGGCTGATCCGGCCGAGGCCCGGTACCTCGGCGTCGTGGTGAACAACCACCTCACCCTCCGAGGTGAGGTGCACATCGAGCTCGACCCCGTCCGCTCCAAGCGTCCTGGCTTCGAGGAACGCCGCGACGGTGTTCTCCACAGCCTTTAGGCAAGAGCCTCGATGAGCGAAGACCTCCGTCACGGGTTGTCTCTCCTCATAATCACGGCCGTCGCAGGGTCTCTAGGGCCTTTTGGAGCACATATTTGGGTAATAGTGCTCGTGATCACATGCTTGCACTAGCCCCTCCCCTACCTTAGGATTAGGTACCGCAGTTCGGGAATCGACCGGCCCCTTCTAAGCGCCAAGCTCTTAGCGCCGGCCAATTGCTGAAAGCGAGGTTTGTGATTCCGTTCACGGCCGCGCGTGAACGGAACTAGACGTTTAACGCGGTCTCGAAGACCCAGAGGAGGCAGCGTGGCCTTGACCTGGACTCGCTCGAGCGAGTGGGACAGTGACGACTGGCGCACAGTTGCAGAGTGCCGGGACACTGACCCTGACCTGTTCTTTCCGATTGGCACGACGGGGCAGGCGATCGAGCAGATCGATGCAGCCAAAGCAGTTTGTTACTCGTGCGAGGCCAGAGACGCTTGCCTCGAGTTCGCACTAGCCACAAACCAGGAATCGGGCGTCTGGGGCGCCACCTCGGAGGATGAGCGCCGGAAGCTCCGCAAGGGCTGGCTCGCAGCTCAACGCCGCCGCGCCTGCTGAACTGCCTCGGCTCACTCAGCCTGCCGGCTGACAGGAACGCCGAGTCGGACCACAGCGCCGCTGTCGTTCTCCATCTCGATCGTTCCGCCCAACTGGCCTCGGACCAAGTCCCGGACGATCGACAGACCGAGCGAGCGCGTCCGGTCGATGTCGAAGCCGTGAGGCAGGCCACAGCCGTTGTCGCGCACCTCGACTCGAAGCGCATCCGGATCTTCTCGTAACACGAGATCGACGCGCGGGGCGATCTCGGGGCCTCTCGGCGCGTCCGCCGCAGCCCGGGCCATCGACCCATCAGCGGACCACTGTTCTACGAACGCGTGCTCCACCGCATTCTGGAGCAGCTCGGCCACGGCGACCGCCAGCGGCGTAGCCACCTCGGCCGCCACGTCGCCGAGGCTGCCGTCGACTTCAATGGTCACGGGAAAAGAAATCGTGCTCGTCTCGCGGATCATGGTGAGGAGAGCCGCGACGATCTCTTCGAAGGACACCTGCTCGGTCGCATCACGGGCCAGGATGTCGTGGACGACGGCGATGGCACGAATCCGGCGCTCGGCCTCCATCAACGCGATACGGACAGCTTCATCCTCCTCGTCCAAGCGCCGCGCCTGGAGTCGCAGCAGGGACGAGATCGTCTGCAAGTTGTTCTTCACTCGGTGGTGCACTTCGCGGATGGTCGCGTCCTTGCTCAGCAGGAGCCGGTCCCTGCGGCGGAGGTCGGTCACATCGCGGACGAGTATGGCGGCACCGGTCAGCTCGCCCATCGACACGAGCGGAATGCAGCGAAGCAGCAGGCTGACGTCGGGACGGCGCTCGACCTCCTCGATCACGGGCAGCTTGCTCGCAAAGGCCCTGTCTACGACGGATGTCTCGAGACCCAGCGACGCCAGGGTGGAGCCGACGATCGCCGAGGTGATGGACGCCCGGTGCAAGGCGTTGACCGCGTTGGGCGATGCGTAGGCGATCCGGGTGCGCTCGTCGAGGACGAGCACGCCGTCGCCCACACGTGGAGCCTCCCCCGCCGAGGCCGGGTCCTCCACGAAGGGGAAGGAGCCGTCGGCGACCATCGCCGACAACCTCTCGTACAGATCGAGGTAAACGCGTTCCAGCGTCCCCCAGCGTCGATTCGGGACTGGCGACCACACGCGGCACAGCACGGCGATCACCTTCCCGCGGTGGCGCACCGGCGTGTAGGTGACGCGCACGGGCGCATCGGCGAATTCGCCGGGCTGCTCGGTACGGACCGTCTGCCCCGCTCGATACGCACTCGCCACGTTGGACAGGCTCTCAATCGACTGCACCTGACCGACAAGGTCGACTTCGTAGAGGGTGTGGCTGGTCGTCGGCCGCATCTGGCCCAGCACCACGAAGCTGCTCAGGCGCTCGGCCGCTTTGGACCGCGCCGCCTCAGAATTTGGATCGATTGGCTCGAGGGAGCTGAGCATTAACTCCCGGGAGGCAGGGACTCCGAGCCCCGGCAATCCCGGTATGGGGACACCGGCCACCGGAACTCCTGGCGCCGGTGACTCTTCGCCGCCCGACTGGGCGTCTCGCGTGACCGGCGCGAACAGCAGCAGGTCGGAGAAGGAGAAGTCGGCGAGAAGGCCCCAGAAGGTCATCAGGCTCTCGAGATGACGCCGTTCGGCGGGGCCGAGCTCGGTGTGGCGCCGAATCAGGTCGCGTACCGGCACGACCTTGACTGGGGGTGAGACGAGTGGCGAGTCCATCGGTCTCAGCAGGCTAAGCCACCAGGGTGGACGATTCCCAATGCGTCGGCATGAGTTCCGTGGTGCTTCAGGCTGATCACAATCATGAGGCGACAGCTAGGCCGCTGCCAGGCGGACTGCCTCGCGGAGTGTCAAATTCCCGGACACTCGGCCCGCCCCTAGGAGGTGCCGAACCCGACGCGCCGGTCGTCTCCCCCGCCGCCGATCTCGATGTAGGCAACCTTCGCCGACGGGACTGCCACATGGCGGCCCCTTTTGTCGATTAGCCAGAGCACCCCTTCGGGCTGTGAGAGCGCTTTGTCGACATCCGCGATGACTTGATCCGGCGTCGTCCCCTCGGGGAGCTCGACGTCGAGCTCCTTGACTGTCTGGATAATCCCAATGCGCACGTCCACGAGTGCTCCTTCCGCTTCCGCAAGTCATCGTACGGGACGGCGTGACTGGCGCGGTACACCTGAGACAGTGCGAGCGCCCGTCCACTCCGACGCGGCGGGACGAGCGCAGACGAAGCCTCGAAAACCCTAAGGGATGTGCGATTCCCACCAGGGCGGCAACGACCAACCCAGGAGCTCCTCCGCCTTCCCACACGCAAAGCGGTCCGTCATCCCGCTCACGTATCCGACCGCAGCCCGAACCGCGTCCGGGTCGCGAGAGGCGGGCTCGGCGCTCGTAGCGATGACAACCGGGTGGCTGACGTAGTACTCGACGAGGGCGCGAAGCAGATCGACCACTCTCGCCGATTGCTCGATCGACTCAGGTCGCAGATATATGCGCTCATAGTTAAATCGCCTAAGCGCCTCGAGCGCGTTCCCCATCTCTTCGCTCATCGCCACCGAGCCCACCGAAACCGTCGTCGTCACGACATCGGTCACGAACGCGTTCAGCTGTCGGCTCCTCGTCGTGCCGCAGCGAGTCGCGACCAGCTCCGGTAGATCCAAGTTGGTCACGATCCCGGCGTGAACCGCATCCTCGAGGTCGTGCGCGCAGTACGCGATCCGGTCCGCGAGGGCGACAACCTCGCCTTCAGGTGTCGCCGGCGCGGGCCGCGACCAGGAATGGTTGCGGATCCCGTCAAGTGTCTCGAGACACAGGTTGAGCGGCGCCGAAGTGACGTCCGCTCCCCAAACGGCATGGTCGAAACCCTCGGCCAGAAGTGGCGACAACGCCTCCTCGCTGGCATGGCCCCCGGGACCGTGGCCGCAGTCGTGACCGAGTGCGATCGCTTCGGTCAAAACGACGTTGAGTCTGCAAGCCCTGGAGATTGCTGTTGCGACCTGCACGACCTCGAGAGCGTGGGTGAGGCGCGTCCGCTGATGGTCGGCAGGGAAGATGAAGACCTGGGTCTTGCCGGCCAGGCGCCGAAACGCTGCCGAGTGCAGGATCCGGTCCCTGTCGCGCTCGAAGCATGTCCGCCACGGATCAGCGGCCTCCTCCAGGTGACGGCGGCCGGGGCCTGACGACCGGGTCGCTCCCGGGGCCAGCATGCGCTCCTCCTCCGCTTCGCGCTCCTCGCGGTCCCAGACGCCCAGCGGGTCCGCGACCATTACAGGGGGATAATGCGCCGTACGGGTGCTCGCGTCCTCACTCGCGTGCCCCCCCATCGTGGATGCCCATCGCCGCGACTGTTCGCTCACTAGTGACAAGAATGCCGCTTCCACGGACTCGAAGCTACGTGGAGGCTGTCACAGCCGATCGGGCGTGCGCGGGCTCAGTTGACGTTGAGCTCTGCCCGGTACACCCGCACAGGCCCAAGGGCCGCCACGTGCTCCGCCAGTGCTTCGAACGCCTGGGCCGCTTCGCCGCCTGGGTCGGAGGCTGTCACCGGCGCACCTGCGTCGCCGCCCTCTCGGAGCGCCGGCAGGAACGGGATACGAGCAAGCAGGGCAACGCCGAGAGACTTCGCCAAAAGCTCCCCACCTCCGTGGCCGAAGAGCTCATACCGCTTGCCGTCGTCACCCGTGAACCAGGACTGGTTCTCGACGACGCCGCGGACAGGCAGTTTGAGCTGGCGGGCAAGCACGGCCGCGCGCTGGGCCACAGTCTCGGCCGAAGCCTGCGGCGTCGTGACAACGATCACCTCGGCCCTCGGCACGAACTGGGCGATCGACATCGCGACATCGCCCGTGCCAGGAGGGAGATCCAGCACAAGGTAGTCCGGCTTGCCCCAGTGCACGTCGACAAGGAACTGCTCGAGAGCTGTGTGCAGCATCGGTCCGCGCCACATCACGGCCTGACCCTCTGGCACGAAGAATCCCATCGAGATGCACCTGACGCCGTGCGCTACGGGCGGGATGAGCAGCTCGCCGATTACTTTCGGAGGGCGTTCGATCCCGAGCATGGCGGGCACCGAAAAGCCGTAAACATCGGCGTCGAGAAGCCCCACCGAGGCGCCTTGACGTGCCAGGCAGACAGAGAGATTGACTGCCACTGTCGACTTGCCCACACCACCCTTGCCTGAGGCGATGGCGATGACTCGCGTCCTCGAGGCCTTGTCCGCGAACTGGTTCACGCGAGCAGACTCGGCGCCGGCCTCATCGAGCCGACCGTCGCTGCCCGAGGCGTGAGAGTGAGGGGACTCGCCGCCAGGGTGACTCGAGGCGGGATAGGAAGCGAGTTGGCGGAGTCGCTGGACGAGATCGGCTTCCTCTGCCTCGGTCATGTCCACGAATTCGACGGTCGCGCTGGCGGCTCCGGCGCGAATCACCGCCTCCGACACCTTTGTCTCCAGCTCGTCTGGGGCTGGGTGCCCGCCCGCGGGCGTAGCGATGACAACTTGTGTCGTCCCACCCCGTTTCGTTACCGAGCGGAGTGACCCGAGATCGCCGATGTTATGAAACAGGCCCGGATCTGTGACCGCGCGGACGGCCTCCTCTATAGGTTTTCCGGAATTCGTCATGGGGCCAGCGTGGGTCGGGTCACTTGCGTCCTTAGGCGTAATGGGGGCCCTGCTCTCCCGAGCGGCGACCACCGGTACGATATCGGCGTGAGCGAAGCCACCCGCCAGTCTCAGGGGCAGGCGAGCGCCGACGAGGGGTTCTCGGCGACGGTGGCCGCTATCACTTCTGCGTTCGGAGACAGTACCCGACGCCAGATCTACCTGTTCGCCCGAGAGCGCGAGGGCGTCACCGCGACCGAGGTCGCCGAGCATTTCGCCCTGCATCCCAACGTCGCCCGCCACCACTTGGACAAGCTCGCCGCGGGTGGATATCTCGATGTCTACGTCGATCGCGGAAACGCCGGAGTCGGTCGACCGTCAAAGCGGTATCTCGCGGGCGCCGCTAATGCGACAGTCGCCGTGCCGGCGCTCCGGGACGACCTTCTCCTCGCGTTGCTCGGCCGTCTGGTCGCCATCGTCGATCCGGCCCAAGCCGAGAAGATCGCCCACGACGTGGGCGAGGAGTACGGACGCTCGCTCGCTTCCCAGATGGCACCCGGCGACGTGCCGAGGTCACTGCGGTCGGCCATGCAGACAGTCGCCCATGCCCTGACGGCACAGGGATTCGCGGCCCATGGAGGAGTCGTCGGGTCGCCGACCTCGATCGTCCGGGACCACTGCCCGTTCGGCGGCGCGGCCATCGATCATCCGGTGCTGTGTGCAGCTGACCGGGGTCTCGTCGAAGGGCTGCTGAACGGGCTTTGCCAGGATGGAGTACCAGTCCAATTGTCCTCCCGAGCACGCGGCGACGAGGTTTGCTCCACCGTCGCAGGCTGACCGTCGGCCGCGAATAGATCCGAGCGAGTGCTGCCTTGAGCGACCGTCACTATCTCGACCACGCTTCGAGTTCCGCCCTGCGGCCGGAAGGCGGGCTGGCCATCTCGAAGTGGATCGCCGAGCAACCCACGGGCGATCCCGGGCGCGTGCACACCGAGGGCCAGATCGCCCGAGACGCTATCGAGCAGGCGCGCGCCCAGGTGGCAGCTCTGCTGGGCACGGCGTCGAACCGAGTCGTATTCACCAGCAGCGCAACGGAGGCCGCCAACGCAGCGATCTTTGCGGCCAGCCGCTCTCATCCAGGCACTCCTACGGTCTGCGCGGGCGTCGAACACTCCTGCGTGCGCGAGGCCGCCGAGCGCTCGGGCCAGGTCCTCCTGCTCGAAGTGGACTCGAGCGGCCGCATTGACCTCGATCATCTTGATTCCCTGCTCGCGGCCAAGGGACAGCAACGACCAGCGCTTGTGAATTGCCAATGGTTCAACCACGAGGTCGGGACCTTGCAGCCGGTGGCCGAGGTCGTGGCGCGCTGTCGCTCAGCGGGCGTCGGGGTGCACGTGGACGCCGCCGCCGCGGCCGGGCACGTCCCTTTGGATCTCGATGAGCTGGGCGCCGATTATGTCTCGGTGAGTGGGCACAAGTTCGGCGCCCCACCCGGCGTAGGGGTCCTCGTCGTCCGACGGGGTCTCCGCCCGGAGCCGCTGATCGTCGGTGGTTCGCAGGAGCGGGCGCGGCGCGGGGGCTTCGAGAACATCATCGGGATTATCGGCCTCGGGGCCGTGGCCGCCGCCCTCGCCGAGCCGGGCAGGTTAAGCAGAGAAGAGGCAGCCGCCCGCGGGTTCACGGACGCTTTGGCGAGAGCGGCCACATCCGTCGGCGACGTGGCGTTGCTCGGCGATCCGACCCGACGCGCTCCGCACATCGTGACCGCGACAGTCGGCCACGTGCTGGGCGAAGCAGTTCTGCTCGGTCTCGATCGATCCGGCATCGCGGCGCACTCAGGTTCCGCCTGCTCTTCAGAGTCGATTGAGCCCTCTCCGGTGCTGGCGGCGATGGGAGCCGATCCCGACAGCTCACTTCGTCTCTCCGTCGGCTGGTCGACGACGGAGGCTGACGTCGAGGCGTTTGCCTCCGCATTCCCCCGAGTCGTCGAGCGTCTTCGCGCACTCAAGAGCTCCGACACCTGAGAGTCGGGCACAGGACTGGCCCGCAGCCAATCCCGCCGGGACAAAGGCAGTCAGGCCACTCCGCTACGCAAGAGGTCGATATCGGCATCGACCATCATCTCGATCAGCGCGGCGAAATCGACGCTGGTCGTCCAGCCGAGCTTCGTGTGCGCCTTGGACGCGTCACCAACGAGCAGGTCAACTTCCGCGGGACGCTTGAAGCGATCGTCGATCTGCACGTAGTCCTCGTACTTAAGGCCGGCTCTTGCGAAGGCCACCTCGCAAAGGTCACGAACGGAGTGGGTCTTCCCCGTCGCGATGACATAGTCATCGGGCTCGTCTTCCTGAACCATCGCCCACATCGCCTTTACATAGTCGCCTGCGAAACCCCAGTCTCGTTTCGCGTCCAGGTTGCCCAGGCGAATTTCGTGATCAAGACCGAGCTTGATACGCGCCACACCATTGGTGACCTTGCGCGTCACGAATTCCAAGCCGCGACGGGGGCTCTCGTGGTTGAACAGGATCCCCGACGAGGCGTGCAGCCCGTAGCTCTCGCGATAGTTCACCGCAATCCAGTGCCCGTACACCTTCGCCACGCCGTAGGGACTGCGGGGGTAAAAGGGCGTGCGCTCTGTTTGCGGAACCTCTCGGACCTTGCCGAACATCTCTGACGAGCTCGCCTGATAGAAGCGGATGTCGGGATTCGTCAGCCGGATCGCGTCAAGCACCCTTGTCACGCCGAGTGCGGTGACCTCGCCGGTGAGCACGGGCTGGCTCCAGGAAGTCTGTACGAAGGACTGCGCGGCAAGGTTGTAGACCTCAGCGGGTTGATGTTCGCGAAGAACCTCGATCATCGAGACTTCATCAAGCAGGTCAGCCGATACCAAAGTCAGCTTCTCCTGGATGTGGGCGATGCGCTCGAAGTTGATGGTGCTGGAGCGCCGGACCATCCCGATGACTTCGTAGCCCTGTGAGAGCAGCCATTCCGCCAGATAGGAGCCGTCCTGACCCGTAATACCCGTAATCAACGCCCGTTTTTTCACCACCCCGTTCTAGAGCCTGGCGCGCGCGGTAGCAAGGCAGGGTGGCTAGCCGAGCACCCTCAGCGTGATCCACTTCGTCGGACGCCAGAAGCGACGACCGAGTCGAGACGGTGGGCTTTCTTGCAGCGGCTCAGCCGCCCATTACGCGGTGGACAAGGCGAAACGCCCTTGTCATCGCCCCTCCACACCTCCTGAGTCCGAGGCACTCGCAACCGGATCGGGTGCCCACTTGGAGCGATCCATCCGCCAAACCCATCTCACCCCTGTCTCGCCGGGCGCGTCGATTTTGGCCTGCACTTCGCTCACGAGCTCATAACGCAACTTGAAGGGAACCCGGCCGCTTCGCACATTTGCCTTGTCGTGGTGGATCTCGATGTGCGTGACGCCGGGAAGCGTCAATCCAACGGTGGTAAGTGCCTCCGACGCTCGGGTCGCGTATCCCCGGCCGACGTAGGAGGGGTGTACCCAGTACCCGATCTCGAGCCCGTCCGCTGCGATGCGTCTCATGAGACCCGCTCCTCCCACGACGCGCGAGCCCATGAAAAGCCCGTACAAGTACTGACGACCCTCCGCCCAGTCGCGATCCCACCGTCGGAACAGTTCTTGACGATCCTCCAGACTGAGCGGCTCGAGCGCGATCCAGGGCATCCAGGGACGGAGGTGCTCCAAGCTCGCTGCAACCGCCTCCGCCAGCGCAGGCGCATCGTCTTGTTTGTAGCGGCGCAGGACTAGATCGCCGAGGTCGAATTCCTCGGGTGGTGCCGCGGGCAGCTGAGTCATGGCCTTCACAATAAGGTCGCTGGACCACGAAACCCCGGCAAAGCCGCGCGACCTGTGTCTGCGGGACTCTCTGCTCGAGAGGGCCGGGGGAAACCCCACCTACCATGGCCATATGGCAGCTCCAGCAAGTTCGTCTCCCGGGGACAATTGGGACCCGACCCAGTACTCGAGGTTCGCCTCCGAACGCGCCCAGCCGTTCTTCGACCTGCTCGATATGGTGGCAGCGGTTCCAGGAGGCGACGTGGTCGACCTCGGCTGTGGTACCGGTGAGCTGACCGTCGCACTGCATGAACACTCAAGAGCCCGCACGACTGTGGGTATCGACTCGTCGGAAGCGATGCTGTCCAGAGCGACACCCCTTGCCGGCAATGGGCTCCGCTTCGAGCTGGGTGACATCAACTCCTTACGCGGAGAAGACAGTTTCGATGTCCTGTTCGCCAACGCGAGCTTGCAGTGGGTGCCCGACCATCCGCGGCTGCTTCGCGAGTTGGCCGCCCGTCTCCGCCCTCACGGCCAACTCGCAGTCCAGGTTCCCGCCAACGGCGATCACCCGTCACACGCCCTTGCCGACGAGCTAGCGCGACAGCCTCCCTTCTCGGAGTGTCTCGAAGCCGATACGACCGTCGGCGCGCCAGTAGTGTGCCCACCTGAGCGCTACGCCGAGCTTCTCAACACAATCGGCTTTTGCGACCAACAAGTCCGCCTGCAGGTATACGGACATCGCCTGGCCTCGGTGGAAGAGGTCATCGAGTGGACCAAGGGCACGACGCTCCTGCGGTTCAAAGCCGCACTCCCACCTGAGCTGTACGACCTCTTCCTCGCCCGGTACCGACAACGACTCGCCGAAGTGCTCGGGAACGAGTCTCCGTACTTCTACACGTTCAAGCGCATCCTGTTCTGGGCAAGACTCCCGGAACACCAGGACTAAGGACACCGGCAGGCCTGCCTGTCATGCCTGCGGGCGCGGTCCGAGACCGAAGGCCATTAGTCTCCAGGGTCACTGTCAACCCGGGCCGCCGTCGCAAGGAAAGCTGAGCAACATGAACGAAGACCCGTCAGATCAGTTCCACTTCGACCCCGAGACCTACCTCGACATGATCTGCTCCGAGGTGCCCGACTACTTCGAGCTGCAGGATGCGGTCGGCGAAGCCGCGACGGGCATCGTCGCCGATCGGGTGCTCGAGCTAGGCGTTGGCACCGGAGAGACAGCCGTAAGGGTCATGGCGGTTCACCCTGCAGCCCACCTCATCGGAGTCGATGAAAGCTCTGAGATGCTTGACTCGGCCCGTGGGCGTCTGGGAAAGGCAGACCTGGTTGTCGGCCGCCTCGAGGATCCGCTGCCGGAAGGTACTTTCGACCTCGTCGTGTCGGCGCTGGCCGTCCACCACCTCGACGACAGAGGGAAGGCGGACCTGTTCCGGAGGATCTCCGAGCGCCTCCGTCCAGGTGGACGCTTCGTGCTGGCGGATGTGGTCGTCCCGGACGACCCAGCGGACGCGCTTACGCCCATCGACGACGACGGTTACGACAAGCCCAGCCGCGTCGGGGACCAGATTCGCTGGTTGGTCGAGGCGGGCTTCCAGCCTCGAGTGACGTGGGCGCGCCACGACCTTGCCGTCATCGCCGCCGACCGCCGATAGTCCGGCTGGCGGGCTGGCCATGGCCCTCAACGGACCAGTCTTGGGTCGCTAGGTCCCTTCGTCAGCTCCGTGGCTTGTCTCCCTTCTCGACGACGCGCCCACGATCGAGCTTCACGACAGTGCCCACGTGGCTGGTGACGTCGGTGTCATGACTCACTACAAGCACTGAGCGTGACCCGGCGGCGCCGAAAAGATCGGCAAGCAGCTCCGGTCCGGTGCTTGCATCCAGATGGGCGCTCGGCTCGTCGAGAAGGAGCAGCGACGGGTTCGAAAGAAGCAAACGCGCCATCGCGAGCCGCTGAGACTCCCCTGCACTCAAGGGGCGCCCGCCTGAACCGACAAGGGTCGACAGACCCCGAGGGAGACTGTTCAGTAGCTCGGCCAAGCCCACACGATCAAGCGCGGCGACAAAATCGGCGTCACTCGCGTCGGGTCTCGCGAGCGCGAGATTGTCACGCAAGGTTGCCGCGAAGACGTGGTTCTCGTCCGCCAGCCAGCCCACGTGGCGCGCAATGCCCGCCCGCGACATGTCCCTCACGTCGACCTCCCCGATGGTCGCGCGCCCTGTTGCGCACTCAACAAAGTGCAGCACCACGTTCAAAGTGGTTGTCTTCCCCGCTCCGCTCGGCCCGATGAGCGCAAGCCTCGAGCCAGGCACCAGGCTCAGCGAGACGCCGCTCAACAAGTTCTTCTCGCTCAAGCGCACCGTCACGTTCTCCAAGGCCACCGCTGGACGCTCAACCGCCGCGGACCGATCCACCTCGGGTTCGGTGGTCGGAAGCGGAGCTTCGCCCACCTCGTGGAGCCGAGAGCGTGCCGCCCTGGCACCCTCAGTGTCGTTGAGCACGCCGGGCAGCACGCCGCACTGCTCGAGGACCGCCAGCGAGGCGAACACCACGACGGCCAGCATCACTCCGGATAGGTGGTGCTCTCGATTGGCTTCGATTCCATACGCGACAAGCGCCACGATCGCTGCCCCCGTCAACCATGTCGCCATCGCCCTCCCGGTACCGTGGGCGATCGCTCGACGCGTGACCAACGACCGCGTGCGCCGTCGCACGTCGTCGAGCTGTGATTCCACGAGATCCTCACGGCCATAAGCGATGAGCTCGCGGGCGGAGCGGATCGCCTCGATCACGCTTTCGGCGAGCTCGTCGCGCGCCCCGGCCTCAGCCTCCACATACCCACGACTCGCCCGAGCAAGGAGGAAAGCCGCGCCGGTCACGCCGATGGCACCGAGCAGCAGGATCGCGCCGAGTTGCGGACGAACGACCGCCGCCAACACGACCCCGAGGACAACGCTCGCGGTGATGTCTACCGCCGCCGCCGTCCCCTTTGCTGCTCCTGCAGCCACAATGTCGGCCTCAGCTACGAAGCCGCTGAGCACGGATCCGGACCCTCCGCCAAATAGTCCACCTGGTACGCGGGGCTCGAGATCGTCAAAGAGCTTCAACCGGAGCCTGCCCAGCAGGCTGAGTGAACAATCGTGCACAGCCAGACGTTCCAGGTACCGAGTCACGCCTCGGCCGAGAGCGAACACCTGGACGCATCCGATGGCAATACTCAAGGTGAGTACAGGTGGCCGCTCGGCGGCTCGGGTGATGAGCCACCCTGACGTCGCGAGCAACCCGACGGCACACGCGACCGTGAGCAAACCGGTCCCACAGACCGTCAGTACCTGCCCACCCGAGGCGCCGCTAAAGATCCCCCCTTTGGCCTTCAGAGCACTGGTGCGTGTCTCCGAGGCGCGGGACGCTTCCCCGTCAGGCACGGTCAACACGGCTGAGGTCGTCCTGAGTCGGCGTCGTCGGTCGCGGACGACACACGACGATCCTTGCCCTGACGCTCATCGCCAGGTCCGGAACCGCCGCCCGAGACCGCATCCCGTTGGTCTCGCTCGAGTTTCGTGAACTGCCCGTTTCGCAACGCGATCACCCGGTCGGCGAGGCTCAGAATCGATGGTCGATGCGTGACGATCAGGGCACTTCGACCTTCGAGAGCGCACCGAAGAGACTCCACAGCTCTCGCCTCGCTCTCCTCGTCGAGATGCACGGTCGGTTCGTCGAGCAAGTAGAGCGAAGCGGGCCGCAGGAGCACCCTCGCGAGAGCGATCCGCTGGCGTTCGCCAGCCGACAGCTCCCGCCCCGTCTCTCCAACTCGGGTCTCGAGCCCCGCTGGGAGGTCGTCCAGAAGCTCGCCGCCCCCGACAGCAACAAGCGCTCCCACGCATTCATCGTCCAGCGCGCCGGGATTAGCTAACCGAAGGTTTTCCGCGAGCGTGGCCGCAAGCAGAGTCGGATGCTCCGGAAGATACGTCGTGTAGCGTCGCCAGGCCTCCTTGTCGACCACCCTCAGATCGTCAGCTCCCACCAGTACGGAGCCTGCTGAAGGCGAGATATAGCCGAGAAGTGCTGACAGAGTCGTTGACTTCCCGACACCGTTTGGGCCGAGCAGCACCACAGTCTCGCCCGGGTCGATCGTTAGTGACGCCCGATTCAACACGGGAGCGTCGCCAGCCGAGAGTGTGACGGTCACGTTGTCGAATCGCACAGAAGCCTCGCGGGGGTCAGCTGGGACACGCTCAGCTCTACGCGGGCGTTCCGGTGTGGCTCCACATGCAGGCCTGTCGAGGAGGGCGAACGTTGCTTGTGAGGCTGCGAGCCCCTCTGTGCTCTCATGGAACTCCGCACTTGCCCTGCGCATCGGCAGGAAGACTTCCGGTGCGATGATCAATACCGCGAGCGCCGTCGACAGCCGCACGCCGCCCACAAGCAGTCGGAGGCCAAGCGGTACTGCCACGAGCGCGACCGAGATTGAGGCGAGCGTATCGAGGACCAGTGCCGAGAGGAACGCACTGCGAAGCGTGCCGAGGCTCGCCCGCCGCAGTGCCTCGTCTGCCTCCTTGATCTGGCTCCTCTGGCTCTCGCTCCGGCCGAATGCTTTGAGCAGCGGCAACCCGGCGAAGACGTCGGCGACATGACCGCCAAGCTCCTCGACCTGCCGCCAGCGATCGCTGGCAAGCCGGGCGCTCGTTCGTCCGACGAGCGCCCCGAAAATGGGAAACAGCACGACCACGACGAGGAGAATGATTCCGGAGAGCCAATCAAGTCCGAGCACGACGGCAACCAACGCGATGGGTGCGATCGCCCCAAGCACGAGGTCAGGCAGACAGCGCCCGAGGTAGACGTCGAGCGCGTCGAGACCGCGGCCCGCGAGCGTCGCGAGCTCGCCTGGGCCAACCGCCGCTGAAACGGTCGCCTGCCTGACCCCGGCGGCAACCAGGCGTCCCCTCAGGTCGGCTTTGGCTGACGCGGCCGCCCGTTGCGCGACCAACTCGCCTGCGAAGGAGCACAGTCCCCGCAGTCCGAATGCCACCCCGAGCCAGACGAGGTTGCGCCCCACATCGACTGGGTGGGCTCCGGGCAGCGCGCTCGACAAAATCCTCGCCAGTGCGAGCGCCTGGACGACAACGGTCGCGGTCGATGCGAGCCCAATGGCGACGGAGGCGGCAAGCGCTGTCCGCACTGGCGCCAGCTCGCGGACGAGACGGACGTCGAAGGGCCGACCGGGCTCTGTTCGGCCGCTGGATCTTGCCCCCGCAGTTGTCACCAGTCAGTCTTCTGGTACGAGTGGCACCTCACCGGAGGCGACGCGAGCAGCCGTCGGGCTCGTCGGTACGGGACGGCCGAGTCGCTGACGGAAGACCCAGTACGTCCATCCCTGATAGGCAAGAACGATCGGGGTGAAAATCGCCGCGACGATGGTCATCACGTTGAGTGTGTTGTGCTGCGAAGCGGCCCTGGCGATCGTGAGTGCATTCGCTCCTGAATTGCTCGCGGGAAGAACGTCGGGGAACATCCGCGCGAATACCGCACCCACGAGCACGATGATCGCCGCTCCAACGGCGATAAAGGCCCAGCCGTGCCGACGACCGTTGGCCGCGAGCACACCGACCAGGATCAGTGCGACGGCCACGATGCCCAAGACGAGCGGGATCGCTGCCGGAAGCGCCGCAACCGCGCGAGGCCGCCCCGCAAGGGCAACCCACAACACAGCGACTCCGACGAGAAGCGCGGCTGTCAGTCCGCATGAGCGAGCAGCCCGGCCAGCCTTCTCAGCGAGACCGCCCGTCGTCTTCAAAGACAAGAACACCGAACCGTGGAGAGCGAACAAAGCAAGGCTCGCCAGGCCGCCAACTAGCGCTATCGGGTGGAGCAACCCGAGCAGCCCTCCCGCGTACTGCCCGTTCGAGGTCAAGGGCAGGCCGTGAGCGAGGTCAGTGAACGCCACACCCCAGACGATGGCGGGGATGGCGCTCCCAACGAAGTTCGCGACGTCCCAAGCCCGGCGCCATGAGACCCGGCTGTCCTTGCCCCTGTACTCGAACGAGAGGCCCCGCATGATAAGGGCTACCAGGATCAGGAACAGCGCCAGATAAAAGCCACTGAACAAATTCGCATACCAGCTTGGAAACGCGGCAAAAGTCGCACCGCCGGCGACGAGCAACCACACTTCGTTGCCATCCCAGACTGGTCCGACCGCATTCATGCAGAGCCGCCGATCTGTCTCGTCGGACGCGATGAATGGTGTGACGACGGCGACGCCGAAGTCGAACCCCTCCAGAAAGAAGTACCCCGCCCAGAGCAGGCCGATCAGTGCGAACCAGGTTGTGTTGAGATTTGCGAACGGCATAGTCCCCGCCCCCTCAGTACACGAGTCCGGCGACAGCGTCCTCGGAGGACGCTTCATCTGGAAGGTCGAGAGGACGACGCGCCGCACGCACCATCAAGGTGGCGTCGATCGTGCCGATCACCGCGTAGATGAGTATGAAGCAGATGAGTGTTGCCGCCACATCCGCTCCGCTCACCCTCGAAACCCCGATCGCGGTTTTCATCAGTCCGTAGACGATCCACGGCTGACGGCCGGCCTCCGTGAAAACCCAACCCGTCGTGTTCGCCACAAACGGGAGCACCATGCCAATCATCGCCGCCCGTACGAACCACCGGTTCACGACGAGCCGCTTCCTGCGGGCCAGGACAAACGCCCACGCCGACAACAGCAGCATCAATATGCCGGCACCGACCATGAGCCTGAATGTCCAGTAAGTGAGCCACAGAACCGGCTCGTAGCTCCCAGCGCCGTACTTGGCGGCCTCCGCCTTCTGAGCCTGGTCAATTCCCTCCACCTGGCCGTTCCAGCTCAGGTCAGCAATCAAGCTGAGCAAGTGAGGTACGCGAATCTGGAAGACCGGCTTGCCGCTCATATTGCCGATCGTGAGAAGCGAGAAGCTCGCGCCGTCCTGGGTTTGGTAGAGGGCCTCGGCTGCGGCCATTTTCATAGGCTGTTGATTGTCCAACAAGCGCGTCTGGAGGTCACCCGCAACCATCGTGAGCAGTACCGCCACGAGAGTGAACGTGGCGGCGAAGCGCGCGGCGCGGACAAAGATCGCGTGGGCTTGCTCGTTCGTCCTGTCGCGATGGGCCCTGTAGACGCTGATTCCGAGAACAAGGATCGCTCCAGTCACCAAGGCAGCCAGCACCGTGTGAATGAATGCCATCCACAAGGTGGAGTTGCCGAGAACCGACCAGAAGTTGGTCAGGACCGCTTGTCCGTCGACGATCTTGTAGCCAACTGGGTGTTGCATCCACGCGTTGGCCACAAGAATGAAGAAGGCGGAGAGCAGCGTGCCCGCACTCACGACCCAGATAGTCGCGAGGTGCAGCCTGGGTGAGAGCCGGTCACGGCCGAAAATCCAGAGCCCGATGAACGTCGACTCCAGGAAAAACGCGAGCAGCCCCTCTATCGCGAGCGGTGCGCCGAAAATGTTGCCCACGAAGATCGAGTAGGCGGACCAGTTCATGCCGAACTGAAACTCGAGCACGATCCCTGTGACGACTCCGATGGCCAGATTTATCAGGAATAGTCTCCCGAAAAAACGGCTCAGGCGATCCCACTCGGCGTCCTTGCGGCGATAGGCAAGCGTCTGCATCCATGCAACGAGGAAGCCAAGCCCGATCGTCACCGGGACAAAGAAAAAGTGGAAGATCGTGGTAAGGGCGAACTGCCAACGGGCGAGCGTCAATACCATCGTGCGCTCACCCCGCTTTCCAAGCATGGGTAGGTCAACAAGCGCTCCCATTCACTCTCGCCAATTGAAGATCGAAACTATTACACAAGCGGCGCCGGTGAAAGAACCATTGGTTGAGGGCGGCGAAACCATGCCAACTCCCAGGTCAGCACCGTGGGATTGGCTCGATGAGGCCTAGACCGACCCCTGGAGCGCGGCCGCAATACCGTTGCCTGTCCGGCTTGCTGCCAGCCGGTTGCCCGCGGCGGCTCGTAGATCGGGGCGCCGACGCTCGCCGACCATCCCGCACTCGGTCCGCAGCGGCGGGCTTATCGGGGGCCGCGTCCGAAGGTGGCCGGCTGACAGCACCAGTCGCCTGGTTCAGGAATAGTGAGCGCTGTCTTGCCCAGAACCACTCGTGGTGGAAGGGCCAAGCCAGTAGTCGCTCCCGACATGCCGACCACCGGCCAGTGCAGTCTCCAGGCGCGTTTCTGCAGTGCACGCAACCGCCTTCAACCGTTGTGCCCTCCCACTCTGCGAAACTCCGATAATGACAACGTGGTTTGCCAGCCTCCTCCTCGCGGGACTCATTCTCACCGGCTGCAGCGGGTCACCGCATGCGTCTCCGGGGTCCGCCTCGACAACGACGGGCGCGGGATCGACCTACACCGTTCCCCTGAAGGAGTGCCACAGCGGCCGTTCCCTCGACCAGGTCCAGTTGGATGCCTGTGCTGGCGAAGCTGCAGATGCCGTTGGGGAATCGCTCTCGAAGTCACTGGCGACCGAGTCCACCTACTGGGGAACGAAGGTCGTCGCTGCCGTGCAGTCACAATGGGCGCGCTACGCGCGTGCTGAGTGCTTGACAGAGACCGCCGGGAACGTGGGCGGCTCCGCCTACGGCATGCTGTTCACCCAATGTGCAACCAGCTTGATGAAGCAGAGGTTGACCACGGTCCGAGGCGAGGTCGAGTTCCTGCGCAAGATTGAAGCTCCCGTGTACCGGTCAGGCCGGTTCTCAGTCACGGCTGAGCTGACGACAGGCTGAGGCCCGCATTTAGCCTGGTCAGCGATCCCGGCCGTCCGCCCGGAGCGCAGGTCCCGTTTCACGCTCCGCAACGAGCGAAATGGCGAGCCTATTGATCGGACTCCGGGCTGCCCGCGTCCACAGCGCGGCGAACGGGGCCCTACCCGGGCCCCGCTCTCGAAGTTCCGGCCCACGCGTGGTCCAGGGATACTTCGAGCCTTGCCAGGCACGAGAAGGGAACTCGAAGTCGTTCCAGCCGGCGCGTCGCCCTCCGACGATGAAAGGTGACAGAAAGGTCCCGATGTATTCTCGCCGAGTGCGAACCTTGGCGGCCGTGTCGCGCGTGGTTGGTCGCCATGCGATCCCAATCGCGGGCGCTATTGCTCTCTTTGGTGCCTACATGGGAGGAAGTCTTTACGTCGTACCGCACATGCATCATCTGCACGGGTGGTCGTACCCGTTGGATCTCTTCAACTACTTCTTCGTCGCCCGCTACATCAACATCGGCGACTACCAACACATTTATGGGCAGTTCCTTGGGCAAACCGGCTTGACCACCGCGCCAGGAGCGGTCGTCGCGCTGGAGCCGGTATGGATGATCTCCCACGCTGCCGGCATGTGGGTCGACTTGTCAGCCGCGCCTCAGCCCCGCCCGACGATATGGCCCCTGCTCGGCTCGTATTCGGTTCTCCTCAGCTCATCAGCGTTGTTTGCCGCGGACGCCGTCGCTCGTCACATGGGAGCCTCGCGCGGGCGTCGTCTCCTGATCTGTGCAGGCGAGGTGTACATCCTCTACAACGTGCTCCAATGGGGTCACCCCGAGGATGCGGTGGCAGTGGCCCTCCTGCTGTATTCCTGCCTGGCGGCCTTCGACGAGCGGTGGCCATTGTCCTCGTGGTTGTTCGGTGCGGCCGTCGCCTTCCAGCCCTTCGTTTTGCTCGCATTCGCCCCGGTGTTCTTTCCCGCCGGGTTGAGGAGACTCCCCGGTCTTCTGGCCCGCGCAGTAGTCCCGGTGGCCGCACTCCTCGTCGTACCGCTTGCGATGAACTGGACAGTCACCGCGCAGTCCTTGGTATTTCAACCCGCGTCTCTATCCGGCGGGCGTCTGACCCCGTGGATACATTTCGCACCTTCACTAGTCCACTTCGGACCTATGGGCGCGAACCTTGTAGCCGGAGGGCCCGCTCGGTCGCTTGGCATACTCATCAGTCTCGTCCTCGGCTTCTGGTTCGCCCGGGCCGAGCGAGGCCTCGCCCCGCTCATAGCAGTGGTAGCTCTCACCTTGACCTTCAGGTGCGTCTTCGAGACCGTCATCGCGCCGTACTACGTTTTCCCGGCGATCGCCTTCGCGTTCGTGAGCCTGAGTGCCGCCAGCTGGCCACGTTTTCTCACCGCGACGCTACTGGCCGTGGTGGTGAACTCCGCCAGCAACTTTGATCGGCACAGCACTTGGGTTTGGTGGCCAATAGTGGCTGGGTTGGCCGCGTTAGTCGCAGTGTCATGGCCCAAACCCCTTCCGCCTGTGAGCGAGCGCCAAGGTAGTGCTGAGGGACGCGGACGCGCCCTCCCTGAGAGCGCGAGTGTCGTCGCAACTCCCCGGCGGTAGTCATAGAGAGTTTTCAAAGGTTGCTTGCCCGAGCAGATCGAGACGAACCGCGGCGCCTCCATCTCGGGGCTACTAGCGGCCCGACCGGGCCGCTCGTATCGATGAGGTCCGAGGGTGCCCTACGGACGGCTCGCGTCCCGAGGTGCACCGTTCGTCGAGGGCGATGTCCCGCGTCTTAGCGGAAACGCCGCCGATCTTCGTGCTATCCCACGGCGCGGACCGGTAGGGGGCGCCTTCCCGACACTTAGACGGCGATCTCTGCCAACAGGTACGGGTTCAAAGGAGTTGCGCGGGCCCTGGCTGGCATACGCGACACCCAAGCCGTCGCGACGCGTGCGAGCGTCTTCGGCACCCCAGGACGCTCGAGGGCCGAGAAACCGAAATAACCATCGAGCGACAGCGGCGTAACCCGATCTTTCCCGAACCACGCCCAGAGGTCGGCATAGGAGGCGAGATGATACGCACCCCAAGTGCGGTGCAGGTTCATACCGAACTTGGTGAACAGGCGCTCACGGAGCGGGGCCGACTTGAGCTGATCGGTCGGACCATGCTGTACGTCGATGGGAAACCACTTGTTCGGACAAGCTATGAGGATCCGGCCACCAGGACGCGTGACTCTCCTTAGCTCGGCAGCGAAACGCGCCCGCTCTTCACGCCATGCTGGCGCCAGGGAAAGGTGCCCCGTCCTCGTCCCAATGTGCTCGATGACGCCAAGGGTAAGCACCGCGTCGAAACATGAGTCCCCGAAGGGGAGACATGCCCCGTCGCCGACGAGGAAGTGTCCTGCGTCTCGCGCCGCTTCCGCCCAGAATCGGGTCACTCCTCGGATGTCTAGGCCAACCGCATCAAAACCATCGGCCAGCATCGCCGAGACAACCGCGCCCACTCCGCATCCGACGTCAAGGACGCTTGCGGCGCCAACGCTGTCGAGCCATGGTCGTAGATAGGCGTCGTACGTGCGTGGCCCACCCGACTCCTGGTGGCCGGCGTACGCAGGGTCAGTCGATTCGACCGCGATCGCTGGACTTCCCGGGGGCGCGACCTCCAGATAGCCAAGCTCGTCGACCGCAAAGACGTGATCGCCGGCACACGTCACCCCGCCAGGGCAGGTGACGAGGGGCAGGTGGTCAACCGGACACGCGAGCTTCTCAACGAGATCCGACCACGGCATCGCCCCACTATGGCACTGACGGACGTCGACGGCGGGCGAGGAGGCGCGTCGCCATGACCCGTCCCACTCTTGTCGTGGCCGGATTCGGCGCAACGTTGACGTCCCGCCGTCAGGAAGACCTGAAAATCCGTCCCCGGTTCGACTCGCACTCGTAGGGACACGCGAGACGCCGAGGAAGCTGTTGAGAGTGTCGTGCCTGGGGTCAGTACAGCCCGCAGATGACGGAGCCCCAGGTCTCCCTCGTCGCGCGGAGACTTGGCGCTTCTGGCGAACGCCGAAACACCCGCCTCAGAGCCATCGGCGCGCTCACCTGTCCCGGGATCCACGCGATCGGCCACGATCAGGCCGAGGTCGGTCTCCCATGGATGGTGAGACGAGCGCAAGTTACTCGAAGACCCAAACCCAAGGGGAGGGCCATGCTTGACGACGTGAGAGCTCCATTCGGGACCAGACGCGCCTGACCCTCCCCTACTGCACGCGAACGCCGGAAATCGCCCGAGCCACGATCAAGCGCTGGATCTCACTCGTCCCTTCGAGGATCGTGTAGGCCTTCGCGTCCCGGTACCAGCGTTCTACTGGACATCCCCGTAAATAGCCACGTCCGGCGAGTATCTGGACCGCCTGTTCGGTCACCCAGACCGCCGTCTCGCCGGCGTAGAGCTTGGCCATCGAGCCCTCACCTGCAGTGAAGGGCTTGCCCGCCATCGCCAAGGATGCGGCTCGCATGTAGAGCAGCCGAGCGGCATCGATGCGCGTCCGCATGTCGGCGAGGCGGAAGGCGACTGCCTGATGCTCGACGATGGGGCGCCCGAAGGTCCTGCGTTCGAGGGCATATCCAAGCGAGTACTCATAAGCCGCACGAGCCACGCCGACAGCCTGAGCCGCGATCCCGGGGCGAGTCGCCTCGAAAGTGGCCATGGCGACCGAGGAGCCCACGTGTTCCCCCTCGCGGGCCCGGGCAACTCGTTCGTGGAACTCGTCCGTGCCCCCGAGCAGGCAGGAGCCCGGCACCTTCACATCTCGCAGCACGACCTCGGCCGTGTGCGAGGCCCTGATCCCCATCTTCTGCAATTTGCGGCCCATGGAGAGTCCGGGAGTGTCCGGCGGCACGACGAATGTCGCCTGCCCTGGCCCACCCAGGTCGGTATGAACGGCCGCCACGACGACGTGCACACCGGCAATGCCGCCGTTGGTTACCCAGCTCTTGGTGCCGTTCAGGGTCCAGGTGTCGTTCGCCTCGTCGTAACAGGCGAGCGTCCTCAGATTGGTCACGTCCGATCCCGCCTCGGCCTCAGAGACACAGAACGCCGCCAGGCGAAGATGTGCCGAATCACCGAAGCATTGCGGCACCCATTCCGCGAGCTGCTCCGGGGTGCCCGCAGAGACGATCCCGGCGACTGCGAAAATCGACCCGAGAATCGCCAGAGCGATGCCCGCGTCGCCCCAGGCCATCTCCTCATTGACAACCGGAAGCAGCAACCCGGTCGGGTCAGCGAAACAGTTGGCAGCAAAATCGAGCGAGTACAGGCCTAGCCTGGCGGCCTCCTCGAGGATGGGCCACGGAGTCTCCTCCCGCTCATCCCACTCGTGAGCCTCCGGCCGCATGACACCTTCGGCGAAGTCGTGGACGCGTCTTCGGACCCGAAGCTGATCCTCGCTGAGCTCTAGCGAAAAGTCGCCCATCGTCCACCTAGGGTCGGGACCGAACACCGTGTACGCAATGTTGATACAGCAGGTAATGGCTCGCTACTGCCGAGCAGTGCCGTGGTGCTCTGACGAGAGCGACGCGGCCGCTACCCGATATTGCGCCCGGCGTGAAACCGGCACCGCCGGGCCTGAACTCAAGCGTCACGCGGGGCGCGAAAAACAAACGGTCCGACTATCGGAACCGCAGGGTGGAGTCGAGTCAGGCGACACGAAATCCAGCGGTTGCCGCACACACCCGAGGTGGCGGCTCCGCTAGGTGTGCGCCGACTCAGCGCGCCCGAACGTTGGCTGCCTGCAGCCCCTTCTGGCCCTCCTGAACGTCGAATTCGACTTCCTGGCCCTCGGTGAGGGTCCGGTAACCGGACATCTGGATGGACGAGTGGTGAACGAAAACGTCCACACCGTCTGACTGCGAGATGAAGCCGTAGCCCTTCTCGCTGTTGAACCACTTGACAACTCCGGTCGCCACGGCGGCGTTCCCCTTTTTCTCAGACAACAAATTCAAGAGAGCGCCCGCCCGGGGTGCGTGGCATCGGAACAGCCAATGTCTGGGTGGCTTCCCGGCAACCGAGTGGCCACACAAGACGTCGGCAGCCCAGCGTGTCACCACGATCCGGTTGCTCTCGAGGGACAAAGTAGCAGAGTGTCGCGTCGAGGTCGTCCAGCTCCTTTCGAAGCCGATCAATGCCAGCGCGTCAGGGCGCTCGAAACCGATGACCCGGGGCTGCGGCTACCGTCGGATCCTCGTGCCGCCTGGGGCGTCCTCAACCGTGTAGCCGAGGGCGAGGATCTGTTTGCGCAGTTCGTCGGCCATTTGGAAATCCCGCCCTGCCCGCGCGGCATCACGCCGGCGACCCAGGTCAAGCACGGACCCCGGAACCTCGGTTGTGCGCGCCGCCTCCAGCCCCACCGCCCCAAAACACTCGAAAACCACGCGGGCCAATTCGGCGCCCCTCGCAGCATCGCGAGCATCGAAAGCCACGTTCGCGCGGCGGATCGCGTCAAAGAGGATGGCGGTGGCACCCGGCGTGTCGAGGTCGTCTCGCATCCGCTCGAGGAATGCCTCTCTCACGCTCGACTCGCCCGGCTGCTCGCAATCGACATCCGCCTCGATGAGGCGCTCGCTCAGGGCGTCCAGGCGACCCAAGGCCGAAGCCGCGTCGCTGATCGTTCCTGCCGTCACCTCGATCGGAGCCCGATAATGAGACTGCAGCACCAACAGGCGGTAGGCGCGAGGGTCGCAGTCCTCGAACAGCTCGGAGAGCAACAGCACGTTGCCCAACGACTTGGCCATCTTCTCGCCCCGGCGCGCCTCCACCATGCCGTGGTGCACCCAGTGCTGGGCAAAGCGTCGCCCCGCCGCCACAGCTTGCGCTCGTTCGTTTTCGTGGTGAGGGAAGACGAGGTCCTGCCCGCCCACGTGGAGGTCGAACCCCTCACCGAGCAGCGCGAGCGACATGACGACGCACTCGGTATGCCAGCCGGGACGACCAGGGCCCCACGGTGATTTCCATGTGGGTTCGCCGGGCTTCGCCTTCTTCCAAAGGGCGAAGTCGAGGGGGGAGCGCTTCTCCTCGTTAACCTCGACGCGTGCTCCCGACCGCAAGGACGCGGGGCTCTGGTGGGCAAGCAACCCGTAGTCCCCGACCTTGGAAACGGCGAAATAAACGCCGTCACTCGTCTCGTAGGCGGAATACTTCAAGGCGAGGTTGGCGATGAACTCGACCATCTGCTCGACGAAGGCCGTGGCGTGGGGAATCCTCGTCGGGAGCAAGCAGCCCAAGGTGCTCATCGCTTCCCACCACTCCGCCTCATATTGCTCGGCGACTTCCTCCGGCCGGCGTCGCTCTTCATTCGCTCTCGCGATGATCTTGTCGTCGACGTCAGTGACGTTCGAGACGTGATCGACCTCGAACCCGGAGTACTCGAGGAAGCGACGAAGCACGTCGTAGACGAGCGAGAAGCGGCCGTGGCCGATGTGCGGCGGACCGTAGACGGTGGAGCCGCATACATAGATACCGACCCGACCGGGATCACGAGTCTTGAGTTCCTCGACCTGGCCCGAGGCCGTGTCATGAAGGCTCAGCACAGGAGTACCGTACTAGGCCTATGCAGACTCCTCGCGTGCCTGACCGACCCTCACTCGAGGGTCTCGAGGATCGCTGGGCCGCGCGCTGGGAACAAGACGGTACCTACCGATTCGACGAGACTGCCGACCGCGAGGACGTTTACTCGATCGACACGCCGCCGCCGACCGTGTCGGGCGCGCTCCATGTCGGCCACGTCTTCTCCTTCACCCAGACCGACATCGTCGCCCGATACCAGCGCATGACCGGCAAGGCGGTCTTCTATCCAATCGGTTGGGATGACAACGGCCTGCCGACCGAGCGGCGAGTGCAGGACTATTTCGGCGTCACTTGTGACCCGTCACTCCCGTATGACTCCGCTTTCGTCCCGCCCGTGCACGAGCCCAAACGCGATAAGAGCGCCCGCGCGACCCCCGTGTCGCGCCCGAATTTCGTCGAGCTCTGCAACCTGTTGATAGCTGAGGACGAGCAGGCCTTCGAGCATCTGTTCCGCAAGCTCGGGGCCTCATTCGACTGGACGCAGCGCTACACGACGATTGGTGAGGCGTCACGACGCGCCTCCCAACGCGCCTTCCTGCGCTTGTTGGACCGCGGTGAGGCCTATCGCCAGGAGGCCCCGACCCTCTGGGACGTCGACTTCCAGACGGCGGTTGCGCAAGCCGAGCTCGTGGACAGGGAGGATCCGGGCTTCTACCACCGGATCGGCTTCCCTCGCTGCAGAGGTGGCGGCTCGGTCGAAATCGAAACGACACGACCCGAACTTCTGCCGTCCTGCGTGGCCCTCGTCGCTCATCCGGATGACCCGCGCTACCAGGGACTGTTCGGCTCCGAAGTGCTCACCCCTTTGTTCAAAGTCCGCGTCCCGATCGTCGCGCACGAGCTGGCCGAACCCGACAAGGGATCGGGCATTGCGATGATCTGCACGTTCGGCGACCTGACAGACGTGACTTGGTGGCGTGATCTAGCTCTCCCCACTCGCTCGGTCATCGGGAGAGACGGCCGGTTCGGGCCGGCTCCGTTCGGGACACCGGGCTGGGAGTCCGAAGATGCCTCGCAGGCGAACACCCACTACGCAGAAATTGAGGGCCTGCCGGCAAAGCGGGCCCAGACGCGCATCGTGGAACTGCTTCACGACTCCGGCGAACTCCTCGGTGAGCCCCGACCCATCACGCACGCCGTCAAGTACTACGAGCGGGGCAGGCGCCCTCTCGAAATAGTCACCTCATCTCAGTGGTACGTCCGCACCCTCGAGCGCCGCGAGTCGCTCCTCGCCCGGGGTCGCGAGCTGGAGTGGCACCCGGAGCACATGCGCTCCCGTTACGAAGCTTGGGTGGAAGGCCTGACCGGGGATTGGAACATCTCGCGGCAGCGCTTCTTCGGCGTCCCGTTCCCGATCTGGTACCAACTCGATGACGCCGGCGAGATCATCCCCGACGGCCTGCTGCGCACCTCGGAGGATCGCCTCCCCGTCGATCCGTCGACTGATGTCCCAGCTGGATATATCGATGATCAACGCGGCAAGCCGGGCGGGTTCGTCGGGGATCCCGATGTGATGGATACCTGGGCGACCTCCTCGCTCACACCCCAGATCGCAGGCAGGTGGGAAGACGACCCCCAGTTGTTCGCCAGGGTCTACCCGATGGACCTGCGCCCGCAGGCCCACGAGATCATCCGGACATGGCTCTTCTCGACGATCGTGCGCTCCGAGCTCGAGCACTCCAAATTGCCGTGGAGCCATGCGGCCATCTCCGGGTGGATCCTCGACCCGGACCGGAAAAAGCTCAGCAAGTCGCTTGGCAACGCCGCCACGCCGCTCGGTTACCTGGACACTTACAGCACCGACGCCGTGCGCTACTGGGCCGGCTCGGCACGCCTCGGCGCAGACACTGTCTTCAGCGAGGAGCAAATGAAGGTGGGGCGGCGACTGGCGATCAAGATCTTGAACGCGAGCCGCTTCGCTCTCTCTCGGCTGCAGGGGAGCGATGACGCCGAGGGTCTCCCCGCCGGCGGGCTCACCGCCATCGACGCGGCCATGTTGGCGCGGCTCTCCGCTGTCGTGGACGAGGCGACGCGTGAGTTCGACGACTATGACCATGCACAGGCGCTGGAAGTCACCGAGTCATTCTTCTGGTCCTACTGCGACGACTACCTCGAACTCGTCAAGACACGCGCCTACGGGGACGTCTCCCTTGCCGGGACCGCGTCGGCGAGGCACGCGCTCGCGTTGAGTCTGTCAGTGGTCCTGCGCCTCTTCGCGCCGTTCCTCCCCTACTGCACAGAGGAGGCCTGGTCGTGGTGGCACTCCGGTTCGATCCACCTCGCCCCCTGGCCCTCGGGCGCTGAGTTCGCTGCCGAGACCGGCCCCGGCGCGCGCCCCGAGCTCATGGACGCGGTCGCTTACGTGCTCGCCGCCTTGAGACGGTCCAAGACGGAGGCCAAGGGCTCGATGCGGAGAAGGGTCGCTCGCTGCCGAGTGACGGGCCCTGCCCCACAGGTCGAGCTGGTCGAACTCGCCTCGGCCGATCTCATGGCCGCGGGCACCATCGCCGAGCTCGAGTTCGCAGTTGACCCGGGCTCGACGACGA
Organism: Acidimicrobiales bacterium; assembly: GCA_050015475.1. GTDB lineage: Bacteria > Actinomycetota > Acidimicrobiia > Acidimicrobiales > Bog-793 > Fen-455. The sequence continues at coordinate 66,313 of JBEKBI010000001.1, read as the reverse complement.
TCGCCATCAACGTCGAGCTCGGTGAAGAAGAGCCATAAGGCGTGAACTCCGACGACTGACTTGGGTCACCAAACCGGTCGTCAGTGCAACTTCGGGAAGACCCGACCGAAGCCGAGTCGACGCGGTATCCACCTGAGAACGACCGTCGCGAGCAGCTCCAAGTCGCGCTGTCGGATCACGACAATCGCCACCCGACCCGGTCCCCCACTCGGATCCCAGCTCCGATTGACGTCCGAGGCGGTGAAGTGGCCCGTGAAGGCAACAAGACAAGTTCCCACCCGTCTGGCGTTGCGAAGAGCCGTGGGGACGCTTGAGTGATCAATGTCGAGGATCAACACGCGCGGCTCCACGTACCGGTCGCCGGCGAAACGCCCGTGGTCGTGAATCGCGGCGAACGCCTCCGGGATGACCCGGAAACAAACGCTGTTGTGCGTGCTGAGGCCGTTGCGGGAGGTGGCGCAACCTCCGAGAAGCCCGACCAGTGCCACAGCGGCGATCAGCGCCACCAGCCGTCGCCTTTTCGAGGACGCAGCCCGCGTCGGCACGCGGCGGAGATCAGATTCGGCGCCGCCGCACCAACCAGCGGCCGGGCAGGTCGGACGAGTCATCCTGGAAGCTCCACGGGCTGGTCCTGAACCAGGAGCGGCGCCCGAAGCGGAGCCATCTTGTCTGCCGTCAACGTGGCGAGCCTATCTGCGCGCCGGTTCCGCCATGTGAGATCGGCCCAGATCAACCATCCCACCGGCAGGTAGCCCCAGAAGCTCACGATTCGGTAGAGCAGTACCGCCGCGACGGTGCTGACCTGGTCGCCTCCGTACGCGACAAGCGCGATCACGAGGCTCCCCTCCACAACGCCCAGACCACCAGGCGTTATCGGAAGGTTCGCAGCGAGCTGTCCCGCACCGTAGGCAAGCAGGAGTCCGCGCCAGGGCACGCCGGCACCCACAGCAAGGTAAGCGCACACGAGACACCCGCAGTCGAGCGCCCAGTTGGCGACCGACCACGAGAGAGCCGCCGCCAGATCGGACCTGCCGAGTCCGAACTGGTTCATACTGTCGACAAAGGTCCAGACGACGTTGTCGTCGGGGCGCCTCGGGAATCCGGTCATCCGGTGCGAAACACGCATCATCCATCGGAACAGCCTCACGAAGGCGTGCTTGTGGTACACGACGGCAGTCATCGCGACCGCGATGAGAAGGACCGCGAGTACCACTCCGACGAGGTCGAACGCCGCGCCTTCGCGTTCCGCGACGAGTACGCCCGCCGTGGCGAGAGCAGCCAGCCCGAGCGCAGACAGAACGAGGCTGGCCAGCAGTACCCACGCGGCCAAAGCCTCGGATGCACCGAGACGACGGAACTGCCTGTAGCCGAAGGCACTCGCCAGGACAGGCCCGGCCGGCATCGAACTCGCAATAGCGCCGCCTGCAAAAGAGATGGCGATGAAGCGACGCATTCGCGAGTGAACACCGCCACAACCCACCAGTCGTCGTTCCATGCCTGCGAAGGCCACGAGTGACAGGACCTCGACTGCTATCGCGAGCAGGAGCCACCCCATGTCGAGGTGAGACAGCTCAGCGGATGCGCCCGCAAGCTCGCCTCCCTGCCCGCTAACGGCCCAGAGGGCTACGAAACCCAGCGCGATGCCGACGAGAAATCGGACTATCTGCCAGGTGCGCTTGTTCTTAGAAATCCGGGGCTTGTCCTCAGCGGGCTGCTCGCTCACAGCTAGGCCGATCCGGTCATTGGGTGAAGCGCCCGATCACAAGGTGAGCGGAAGCCCTGGACGCGGGCCGTTGCGGGCGAAAAGCGTGCGCCGTTCGAACGAGACGCAGGCGACCGACAAGGCTGCGCCGGGCTTGCCTCCCTCCCCCTCGACTCAAACGAACCGCCGCTTGTCGTTGCACAACGTCCGCCTGAGGTCCATGCGGCCTCCCTACGAGATCAGTACGAACCTTACCGGGGAGTTCAGGGACCGTTGGTAACTCCGTACCAGTTCGAGGAGCAGTAGTCCGGGTTGTTCCCGGCGAGCAATGCCCCGAGCGCATCCCCAGACGTCGTGACCACTGTCCCCGAGGTCCCCTCGATCTCAATGGTCAGAGCTCGGCCGCCGAACGGAAGGGTGGCGGGGCCGGCGCGTTCCGTCACTGTCACCGCTGCGAGCGTGCCGACGGACGGGAAGGCGCTCTCTATCGCGGCAACCGGGACCACGGCATACCACTCGTGACAGGGGTTGCAGGTGAAGTAAGGGCCTTGAATGCAGACCGAGTCCCCTACGTCCGGGACAGCAGGGAAGGGGGAGTCGGCGCTCGTGTACCCGCCAGTCGAAGCCGAGTACTGGGTAAACACGGGAGTGGCCGGAGACGCGGGCGCCGTCGCAGTCGCAGGCGTGCCGGCGAGCTCGACGATCTGCCCAGCGGTGTCGGCCGCCGCCTGGGTCAATATGCCTACCTCAGTGGCCATGCCGGGATAGGACTGGCAGACCGAGTCGCACGTCGTCGCGTACGGCGCCCACCCACCAGCGGCGATCTCGGCCGCTAGATACGACCTCGTCGCGACGGCTTGCACCTCAAGCGCCTGGAAACCCCACGGTTGCGCCTGAGGTGCTGCCGTTGTCCCTCCGTAGAGCCCCCAGGACCATGAGACCTCTGCCGAGATGACGCTGCGTACGTACTCCTCGGCGGGAAGCACGTTCAGTGTCACGGCGCCGCTCGGGGCGTCATACGCCACCACCTTGCCTCGAACCGCGATGTTGGCACCGTCGGCTTCGCAGACCGTCAGCACCTGATCGACCGTCGCATCGGAAAGGGCCGACGACGGCACGGCCACCGGGTTGGTTAGGCCCGTGGCCTCTGGCGTCCAGTGTCTCGGTCGGCACCACAAGGCGGCGGAGAGGTCCCACTTGCCGTCCGAGAGCACGGCGCGAACCGCTCGGCCTCCTAGAAAGGGGATCCCTCCCACAGTGAAGGGATCGGCTGACTCGACGACGACCGGGGCGCCGGCGTTCTCGGTGAGCTCGACGGAGATCATCGGGTCCTTCGACATGATGTTGCCGCTCAAGGACAGGACCGTCCCGTCGCCGTAGTAGTGGTTGAGGATCCACGAGTACGTCTCGTGCTCGACGGCGGCGTACCCGAAGGCTCCCCACTGGCCCATGCCGTAGCCCGGGCCATCCCCGTAGCCGGTGAAGTCGACATTGGAAGCAGGAAAGGGCGCGAGCGTCGCACGCGCCGTCGCTCCGGCACCTGCAGCCAGCAGGATCGGCCCAGACAGGATGCCTAGCGACACACAAACGAGTGCGGCTGCCCACCGCTTGATGTTGCCGATGTGGGTCATGTTACTACTGTGACTATCGGGCACTGGAGACAAAGGAATCCCATGTCAAAGGCATGCCGCCCTCTCTCTGTCGCTTTCAGCGAGCCCAGTCACGCGCCGCTCAGCACCTGCTCGATCGTTTGGGCGAAGGCGCGTCTCGCGGCCGCGACACTAAGAGTCTGTGACCGCTCGAGCCCGGCGCTGATCAACTCGTGGCGAAGAGCGTCATCAGTGAATACACGCTGGACGGCGGTGGCCACCAGAACCGGCGCTTTTGACTCAAGGACTATCCCCGCCTCACCGACGGTGTCGGGAACGGCGGCCGCCCCGTAGGCGACGACCGGCACCCGGTGGTGCATCGCCTCAAGCAGCGGAACACAGAACCCCTCGTGGTCCGAGCAGCACACGAGCACGTCGGCGCATTCGTAGTAGGCCGAAAGCTCTCCGGGACTGATGGATCCCACGAACTCGACCGCCCCCGTCAAGGCGAGCACAGAGGCGAAGCGTCGCAACGCGTCCGCGTAGGCCGGGCAGCTCTCGCGACCGACGAGATGGAGACGGGCTGCCGGATCGAAGATTCTCCGGGCACAGGCCAGCGCCTTGATGACGTCATGGTGCGCCTTGTGGGGCAACATCTGCCCTACGAACAGCCAGTCCCGGCCGCCGCGCGCCTTGTTACGAAGCAAACGATCGACCATACGGCGGTCGGGAGGGCAGGAGAAATTGGCGGTGTCGATCATGAGCGGCGAAACGCTCGTGTTCCGGTATCCGAGCTCCTCGAGCTCCGAACGGTTGAACTCCGAATCGGCGAACCCGGCCTCGACGAGGGGCGCCAGCTCCACGAGCTGCTCACGGCCCTGACGGACCTCCTCCCCAAGATGGGGCATCCACCGCTCCACCAGCTCGAAAGGGCTGATGTTGTGATAGTCGATCAACTTGAGGCCCGGGTGCGACGCGAACACGTCGGCCGCGGACGAGCCGATCGAGGACTGGTAGCACACCCATTGGTGCTCGCTGTCCTCGCGGGGCAATTCGTCAATGCGGCGGACGCGACCGGCCAGTCCGGGCCCCATGTTGCAGGCGTAGATCTCGGACACGAACCCCATCGAATGCAGCACGCGCTGGGCCTCGAGGGTGTGGTGACTGACGGCGTCGCGTTCGACGATGGACGGGATGATCTGGTCGATCCGGACCGGCCGGGGTCTCATCCTCGGCCCCCACCCTCGAGCGTCGGAGAAACGGGGCGCTGTGCGGAGACGGCGAAGGCGTCGGGCTCGCTCGTGTCCGCCTCGTAAACCGCGAGCTCCGTAAGCCCGTAGCGGGCGAACAGGTGACACCAAGTCACGGGATGCATCGACCGACCCGGAGCGAGGTCAGCTGCCACCGGGTCGACACCCGCGGCGGCTTCTGGGCGCGCGCTTACGAGCACGACCACCCCGCCTGGAGTCAGACACCGTGCCGCCAGCAAGGCGAGCACCCTCGCAGCACCCGGGCGCAGCCGATCGACGATTCCGGTGAGCAACACTCCGTCGTAGGTTTCGCGAATCGTGGTGCCGAGGAACTCGAGAGCGCCGGCGGTGACCACGGGCGTGCCGCCATTGGGCCGCGTGACCCAGGTGGGGTCCGCTCCTCGCACATTGAAGCCTTTAGCGGCTAGCGCCTCCAGGACCCGGCCGTCACCGCACTCGGTGTGCAGCACCAAGCCCCGGGGCTCGCTCCCCTCCCCTGGGATCGCAGAGCTCAGGCGCTCCACAGCCCAGTCCAGAACCGGGCCTTCCAGTGTCGGCCGCGGCGCACCAGCACCCAGAGCGCCCGGCTCAGCAGGGCGCGCTGCCCTGACGAGACGAGCGGCCAGCGAGGAATGCGCACTGAATCGTTCCAAGTGGTCCGCGGTCACATGAAGCTGAATTGAGGCCTGCTCCCCGATCCGGGACACGCCGATGGCGGCTCGCCGCTCAGCACGTCGTAACGAGGGGCCGAACCGCCGCCGTGCGCGCGCCTTGGCCTTCCGGGCACGTTGAAGCAGCGCCGCTGGGTCAATGAGGCCAGCAATGAGTTCTGATCGGCTGCTCGCGCGGCCGGAGTCGCCCGATTCAGCTGCAGTCAAGCTCGCTTCCGCGCACTCCTCGAAGCGCCTGTCGAGCTCTTTCTCGAACCCAGCAGGCACGAGGCCTAGGTCCCGCGCCTTGCTGGCCTCCGCCTCAATCTCGGCTACGACCCCTGGATTCATCCGGCAACCGCTGCCGCCGCACCGGCCGCAGACTCAGGGAAGAGCTCGATGCGGAGTGGCAGCGCCACGGACCCCGTAACGCGCCCGGAGTTCACGATCTCGAAAGTGGCTGCAGGCTCAAGGCGGGCATGAACGGTGCCCATTCCGGGGTCCTGGATGCGAACGTTGACGGTGAAGGACCCGTCTAGCAAGGGAAGGTGCTCGAAATCGAATTCCACACGGTAGCGACCGGGCACGAGGTCATGTCCCCTGCCCATCTCAGGCATGGCGCTGTCGCAGTCGAAGACGGTCCCCCCGCTCGCGTTCAACACCTCGCACCCGAAGGCGACGTCTATTAGGGGCTCGTTCACCTGGAAGTGGAGCTCGAGCCGAAAAGCGTCACCCGGCACGAGGAAAGCGCGGTCAGCCGGGCCGGAATGGCGCGCGGCCGCGCCTGTTATCACGACCCGCCTCTCAGGCTGACCAGCGACGTAGGCTCCCGCGGCCAGTTCCGCCTCGGTCGCGGGCAGCGCCACGGGTACCTCGCCGGCAAGCAGGCAGTCGCGAAACGCCCTAATCGCCTCGCCCGGCGGAGCAACAGTCACGACCTTGCCGTTCTCGAGCACTGCGACGCGATTACAGATTTGGCGCACCACCTCCGCGGAGTGCGACACGAGGACGATCGTCCTGCCCTCGGTCTGGAATTGGTGGATACGTTCCATGCACTTTTGCTGAAAACGCTCGTCGCCGACCGCGAGCACCTCATCGATGAGGAGCACGTCCGGCTCCACGTTCACTGCGACGGCAAACCCGAGGCGGACGTACATACCCGAGGAGTAGAAGCGAACCTGGTTGTCTATGAAATCCTCCAGCTCGGCGAAAGCGACGATGTCGTCAAAGCGACGCGTTATCTCCCGCCGGGACAGGCCGAGCAGTGATGCGTTTAGGTAGATGTTGTCCCTCCCGGACAGCTCGGGCTGGAAGCCGGCCCCAAGCTCGAGCATCGCCGCCACGTGGCCCCGCACGACTATCTGGCCCGAGGTCGGCTGCAGGATTCCCGCGATGCACTTCAGCAAGGTCGACTTGCCGGAGCCGTTCCGCCCCACGATCCCGAAGGTTTCACCCGTCTCGACTTGGAAGTCGACTTCGTTGAGCGCCCAGAAATCGTTGTGGGGCACGTGGCCTGCGTGGAGTATCCGCTCCTTTAGGGAGGTGTACTTCTCCTTGTAGAGGCGGAACCGCTTGGAGACCGTCTGGACGTCAATCGCCGTTTGCAGAACCGGTCAGAGCTCCTCGGCGAAGTTGCCCTCGACCCTGCCGAAGATCAACATCGCAAGAAAGAAGAGCAGCACCGAAACGGCCAGGACGATCAAGAGCACGATGAAGTACCACGACTCCCCGTAGCTCGCGAGCGGGTAAGTGGCGTCCCTCGGTGCCACCGTCCCGTAGATGAAGCGTTGGAAGGAGAGCACGATCGGGACGATGGGATTCAAGAAGTAGAGCCACAGGAGCCCATGTTCGGCCAATTTATGGCCGACCGTGGCGAAGGGGTAGACGATTGGGCCGCTGAAGAACAGGGCTACGAGCGCCACCTCGATGAGGTGCTGGACGTCGCGCAGGTAGACGGTGACTGCCGACAGGAATACCGCGAGGGCGGCGGAGAACACGATGTCGCAAACGAGCGCCAGCAGCATGACCGGCAGGAACTTCCAGTCCGGCAGGACCCCGAACCCGACCAGGAAGGCCACCATGATGCAAGCTTGGAAGAAGAAGTAACAGATGGCCGTGCCAACTTGGGCAAGAGCCAGGATCTCGCGGGGAAACGAGACCTTCTTCACGATCCCTGCCTGTGCCACGAGAACGCCTGCCGAGCTGAGCAAAGAGCCGTTGAACAAGTTCCAGGGCAACAGCCCTGCGAACAAGTAGATCGCGAAGTACACCATCTGGTTGTCCAGGAAGTACTTGAACACGACGTAGTACACGGCGAGGATCATCGCCGGGTTCAAGAACGACCACAGGAAGCCGAGGACGCTGTTCTTGTAGCGCACCTTCAGCTCCTTGCGGACGAGGAACACCACTAGTTCGCGTGATTTCCAGATCTCGACGCACCGACTGCGCAGGCTCACCTTCGCGGACACGACGCGGGAGGGGAGATCCTTCCCGCTCCCGTGCTCCGCGACGGCTAGCGAAGGCGTCGGCTCGACTTTCATCCCCCGCACCCTATCGAAAAAAGGCCATTCCAGGCCGACGCGACCGGCCATCGCCCAGGTGACGACACCTTCTCGGGCGGGCACGACCAGGTAAGATCGGCCGCTGGGCGGGCGCACCGGAGGAGACGATCGACCATGACGTCCAGCGGCAACCGAGGCTGGCTCAACGCGAAGGCCAACCTGAGAGACAAGTTCGACACACGCGTCACGGTTCCCCTCGCGGATGTGCTGGAGCACGTCACCCTGCTCCAAGACCAGGTGAGCGAGCTCACCGACATCATCAAGGTCCAACTCGAGATGTGGAGCCAAACGACTGAACTCCTCGGACGGCTCCTTGCGGCCTCATCCAGCCGGCTCGATGCCGTCGAAGCTTCGCTCGAGCAGTCAGGGGCCAAGGCCACGTCCCTGACCAGGCCTGGCACGCGCAAGAGGACTCGGGCAAGCGAGAAGGATTCGACGCCTCCGATTGCCCCCGGGGAATCTTCGTAGCACAGAGGCTCGGCAACCTCCCGCGTGACCACCGGCCCCGTCGTAGTCGACCTCCAGGCAATCCAGGGCTCCGTCCCACCTGACGGGCCAATCGCCCGGTATGCCCGCGAGCTTGCGGCTGCCCTCGAGCTCTCCCACCCCCGACTGGTCGGCCGGTACCTGTTGAATCCTGATCTGCCGCCTCCCGGCGATCTTGGCTTCTTGGAGGGCTCGCGGAAGCTTGTCTACGCGTCATCATCGGACCCGGTCCCCGAGGACGCCCGCGTTTTTCATGCTCTCTCGCCCTTGGAGCCAGGGTTGTCCGTCTCGAGGATCTGGCCGCGGTGGACTCACGAGCGCGGCATGCAGTTCTGTGCCACGGTCCACGACCCGATAGGCAGCCGACACCTCGGTGACCCCTGGAAGAGGCTGCGAGAACGCACGGAAGACGCGGCGGGACTCGAGGTCCTGCGCGCCGCCGACGCGCTGCTCGTCGCCTCGACGGCAGTCGGCCGTTCGCTGGTGACCAGGCTCGGCATAGATCCAAACAAGCTGCACATAGTCGGCGCCGGAGCGGATCCGCGCTTCTCCCCTGCCGCGTCGGCGGACGATGCTCGCTCGAGAGCCGCGACATGCGTGCCAGGACTCGGGCCGCTGTTCGTGCTCTGTCCCTCCGGGCAGGACACCCACGCCAACGTCGAGGCGCTCATCATCGCCTTTTCGCAACTGCCCGGGGAACTGCGCGACACTCGGCAGCTCGTCGTCTCGGGTCGTCTCCCGGCGCCGACGGCGGATCACTTTTCCGAAGTCGCGTCCACTTCAGACGTCGCCGACCGAGTCCTTTTCCCGGGACATCTTCCCGAGGAGGCGATGCTGCACCTGTACCGGGCGGCGGAACTCGTCTGTGTTCCCTCCCTCGAGGAGGGCTCTGACGTTCCGGTCGCCCAGGCGCTGGCCTGCGGCGCCGTCACGATCGTGTCCGACTCGGGTCCGACACGGGAGCGGGTTTCACCTGCAGCACGCTTCGACCCCTTCAGCGTTGCTGCGATGGGTGCCGCGATGCAACGGGCGCTCTGCGATGAGGCGTTCCGCGAAGCTGCGCGCCAGGTCGCCATCGACTCACTGGGTACGTGGGCGGAGGTAGCGCACGAAACGGCCGCGGTATACGAAACGCTCGTGTCCCGCCCACGTCGGCCCTGGCGCCACCGCCGGCTTGCCATCATGTCCCCTTTCCCACCGGTTGCATCAGGCATCGCGAATTACAGCTTCCGGCTCGTCGAAGAGGTGACATCGTTCAACGACTGGACGATCGACTGCTTCGCCGACGGCCTCGACCGGTCGGCTGAGCCTCCGAAGGCGCCGTCCCAGCTCGACGTCTACGACGCTCGCAACTTCGAGGCTGTGGAGGCCGCCACCGGCGGGTATGACGAAGTCGTCTACGTCTTCGGCAACAGCGAGTTTCACGCTTCCGCCCTGGCGTCTTTGCGCAGGCGCCGCGGGCTCGTCCTGGCGCACGAGGTGATGCTGGGTGGCTTGCACCGCTTCGTCGACGGCTCGAGCGCGACGGCCGGCTCCGCATATGGGGGAATTCGCGAGAACATCGGCGAATCACAGCCCGCGCAACCCGACTCCGGCGACGACGAACCGGAAGATGGCACAAGGGACGTCGCGGCATCGATGGCCCGAGAAATCATTGGGCTATCGGACCGCTTCCTCGTGACCTCCGAGGCGGCTTCCCGCTTGGCTCGTAAGGTGGCCGGACCCGAGTTGTCCGAGCGGGTCGGCGTTCTCGGCTTCGCAACTGAAACCCAGCGATCCCGGGGCAACGCCGCTCCCGACGTCGCCATCGGGGTCGATAAGCGGATTCTCGCAAGCTTCGGCATCGTCGACCCGATAAAGAAGCCGCAGGACATTCTGCGGAGCTTCGCTGTGCTCGCGCCCGATTATCCGAACCTCGAGCTGGCGCTCGTGGGACCCGTGAGCGACGAACTCGCCCTCGAGCTCCAGGAGCTTGCAGCCGAACTAGGGCTAAGTGAGCGGGTCTTGATCACGGGACAAGTCGCCCCGGAGATATACCTCGGCTGGCTGGAGCGCAGCGAAATCGCTGTGCAACTGAGGGCTTCGTTCCAAGGAGAGGCATCGGCCGCCGCCGGCGACTGCTTGGTGCGCGGCGTGCCAATGATCGTGACCGACCTCGGCTGGATGGGGGAGCTGCCGGACGAAGTTGCCGTCAAGGTGGCACCCAGCGCGTCTTTTGAGGAGCTAGCCGAGTCCTTGAGGGCGCTCCTTGACGACCCGGTCCGCCGAAACCGCCTCGGCGCCAATGCCCGCGCCTACGCTCAGGCGCACACGTTCAAAGATGCTGCCCGCGCCTTGGTCAAAGTTCTCGACGAAACTTTCGCCGCGCGCCACTGAAACTCTCAGAGCGTGGTCAGACGGGACTGTCCGGGCCCGCGCCGTCCTTCACTTTGTGATACGAAAAGCGGGCGAAGGACACCAGCGGGCGCAGCACCAAGCGGCGTTCGGCTGACGCAAGCGCCAACCGAGCTAGCTCACCGAGCTTCCGCCTCGACCGAGGTGGGCGCAGCATGGTCGGTCTCGACTCAGCGCCTTCAGCTCCGGGGATCGCCAACCGCTCCCAGCCGGCAAACTGAGCCGCTGCGGCCGGAGATGTCTCTCGTCGCTCCTGAGCCGCCCGGCCGCGCACTAGCTCGAGCACGGTCTCCGCAGATGTCCGCTGCCCGTCTCCCCACCCGCCGCTGTCAGCGGCGGGTCGGTGCCCTCGGCCAGGGCCGACGGTCACGCGCTCTCCCATCGGTCCAAGCGCAAGCGTGATGCCTTGCCGCAGCTCGTCGTTCCCTATCAGGATCTGGGCCGCGCCACTCCACATCCGAAGTGCCGCCCGATCGGTAGTGCCACCGGGAAGATCATCCGAGTCTTCGATTCGGAGCACGACGTGATGCGCACGTCGCAGCGCAATCGAGAACGCCCGCAGGCAAAGCGCTCTCACCCACCAGCTGGCGTCTTCCTTCACGGGCAAGCCCGGTTGCAGTTGCACAACGACGGAATCGAAACCGCCGACGCGCCGGGCGAGCTGGATGCATCCCAGAAATCCGGTCCGGGACAGGTACCGGTGAGCAGTCGCGACAGGGTCGGGAGCGAGGACCTCAACCGTGTGGCCTTCCCCGAGCAATCGCACGACCTCTTCGCGCAAGGCCATGGAGCGGGCTCCGTCGGGCGGCGGGAGCGAGCCGACGACGAGGATCTTGCTGTCCGGCGCTGGCGAAGTCACATCAGCACCTCGAGCGATCTCTCCATGGCGTCGAGCACCAACGGCCACGTGTAGTTGGCGAGGACGTAGTCGCGCCCCTTCAGCGCGAGCTGCGCAGCCTGTTGCGGAGCCTCAGCCACGAACTTGAGGCACTGGCCGAGCTCTAGCTCATCGGTGTAGGTGAGACCACCGCCGGATCTTTCGCAGTGCCAGGTGACTACCTCGCTCCCTCCGTTGGCGATTACGACGGTGCCGGCGAGCCAGGACTCCATGATGGTGCGCGAGAAGCTTTCGTTGATGCTCGGCTGCACGAACGCCTCCGCGGCAGCGAACGCGTCGGCCACTTCGTCAGGCGCCAGGTAACCCAAGTCGACGATCCGGTCCTCGAGCGACTTGGGGACTCGGGGATCACCGACCCCGACTGTCACGAGATCGAAGGGCAGCTGATGGCGATCGAGCGCCAACGCAAACCCTTTCACCAACTGCTCCCAGCCCTTGCCCCCCTCGCGTCTGCCCGCATAGAGCACGTAAGGCCGGCTGAGGGCGTGCCTGGAGCGAAAGCCCTCCGCGTCGTAGGAATCGGGAATGTTCACGGCCGCGCCGACGACGGTGTGGTGCGACGCAAGCGGAGCCAAGCGGTGTGCCAACTGGTGCTCGGGTTCAGACAGGAACCAGACCGCCTTCGACAAGGCCAGCGCCGCGGACACGGATCGCAGGTACGCGTACGGCTCGTCGTGCAGACAGGGCATGAGAATCGTCCTCTCGGGCGCGATTCCAGAGCAGTAGAGAGTCGTCCAGAACAAATAGGGCGAAAACACGATCGCCGCGTACTCGTCGGCGTGGCCCGCAAGATACAGGTAAAGGTCAGGGACTCGGAAACGGCCGTTGCTCCAAGCGAGCTCCTCGCCGTCGTCCAGTTGCTCCCCAGACATCAACCTTCGCTGGAGCACCTCCCACCTGACCTGATCCCGGGCCTTGAAGATCGAGAACCTCCGGACAATCACCTCTCCATCGGCCGTCACGCCTGCCGGGAGCTCGTTCGCCCACGTGTAGTGGTCCTCTGCGCACGTCGTCAGTACGTCGACCCGGTAACCACGGGCCGCGAGACCGTGGGCGGCCTCCCGTACGACCGCCTCTGATCCTCCGACAACCGCCTCCCCGTACCGGGGCGCGACAAAAGCGATGCGGGGGGCGTCCGCAGAACCAGAAACCACCTTGAGTGTTCGACTTGCCACTGTCAGTGAAAATCGTGTAATATGCAGGTATGAGGTTGCGTCACGCTGGACATTCTGACATGGGCGGGGGGCCAGTGATGTCCCACCGCGCTCTGCTCACTTTTGTGGCCTCCACCTGCCTAATTGGTGCTCTGGTCGCCCCTTCCGCCTCGATGGCGCTCGCCAGCGTCCGAGCCAACCCCGCAACGAGCACTCCGAGTGGTAATGGTTCGGCGGTCCCCCAAGCCGACCAGTTCAAGGGTCCCGACTGGTCGCTCGGCGGAATCGGTTCGGTGTGGATGAGTTCGCCCGTCGTCGCAACAATCGACGGCGTTAAGGCCGTGATTCTCGCGACTCTCTCGGGCGAGATCTACGTCGTCAATGCAAAGTCCGGTCGAGAGCTGCCTGGATGGCCGCAATGGGTGCACATCAACAGCTCGACGCCCACGGCGGTCGACTCCAGTCCGGCCGTGGCCTACCTCGACGGTCCTGACCGGCCACCTTCGATAATCGTCGGAGCGGGTTCGCTCTGGCGGAAGAATCAGCAAGGCGGTCTCGAAGTCTTCTACTCGACCGGCAAAGTCCGCTTCGTTTTCCAGACCAAGCGCACCTTCAACCCCTGGGGCACAGGGGCTGACATCTACTCGGACCCCGTGTTCGCGACACCGGCGGTGGGCGACATCACCGGGTCGGGGCAGCTCGACATCGTCTTCGGTTCGTATGACCACTACATCTACGCGCTGAAACCGAACGGTCAGCTCGTGCCGGGGTTCCCCATCCAGCGCGCCGACACGATCTGGTCGTCGCCCACGCTGGCTGACACGAGCCACACCGGGCGCGACGACATTTTCATGGGTGGCGACTCGAGCGGACTCCTAGGGTGTGTCGGCGGCTGGATCGTCGACTATCGCTACATCGGGTCGGGGCCGAGGCTGGTTTGGCAGCGGTGTGTCGGCGAGACGGTCTGGTCGAGCCCGACGATCGGAATTCTCAACAAGACGGGGCGACCGGCCGTGGTGGTGGGGACCAGCTTCTACGGGGGCTACAAGGGCGCCGCCATGAACGAGGTCTTCGCGGTATACGCCAACAACGGACAGAACCTCCCAGGTTGGCCAGTCACCGCACACGGGTCGACATTCGGCTCGCCGGCCATCGGGCGCATCGACGGCCAGCTGGCGGTCGTCTCGACGTCCTGCGCCCAATGCCTGAGTGGCCCCGCGGTCGTGACCGCTTGGAACGGCTCCGGTCATCAAATCTGGTCGAGCGTCTTTGATCCGAAGAGCTCGGTCACCTCTTCTCCGGTGCTCGTGGACCTGACAAGCAGCGACACAACGGGAGATGACGTCCTGGTCGGCTCAGGCAACGGTCTCTTCGTCGTCGCCGGCAACACAGGGAAGGTCCTGAACATCAATGGCTCGAGTGAGCCGGCTCTCAAGTCTGGGTGTGACACTCCGAGCAGCTCAGCTGTCTCCTATGTGCCCGGGGCGCCGGGCAGCGGCTGGATGCTGTACTTCGCCTGCGGCGGTCCAACGATCCCGGCAACGTTGATTGCGTACCCATTGCCTGTCGCTCCGTCGGCGTCCACCCCGCCCGCGTGGCCCGAATGGAGGGCTAACCCCGACCGGACGGGAATCGCCGACCCGCTCTCGGTCCCGCTCACGCGCTGCACCACAAGCAGCACCGATTCCGGGTACCGCCAAGTCACCGCTGACGGGGCCGTGTTCGACCACGGTGGCGTCGCTTGGTGCGGCGGTCTGAACACGAGCGTCCTGCCTTCGAACGTCGTTTCGATGGCCACCACGCCGAACGGAAAGGGCTACTGGCTCCTTCTCTCCGACGGATCGGTCTATGCGTTCGGAAACGCAAAGTGGTATGGAGATCTTCGGGGCAGTTCCTGGACCGGCGGACCAACGCCACCTGGATCCCCTGTTGTCGGCGTCGCTGCGACCACTGATGGAGAGGGCTACTTCATCGTGGCGGCTAACGGCTCCGTCTACGCCTTCGGCGATGCCAAGTACAGGGGCTCTCCGGGTGGCCGGGCTACCGATGGACCGGTTGTCGCGATGGCCGTCGACCCCGCGACAGGCGGCTACTGGCTCGTGACCTCCCGTGGCGAGATCTATGCGGTGGACGCTCCCAGCTACGGCTCTCCCGCTGGCCACGCGCTGTCGTCGCCCATCGTCGCCATGGCGGCTGCCCCCAACGGATCGGGCTACTGGCTCGCCACTCGCAACGGAGGCGTGGACGCCTACGGCGTGCCGTCATATGGGTCGGCCATCAGCGACCACATCACATCTCAGGTGGTCGGCATAGCGGCGAGTCCATCGGGAGATGGATACTGGGTCGCAACCGCCGGCGGGGCCGTCTTCACGTTCGGCAACATCGGTTGCTTCGGTGCAGTGTCCCCAAAGGACCATTCCGAGGCCATCACCGCGTTCAGCGCGGCGCCTTAAAGGCTGCTTCGAGCTTCCCTTAGATAGAGCGCGCACGCTCCAAGCGGGCTTGGATCAAGCCCGACGACTCCCGAACAACTCAGGGCGCCGCCACGAGCGTGGAGCGATCGATCACGCGGTCGATGAAGCCGTACTCGAGCGCTTCCTGAGCGGTAAACCATCGGTCACGGTCCGAATCCGCCTCGATGCGCTCCACCGGTTGGCCCGTGTGCTGAGCGATGCGCTCGGCCATCATCTTTTTCAAGTACACGATCTGCTCGGCCTGTATGGCGATGTCGGCGGCCTGTCCCTGCATCTGGCCCGACAGCTGGTGCATCAGAATGCGGCTGTGAGGCAGCGCGTACCGCTTGCCCGGGGCACCGGCGCAGAGGAGGAACTGCCCCATGGACGCAGCCAGTCCCAGGCAGATCGTCGACACGTCGCAACGCACGTATTGCATCGTGTCGTAAATTGCCAGCCCGTCGGTCACCGACCCACCAGGTGAGTTGATATACAGCGAAATATCGCGCTCACGGTCCTCGGCCTCGAGCAAGAGAAGCTGGGCGCAGATCAGGTTGGCCGAGGCCTGGTCGACCTGCGTTCCCAGGAACACAATCCGCTCGCGCAAGAGCCGCTGATAGATCTCGCCCGCCCGGTCGGCTGCCCCGAGCTCAGACCTGGGTGTCACCGCTTCGATCCCCTGGGCGATCGGAAACGTGGACATGACATTCCTCCTTGTCGGACCCGACGTCGGTCGTGCCGCCACCGCAGATTACCGGAGCCGCACGTCGGCGAAGGCCAACTGTGAAGCGCCGGGATCGGGAACATTGTGGGTACGCTTTCTCTAACCACGCGGGTGTGGCGGAATTTGGCAGACGCGCCGGGTTTAGGTCCCGGTCCCTTCGGGGGTGGAGGTTCAAATCCTCTCGCCCGCACACTCTCGCCCGCACACTCTCGCCCGCACACTCTCGCCCGCACAAAGTGAGCGGAAGCAGGAGCGCGTCAGGACCTATAGAGGAATCTGTATAAATCCACGAAATCGTCAGAAACGCGGTCTCGCCGCTGGAGGATTGCCGCGCCCGGGATACCTCACTTCGTGAGCTCGTCGAGAGAGAACTCGACTGAGACTCGTGACAAACCCGCCAAAAGTCGAGCCGCGAGATCGCTGACACGTGCGGAGCCCGCTCTGGCTACGGCGTTAGTCGAGAGCAGACTCGATCGGCTGCCTGTGTCGAGCAGCGACGATCGTTATCGCGATGATGCCCACGAGGCCGCAGCCGACCTGGAGCGCAGTTACGCGCTGCCCGACGATGACCGCCGCCGCCGCGGCCGCGACAATCGGGTTGCTCGCCCCTATCACGGACGAGACTGACGCGTCCACGTAGCGATGCGCCCAGTTCATGGAGAGATTCGCGGCCCCCGGCACTATCGCTAATAGGGAGATCCAGAGCCAGTCGCCCGCCTCGACCCGGACAAGTGACTGCCCGGATAAGAGCATGACCGGGGTCAGGGCGATCGCAGCCACGATCGTGACGATGGCGGTGTACTCCAAAGCGTTCTGGGTGGTCCGCGAATGCTTCGAGACGAGCCAGTACGCCGTCCAGGACAGGGTGGAGCCGACAGCCAGCAGGTCCCCGGTGAGTTGGTGGCGGCTGCTCACCCCCGGAGCTATCACTGCCGCAGAGACTCCCGCCATCGCCACGAGGATCCAAAACACCTCCCACTTCCCCATGCGCTCGCCGAACAAAGGGCGCGCCACGATGAGCACGAGTGCGGGCTGAACGGCACCTATGACCGTCACGTCGACGACGCTGGTGAGCTTTAAGGCACAAAAAAAGAGCGCTATGTCACCGGCCAGGAAGACACCGCCCAGCCACGAGCCCCGGAACCCGTCCCAGCTCAACCGGCGGCGAGACACATACACGGCGACTACGAACACAGCGGCGCCAACCCAGAGCCGATAGAAGCTCACGAGGAGACCGGAAGCGGACGTCAGCGTCGCGAATACCGCCCCGAATCCCCAACCGATCGGAGCGAGCGCGGCCGCACCAAGCCCCAATGCCCGACGCTTGGAACCGCCAGCATTCGACTTCAAATTGGGCATTTGGTGCGAGCGTACCGGAACCGAGAACTGGCCATTGGTGACACCCGACGAGGAGCCGCGACACCTCAGAGGGCCTCGCGCGACATGGCTATCCTCGCCACTATGGGCAACGTGCGGCGGCGCGTGGTGATCAGCGGTCGAGTCCAGAACGTCTGGTTTCGGGACAGCTGCCGCACACAGGCTCTGGCTCTTGGAGTTACGGGCTGGGTGCGCAACTGCCCGAGCGGAGACGTGGAGGCCGTTTTTGAAGGACTCCCAACGAACGTCGACCATATGGTGTCGTGGTGCCGCGTCGGGCCCTCCGGCGCGCGGGTCGACAGCGTCGCCACCACAGAGGAGCCAGCGCGGGGTGAGACTGGCTTCACCATCAGATAATCGGCTCGGTAAAGCCTTCATGCCTTGCCGCGCCACCCGAACGCGGCCTGTAGACGAGTCGGCAGCCCAGGCCTAGCCGGTAAACGACTCCACGGCCTGTACGAATTCCGCCTCGTCCTGGATGAGCGCCCCGTAGCCGGATCCAGGGAAGATTTCAAGGGTCGCGTGCCTCAGACCGTCGGCGAGCAAATGAGCGTTCTCAGGAGGAAACACGATGTCGTCGTCGCCCGAGACTACGAGCACCGGAACCGTCACCCGGGAAAGCCCGTCCACCAGCGCTCGACTCGTCCAGATCGTCGCTTGGAGTGAGGCCTCTGCAGCAATAGCTCCCGCGGTCATCCAATCCGTAGTTCCCGCGAACAAGCTCTTCCACCAAATCAATCTCTCCAGAAGGCCGGAGGCAGTGGCCGGGAACAACAACGTCGAAAGTGCCTCTGGTGTGGCTCCCGGCAACGCGAGCAGCCGCGTCACAGCCGCACCCGGCGGCGTCGCCTCCGGACCACCGCACGAGGTGTCCACAAGCACAAGCGACGAGGCGACGCGCGGATGGCGCTCTGCGAGCGCCAGGGCGATCTCCCCACCCAGGCCCCACCCAACGACGACCGGATCGGACTGCCCGATAGTCAACGAAAACCCGGCCGTCATGTCCGCCAACCAGTCGAGCGCGAGCGGGCCCGTCGGATGACCGGAATACCCAACGCCGGGCAGGTCGAACACCGTCACTCGATAGTGGCGCGCGAGATCCGATAGCAATAACGGGTACCACCACGACACCGTTGCGTCCTGACCCTCGATAAGGAGCAGGTCGGGACCGCTTCCAAAGCTCTGAAACGCGATGGGGACCATCCGCGACCACGCGGTGCTCCCTGGTGTGACCGGTGTTAGGACGGCAGCGCCGGGAGCAAGCGGGGCCACACGCGCCCTGAGCAGTGGCGTACCGGCCACGGCCACAGGCAGCGTGGTGGTCGTCGTGCTGGATGTGGAGCTCAAGGTAGTCGAGGTCACAATCGATGTCGTGGTGTGCGCACTCCCACTCGCAGTGCACGACGCGGTCGCTAGAGCACAAGCGACAAGGACTACCAGGGCCACAAGACGCCGCTCATCGCGCCTCGCTTTGCGCGTGAGGCTGGGAATACAGCTTGGAAGCCGCCAGGGACTCACGTCTCGATCCTCGGTGATCGGGCGGGTGACGTGTCGCCGTTGTCTTTTCGAGCACGACTGGCCGTCGGGACCTCGATTACGTCCCGCCACTGAATTCTCGCGAGGCGCTTCGGCGTCACGTAGCCGTTCTCCGCGTACCAGCGCGCCGAGCGGACGATCGCCTCGACGGCAGGCCTAGAGCTGTATCCGAGCTCGCCGCGGGCCCGTGCATCATTGAAGATCATTCGAGTCGTGGCCATCCGAGCGCCCTCGAGGGGGACGGTCGGCTCTCGGCGCATCAAGCGACCCTGGACGAGTCCTGAGAGGTGGGCTGCCGCCAGGGCGACATACGCGGGCACCTTTACCGTCGCAGGCGGCAGGCCAGTAGCAGTTGCGAGGACGTCCAGGATCTGCTTGAGCTCGAGGTTCTCTCCCCCAAGCACGTAGCTGCGCCCCTGAGCTCCTTTCTCCGCCGCCAGCAGATGCCCGGCGGCGACGTCGTCAACGTCAACCACATTGAGCGCCGTGTCGAACCACCCCGGGATGCGACCGTTGAGATAGTCGACAATCGTTTTGCCCGTCGGCGTCGGTGCCCTGTCCCCCGGGCCCAGCGGCAGAGTCGGTTGGACCAGCACGACCGGCAGGCCCTCGGCTCCTGCGCGCAGCACCTCGTGTTCCGCTACGTATTTCGACTGTTTGTAAAGCCCAAAAAGGTGACCGATCCGGGCCCACGAGGTCTCGTCCGCCGCGCGACCCTCGCCGGTTCCGTCCAGGCCGATCGTGCCGACTGTGCTCGTGTACACGACCCTGTCGAGCCCAAGTGCTCTGGCAGCGCCGATGACGTTCAGGGTCCCACCTACGTTGACGTCGTAGAAGTCAGCGGCATTCCGGGTCCAAAATCGGTACACGGCAGCGACGTGGAACACCATTCGACAGCCTTGAGCTGCGGCAAGCACCTCAGAGGCACTGCGCACATCGGCGACGACACTCGTGACATCAAGCCCGCCGAGATTCGTTGTCACAACTCCGGGTTGGAGCAGCGCCACGACGTCGGCCCCGCGCTCCAGGACAGCCCTCGTGACCGCCGACCCTATGAAACCGCTCGCACCGGTGACGAGAACCCGGTCGCCCGGGCCAATCGTCGCGGGCGGTCGCGCCGTCGGGCCCGGTAGGCCCTCCGGACTCAGCTCGGCTCCTTGCGGAGCGCACTCCTGGCGAGGTTCCGCCCGAACTCGAACATGAGGGACGAGTTGCGATGCGCGTCCTCGAGCACGTCGTCGAGCGCTCCGACGAAATAGTCGACCTCCTCTTGGCCGGCGATGAGCGGAGGAAGGATCTTGATCACGTTCATATTGTCGGCGGCGACCTGAGTGAGTATCCGATGGCGCTGGAAAAGCGGCCCGACGATCAGCTGGGAAAAGAGACCTTTACGAGCGCCCTCCATCATCTTCCAACGTGACCGCAGCCTTAACGAGCTGGGCTCGCCGAAAGCGAGACCGATAATCAACCCCTTGCCTCGCACTTCGTGGAAAAGCTCGTACTTCTCCACGAGCGGAGCCAGGCCCGTCTTGAACGCCTCTCCGGTCACTCGGGCCCGCTCGACGATGTTCTCCTCGTCGATGGTCTGAAGCGTCGCGAGCGCGGCCACCATCGCCAGCTGATTGCGCCCAAAGGTGGAGGAATGGACGACCGCACGTTCCATCTTGGAATAGACCTTGTCGAATACCTCCGCCGAGCACATCGTCGCGCCGACGGGCACGTAGCCTCCCGAAAGCGCCTTCGAGATGGTGATGAGGTCCGGTCGTAGTCCGTAGTGCTCGTGCGCCCAGAGCTTGCCGGTCCTGCCCAGCCCTGTCTGGACCTCGTCGATGACGAACAGGGTCCCGTGCTTCCGGCAGAGATCGGCAACAGCTGACCAATACTCCTGGGGGGCGAGGTTCACTCCTTTTCCCTGAATTGTCTCGAGCACGACCGCCGCGACGTCTTCGTGGGCGAGTTCGCGCTCGATCGACTCGATGTCCCCGAAGGGCACTTCGCAACACCCCGTAAGAAGCTCCCCGAATCCCTCGCGGAACTCCTTGCCTCCGTTCAGGGACAACGCGCCGTAGCTCAGGCCGTGGAAGGCGTGGTCGGCGTGGAGCACTCGGGTCCGCTTGGTCGCGTACCTGGAGAACTTGAGCGCGGCCTCAACCGCTTCTGCGCCCGAGTTCGAGAAAAAGCAACGCTGGAGGCCATCGTGGGTCCTCGCGACCAGAGCCTCCCCGAGCAGACCTGGCAGGAGCGCCGCGTCGAGTTGGACGAGGTTCGGGAGGTCCATATCGAGGGCGTCGTGGAGTGCCTTCTTCAGTACCGGGTGTCCGCGTCCAAGTGCGAAGACTCCGAACCCCGCTAGGAAGTCCAGGTAGCGTTGCCCGTCCCGGTCGTAAAGGTATGAGCCTTCACCCCTGACGTAGAAACGATCGAAACCGAGCGTCTTCAGCACCTTCACGAGCTGAGGGTTGAGATACTCACTGTGGAGGCGGAAGTTCTCCCCTTGCCGAGCCTCGATCAACGAGCTGAGCTCGAACGTCATCGATTTTCTCCTCAGCGGTTGTGTTTTGAGCAAGCGTAGTGGCGATACGCCCGACTGGTTAAGCCGCTTGCCAGGGCAATGATCACCAGAGGTAACGCACCCCCCAGGTAGCCTCGCAGTGGTGGACGATCGCTCACGGATGCCCGACTTCAGTTTCGTCCACGCAGCCGATCTCCACCTCGACACGCCCTTCAAAGGCATCGGCTCGACTGCTCCGTTCGTCGCGAAGGAGCTTCGCGAAGCCTCCCTCGCAGCCTTCGACTCGCTCGTGCAGCTGTGTCTTGCCCGACGGTCTGCCTTCCTGGTAGTCGCCGGGGACGTGTACGACGGGCCCGAGCGCGGGCTGCGGGCGCAGCTCCGGTTTCGTGACGGGCTTGCCCGTCTGTCGGATGCAGGCATCTCGAGCTTCGTCGTGCACGGCAACCACGACCCGGTCGAGACGGGCTGGTCCGCGCTCGGCGGACCGTGGCCCAAGCGGGTCACCGTGTTCAGGCCCGGAACCGTCCAGCACGCTCCCGTCGAAATCGACGGAGTAACTGTCGCGACCGTACAGGGCGTGAGCTTTGCGCAACGCCGCGAGCCCGAGAACCTGGCATTGCGGTTCGCTCGCGCTCCGGGCCCGGGTCTCCAGGTCGGCGTGCTGCACTGCAATGTGCAAGGCGCGGCCTCGGGATACGACAATTACAGCCCGTGCACACTTAACGACCTACGCGCCATCGGGCTCGATTACTGGGCGCTCGGCCACATCCACTCGCGCCTCGTCCTCTCGGGCCATCAGGGCTCGAACGAACCCTGGGTGGTCTACCCAGGCAACCTCCAGGCGCGCAGCCCCAAGCCGAGCGAGCTCGGCCCCAAGGGCGCGACGGTCGTCCATGTCAGTCAGGGACGTGTCCAGGAGGTCGAGCCGGTCGCTTGCGATGTCGTCCGCTTCGAAGTTGTCGAAGTCTCTGTAGCCGACTGCTCCGATCTGGCCGAGGTACGCGCTTTTCTCGCCAGAGAGGCGCAGGATCGACTGGAGAGCGCCGATGGGCGTTCGCTCGTGATCCGCGCGAACGTCGTCGGCCATGGCGAGCTTCACGCCGACCTGCGCCGTCCCGGAGTCGTGGAGGACCTTCTTACCGCTCTCCGGGACGACTTTGTGAGCTGCCGCCCATTCTGCTGGTGGGACTCCATCACTGACAGGTCGCGCCCTACGGTCGGGGTCGAGTCAGCGCGAGCGGGAGCCGATTTCGCTGCCGATCTCGTCGCGCTGGCGGACGGGCTCGGACCCACCCTCGCCGCCGATGACGCCGCCTTGAGCGCCCTCGCGGCCGAACTGTCAGAGGGATTGCCCGGGCCTTTGCGCAACCGCCGCGCGCTCGAGGCCTTGCTGACCTCGGGAGCGCTCTCACCCACTGAGCTGGTCGAACGCGCATTGGTTGTTGCGCTCGGCGAGCTCGAGGGTGACTGGGGCTGAGTCGGACCGCGATGACCATGCGCATCAAGAACCTGCACGTGGACGGCTTCGGCGGCCTGGCCGACATCTCGATCGGAGACCTCGCCGAAGGGCTTGTGATCGTGAGCGGCCCGAACGAAGCGGGCAAATCGACTCTGCTCGACTTCCTGGTCGCCATGCTGTTCGGATTCCCCACCCGCCGGGACAATGTCCACTTCCATGCGCCCGTGCGGGGAGGGCGCCACGGTGGGCACCTCTCGCTAACCGAAGGCCGAGGGGACGGGGCCGGAGATGAGCTCGAATGGAGCATCGAGCGTTACGCCAGCCCACACAAGCAGCTGAACATCCGGAAACCCGACGGGAGCACAGGGTCCGAAGCGGATCTGTTGAGGGCGCTAGGAGGCGCGGACGAGGCGCTGTTCCGGGCGGTGTTCGCCGTTGACCTGACCGAGCTTGGCAGCGCCGAGGCGGTCACGCGGGACGAGGTGAGGGAGCTCCTCTTCTCCGCCAGCGTCGTCGGCCAACGTCGGTCCGCGACCCGGGCGATGAGCAACCTCCAGAAGCAACGACTCGAGCTGGCCCGCTTGCGACAAGGTGACGCCCACGCGAACCGCCTCCTCGCGGATCTCGAGGGCGTACGCCAAGGGCTGGCCGAGGCGAGCCGGGAAGCGGCCGACTTTCCTGCCCAAGAAGCCGAGCTCGCGCGACTGGAGCTGGATCTCGACCGAGCCCGCGAAGAGGCGGACGGAGTGGAACGTCGCGCCCGAGAGCTCGACCTGTTGACGCACCTGTGGGACATCCTCGACCGCAAGCGGGAGGCCGAGCTACAGCTGGCCGCGTGGGAGGAGCCCACGCCGCTGCAGCTGTGGCTAGAGGGACACGGCGCCGAACTCCGCGTGCTCAGCGCCGAGTCGTCTGGACACCTGGAACGGCTGGAACGCTTGGCGGACCTCCGCACCCAGCGAAGCGGGATCGAACAATCGATCCAGCTTGCGCTCAGCTCGTTGGGCGCCGGTTGGGATCGTGAACGCGTGCGGAACAGCGGCGGCTGGATCTCGATCGCGGACGACGCGCGCCGCTTTCGTGCCTCGTTCGGGGAGCTCGAGACGCTGTGGCGTACCGCCCGCGCTCTCGAGGAGGAAGCCGCAGCCTCTCCGGAGCTCACGATTCTTGCGGGCACTGATGCCGCCGAGGAGACGCCACCCGGAGACGCGCGGGGCCCGGGTACTGACCCAGAGTTGAAAGCGCGGTTGGTGACAGAGCTTCGACGGAACCTCGCGGAACAGCGCCGGCTTCTCGCCGAGAATCAGGCTGGCAAGCACCGGACTAGCGCTTTTGCTGGGATCACTGCCGCATCGATGGCGCTCCTCGTCTTCGCCACCGCCGGGCTTGGAGTCGCTGCCGTGCTTGGCACGAAGGTCGCGGCCCTTCGCGTCGTTTGCGGGCTGCTTGCCGTCGCCGGGTGCGTCTTGTTCGTTCTTGCCGTGGTCGGTCGTCTCCGACTCTCCGGCGGGACCGTCGACCAAAGGACCGGCGCCGGCGCGACCGGCGACAGGGTGGCGGCGCACATTGCCGAGCTCGCCAACGCGCTTGGGCTGTCCGCCAATCCGAGCGAGGCCGATGTCGAGACGGCGGCCGAGGCGGTCGAGGAAGCTCGGAGCCAGCAGCGCTCGCTCGAGGAACAGCGTCGGCGTACGGCCGCGGCTTTGACCAGGCTCCAAGCAGCACATGAGTCTCAAGTAAGAGCAATACGCGAGCTCGAAGCCGAGCGGAGCGTTTTCGCGGCCTGGAAGAGTGCCCACGGTCTCGCCGCCGACCTGTCGCCGGAGGGCGCCATCGAAAGCGTCGGTGCAGTGCAGGACGCTTGGAAGGATCTGGGTGCGCTGGACCGCGTCGATGCCAAGATCGACGAACTGCTTGCGGAGGTGACGGATTTCGAGGCACGCCTCTCCCAGCTGAGCGCCGGGCTTCGGGACCATGGCGGTCGCCCCGACTCGTTGGAGGCTGACCCGGTAGGCACGTTGGACGACCTGGGCGTGTCCCTCCAGCAGCTCCTCGACCAGCGCGCGGCCAGGGAGCTGCTCGTGAGTGCGATTGAGGAGGCGAGCGCCGAGCTGGACCGGTCGTTCGGTCGCGGCCCAGAGGCCCAGCGACTTCGCGCCGAACTCGAGTCCGGGGAGCTCCTTTCCTGGCAGGAGGAGCAGGCAGCCCTCGCGCCCGCCCGGTCGGAGGCCGCAGGGCGAGTCGAGCAGTTGGTCCGGGCGCACCAGGACGCGGCGAGCAGCTTGCGCGCCGTGGTGACTTCAGCTCGCGTGGCCGAGCTCGAGCAGGCACGTCTCGCCCTCGAGCACGACCTCGACGAGGTGCTCGAGACGTGGGCCGTCCTCGGCTGTGCACGCCTGCTGCTCGAGCGCACGCTGAAGCAGCATGAACAAGAACACCAACCCGCCGTGCTCGCGCGTGCGGGCGAGCGGTTCGCAAGAGTCACCCACGGTCGTTACACCCGCCTGCTCCCCTCGGTGAGCGACGAGGGGAGCCGCGAGGCCATTCGGGTCCTGTCCGAGTCAGGCTCCGAGATCGCCGCGAGCGACCTGAGCCGCGGTGCCGTGGAGCAGCTCTACCTCTGCCTACGGCTCGGGCTGGCTGAGACGTTCGCGGACCGCGCCGTGTCCCTGCCCATCATCCTCGACGACGTGCTCGTGAACTTCGACCCTGAGCGGGCGGTGCCAGTCGCCGAGGCTCTCCTCGAGACGGCGGAGCGCCACCAGGTACTGTTCCTGACCTGCCACCCTCACCTCGAGGAACTCGTAAGCAGCGTGGCGCCAGGGACTCAGGTCGTCAGGTTGAACCGGATCTAAGCGCTCCAGCGTCGCTGCCTGGTGCACTCGCGCCGGTCGGAGGATCACCTCTTCGATCGGCGCCTAAGCCGCCTTCTCAAAAGGCAGTGGTGCAAAATGGCGGACGCTGCTCGTTGAACAGGCGATCCGCCCGCTCAAGTGAGCCTTGAGTCCGCTCAACGATCCGCCCGATTTGAGCCAGGGCACGGAATCGGACGCCACCGAGGTAGGTCGCACCCAGGGCGTCCACGGGCAGGAC
Source organism: Acidimicrobiales bacterium (assembly GCA_050015475.1). GTDB lineage: Bacteria > Actinomycetota > Acidimicrobiia > Acidimicrobiales > Bog-793 > Fen-455. Next base: position 40,475 of record JBEKBI010000001.1, on the reverse strand, counting down.
CAGGTCGGGGGTGGAGTTCACCCGCTCCACCTCCGCGTCTCCCCCGCCGTCGACTGTGAGACGGAAACGCCCTTCGTTCCAAGGACAAAACGGGTCGGTCACTTCGAGGATGAGCTCTCCGCTGTCTGCGTAGCCGCGCATCGCGAGCGCCACCGGCACGTCGACGAGACGGACCCAGGTGCGATCCCCCAGCGCTGCCGTCTGGAGCTGGCGCAGGTCCTCAAGGGCGAACCGTACCGGCTCGTCGATCGGCCGAGGTCCGGTGCGCAACTCCGCAACCAGGTCAATCCCGAGCAGGTACCTCCAAAGCGACATGTACGCCGCGTCCGTGAGCGAGCAGAAGTCGTCCAGGAAGACGGCTCGGCGGTACCGGTCGATTGGGTCAATCGGCGCCACCCGGTAGACCGCGTAGCCGTCAATGCGGCCGTCCTGCTCAAAGCACGCGAAGAAGCGGCTCCTGGTGTCCTCACTCTCGCCGCTCGGCTCGCCGAGCACCTCGCCCCAGTCGCCGTTCAGGCGATTGAGCTCGCCGACCCGCGTCGGCAGGTATTCGTTGAAAACGAGTGGGAACGACTCGACAGCCTGCGCTCGATCGACAAGCCGGACCGATCCAGCCCCGCCAGGGGATCCCGACCCGTCGGGCGGCGCGACTGGCGCCGAAAGCCGGGCACGGCGCTTGTCGACGAGGTAGCGCGCTGCGAACGTCGCCACTCCGTAACCGAACCTGGCGTAAATGCTCCCTTCACTGGCTAGCAGCACGGCAAGCGGCTCGTGGCCGTCTCGGAGGTCGTCGAGCTGGCGCCTCATCATCGAGGTCAAGAGCCCGCGTCGCCGGTGTGTCGGAGCCACGGACACCTCCGTCACGGCCGCCACGTCACACCTGGAGAGCCCCGGCAGAGTCATCAGCTCCACGTGCGAATTAGCCGTGCCGACTATCTCTCCGTGATCGAGCACCGCCAGCGACCTCGCAACCACGAGCTCTTCGGCCAGGTTTGCGAGCTGCTCTGCGGTGTGGCGATGACCGAATGCTGAAGCCTGGCAGGCCGCGAAAGCATCGACCTCATCGAGCTCGACTGGGCGCAGATCAAAGTCCTTCACACAAAGGAGTCTCGCGCCGCCAAGCTCGCCCTGACGACAGGACCTACGTTGCCTATGAGGCAGGGCCGCTTTCGTGCGCGACCGTCTTGCGGATGATCTCGATGCGCTCCCCAGCCCGATTGGCGTCGGCGCCCCTCACCTCGAACAGCGCCTTGCGGTCGTCTTCAGCCTCTTGCTCTGCGCCCGCGTCTGCAGCGGCCAGGCGCGCCTCGACGCCCTCGGCCATGAGTCTTTCCGCCTCGGCGACAAGCGCCTCCACCATCTCGTCCTCGGGCACGACCCGCACGATCTTGCCCTTGATGAACAGATGTCCCCTGTGACGACCGGCAGCGATACCGATATCCGCTTCGCGGGCCTCGCCCGGGCCGTTGACGACACAGCCCATCACCGCCACCTGGAGTGGGATGGAACGGGACTCAAGCGCCTCCTGGGCCTGGCGCGCGATCTCGATCACGTCGATCTCGGTCCGGCCACACGACGGACACGCGATCAGGTCAAGTCCCTTGCGTTCGCGAAGCCCCAATGCCTCCAGCAATTGGCGGCCGGCACGGGCTTCTTGGACAGGATCGGCGGTGAGCGAGTAGCGGATCGTGTCGCCGATCCCCTCCGCCAGGAGGGTCGCGATCCCTGCCGTTCCCTTGATCAAGCCCGCCGGAGGTGGTCCGGCCTCTGTGACACCAAGGTGAAGGGGATGGTCGAACGTCTCGGATGCCAGTCGGTAGGCGGCAATCATGAGCGCGACATTGGACGCCTTCACGGACATCTTCACGTCGTCGAAGCCGACCTCCTCGAAATAGGCGAGCTCGATGCGCGCCGACTCGACGAGCGCCTCCGGGGTCGCCCCGCCGTATTTCTCATAGAGCTTGGGGTGTAGCGAGCCAGCATTCACGCCTATGCGAATCGGAACGCCGCGGTCGCGCGCCTCGGACGCTACGAGTTTGATCTCCTCGGGTTTGCGCAGGTTGCCTGGATTGAGCCTGAGCCCGTTTACTCCCGCCTCGAGCGCCGCCAGTGCCATCTCGTAGTGGAAATGCACGTCCGCCACGATCGGCACGGGAGAGCGCGGCACGATTTGCGCGAGTCCCTCGGCCGCCTCCTGCTCGTTGCAGGTGCAGCGCACTATGTCTGCGCCGGCGGCGGCGAGCGCGTAGATCTGGGTGAGGGTGCCCTCGACGTCCGCCGTCTTCGTCACCGTCATCGACTGGACGGAAATCGGGGCTCCCCCGCCGACGGGGACGTCCCCGATCTTGATTTGGCGGGTCTTGCGCCGTTCCGTAAGGGGCGCGACTGGTCTCGTCATCGCCACCGAGCCTAGCGGCGGCCTGCGAACGCCTCTGGTCGCTCTTGGAGGACTGTCACCCTCCGGGCAACTGGGCGGGATGAACGATGTTCATGTAAAGCGCTCCGAGCCCGACAATCACGATGAAGAGCAGGAACACATACGCGACCGGCATGAGCTTGGTGACATCCGCGTGGTAGGCACGCCCCTTGCGCGAGCGAATGCGCTCGTAGACGGCGATCGCAACGTGTCCGCCGTCAAGGGGCAGCATCGGGAACAGATTCACGACGCCGACGAAGATGTTGATAGCGGCGAGCAGGTACAGCAGGCCGGCGACGTCTTGCCTTGCGGCCTGTGCGCCGATTTGGACCGCACCCAGGATCGACAGAATCGTGCCTCCCCCTGAGCCCTGCCCGCTCGATCCCGATGAGCTCGAGGTTTGGTGCTGGTCAGCCACGACGACCTGGTGAGCGAAATTGTCGAGCCCATGAAAGGAGAAGACCTGGGCGATCCCACTGAAAGTCTGCCCGAACATGGTGCCGAGCTCCGTGCCGGCGTGGCCTATCGACCCGAGGGGACCGACACCCAGGTAGTGCTCCGCCGACAGCTCGACACCGATGACCCCCGTCGCCGGGCCCGAGGGACTCGCGGCCTGGATCCGCTGGCCACCGATCTCCTCCACAACGTGGCGGCCGTCAACAGGCGTCACTCGAAGGGTGAGGTCGTGACCGTCACGGACGACAACGAAGCTCAGGGCGTCACCAGGGTGCTTGTTCACGAAGGAGATCAACGGGTCGAGAGTCTTGAACCTGTGCCCGTCTACGGCCACGATGACGTCGCCAGTCTTGAGTCCGGCACGCTGGGCGGGGCTGAGGCCCTTGGTGAACTGCCCGAGGCCGGTGATCGTCGGCAACGTCGCCGTCGGCGCCCCGTAGACCGCGTACAACGAGATCAGCAGCGCAAAAGCCATTATCACGTGCATCGCCGAGCCGGCGACGGCAACCAACAGCCGCCGTGGGAAGGACGCCTCGCGGTAAGTGCGCGCCTCGTCGGCGGGATCGACGTCCTCGAGCATCGTCATACCGATCACGCGCGCGTAGCCACCGGCCAAGATGGCCTTCACGCCGTACTCGGTCTCCCCTCGGCGGATCGACCACAGTCGCGGCCCGAAGCCGATGAAGAACTCCGTGACCTTCATACCGCCCAGCTTCGCGGCGGCAAAGTGGCCGAACTCGTGGAGCATGATCATGACGACGAGCGCCAAGACGACGACCAGAACCGGCACCGCGTTGAGCACGACGGCGAGACAGACCCCTGCCACCACGACCACGAGCAGCTGCACTAACGGCCCGTTCCGCTTCCACCACGACTCGGAGCCCACGGTTGCCGGGACGAGCGAAGCGCCGGAAGCCTGGTCCATCAGGGAAAGTCTCTCGCTTCTCGGGACTTCGTGGTTGTCACGCGTCGCGAACGAGGCGCTCGACCAAGGCGACGGCCCGCACGCGGGCGAGCGCATCGGCCGCCAGCACGTCCTCGACTTGCACGAGTTCCGTCGGCTCGTGCACGGCGAGTGTCTCGGCCACGACCGTCGCGATCGCCGGCCACGGAAGGCGCCCGGCGAGGAAAGCCGCCACGGCGACCTCGTTGGCAGCGTTCATCCAGGCCGGTGCGCTCCCGCCCGCCCGCCCCGCCTCGTAGGCGAGGCCCAGGCACGGGAAGGTCCTTGGGTCCGGCGGTTCGAATTCGAGGCGGACCGGGGCCGAGAGATCGAGCGACCCGTAGGGCTTGAGGAGTCGATTCGGGTATCCGAGCGCGTACGCGATCGGCAGGCGCATATCGGGGACCGAAAGCTGGGCGATCGTGGTCCCGTCGCAGAACTCCACCATGGAGTGGACGATCGACTGCGGGTGCACGACGACTTCGATGCGGTCGTAGTCGATGCCGAACAGCTCGCGAGCCTCGATGACCTCGAGTCCCTTGTTCATGAGCGTCGATGAGTCGACCGTTATCTTCGGCCCCATGCGCCACGTCGGGTGGGCGAGCGCATCGGCCACTGTCACCGACGCCAGTTCGGCTTCGGTCTTCCCTCGGAATGGCCCTCCGCTGGCGGTGAGGAGAAGCCTGGACACGTCGGCGGCGCGGCCACAGGCAAGGCACTGATGGATCGCACCGTGCTCGGAGTCGACGGGAATCAGCTCAGCCCCGGCGGTCGAACGGGCGCGTTGCACTACGGGAGCTCCTGCGACGAGCGACTCCTTGTTGGCAAGAGCGAGACGGCGGCCTTGGCTGAGAGTCGCCACCGTCACCCCCAATCCTGCGAAGCCGACGGCGGCGTTGAGGACTATGTCAGCCGTGGCGACGATCGACGTAAGCGCCTCAGAGCCGGACCGGAGCTCGACGTCGCTCGGCAACAATTCGGCGAGCTTCGACGCGTAGGCGTTGTCTGCGATCGCGACGACCTCCGGGTGGAACTCCTCGGCTTGGGCCGCCAGCAGCTCGACTGATCTGGCCGCGCCGAGCGCCGTGACCCGGAAACGATCCGGAGCCGACCGGATCACGTCCAGGCTCTGGGTGCCGATCGATCCTGTGGAACCTACGACAGCCACCCGTTGGGAACCGCTGCGAGATCTGTCAACGGCACCCACCGCCGACTCCAGGCGACCCGTTGTCCCCGTCATCCGATGTGCGCTAGGCGAACGACGAGGTAGGCCGCGGGAAGCACGAACAACAAGGCGTCGACTCGGTCCAGCACTCCCCCATGACCTGGGAGGAGCGACCCCATGTCCTTTACGCCCAGGTCGCGCTTGATCATCGACTCGACGAGATCACCACAAGGCGCCACGACGGCCGCGACGACCCCGAGCACTACGGCAGTGCCGATACTCCACGGGTGAATCTGGCTCGTGATCCCTGCCGAGGCCGCCACTGTGACCAAACACCCCCCGACGAGGCCCTCCCAGGTCTTGTTGGGGCTCACGGCCGGAAGAAGACGGTGCCGGCCGAGGCGGCTGCCAAACACGTAGCCGCCCACGTCGTAACCGACAGCCGCAATGACCGCGCCCAACAGGAAGGCGACACCGTGGCGGTGCGGGAAGAACTTCGGATCGAGCAACAGCCCCGCGAACGACGCCAGCAGGCCTATCCAGGCAACACCGAATACGGTCACAGACAGGTTCGCCAGAGGGGAACGCTTGGTAATGCGAGCGAGATACCAGATCATCGCGGCCACGATGAAGACCACGAAGACCACCACGACGGCTCCACGCCCACGCAGGTAAGCGGCAACCATGGTCGCCGGCACGGCGACTAGGCCGAGCAGCGTCGCCGGCCTATAGCCCGCGAGACGCAAGGAATTGAAGAACTCCCCTGCGGCGAAGGTAACCGCGACCGCGGCGAGCACCAGCACAGCGAGGGGTCCGACGAAGAAGCAGAGGAGCAGCACACCGGCGAGCACGACGCCAGTGACGGTGGCGACGATCGGGTTCCGAGATGCCCCTTCGGTCTCCTCCTTGGCGACGGCTGGCGGCCGTTTCGGGAACGAGGGCCGAGGCCGTCGCGCGACGTGTCGGCGGCGGCGGCGCTCCCTCGGGAGCCCGCCATCGTCACCCGACTCAGTCGTCGACGTCGACTCGCCTGCACTCTCATCCGCCAAACCGGCCGCGTCGAGCTCGTCAAGCGAGACTGGCTCCGCGGCGGGAGAGGCGCCTTCATGGGTCTCTTCGTCCTCGTCGGGCACGATGTCGGCGGCGCTGTTACGGGCTAGCCCGTCTGCCTCCTCCCCCAGTCCCAAGAAGTCATAGGCGAAGGGGTCGTCCGCGGACGACTCTTCCGATGCCGTGACACCGAGGCCGTCGCTCGCGAGGTCGGCGATGACCGAGTCGGTCTCCTCCCAGTCCTGTTGGTGCTCGCGCCACACCGGCCCGCCCGGTGGAGCCGGGGGCGGGCCACCGCGCTCGTCCGCTGCCTCCTGTTCGAGGTCCAAGAGCACTCTGGGCACCTGGAGAGTGGGGGGATCCGTCCAGTCAGGGAGCTCGTAGGAAACGGCGGGGGCACCCGATGAATCTGAAGCCGGCTCCTCTTGATCGTCGTCAGCGGTCTCGGCGGGCACGTCCTTGTCGCCCGTGGCGGGAGGGCGCGTCGTCGCCTCAGCCGGCGGGATCAGCCCCGCTGCCACTCCTGCCTCGACGCCAGCGATCCGGGCCCGTTCGGTGACGGGCTCGCCGGATCCCTGAGGTTCTTGGCCCTCCTCCACGATTCCTCCCTCACAGGTTCCTCGGGTGCCGTTCACACGACACTTTCGTGCGAAGGCATCGACCAACCCGTCCCGGCACCGGCTAGATGCCGTGCCGCCGATGCTCAGACTTCGAGCAGCTCCTGTTCCTTGTGGGTCAACAGCCTGTCGATCTCGGCGATGTGCCCGTGAGTCAGGCTTTCCAATTCCTTCTCGGCACGTTCGAGATCGTCGGATGAGATCTCGCCGCCCTTTTCGAACGTCTCGAGCTCGTGCCGAGTTGCCCGACGGACGTTTCGCGCGGCGACCCGTCCCTCCTCGGCGCGGTGCTTGACGACCTTGACCAGATCCCGGCGGCGTTCCTCGTTGAGCTCGGGGAACACGAGCCTGAACACCTGGCCGTCGTTGGATGGGTTGATGCCGAGGTCGGAACTTGTCAGCGCCCGGTCGATCGCCTTCATCGCACCCTTGTCGTAGGGGTTGACGACGAGCACGCGGGGCTCCGGCACGCTGAAGCCCGCGATCTGCTGGAGCGGGACTTCGGTGCCGTAGTAGTCCACCTTGATCTTCTCGACCAGCGCCGGCGACGCCCGGCCGGTCCGGACCATCGAGAAGTCCGCCTTGACGTGCTCGACCACCTTGTTCATCCGGTCGCCACACTCGGTGAGCGCGTCCGCAATGATCGATTCGTTGGTCACCGGATCAGCGTACCTATCCGTTCGCCAACGAGTGCGGCCCGAAAATTGCCCGGTGTCATGAGATCGAACACCAGGATCGGGATCTTGTTGTCCCTGCAAAACGTGATCGCCGTGTGGTCCATCACGCGCAGGTCCCGCGACACGACGTCCATGAAACCGATCTCCTCATATCGCGTGGCGGTCGCGTCATGGCGAGGATCGGCGCTGTAGACGCCGTCAACGCCGCTGTGCGTGCCCTTCAAGATCGCATCTGCCTCGATCTCCGCGGCCCGCAGGGCGGCGGGAGTATCGGTGGTGAAGTATGGGTTCCCCATCCCCGCGCCGAAGATCACGACACGACCCTTTTCGAGATGCCGGATAGCACGGCGGCGGATGTAGGGCTCGCAAACTTCGGCCATGTGGATGGCCGACAGCACTCGGGTCGGGCAACCGACGCGCTCGAGCGCGTCCTGCAAGGCGAGGGCGTTGATGACCGTGCCGAGCATTCCCATGATGTCCGAGGTCGCACGGTCCATGCCTTGACCTGCGCCCGTCGTGCCGCGCCAGATGTTGCCGCCGCCGACGACGATCGCGATCTGGACGTCGAGCTCGCTCCGGGCGGCACCGATCTCCAAGGCCAGGCGACCGACAGTCGAGGCGTCGATTGTCTCGTCGGACAGCGAGCTCGCCAGCGCCTCACCCGAGAGCTTCAGCACGACCCGGTGCCACCGGGGCGTGATCACAGGTGCGCCTCCATCCGCCGCCTCGGTCACGATTGCTCCACCACTTCGGTCACGAGCCGACGACCGCCTGTGCGAAGCGGAACAGCTGCGTGTCCCCGATCACCTGCGCGATGGTCTGCTTCTCGTCGCGCACGAACGGCTGCTCAAGAAGGACCCGTTCTTTGTACCAACCCTGCAAGCGGCCTTCGACAACCTTGGCCAAGGCCGCAGCCGGCTTGCCTTCGTTTTCGGCTATCGCCTGGGCCGTGCGCCGGAAGTCCTCCACCTGCTCGGTGGGCACGTCCTCGCGCTTTAGGAAGTCCGGGCGGGCGAAGGCGATGTGAAGTGCGAGCTCGTGAGCGAGCACTTCGTCGGTCCCGGAGATCTCCACGAGCACGCCGTTGACGCCGTGGCCGTTCTGGATGTGCAAGTAGCTCCCGAGGATCGCCGAGTCACGGGCCTCGAAGCGAACGGTCCGCCCGAGGGCGATGTTCTCCTTGAAAATCGCCGCCAGGTTCTCTATGTCCGTCGCGTACTTGGCGAGCTCTCCCTCTCCGTTCAAGGCGAGATCGTTAGCAATCGTCTCGGCGAGCGAAACGAACTCAGGTGATTTCGCGACGAAGTCAGTTTCGCATTCGAGCAATGCGATCGCCCCAACTGGCTTGGGTCGGTCATGCACCGCGACCGCCACCGCACCTTGGCTACGGGGGCGGTCCTGGCGCTTTCCGGCGCTGATGGTCCCCTCCTCGCGAAGCAGCCGCTCAGCCGCGTCCTGGTCGCCGTCAGTCTGTTCGAGTGCGCGGCGGCAGTCGAGGATTCCCGCCCCCGTCTTCTTCCGGAGCGCCTGTACGTCTGCTGCAGTGACTTTTCCCATGTCTTTCAAGCCTCCGTAGGGGTTTCGGTCACCGGGGCGGCTGGTATCTCAGTCGCCGGCTCTGGCAGCACCGCGGCCTCGGCGGCGGGCTCGGGTTCGGCCACGGGCTCGGCCGGGGCCTGGGAGGCGGGCTCCACGGCCTCGGGCGCCGGCTCAGGGGCCACCGGGGAGGGCTCAGGCTTGCCAGATGTGCCTCCACCGAAGGTGAGCTCGGGCTCTTGAGCCGCCCGGCGGGCTCTGGCGGCTGCGTCCAAGGCGCGACGCGAAGCGATGAAGCGACCCTCGGTCACGGCGTCGGCGATGACACGGCACATCAGCCTTCCCGCCCTAATGGCGTCGTCGTTGCCGGGGATCACATAGTCGATCACGTCCGGGTCGCAGTTCGTGTCAACGACCGCCACCACAGGCAAGTGCAGCTTGTTGGCCTCGGTGACAGCTATGTGCTCCTTCTTCGTATCGATCACGAAGATCGCATCCGGTGGCCGATCCAGCCGGCGAAGACCGCCAAGGTTCCGATCGAGCTTCTCGAGCTCGCGCTGGTGAGAGAGGGCCTCTTTCTTCGGCATGGCGGCAAAGTCGCCCGCCTCGCGGGCAGCCTCGAGCTCCACGAGCTTCCGGACGCGTCCGGCGACTGTCTGGAAATTCGTCAGCATGCCTCCAAGCCAGCGCTGGTTGACGTAAGGCATGCCGCAGGCGACCGCGTACTCTGCGACGGGATCCTGGGTCTGCTTCTTCGTGCCGACGAAAAGGATCACGCCACCGCCTGCAACCAGGTCCCTCACATAGGCGTAGGCGGTGTTAACGCGGTCGAGCGTCTGGTTCAGATCGATGATGTAGATGCCGTTGCGCTCGCCAAAGATGAACCGCTTCATCTTGGGGTTCCAGCGACGGGTCTGATGGCCGAAATGAACTCCGGCCTCGAGCATTTGCTTCATCGTGACAACAGCCACGCGCTTCTCCTCCCGACGGTTGAGCTAATACCGGCACCGCGCCCTTGCGGGCGACCGCGGGCATGCCGGCACGCACGTTAAATGAGACCCGGTCAGGCCTCGCAGCCATGGTAGCGGTAAAGCCGCGCGGCTTCATCTCCGACGGTTGGGTCAGAGTGCGATGCTCTGAGCAGGCCCTGCCGGTCACTCTCCCCTCGGCAGGCTGCAGATGCAAAGCAAAAAGGTCGTCATGACCGAAGGTCAGGACCAGGCCCAGTGGAGCGTCGCCGAATGGCGCGGCAAGATGCTCATCGACTGCAACGGCGAGAAGATAGACAAACTGCAGGATGTCTACGTCGATGTGGAAACAGACGTCGCTCAATTTGCCACCCTCAAGTAGGGTTTCGTCAGCCGCCACTGGACATTCGTGCCGCTCGCCAGCCTTCGGATCGGCACCGACGAACTGAGGGTCACCGCGACGAACGAGCAGGTCCGGTCCGCTCCGGACATCGAGTTGCATGGCGAAGAGCTGTCCCAGGCTGATGAGTCGACCCCCTATCGCCACTTCGAGATGAGCTACACACCCATCAGCACCGAAAGCGGACGCCGACTCGCTCGCCGCTGACAATCGGGCAGGGCCGATCTGACAGGGACACGGCACATCCTCGAGGGAGCTGGCGCCAAGCACCGGCCCGGGAGCAGCTCAAGCAACCAAGAGCCGTCCGGCAGCGCGAACCACCGGTCGCCGAAGAGCGGCCGCGGTACTCCGATCGGCCGCGAGAACTCAACTGCGTCCGGCGCAGGGCCGCCGGCCGTGCCCGAAGGTCCGTGCGATTCCGTCAAGATCTGCTACCAACAGCCCGGCAGGGTCCTCGCCGTAACAAGCCTGTGGGTCGAGGCCGGGGCCTGCGCCACCCGTCGCGACGGCGTGATCAGCTCAGCTCGTCCCTCAGTCGCTGCCTCAAGTGGAGCACGGCCTTGGTGTGAATCTGACAGGAACGGCTCTCGGTCACTCCGAGGATCTCCCCGATCTGGGCGAGGTTCAGGCCTTCGTAGTAGTAGAGCGTGAGAACCTTGCGCTCACGGTCGTCTAGCCGCTGTATCGCAGCCGCCAGCTGTTGCCTCGTCTCGTCGAGCTCGAGAGCAGCGTCAGGGGCGGCCCCTTGGTCCTGCAAGGTGTCCCCAAGCGTCTGGCTTCCGCCGCCCTGCCGGAACAGGACGTCGTCAAGCTGCAACAGCCCGGCTCGGGACGTCTGCCGGAGGACGTCGTTCAAGTCGCCCGTGGTCATCTCGAGTTCCTGGGCGAGCTCCTCGTCACTGGGTGAACGACCCAGGGTGCCTTCGAGCTTGGAAACCGCCGTGTCGACGGCGCGGGCCTTGGCCCGAACCGACCGAGGCACCCAGTCGATCGAGCGGAGCTCGTCGAGGATTGCTCCGCGGACCCGGGGCACGCCATAGGTCTCGAACTTGATCTGCCGGGCAGGGTCGAACTTCTCGATGGCGTCGATGAGCCCGAGGATCCCGTAGCTCACGAGGTCTGAGTAGTCGACATAGCTGGGCATGGCGGCCGCGACGCGCCCGGCTACGTACTTGACCAACGGCGAGTAATGCAGGATCAGCCGGTCGCGCGCGGAAAGATCGCCGGTCGACTTGAACTCGGCCCACAGTTCCTCGACGGACTGGATCCGATCAGTCCCGGTCTGGGTCATCATGCTCTTGGGTGAGCGCTCTTGTACGCGCTGACCAGCCTCTCAGTGGACACGTGTGTATAGATCTCCGTCGTCCTCAAGCTAGCGTGGCCAAGCAGCTCCTGAACAACTCTCAAGTCCGCGCCACCGTCAACCAAGTGGGTCGCGTAAGTGTGGCGGAGCGCGTGCGGGTGTGTCGGCACAGGCGAGCGCCGGTCGAGCACCCGACGTACGTCCCTAGTCGTCATCTGCCGGCCGCGGCGGTTCACAAAAAGCGAGCCCGCAGGGGTCAGCTCGTTCACGAGTTCCCCTCGACCCGCGGACACATAACGGGCGACCGCCTCCGTGGCCGGTCGACTCATCGGCACCCGGCGTTGCTTGCCGCCCTTTCCCCAGACGGTTACCGATTTTGTCTTCAGGTCGATATCGCCCAGCCCAAGCCCGCAGAGCTCGGCGACTCGGAGCCCGCTCCCGTAAAGCAACTCGAGTAGGGCGTCATCTCGCTGATCGACCGGCTCGGTCACGTCGCCACGCCCACCGTCGCGGGCGGGTTCGAGCAGGGACTCGATCTCCGACGGAGCGAGCACCCGTGGCAACCGCGCCTCGCCCGAGGGGGCAGACAGGCGCCGCGAGGGATCAGTGGCAATGAGCTCATGACGGCGCAGCCAGGCGAAATAGCGGCGAATGGCGGCAGCCTTGCGGGCGATCGTCCGGCGCGAGTATCTGCGCGTCGCCAGGTACGCCAGATAGCGCCTCAACATGAGGCGGTCGACCTGGCCGGGGTCCGATACACCGGCCCGACCCGCCCACTCTATGAACACCTCGACGTCGCCCCGGTATGCCCGGCGGGTCGCCGTGGCGTCCGACGCAAGTGAGCGCGCAAAACTTTCGAGCTCAAAGCCCACAACTCCACCGTACCCGAGTGGCGGAGCGAGGTGACGGTCCCCAGCGACACGTTCTGCAAGCCAAACCCGCCGCTCTGAGAGAGAATGGAGCCATGCTCCACAGAGTGCTGCTCGTGGAAGACGATGAGCGGATCCGCGCCTCGATGCGCCTCTCCCTCGAGGATGAGGGCTACGAGGTCGAGGAGGCCGGCTCCGGGGAGGACGCGATCGAGTGCCACTCGCGCTCCCTATTTTCGAATCCTTTTGATTTGCTGGTCATTGACGTCATGCTCCCGGGCATCGACGGCTTCGAGTGCTGCCGCGAGCTACGCAAGGCGAGCACCGTGCCGATCATCATCGTCACGGCGCGCACCGACACCCGCGACGTCGTGACCGGGCTGGAGGCTGGAGCGGACGACTACGTCACCAAGCCGTTCGAGCCGAAGGAGCTCGCCGCGCGCATCCGGGCCCTGCTCAGAAGGTCCCGCCCCAGCGAACCGGGACTGGTTCGCCTCGAATTCGGAGATCTCGAGATCCTCCCCGAGGCCGGCGTGGTGATGCGCGACGGCGAGGAGATCCATCTGACGCGCACCGAGTTCCTTCTCCTGTGCGAGCTAGCCGTCAACTCCGGCAAGGTCATGTCGCGGGAGCAACTGCTCGAACGCGTCTGGAGCTACGACTACTTCGGGGACGGGCGACTCGTCGATGTCCACGTCCGCAGGCTGCGCACCAAGATCGAGGCCGACCCGAGCGATCCGCGCCACGTGCTCACGGTGCGCGGCCTCGGATACAAGCTCGCTCCTTAGCGGTGGATTCTGCCGGTGTGCCGATAGATCCGGCCTCGCGCAGATCACCGGTGCCCGCTACGCGGGCCCGCGTCGTCGCTTACCGTCAGGGCAGGAGACGCCTGGGGCTCCGAGCCAGGGTCACAACCGTGTTCGCTCTCGGGGCGCTGGCTCTCTCGGGCACTCTGGCGGGAATCGCCTACTTCGCGGTGCGGAACTCGGTCGTCAACCAGCAGCTGTCTTCGATGAGACACCAAGCCTTGGCGAACGCAGTGCTGCTGCGGGGCGAGCTTCGCGTACCCACGGCCTACATCCCCTCACTGATCACGACCCTCGACTCCGGCCCGAACACTGGCTCCCTCGTCTACTCAGTCGGTCACTGGTACCCGTCATCGGCGACCCTGTCGCCCCACGAACTGCCGACGGCTCTCGAGGAGAGTGCTCTCGCAGGCTCTCCCGTCCAGCAGCTCACCGTCTCGAACGGTACGGACGAGCTCGTCGTCGGGGTGCCCATCCACGTCGACAACGCCACCTTCACCGAGAACGCGGCCTACTTCGAGATTTTCGATCTTTCCGCTCTCACCCGGACTTTGCACGTGCTCCTGGCGGCGTTGGCCATCGCCGCGTTGATAACGACCTTGGCGGGGGCGGTCTTGGGCCGCTGGGCGGCCGGGCGGGCCCTCCGCCCTTTGCGCGAGACAACCCGGGCGGCGCTCGCCATCGCCGGAGGACAGTTGGACACGCGTCTCGAAAGCGCACGCTTTGCCGACCTCGCCGTACTCAACTCAGCGTTCAATCAGATGGTGGACCAGCTTCAAGACCGAATCGAGCGCGAGGCCCGCTTCGCGTCCGACGTCAACCATGAGCTCCGGTCCCCGCTGACGACGCTCGCCAACTCGCTCTCGGTCATCGAAGCTCGGCGCCAGGAGCTGTCCCCTAAGGCCTTGGAAGCCGTTGATCTGCTGGGGGCGGAGGTCCGCAGGTTCCGTCGGCTCGTCGACGAACTTCTCGAGATGGCGCGCTTCGACGCCTCCTCAGGCGATGTGGCCCGCGACGAAGTGACCGTCGGCGAAATCGTCGAGCACACGGTCCGAGCAACCGCCCCCGAGGTTGAGATCCGGTTCGCACCCGGAGCGGCCAACCGGCACATCCTCGTGGACAAGCGGCGCTTCGAGCGCATCTTCGCCAACCTGTTCGAGAACGCCCGCCGCTACGCCGGAGGCGCCACTTTGCTGGCCGTGGAGGACCACGGCACAACGGTGCGTTTCCTGGTCGATGATGCGGGGCCGGGAATCGCCCCAGAGGAGCGCTCTCGTATCTTCGAGCGTTTCTCACGGGGCTCGACGGGCCGGCGCCGAGGTCATGGCGACGGCACGGGTCTCGGGCTTGCGATAGTCGAGCAACACGTGCTCCAGCACGATGGCCGCGTGTGGGTCGAAGAGCGCCCCGGAGGAGGCTCCCGCTTCATCGTCGAGCTGCCCGCGTTCAACGAGGAGGCGGTGTGACCTCCCGGAGAGTTCTCGTGCTCGCTTGCCTGGCGGTGCTCTTGGCCACGGCCGCTGGCTGCGGGCTGCCTGTCGATAACGCGCCCCGCGCCATCCCGGCGAGCGAGATGCCTCTCGCCCTGACGGAACCGAGCGGTACCGTGCCGCAATTCGCGGCTCCGCACGACGCGGTTCCGATCTCGATTTTCCTCCTCGGCCCTGACGGAGAGCTCACGAAGGCGTTCCGGTACGCGCCGCCGCCTGTCACGCCGCAAAAGGTGCTGAACGCCCTGGCGGCGGGACCATACCCGAGGGAGCTGAGCGAGGGCATCGAGAGCGCCGTTCCCCTCTCATCCGCCCTACGGGTGCTGGCCGCGCGACGGGGTGTGCTGACTGTGGCGCTCGACTCCGGGTTCGCGTCACTGCTCCCTGGCCAGGCGCCGTACTTCTTCGCCGAGATCGTCTACTCGTTGACCTCGCTGCCTGGTGTCAACGGTGTCGAGTTCAAGTACAAGGGCAGCCCGATCACGCCCGAGATCGGGAACGGCTCACTCGCCACCGGTTACGTCGTGTCCCGGGCGGACTACAAACAGGTGGCCCCTTAACGAAGCCCTGCAAGCGGTCGCGCTGGGCCGAGCGCTGGCGCGAGAGCTCTAGGTTTCAGCCGCGACGCGGCGAGCCCTGGACCGAGGGAGTTCCACACGAGGGGCATCGGCCCACAGCCTCTCAAGGTCGTAGTAGTCACGGGCCTCACCGAGGAACACGTGGACGACGAACTCCCCGTAGTCGAGCAGCACCCAGCGAGCGTCGTCGAGACCCTCGACATAGCGGGGAGATCCACCACCTCCCGCCTTCACCCGCAGCTCCACCTCGTCCGCGATGGCTCGCACCTGGCGCACGTTCGCGCCACTCGTGATCACGAAATGGTCGGTGATCGAAAGCAGGTCCCCCACGTCGATCACGACAATCGGATCGGTGGTCTTAGCCGCGGCGGCTCCAGCCGCGACGAACACGTTCTCGAGGCTCAATGCGATCCGAGCACCCTCTTGTCGGACAAGCCACCAAGGGCCACCCCGACAGCCAGCGGGCAACAGCAAACACGCCTCGGTGTGTCCCGGTGCGTCCCATGGCGCCTCATCTGGGCACAGGGTACAAGCCGCGTTCGCGGATCAGGTGGATGGCAGGCATGGGCACCAGGAAGTCTAGGGGTCGCCCCGATGCGACCCGATCCCGCAGGTCGGTGCTCGATATCTCGAGCGCCGGCACCTCGACCATGCGGACATCCCACCCGTCCAAGGGGCTATCCCGCCCGGACTCATCGATGGTGGTGCCGGGTCGGTTGACCACCACGAGAACGACCTTGGACCGGACCTCCTCGATCCGCTCCCATTCCCCGAGGCCGGCTGCGGCGTCGGCCCCGACGATGAGGTCCAGCTCCACGTCGGGCCACCGGTCCTTAAGTTCGGCCACGGTGTCGGCGGTGTAGGAGGGTCCGCCTCGCTCTATCTCGATCCCACTCGCCTCGAGGCCCTCCACACCCTCGACAGCGGCTGCCACCAACGCCAACCGGTCGGCGGCGGAAGTGACCGGACGGCTCCCCACCTTCTGCCACGGCTCGTTGGCCACCACGAGCAGGACACGATCGAGGTCGAGCGCATGCTTGGCATTTACGGCCGCGACGAGGTGACCGACGTGCACAGGGTCGAAGGTTCCCCCGAGAATTCCCAAACGCCGCAACGAGTCCACGCCCGAAGCGTAGCGACGACTCGGGGCCACCTTGAGGCGACGCCTCCGCCCCCGCTTGCAGGGCCGTAAAGACAGGGGTGAAAGGCCGCGTACGCTGTTGGGGTGAGCACGACCCAGGACCCGGTGCAAAACGGGCTCTTCGACGGTCCGGCCGCGGCCGCTTTGACCCCGAGCCAGAAGGCTGACTGGCAGCCCTGGTCGTGGCGCGAGCGCCCCGCTGGTCACCAGCCGCCGTGGCCCAAGACAGCCGACCACGCCGCGGTGCTCGCGAAACTCGCGGCCCTCCCCCCGCTTGTGTTCGCCGGCGAGGCGCGCCGCCTCACGCACGATCTCGGCGACGTCGCCGCCGGCAAAGCCTTTCTGCTCCAGGCAGGCGACTGTGCTGAGTCCTTCGATGACTTCTCCGCGGACGGGATCAGGGACAAACTCAAGGTCATTTTGCAAATGGCGGTCGTTCTCACCTACGGGTCCGGCGTCCCGGTCGTCAAGGTCGGCCGCATTGCCGGGCAGTTCGCCAAGCCCCGATCCTCGCCCACCGAGCTCGTCAACGACGTCGAGCTGCCGTCGTTCAGGGGCCACATCATCAACGGCGACGCCCCGACGGCGTCCGCTCGCGTGCCGGACCCCGAGAGGATGTTGCACGCCTACCATCAGTCAGCCTCGACGCTCAATCTGCTCAGGGCCTTCACAAAGGGTGGCTTCGCTGACCTGTCACAGGTTCACCTCTGGAACCTCGAGTTCCTCGCCTCGAGTCCCGAAGGTCAGCGCTTCGAGATCATCGCCGAGGAGATCGACCGCGCGCTGCGCTTCATGGCCGCCTGCGGTGCTGACCTTTCAGCCGACTCCCATATCCACCAGGTCGACCTGTTCACCAGCCACGAGGCCCTCCTTCTTGAGTACGAGGAGGCGCTCACTCGCAAGGACTCGCTGACGGGCGGCTGGTACGACTGCTCGGCGCACCTTTTGTGGATCGGAGAGCGCACCCGCGAGATCGACGGGGCACACATCGAGTTCGCGGCAGGGATCCGGAACCCGCTCGAGGTCAAGCTCGGTCCTGCCACGACACCCGAGGAAGTATTGGCTCTTTGCGACCGGCTCAATCCCGACAAGGAACCCGGTCGGCTGACCTTCGTGACGCGACTGGGAGTCGACAAGGTCCGTAGCGTCCTGCCACCCCTCGTGCGCGCCGTGACCGCCGCCGGCCACAGCGTGGCCTGGGTCTGCGACCCCATGCACGGAAACACTTTCGCAAGCGAGTCGGGCCACAAGACACGCCATTTCGACGACGTGCTCGGTGAGATCCAAGGATTCTTCGCCGTCCACAAAGCCGAGGGGACCTGGCCGGGTGGAGTGCACATAGAGCTGACCGGCGACGACGTCACCGAGTGCATAGGCGGCATCGGGGGCGTCGTCGCGGAGCACCTGCCCTTGCGCTACACGACCGCCTGTGACCCGCGCCTAAATGCCCGCCAGTCGATCGACCTCGCCTTCCGGATTGCCGAGCTGCTTCGCGGGTGACCCTCACCATCCACCGCTTTTGTGGCCTGTGATGGCAAAGTGATCAGAGTTTCGACGGTTCGACGATGAGTGGTATAGAATTCACTCTCAGCGTTCGTACGATCAAATGGGGATCCTCCACCGCACACCGAACTTCTCGGCGAGCAGCCGGCAGCTCACGCGCCTACCCGGTGGCGGCGGTGACGTTCTGAGTCTCGAGGTGCCATGACAGCGAGAAGGGTCACGAGGAGACGGCGCAGGCCGAATCGCCTTGCGGTCGTCTCGGTTGTCGCCGCGACTTTCGGGCTCGTGCTTTGCTCGAGCGCCTTTGTCGGCACGAACTACGCCGGGGCGACGCGGCAGTCCGGCAAGGAGACGGCCACAGGCGCCTTACCGAATGCGAGCGCCGTGGAGACACAGCAGCTCTCCTATGACCTCGCCGAAGCCAACGGCAAGGTCGTGGCGATCGGCGGGGCTGCCTACTACGGGTCCGCGGTCGGACAGCCGCTCACCGCTCCGATCGTCGCCCTCGTCCCCACGCCTGACCATAAGGGGTATTGGCTGGTGGGTGCCGGTGGGAGGGTGTTCAACTTCGGTGACGCGTTGAACTTCGGGAGCTACGCCGGGGCACCCCGCACCGACCCGGTCGTGGGTGCGGCCGGAACTGCGCATGGCGGCGGCTACTGGCTGGTCGACGCGACAGGCCAGGTGAACGCGTTCGGAGACGCCACGAACTTCGGATCGGTGACCAAGCCGATGCGCGCTCGAGTGGTCGCAATCGTGCCCACCCCCGATGGCAAGGGCTACTGGGTCGTCTGCAATACCGGCGGCGTGTTCAACTTCGGTGATGCCAAGTTCTTCGGTTCCGCGAGGACGAGCCCAAGCCTGCCCATCGGCGCCGTGGCTGCGACTGCGGACGGCGGCGGCTACTGGCTGGTCGACGCGAACGGGACCATATTCGACTTCGGCGACGCGACAAGCCTGAGCTACGCGGAAGTGAGCACCACCTCGCCGGTCGCGGGCATCGTGGTCGACGCGGCGGAAAGCGGGGCGTGGATAGCCGAGCAGAACGGTACGGTGTTGAGCGTCGGGACCGCGGTTCCCCGCGGCTCGCTCACAGGCCAACTCTTCCCGTCCCACGTGAACGCCATTGCCGCCGTGGTCGTGCCCGCTCCAAGCACGCTTTCCTACGACGTGGCGGAGGCGAACGGCACGGTGGTCGGGCTCGGGGGGGCCGCCTACTTCGGCTCTGAGGCCGGCAAGAAGCTCATAGCCCCCATAGTCGCCATCGTCCCGACACCTGATCGCCTCGGTTACTGGCTCGTGGGCGCGGACGGAAGCGTGTTCAACTTCGGTGACGCCAAGAGCGAAGGTGACGCCGGCGGCAAGGTGAGGGCGGACCCCGTCGTTGCGGCAGCCGCCACGCCTAACGGCGGCGGCTACTGGCTCGTGACCTCGACCGGTCAGGTGCTCAGCTTCGGCGATGCCAAAAATTACGGCTCGATCACGACGCCGATAAGAGCCCACGCTGTCGCGATCGTCGCCAGCGCCGACGGGGCAGGTTATTGGATCGCGTGCAGCACCGGGGGCGTTTTCAACTTCGGCGACGCTCAGTTCTTCGGCTCGGCAAAGGTCGGGACGCCGGGACCGGCCATCGTATCCATGGGGGCTATGTCCGGCGGGGGTGGCTACTGGCTCCTGGACGCGAACGGCAGGGTGTTCAACTTCGGCGACGCGCTCGCCCTCGCAAAGCCCTCAAGCCTGGGCGAGACGACTTCGGTCGTGGGCCTGGCCACCGACCCGGACGGGACCGGCGCCTGGATGGCCGAGCAGGACGGCACAGTGGCCAACGTGGGCACGGCCATCGCCCACGGCTCGCTCGTCGGAGTGCTGCCCTCCTCGCCGGTGACCTCGATCGCGGCCATCGCTCCGCCCGGCACGCTCTCGTACGACCTCGCCGAGGCGAACGGCAAAGTGGTCGCGCTCGGAAAGGCCACTTACTACGGGTCAGCCGCGGGCGACAAGCTCACGGCCCCCATCATCGCCCTCATCTCCACCCCGGATCACCTGGGCTATTGGTTGATCGGCGCTACCGGGGCCGTTTTCAACTTCGGAGACGCCAAGGACCTCGGCAACGCGACGGGAATCAGCAAGGCGGATCCGATCGTGGCCGCGTCGCCGACGCCCGACGGCGGCGGGTACTGGCTCGTCACCGCGACCGGGCGGGTCTTGGCTTTCGGCGATGCCACGAACTACGGCTCGGTAACAAAGCCGATGAGAGCCCGCGTCGTGGCGATTGTCGCCACCACCGACGGCGAGGGCTACTGGCTCGCGTGCAACACCGGCGGCGTGTTCGCCTTCGGTGACGCGCGCTTCTTCGGGTCCGCGAGGACCGGCACAAGCCTGCCCGTCGCGGCCATGGCGGCAACGCCGGACAACAACGGTTACTGGCTCGCTGACGCCAACGGGACCCTGTTCGATTTCGGAGACGCGCCAAGCCTCACCTACTCGACCGTGACGGCCACGACCCGGATTGTCGGCATGGCGATCGACACCGGCGGCACCGGTGCGTGGATGGCCGAGGAGGATGGGACGGTGTTGAGCGTCGGCACCGCCGCCGCCCGCGGCTCGCTCACCGGCCAACTCGCTCCTTCACACGTCAACTCCATTGCCGCCATGCCGGTCGTGCCCGAGGCGGCACTCCAGTATCCGAAAGGCAGCTTCGGCTACGACATCAACTGGCCCCAGTGTGCGGGCTCTGATTCGACCGCGACCGCCACCCTGCCGGGAGCCCCGTCGTACCCGGACGGGACCATCAACTACACGGTCGCCGTCGTCGGAGTCGACGGTTGGGCTGCGGGTGCCTACAACTCGTGCCTGGCGGCCGAGGCGGCCTGGGCGCTGAAGGCGCGTGACACCTCGGGCACTCCTTATGACCTCTACATGTTCCTCAACTCCCCACGGAGCAGCGACACCATCGATAAGACCGGCCCGGCGGGGACCTGCACGGAGCTCTCCGCCTCGAAACAGCCGGCCTGTCTCGCCTACAACTACGGCTACAACTCGGCGATGGACGCCGTGGCCTACGCCACCTCAGAAGGTGCCTCCTCCCCGCTCTGGTGGCTTGACATCGAAAACGACCTGTGCGGGGCCGGAGCCAGCAATTACTGGTCTTGTAACCAGACGCTCAATTCCCTCGTGATCCAGGGTGCGATCGACTTCCTTCATTCGAAGAGCCTCACCGCGGGCATCTACTCCACCTCGGTGCAGTGGGAGGGAATCACCGGCAACTACATTCCGTCGGGACCGCAGGTCCCGCTCTGGGTGGCGGGCGCCTACTGGACGTCCCCGCCCTATCCGTCGAGCTACGGCTACTGGCCCCCGTCCAAGCTCGCGCCCTACTGCACCTCCGAGTACGAGTTCGCGGGCGGAGTGACGTGGTTGTTGCAGGAGACACCCGGGTCGAACGAATACCCGTTCGACCCCGACTACGCCTGCTGAGGACAGCTCCTCGCGAGGGGGCCTCGAAGCGCCAATCGCCGACCAAGCCCGCCGGCGCCGCTCAGTCCCGGATCTGGCCTTCGCCGTGGACGACGTACTTGACGCAGGTCAGCTCCCGAAGGCCCATCGGGCCGCGGGCGTGAAGCTTCTGAGTCGAGATGCCGATTTCGGCCCCGAGCCCGAGCTCGCCGCCGTCGATGAACCTCGTCGAGGCGTTGACAAGCACCGCGGCCGCGTCAACCTCTCGCACGAAGCGCGCCGCTGCCTCGAGGTCAGAGGTGATTATGGCCTCCGAATGCCCCGATCCATACCTGGCTATGTGGGCTATGGCGGCGTCCAGGTCGTCCACGACGCCAACCGCAAGCTCGAGGGCGAGGAACTCGGTGGCGAAGTCCTCCTCGGTCGCTGCCCGGGCGCCGGGTAGCAAGGGGCGGGCACGGTCGTCTGCGGCGAGCACAACGCCTTCGAGCGCCCGGGA
Organism: Acidimicrobiales bacterium; assembly: GCA_050015475.1. Lineage (GTDB taxonomy): Bacteria > Actinomycetota > Acidimicrobiia > Acidimicrobiales > Bog-793 > Fen-455. The sequence continues at coordinate 18,602 of JBEKBI010000001.1, read as the reverse complement.
GATCCGCGGCAGGAATTCCCCCGCCACGTCTTGGTGGACGAGCAGGGTCTCGGCGGCATTGCAGACACTCGGACGCTGCATCTTGGCATTGACGACGATGCTCTCGGCCATGGACAGCTCTGCTGTGGCGTCGACGTAGACGTGGCAGTTCCCGTCCCCGTCGAGCACGTAGGGCACTGTGGCGTGCTCGATGATCATGGCCAGCAGTGCCGGTCCCCCGCGGGGGATGAGGCAGTCGATGACGCCCCTTAAGCGCACGAAGCTCTCTGCGGTGGCGTGCGATGTGTCCTCGACCAACGCGACCGAGTCGACGGGCAGCCGGGCCCGCTCGATCCCGGCGCGCAATGCCGAGGCGATGGCGCGATTGGACTCGATGGCTCCCTCGGAGCCTCGGAGCAGAACGGCGTTGCCGGACTTGAGGCATAAGGCGGCCGCGTCGGCCGTCACATTGGGGCGATTCTCATAGATGATCCCGACGACACCTAGAGGCACTCGCACCTTCTCGACGCGAAGACCGTTCGGCCGCACGTAGCCCTCGACGACCTCGCCCACGGGATCTGGAAGCGCGGCAACGCAGCGGATCCCGTACGCCATGGCCCTCACCCGCTCCTCGGTGAGCCTGAGCCGGTCGACGACGGTCTCGGACGCGCCCAGGTTGACCGCCCGGGCGACGTCTCGCCCATTGGCGCTCAAGATCGCGTCCAGCTCGGCGGACAAGCAATCGGCGGCGGAGTGCAGGCCCTCGTCCTTGGCTGTCGAAGTGAGCGTGGCGAGCGAGCGGGCGGCCTGCTTGGCGCGCCGACCAAGCTCTGAGAGCGACTGGGTCGTCATGTGTTCAGGCTACCTGCGGGACAGCTGCCGCTATTTGGGGCAGAGGCACTCCGAAAGGCGCCCGACTTGCCAGTCACGTTCGGCGTCGCCCGCCGCGGGACCGTTCAAACCCTTGGCCGCCTGGCGGGCGCAGGCGGCAGCATCGCGCGCCGCCACCCAGCTAGGCACGTACTTCGGTCCTCCGCCGCCAACGGGGAACCGACCCCAAGGCGTATCGACCTCGTCGACATCCGCGTCCTTGCGTTCTTCCATGGCCTCGTACTTGCGGGTGCCCCGATCAGTGAGGAAGGGAAGCGCCACGTGGCGGACGGCTTCGACTGCCGCCAGCACGGCATCGCGCGCCGCGGCGAGAGTCTCGAAGACGGGGTCGCCCACCACGTCTGCGTCTTGTCCTTCGGCTTGGACGGCTGCGGCGAAGGCGGCGTCGCCAATTGCGACGCTGTCTTTGTGAAGCCGCCTGGTGGCGGCAATCCGGGCGACGAGCCCCAGCCTGCCGGCATCCGAGGCGGACCCGTCTTCCAGGTATTGCCGTGCCGAGGCGATGATCGCCCCGAGAGTCCCTCCACCGGGCAGCTCCGTCTCGGCGCCACCGGGCACGATTCCCAAGATGTGATCCACGCAGTCCAGGGCGAAGCGCGCCGCTGTTTGCTCCGACCAACTGGTGCCCGCGACGAGTCTCACCGCGCCCGCGTCGCCGAGCCGTTCCGCGACGAAGACGCACTCTCCGAGCTGCTCGAGCAACCCGGCCCCGTCGAGCACCACGGGCTCGCCGTGCTCGTCCGGCTCGACCGGGTCCCCCGGAATCCAGCCCGACTGTTGGGGCACGGGCAATGGCCACCGCCTTCGGTAACCCTCGTGACGCTGCAGGCCACTCGTATCGGTTGCCACGAAACAATCGGGCACGGCAACAACCTCCAGCTCGGATAGGCGAGAAATCAAAGGTTAGAACACGGCGATGTCGTCCCCATGGACGACCCAGCGGGGGAGGTCGTCGGGCAGATCGGCCGTTTGGCGCCCGACCCACTCCGAGGCCCTTGTCGTTCCCAACCTCGCGATCCCCTTGGCGAACAAGACACGGTCCTCACCGACAATTTCGACGGCGTCGTCGGCCTCGAAACCACCTTCCACGGCCACGACTCCGGCCGGAAGCAGCGACGTCCGCCGGTCGATCAGGGCACGCCTTGCCCCGTCGTCGACGATGATCTTGCCCGCGGGACGCAACGCGAAGGCGATCCAGAGCTTCCTCGCGCCAAGCGTCCGGGGATGAGGCAAGAACGTAGTTCCGACACCCTGGCTCCCCGCCACGGCGTCGGCGAGCACGGCGGGCCGGCGGGCCGAGGCGATGACCACTCGGGAGCCCGACCAGACGGCCATCTTCGCAGCCGCGAGCTTCGAGGCCATGCCGCCGCGACTCGCCTCGCTGCCGGCGCCACCGGCCAGCTTCTCGAGCTCGTGGTCTATTTCCGCGACTTCCTCTATGAGGGTCGCGGCGGCGTCGTGTCTCGGGTCGGCAGTCAACAGGCCGACCGTATCGGTCAAAAGCACCAGGACTTCGGCCCGCAACAGATGGGCGACAAGCGCGGCAAGGCGATCGTTGTCCCCGAAGCGGATCTCGTCATCGGCGATGGCGTCGTTCTCGTTCACGATGGGCACGACGCCGAGCTCCAGCAACCGCGAGAACGTGTCCCGGGCGTGCAGGTAACGCTGCCGGTGCGTGAAGTCGAGCGGGGCGACAAGCACCTGCCCGGCGAGGAGCCCCTCCTCGGCGAAGGCGTCCTCGTAAACGCGCATGAGACGCGGCTGCCCGATCGCGGACAGTGCCTGCAAGGTCATGGGGTCGCGCCGGTGCTCGCCATGAGACGACATGGCGGCCACGCCCGCGGTGACAGCCCCCGAGGTGACCACGACGACGGTGTGGCCATCGCGCCGCAGGTTCGCGACCTCACCACAGAGCTTGCCCACCGCGGCGGTGTCGACTGACCCGTCGGCCGCCGTCACGGAGCTCGTGCCTATCTTCGCCACGACGAGCATCGGCCTCAGCGCTCCGACTCGAAGGTGAAGTGGAGCTCCCCGATGCGCACCGCGTCCCCGTCCCGTGCGCCGGCCCGCGCGAGCGCCTTGTCCACTCCGAGCCGCTTCAGGCGACGATGGACATGCTCGAGCGCATCCGAGTTGGTGAGGTCAGAGACCGCAACTGCTCGCTCGGCCTCCTTGCCCGCCACCACGAAAACTGATCCATCCCGGCTCACCTTGACTCCCTCGGGCTCGGGCCGGTGCACGACGATCGCCTGGCGGGGCGACGGCTCGTCCCTGCGGGCAGCCTCGACGAGGGCTGCGAGCCGGCCCAGCAGCTCCGGCAGCCCGGCCCCGGTCACGGCCGAGATCTCGAGGTCGACTCCCATGCCGGACAGTTCGCCGTTCGCGTCCTCGGCGCGCCGGTCCGCCCTCGAGCCGACGACCAGCCTTGGACGCTCGACGAGCTCGGCTCGGTGCCGGCCGAGCTCGTCGAGCAGTATCCGCACCTGGTCGGTGGGCGGGCGCCCCTCGTCCTCACCCAGGTCGGCGAGGACGAGCAAGACCCGAGCGCGCTCGACGTGGCGGAGGAACTTGTGCCCAAGCCCGCGGCCTTCGGAGGCTCCCTCGATGAGGCCCGGGATGTCGGCGACCACGAATTCGACTGCGTCGGCGTCCTGGCGGTTCCGGCCCCCGACCCGTACGACGCCGAGATGGGGCTCGAGCGTGGTGAAGGGATAGTCGGCGATCTTCGGCTTGGCGGCGGAGATCGTCGACACCAGCGTCGACTTGCCCGCGTTCGGGAACCCGACGAGGGCGACGTCCGCCATCAGCTCGAGCTCGAGGTCCAACCATTGCTCCTCGCCGAGCTCCGCCTGCTCGGCAAATGCCGGAGCGCGCAACCTGTTGCTCAGAAAGCGGGCGTTTCCTCGTCCCCCGCGTCCGCCGGCGGCGGCGAGATAGCGGTCGCCGCTCGAGGTGAGATCGGCGAGCACGTCCCCGTTGCCGTGCCGGACGATCGTGCCGACGGGCACAGGGACACTCAAGTCGGCGCCGGCGCGCCCGTGCTTCTTCTTTCCGCCACCGTGGCCACCGTCGCCGGCACGACGGTGCGGGTGGTCCACGAACGAGAGCAAGGAGGCGAGGTTGGTCGTGGCCTCGAGGTACACGTTGCCTCCGTTGCCGCCGTCCCCGCCGTCAGGGCCGCCCCTCGAGACGTGAGCTTCCCGTCGGAAGGAAACGGCACCCGCTCCCCCGTTGCCGGCCTTGACGTGGATCTGGCACTCGTCGACGAACGCAGACGCCATGCTCAGGCCACCTCTCCAGGTGCCCGATCGCCGACGGAGTGAAAGCAGGCGGTTGGGAACAGAGGCGTCGCGGCAAAAGACGCCATCACCGTTTCAGTTCGATCCCAGGTCGGGCGGGTAGAGCGCGAGAGCCGCGAGCCATCCCCCCTCACGACGCAGCACGCGGGACCAGAGCCCATCGGGGTCAGTGGACAACACATCGTCCTCGCCACCTTTGAGCACGTGCCAGGATCCCGTGCCGATCTCGTCCGCGAGTTGGCCCGGGCCCCAACCTGCGTAGCCGGTGAAGACGCGGACCTCCACCAGCGCCACGGGCACGCCCGCCGGGTCCTCGTTGAGGTCGATCGTGCCGAGATTGCCGATGAGCGGCGCAAAACCGGCCGCCTCCGCGACTTGTGGCATCTCCGTCCGGCCAATGCAGATAGCCGCGCTCGGTTGCACAGGACCGCCGACGAACAGAACTGGAGGTAGAGCGGCGACACCTCCCCATCCCGGAACGATCTCGTCGACGGGAACTGGGCTCGGCCGGTTGAGCACGACGCCAAGCGTCCCGTCGTCATCGTCGTGAGCGAGGAGGAAGATGACGCTGCGGTAGAAGTTGGGGTCGGAGAGAGTCGGTGACGCGACGAGCAACGACCCTTTACCGGGGGCGCTGGCCATCGGCCGCGAAGCGTCAGTCCTCGACCGGTAGAACGTCCACGAGCCGACGCCCGTGACGAGAGCCAAACTTCACCTTGCCGTCAGCCATGGCGAACAACGTGTCGTCGCGGCCCCGGCCGACGTTGTGACCAGGGTGAAAGTGCGTGCCACGCTGGCGCACGACAATCGTGCCAGCGGTGATCGCAGTGCCGTCGAAGACCTTCACGCCGAGGCGTTGGGCGTTCGAGTCACGTCCGTTGCGGGTGGAGCCCCCACCCTTGGTCTTTGACATGAAACAGCTCCTTCAGTCTTCGATCGCCGGAGCGGCCACGCGCTTCTTGGCTGCGCGGGCTTTGGGCGCGGCGGCCTTGGCCTCGTCGGCCGGCAGGTCGATCGCCGTGATCTCGACGGTCGTGTACCACTGGCGGTGGCCGTAACGGCGCCGCCCCCTGGCCTTGGCCTTGTAGGTGAACCCGACGATCTTCGGCCCTTTGGCGAGGCCGACGACGCGACCGGAGACCTTCGAGGCCTCGAGCGGCTCGCGCTTGGTCACGACCCTCTCGCCGTCGACCACGAGCTTGGGCACGAACGACACGTCGTCACCCGGGCCCGCGTTCAGCAGCTCGACGCCGATCCTGTCGCCGATTTGAACACGTTCTTGTTTGCCGCCTGCGTCAATTACCGCGTACATATGGCTGCAACGATAGCGCAGGGTTTCACAAGTGCTGATTCGTGAAGATGATGCCGCGACCTTCGCAGGTGGGACAGACCTCGGAAAGCGCTTCTACGAGGCCTTCTCCCACGCGCTTGCGCGTCATTTCCACCAGTCCGAGCTCCGAGATCTCGTAGGCCTGGGTTGGCGTCTTGTCGCGGGCGAGCGCCGCTTTGAACGCCGCCAGCACCGCCGCGCGGTTCGCCTTGATCTCCATGTCGACGAAGTCGATCACGATGATCCCGCCGATGTCGCGCAGTCTCAGCTGGCGGGCGATCTCCTCGGCCGCCTCGAGATTGTTCTCGAACACGGTCTCCTCGAGGCTGGACGAGCCGACGTTCTTGCCCGTGTTGACGTCGATGACCGTGAGGGCCTCTGTCCGCTCGATGATGAGCGATCCCCCCGACGGCAGCCACACCTTGCGATCGAGCGCCTTGGTGAGCTGCTCGTGCACGTGATGCCGTTCGAACAAAGGCAGCGCCTCGGTCGACAGGTCGTAAAGCTCGACACGCTCGGCAAGCTCGGGGTTGAACTCCGAGACGTAGTCGCGGACGACCGCGAAAAGCTCGGGGTCGTCTATGAGCACCGAACGGTGCTCTTCGGTGAGCTCCTCCCGGATGATCCTGACCGCCATGTGTGGCTCGGAGTACAACAGCGCCGGCGCCGCCATCTTGCGGGTCCGCTCGTCGATCTCCTGCCAGCGGGCGACGAGCTGCTCCACGTCGCGGCGGAGGTCCTCCACGCTCGCCCCCGCTGCCGCCGTCCGCACGATGAGGCCGTGTCCCTCCGGGCGCACGTCGTCGAGCACCCGGCGCAGCCGGCGGCGCTCGCTGTCGTCGAGGCGTCTTGAAATCCCGTAAGTGGACGATTCGGGGACCAACACGACGAAGCGGCCCGGGATCGACACCTCTTGGGTCAGTCGCGCGCCCTTAAGCCCGATCGGGTTCTTGGTGACCTGGCAGATGATCGTCTGGCCGGGTCGCAAGAGGTGCTCGATGCGGTCTGCACCTGTCTGGCGCTCGACATCGTCGTGGTCGTAGGAAACGTCGCCCCAGTAGAGGACCGCGTTCTTCGGGGTCCCGATGTCGACGAAGGCCGCCTCCATGCCGGGCAGCACGTTCTTCACGCGCCCCCGGTAGATGTTGCCGATGATCTGGTTCGCGTCGTCCTGGGGACGGGCGACGAAGTATTCGATCAAGGCCCGGCCTTCGAGCACGGCGATGTGGGTGGCCGGTGGCTCGACGTGGACACACATGAGATAACGGCCCACGAAGCGCCCCCGGCGGTCCCGGCCCGGCCTCGGCGAGGAGACGTACTCGCCCACGTCCGCGCCCTGCTCTGGCGCGGTCGCCGGCACCCGGTCGTTGGGTGCAGTCGGCCCCGCGAGGCTCGCTCCCCTCCTGGTCTTGGTCGCCCGGGAAGCCGAAGTGCCTTCTGGCCCCCGAGCGCTGTCGGTTTCGCTGCCGCCCCCGGCCTCTCCGCTTGTCAGCGGGTCAGAGGGAGCTGAGCCGGAGTTGGTCCTTGCCCCGCGCGACCGGCCGCGCCCACCGCGGCGGCGGCGCGCGGAACCTCCGCCAGCAGAACCGCTCCCGGCCTTGTCTGCCGTTCCACCGCGCGCCGATCGGGCTCCGGTCTCCTGTTCGGAGCCCGAGACCGAGGACTGGTGGCCGCGCCCGTTACCAGGCGGGGCTTGGGCAGCTTCGTTCGTCTTGGGCGGCGGGGCCGGGCGAGTGTCGCCGATCTTCGGCCTCGCAGCTTTCGACGCGAGAGTCTCGCCGCCAGCTGCCAGGTCGGGCGACTCGGGGTTGAGAGCACCGTTCGGCGCCTCGGCTGCATCTGCGGCGCGTTCGGGCACCTCGGGTGCAGACGCCGGGTGGCCGGTCGTCGGATCCAACATCAGGGAGATCCCTTCCTAAGGTCGCGCCGTTAACTGGCGCGGACGGCTTCCCTCGTGCGGCGCCAACGGGAGTTTCCTCCCCGGCGCGTTGCAACGGGTCGCCTAGACAGATATCGAGAGCATTTTCTTCGCCGCCTCGTTCGCGAGACCCCGCGAAGTATTGGGAGACGGCGCAATAGCGGACATCGAGAAAGACGCAGCAAACTACGACTCCGACAGCGGCTGGAGCCGCCGTGGCACCCGGGCTCAGCCTTACGAGGGCCCTGGAATTCGTCATCTTGCGGGAAAGTTTAGACCTCCACCTGGCGGGCATTGCGCCACATAAGGCAAACGGGCCGCTCGGCCCCCACCTTCGTCGAGCTGGACCGGCTGAGTCAGGGAGCGCCCGTCGGCGGACGCAGGTCAGCTGGCCCGACCGGGTGGGCGGTCAGATAGGTGAAGATCTCGCGGGCCACCGGCGCGGCCGCCGCGGCTCCGTACCCCGCCTGGTCGATCACGACGGCCACGACGTACCGCGGCGTAGCAGGTGGCGTGGGCCCGAATGCCACGAACCAGGCTGTCGGCTGGACGTTGGCGTTCGAGCTCTCCGTGGCGGTGCCGGTCTTGCCGGCAAGTGAGATCCCGTTGTAGCCCCGGAATGCGCCGTAGGCGGTCCCGTTCGAGTTGTAGATGACTCCTTCGAGCCCAGCGAGGATCGCCTGATAGCTGCTCTCCGGCAAGGGGACGTGGGCCACAGCGCGGGGCCGGAAACGCTTGATCACCTTCCCCGTCGGGGAAACGATCGAGTTGACGACCTGGGGCGCGTACCTCGTCCCGCCGGTGGCGAAGGCCCCGTACGCGACCGCTTCCTGCAAGGGCGTGACCAGGGTCTCGCCCTGACCGAAGGCCATCTCGATGTTGTCACCGATGCCGTAGTACGTGCTGGGGAACGCCAACGGCGCCTCGGAGTGCTGGATTTGGCGCAGCCTGGGACTGTCCACCTGGCCGGAGTACTCGTTGGGTAGGTCGATCCCGGTGACCCGGCCGTAGCCGTACCTGGCGGCGATGTCCTGGATTGGCGTCTCGCCATAGGTCGCCGAGTCGTACCAGTAGTCCGCCCCGAGGGTGTAGAAGAACACGTCGTCGGAGACCGTGAGCGCGGTGGTGACGTCGATCTCTCCTTGCCCCTGCTCGTGGTAGCCATCGTTCGTGTTGTCGTAGTACGTGCATTCACCCACACAGGGCGGGGCAATCTGGTACTCGCCTGGGTCGTCAATGTCGGTGTAGGCCGAGATCAGGCCGTCGTCGAGCGCCGCGGTGGCGGTCGCGAGCTTGAACGTCGATCCTGGAGCCCAGAGGCCCTGGATGGCCCGGTTCAACAACGGGTCATGGTCGGCCACGCCCGTCAACTCCTCGTAATGCTGGTAGGAGATCCCGCCCACCCACCACGTCGGGTTGTAAGTGGGAACAGACGCCATGGCGTAGACGGCTCCGGTCTCCGGATCGAGCACGACCGCGGCCCCGGAGTCGGCCGGCTTGCCCTCTGATTGCAGATACTCGATCTGGCGCGAGAGGGCGGACTCGACGCGCTTTTGCAGCCCAAGATCGATGTTGAGCACGACGTCGTCGCCGCTAGTCGACGGAGTGGTCTTCACGACGCCCACCGGGTTGCCCATGGCGTCGATCTTGATCACTTCTGAGCCGGGCTTTCCCCGCAGCCAGAGCTCGTCTGTGGCCTCGACGCCTGACTGCCCGATGACATCGCTCGAGGTGTAGCCGTACTTGGCCAAGGTCTTGAGCTCGGCCGAGTCGATGTCGCCCGTGTATCCGAGCACCTGGGCGGCGGTGTGCCGTTGCGGGTAGGTGCGCTCGGCCGTGAAGCTGACCGATACACCTGGGAACAGGCTCTGGTGCTCGGACAGGTAGACGATCGTCGCCTGGGAGACGCCGACAGCGATCGGTACTGGCTGATACACGCTCGCCTGGGGGTTTTCGAGAGCCGCAGTCACCTGGGTGACGCTCTCGTTGAGCAGCGCGGCCAGGCGCCCGATGACCTCGGGGGTGGCGGTCACGCGGCTCAATGTGACCACCGGTATCACCTCGTCGCCGACGAGCACCTGCCCACCACGGGCGACGATCAGGCCGCGCGCCGGAGTCACGGGCACCGTCTTCTCCTCGTACACGAGGGCGGCGTTCTGGTAGTGCGAGCTGTGGAGGACCTGAAGTGACCAAAGGCGCACCACGACGGCGGAAAACGCGACGAGCACGACGAGCCCCATGACAGTCAGGCGAAGACCGAATCGCGCCGTCTCCTGGCGAAGCTGCTGGTCCCGCTCATCTTCCTCCACCTGCTTGAGCGGGCTCGAGCTCACGATCCTCGTCCGGTGCCGGTCTCCCTCGTCATCCACCGGGAAGTACGGCGCTCGCTCCGGACGGGAGGAGCCGACTCTGGTGGGGGTCTCCCGGCCGCGGGACGCCCGTGGCCTGCGAGGACCGCCCGGCACCTCAGGCGGGCCAGATCCCGCTCCGCCGGAGCCGGTCACCTGGCACTCCCGCTGGCGAAGGCACCCGCGTGTCGGCGCGCACCCGGTGCGTCGGAGACGGTCCACTCGAACAACCGGAACACCGGATTGGCGAAAAGCACACAGCCGGCGGCGACGATCAGGGAGACCGCCAAGAGGTGGTGCCATGGCACGCTCGGCTGGCCTATGAGGGAGTCGAGACCGGCGAAGAGCAACGTCCCGCCGACTCCGCCGAGAAGCGCCGCTACGAACTGGAAGCCGAAGGTCGGCCGTCCCGGCAGCGCCTGGGCGGCCAAGCCGATCGCGTAGGCCACGAGCACGTAGCAGAACGACGACAGCCCGTAGGGAGTCTGCACGAAGATGTCCGCGACCAGCCCGACGGCGAAAGCCATGACGGCCCCGTTCTGGGGACCGGCAACGACTCCGGCCGAGATCGCCAGCAACAGCATCACGTCCAGATGAGCCCCACCGAGGACGATCTGGTTGAGGACGCCGACTTGGACAAGGACGGCCACGAGGGTGACGAGGCCGAGGCGAGCCCACATACGCAACGTCATCGCATCCCACCCCGGTCCGCGCACAAAGCCTCGGATCGCGGCGCGACCGGGGGAGGTCTCACGCCGGTGGGAGCCATTGGAGCACGGCGACGTATTGCAAGCTCGAGTAATTGACGAACGGGGTCACCTGGACCTGCGTCGTCAGCGACCCCCCGGGGTGGCGCACCGAGTACACGATGCCGACGGGGATCCCCTCCGGGTAAGCCGCGACGTCGAGGCCGCTGGTGTACACGCGGGCGCCCTTCGCCACGTCGCTCGTCTCTGAGACATCGAGCAGCTGCAGCGGGCTGCCCTCACCTTGGCCCTGGGCGATGGCCACATTGGAGGTGCCGAAGCGGACGCCCACTTGCGACCTCGGGTCGCTCAACAGCTGGACAACGGCCGTGGACTGCCCGGCTGAGATGACCGAGCCCACCAGTCCCGCCGCCGAGACGACAGGCATGCCGACGCCGACGCCGTTCGAGGTGCCCCGGTCGATCTCGACCGTGAGCTGGAAGTTCGAAGCGGGCGCCGAGATGACCTCCCCGAGCACTTCAGGGATCCCGTCGGCGAAAGGCAGGTTCTCCTCCGACTGCAGCTGGTCGAGCTGCTGTTGGGCCTCGCCCGCCTCGAGCAGCTGGCGCCGGAGCTGGCCGACCTCGAGCTGGAGCCGTTGATTCTCCCCGAGCGCGCCCCCGTAGTCGACCATGCCGGCGAACAGGTTGCCGATCGGGTGCAGTACGGCGGCGATACCCCTCTGGACGGGAGAGACGACGTCGGCCGCCACATTGCGGACCGAGCCGACGACGTGGCGCGCCTCGCCTCTGTAGCCGATGGTGACGGCCGTGAACGACGCCAGGAGCAGGATGACGAGCGTGAGACGCTGACTGGTGTTGCGGCGAGAGCCGGGCACCGCGAGCCCCGAAGGTCAGCGGTTGGACGAGGACATGAGGACCTGCTTGAGCGCCTCAATGTTCTCAAGGCACATGCCGCTGCCGAGAGCGACGCTGTTCAAGGGGTCCGGAGCGACGACGATCGGCATGTGGGTCTCGGCCTGGAGCCTGCTGTCGAGGCCGTGCAGGAGAGCGCCACCGCCTGTGAGCACTATCCCCTGCTCCATGATGTCCGCCGCCAATTCCGGTGGCGTGCGGTCGAGGGTGACCTTGACGGCGTCGACGATGGCCGACACCGGCTCCTCGATCGCCCGGCGAATCTCCTCGGTCGTCGTCACGACGGTCTTCGGAAGACCGCTCACCAGGTCGCGGCCCCTGATCTCGGCGTGCATCTCCTCTTCGAGTTCGTACGCCGAGCCGAGGGCGATCTTTATCTCCTCCGCCGTGCGCTCACCGAGGGCGAGGCTGTATTCCTTCTTGACGAAGGAGATGATCGCCTCGTCCAGCTCGTCTCCCCCGACTCGGATCGACTGGCTCACGACGATGCCACCGAGGGAGATGACGGCGACTTCCGTCGTGCCGCCCCCGATGTCTACGACCATGTTGCCGGTGGGCTGGTCGATCGGCAGACCTGCCCCGATCGCGGCCGCCATCGGCTCCTCGATGATGTAGGCCTTGCGGGCGCCGGCGTACTCCGCCGCCTCCTGCACGGCGCGCTTCTCGACGCCGGTGATGCCGGACGGAACGCAGATCACCATGCGTGGCTTGGAGAAACGGTGGGGATGCACGCGCCGAATGAAGTACCGCAGCATCATCTCGCAGATCTCGAAGTCGGCGATGACGCCGTCCTTGAGAGGTCGGATGGCCTGGATGTAGCTCGGAGTCCTTCCGATCATCCGCTTTGCCTCGACGCCGACGGCGAGCGGATGGCCGTCCTTTACGTTGATGGCGACGACGGACGGCTCATTGAGCACGATGCCGCGGCCGCGAACGTACACGAGCGTGTTCGCTGTACCGAGGTCAACGGCCATGTCGCGGCCGACGAAGGAGAACCTGCTCTCAGACATACAAGTGCTCCAGGACTAGGGGGCTTGTGTCAACAGGCTACGGGATGCGCTGAAAGCTCACAAGAGCGCCACGGTCCGTGACGTCGGCCGCCGGTGCCGGCGAAGCTCGAGCGGCCAGGGCGGACGCCCGCGGACAGCCCGATCCGCCAGCTTGCCCGACGAGCTCTCAGGCGAGGTGCGGAAAGAAGATCCCGATCTCCCGGGCGGCCGACTCGGGCCCGTCAGAGCCGTGAATCAGGTTCTCCCTCATCTCAACGGCGAGGTCGCCCCGAATCGTGCCGGGCGGTGCCTCGGCGGGATCGGTGGGCCCCATGAGAGTGCGGACGATCTTCCACGTCCCGGCCGGCCCAGTCACGATCATGACGAGCGACGGGCCCCCGCAGATGAACTCGACGAGACTGTCGTAGAAGGGCTTCCCGGCGTGCTCGGCATAATGCCGGCTGGCGGTTTCGGGGTCGATCGTGCGCAACTCGGCCGCCGCGATGCGCAGGCCCTTATCCTCGATACGTCCGACGATCTCGCCAACGAGACCACGTGCGACGGCGTCAGGCTTGCAGATGACCAGGGTGCGCTCCACGGGCGGCGACGCTAACGCGCAAGTCCGCGAAGGGCAACGAGAGGTGCCGCTGGCGAGCCGTCAGAGCAGAGCCGTGCGAGCCGCTCCGACTACGTAGAGCGACCCGGTGACGAGCACCACGTCCTCGCGGTCCGCGAGTTCGAGGGCGCGCACGACGGCGTCAGCCGTTGTGCCGGACTCTTCGGCAAGCAGCCCGAGCGCTCGGGCCGCCTCCACGACAGCCTCTGGTTCCTGGGCGCGGGCAGAAGGTGGGCGGCACGCTATGACGGCGGCGATGCGATCCGGCCCGAGTTCCAAGAGCAGCCGCCCGGGATCTCGGCCCCGCAGGCATCCCATCACGACAATGACACGGCGGGCGGCGCCGAAGTCGTCTCTTAGGGCCAGGCCGGCGGCGGCGGCACCGGCGGGGTTGTGGGCGCCGTCAAGCACAACGAGCGGATGCCTGCGCATCACCTCGAGACGCCCCGGCACCGCCGCTACGGCCAACGCCTCCTGGACGATGTCCTCGCTGATGGCCGTCCCGAGGAAGGCCTCGGCAGCGGCCAGTGCGCAGGCGGCGTTGTCACCCTGGTGAGCGCCCGGCAGCGGCAGGTACACCTCGGAGTACTGGCCGAGCGGAGTCCAAAGCTCCACGAGCCGCCCGCCGACCGCGAGCTGGTTCGAGGCGCAGCCGAATTCCACTCCCCGGCGCCAGAGGGCGCTCGCGCCCACCCGCTCGGCCTCGGCCTCGAAGATCGCCGACACCTCGGGCGACTCTTCACCCTGCACCACGAGCGAGCCGCTCTTTATGATCCCCGACTTTTCGGCGGCGATCGCCTCCCGCGTCGAGCCGAGAATCTGGGTGTGGTCGAGCTCGACGTTTGTCACGACCGCGACATCGGCCTGGCCCACGTTCGTCGCGTCATATCGACCGCCGAGGCCCACCTCGACGACGGCGGCCTCAACAGCCATGTCGGCGAACCAGGCGAAGGCGGCGGCCGTCATGAGCTCGAACCAGGTCGCCCTGACATCCAAGAAGCGCTCTATCTCGGCCACGGTACCGAGCACGCCCACGAGGGCGTCGTCAGAGATCTCGGTACCGGCGAACCTGAGCCTCTCGTTGATCCTCTCCAAGTGCGGGCTCAGATAGGTCCCAACCGACAAGCCGCAAGCTTGGAGGAGCGCCGTCGTCATCCGGCAGGTCGAGCCTTTGCCGTTGGTCCCCGTGACATGGATGATCGGGTAGGAGGTCTGCGGATCACCGAGGGCGCCGGCGAGGGCGCCGATGCGCTCGAGGCTGGGCAACCCTAAGTGGCCGGCCCTGCCTGCCTCGATCGCTTCAAGGTTGACGTGGCGATCGAGCCACGCCAGCGTCTCGCCCAACGACGGGATCCCCATGCCTGGCCGGGGAAGCAGAGGTGGTCCAGCGGGAGGGCTGGGCTGACGTTCAGGTTCGGACACGCCTCAAGATGCTCGAGCGGCGTCGGCTCAGGAGGCCGCTCGTCGCGAGCGCTCGGACTTCTCCCGCGCGCCACGTGGAACCAGGCTCGGTGCGACCCGCTGCAGGACGACGGATTGGTCGACCACGCACTTGCCGATGTCCTCGCGGCTCGGCAGGTCGTACATGACTTCGAGGAGAACCTCCTCGAGGATGGCACGCAAGCCTCGAGCACCAGTGCCGCGCAGCATGGCCTGCTGGGCGACGGCCTCCAACGCGTCCTCGGTCAACTCGAGCTCGACGTTGTCGAGCTCGAACACTCGGTGGAACTGCTTCACGAGCGCGTTCTTCGGCTCGACGAGGATGCGAATGAGAGCCTCCTCGTCGAGGCTCCGCACGGTCCCGATCACCGGCAGGCGTCCGACGAACTCTGGGATGAGGCCGAATTTGAGCAGGTCCTCAGGAAGGACCTGCATGAGGATCTCGCCCTCCTCCTGGTGCTTGCTGCGGCGCATGTCGGCGCGGAAACCGATGCCGGCTCTGCCGATCCGGCTCTCGATGATCTTGTCCAGGCCGGCGAATGCTCCCCCACAGACGAAGAGGATGTTCGTCGTGTCGATCTGGATGAACTCCTAGTGGGGATGCTTGCGACCGCCCTGTGGGGGCACTGACGCCGTCGTCCCCTCGAGGATCTTGAGCAGCGCCTGTTGGACGCCTTCTCCGGAGACGTCCCGGGTGATCGACGGGTTCTCGCTCTTGCGGGCGATCTTGTCGATTTCGTCGATGTAGATAATCCCCGTCTCGGCTTTCTTGACGTCGTAATCCGCCGCCTGGATGAGCTTGAGGAGGATGTTCTCCACATCCTCTCCGACGTAGCCGGCTTCGGTGAGTGCCGTCGCGTCCGCAATCGCGAACGGAACGTTCAGCATGCGAGCGAGAGTCTGGGCGAGAAGAGTCTTGCCGCAACCGGTAGGCCCGAGAAGGAGGATGTTGGACTTCGCGATCTCGACGTCGCCGTCGCGGTACACGCCGGCCTGCACCCGCTTGTAGTGGTTGTACACCGCCACGGAGAGGATCTTCTTGGCTTGCTCCTGGCCGATGACGTAGTCGTTCAGGAAGTCGAAGATCTCTCTGGGCTTGGGTAGGTCCTCGAAGCGAACCTCGGTTGGCTCCGACAGCTCCTCTTCGACGATGTCATTGCACAGCTCGATGCACTCGTCACAGATGTAGACGCCCGGTCCGGCGATCAGCTTTTTGACCTGCTTCTGCGATTTGCCGCAGAAGCTGCACTTGACGAGCTCCCCGCCTTCGCCGAACTTGGCCACATCGTCTCCCGTAGCTCAGGCTGCGCCAATGGTCGCCGCGATAGCGACGGCCTCGCGGTTGGTGATTACCTCATCAATTATGCCGTATTCCTTTGCTTCCTCAGCGTTCATGATGAAGTCCCGGTCTGTGTCCTTCTCCAGCCTCTCTGTCGACTGGCCAGTGTCGCTGGCGAGCATTTGGTTCAGGAGGTCCTTCATCCGCAGGATCTCCTTGGCCTGCAGCTCGATGTCGCTCGCCTGCCCACCCCCTCCGCCGTAGGGCTGATGGAGGAGAATGCGCGCGTGGGGAAGCGCGAACCGCTTGCCCTTGGTGCCGGCGGCGAGCAGGACGGCGGCCGCCGACGCAGCCTGGCCGAAGCAGAACGTGGACTTGTCCGGGCGCACGTACTTGAGGGTGTCGTAGATGGCGAACAGCGCCGTGATGTCGCCCCCGGGCGAATTGATGTAGATGTTGACGTCCTTCTCGGGATCCTCAGACTCCAAGAACAGCATCTGGGCGCATACCAGATTCGCGATGGCGTCATCGATGGGCGTGCCGATGAAGATGATCCGCTCGCGCAGCAACCGGGAGTACAAATCGTAAGCGCGTTCGCCTCTCGGCGACTGCTCGATCACCGTCGGGACGAGGTAGTCGTGCGCGACCAAAACTCAACCCTCCTCGGCCGGATCAGTGTCAGCGGGAGCCTCGGTGGAGGCCTCGAGGTCCGCGACTATCTTCTCGGCGACCTTGACATCTTGGGCCGTCGGCTCGCCTGGAGACGTCTCTTCCTCTGAGCCGACGGCTTCGAGGAGCAATGCTCGGTCCATCGGGTTCCCCTGGTCATCGACGAGGTCTACGGAGTCGGCCAACCATGCGACCGCCTTCTCACTCCGCACATCCGAGCGTAGCTGCTCAAGCCCGCCACTCCTCGCCAATCTGGTCGCGAGCGCCCGGGGATCCTGATTGGTCTGGGCGGCCAGCCGCTCGATCTGAGAGGCGAGATCCTTGTCGTCGACAACGATCGCCTCCGCGTCCGCCAAGGCGCGCAAAGCGAGATCGGTTCGAATCTGGGCAACCGCCTGGCGCTCGAACTCCGCCGTGAGCTCCGCCGCGTCCTGGCCCGAGGCCTCGAGGTATTGCTCGACGGTCAAGCCGCTGTCGGTGAGACGGTGGGCGAAGCCATGGCGGGCACGCTCCACCTCGGCTGCGACGAGCGTGGCAGGCATCTCCTCGGCAACGAGCTCCGTCAATGCCTCGACTGCGCGCTCACGGACAGTCAGGCGGGCCTCAAGTTTCTTCAGGCTGGCGAGCCTCGCTGCCATGTCTTTGCGCAACTCATCGAGCGTTTCGAACTCAGAGGCGTCGGACGCCCATTCATCGTTCGCCTCGGGGAGCACCTTCTCGCGTACCTGTTTCACGAGCAGCTTCAGCGTTCCTGCGCCACCTTCCATCTCCGGGGCGCCGAGCTCGACGATGTCCCCGGCCTTCTTGCCCCGGAGCTGCTCGTCAGCGCCTTCCATGATGCCGCCCGAGCCGACCTCGTATACGAAGTCGTCCGTGCTCAGCCCATCGACGGGCTTCCCGTCGCGAATGCCCTGCACGTCAATGGTGACCAGGTCGCCATCGCCGGCCGGCCGCTCCACTTCGCGGAGCTCCGCGAACTGCTCCCTCAGCCGGTCGATACGGGCGTCGATCTCGGCCTCGGTCGGCTCCACTCCAGGCGCGGTTATGACAAGGCCTTGGTAGCCGGCGATCGAGACTTGCGGACGGACTTCGACGACCGCGTCGAAGGCGAGCGGCCCCGCCTCCTCACCGGAGGTGATGTCGATCTCGGGCGCCCCTATCGTGTCGAGCGCCGCCTCCTCTACCGCCTTGGCGTAGTACTCAGGCAGCGAGTTGCGAATCACCTCGGCCCTAATGGCCTCGGCACCGAGGCGAACCTCCAACAGACGGCGCGGCACCTTCCCCGGGCGGAAGCCGGGCACGGCGACGTCTTTCTGCAGTCGCCGCATGGTGTCGTCGACTGCTTTTCCCAGTTCCTCCTCGTCGACCTCGACGGTGAGCTTGACGCGATTGCCCTCAAGGGCTTCAGAAGTAGAGCGCATAGACCGTGCGTACTCTACCGGGCCTGGACAGTGCCGCCCGACATCCGCTCCGGAAGGGCATATGGGACTCGTGCGAACAGGCGACGCCCACTGCACCTACGATCGAGAAGTCGCGTGATGGGACGCGGGGAGTAGCGCAGCTTGGTTAGCGCGCCTGCTTTGGGAGCAGGAGGCCGCGGGTTCAAATCCCGCCTCCCCGACGTGTCGCTGTCCTGGGTGGCGGCTTGCACCGGTCGTCAGGCAGGCGCGAGCTAGCCTCGGCGTGCGTCGCGGGCGTAGCTCAATGGTAGAGCTCCAGCCTTCCAAGCTGGTCATGCCGGTTCGATCCCGGTCGCCCGCTCCAGGTCAGAGCCGGATTTCGCTTTCGATGAGTGAGTTGAGGGCCACTAGAGAGCCACTTCCTTCAGAGCGCGAGATTGCGCGACTCCACCTCGGGTACCGCCAAAACGTGGCTGGAGGATCGAGCTTCGGAGCGATCGAGAAACTCCCGAACGGGCGCGTGCGCGCCTGGTACGTCATCGACGGGGTACGGCACACGGCCGGCTATACGTTTCCAAACAAAGCTCAGGCCGACGAGTGGCTCAAGGACGAGTGGAGTCGCCGGCGATCGGGCACCTGGACGGACCGACGAGGCCGCACCACGCTGCGCCAGTTCGTCGACGAGGTTGGTGGCCGACGAGAGTCGATCTCTCCCTTCGGACGCGCGAGCTGTACGCGGGACTTCTCAAGAACTGGATCTACGCCGAAGTGAAGCGACCAACTCGTCCGTCGCTCCTTCTTGGCGACACTCCTGTCATGCAGA